>CAUJIO010000077.1 GCA_963205315.1 Pseudomonadota bacterium | reverse complement strand
TCTTTCGGTATATCTGGCGGTTACAGATTCACTGTAACGCAAGGAAACAACATCATGAATACCGGCATCATCCCCAACTCCTGGTCTGGCCCGATCCTTTCGGTGCTGCGCATTATAACCGGCCTGCTCTTCCTCGCCCATGGCACCGCCAAGCTGGTACAGTGGCCCTATGTCGACATGTTCAAGGACGGCGTGCCGGTGGCTTCGCTCTTCGGTATCGGCGGCCTGCTTGAGATCGGCGGCGGTGTGCTCATCGTCCTCGGACTTTTTACCCGCATCACGGCCTTCGTTCTCTCGGGCATGATGGCGGTCGCCTATTTCATGTTCCACGCCCCGGCGGGCTTCTACCCGATCATCAACGGCGGCGAACTGGCCATCATCTACAGCTTCGTGTTCCTGTATCTGGCCGCCCAGGGCGCTGGCCCCTGGAGCCTTGACGCCAAGCGCGCCTGATCCCGCGCATCATTCAAAAGACAAATGGCCGGGCATGACCCGGCCATTTTCGTTTATGCGCCTGTTCACACCTCAACGGCACTCGGGATGTTCAGCGACATCGTGCGCGTCATCGCAACCCGATCCGCCCTTCACCCGCTTCTTGCGGCGTTCAAAGCTCTGCTGCTGGTGAGACGTGTTCAAGCCATCCTGCACCGCCGATATGGCGGGCGAAGTTACGAGCGTGGTGAAAGAGAAGGCTGCGGCGAGAGCCGCGAAAATCAACCGAGTCATCTGCATGGTCCTGTGTTGCTGCGCTCCCCATCGAACGCCGCTGAACCGTAGTGGACCGACGATGACGGATATCCCACGCGGTCTGTCAGATTGAAATCATCGCTTTGTCAGCTTGCGCCGCCGCGTTCCTTGCGCAGCTTCGACCAATAATCGAGCCGGCGCTTCACTTCGCGTTCGAAGCCGCGTTCGACAGGCTCGTAATATTTCTCACGGCCCATGCCATCGGGAAAATAGTTCTGACCGGAGAAGGCATCGGGCTGATCGTGGTCGTAACGATAGCCGGCTCCGTACTCCTGTTGCTTCATCAGCTTCGTGGGGGCATTCAGGATGATCTTCGGCGGCACCAGCGACCCGGTCTGCCTGGCCCGCTCCATCGCCCCCTTGAAGGCCGTATAGAGCGCATTGGATTTCGGGGCGGTGGCGATGTAGACGGTCGCTTGGGCCAATGCCAGTTCGCCTTCGGGGCTGCCGAGGAAATCGAACGTCTCCTTGGCGGCGAGCGCCTGATGCAAGGCTTCCGGGTCGGCCAGTCCCACATCCTCGTTGGCCATCCGCACCAGACGCCTGGCGATGAACAGCGGGTCTTCGCCAGCCACCAGCATGCGCGCGAGGTAATAGAGTGCTGCATCGGGATCGGAACCGCGCACCGATTTGTGCAGCGCCGAAATCAGATTGTAGTGGCCGTCCGCCGCCTTGTCATACAGCGGCATGCGCTTCTGCACGGTGCGTGCGAGGTTCTCGGTATCCAGCGGTTTGCCGCCTTCCGGCACGGCGGCGAAAACCTCTTCCAGCATGTTCAGAAAATAGCGGCCATCGCCATCGGCCATGGCGATCACGGCCTCCCGGGCGGCGGCATCTGCCGGGAACGGACGGCGCTCGTATATTTCGGCACGGCGGATGAGCGCGTTCATTGCCTCGGCATCGAGACGGTTCAAAACCAGCACCTGCGCGCGTGACAGCAAGGCGCCATTCAATTCGAAGGATGGGTTTTCGGTTGTGGCGCCAACAAGAATGATCGTGCCGTCTTCGACGAAGGGCAGGAAGGAATCCTGCTGCGATTTGTTGAAGCGGTGGATTTCGTCCACGAACAGCAGCGTGCCCCTGCCCTGTTCGCGGCGGATGCGCGCCTGTTCAAAAACCTTCTTGAGATCGGCGACGCCGGAGAAGATGGCCGAGATCTGCTCGAAGGCCAGTCCGGTTTCCCCCGCAAGCAATCTGGCGATGGTCGTCTTTCCAGTGCCCGGCGGTCCCCACAGGATGATCGACGGAATGCGGCCAGCCGCCAGCATGCGGGTGATGACGCCTTCGGGACCGACCAGATGGTCCTGACCGACCACATCGGACAATTTCGACGGTCGAAGACGGTCGGCAAGCGGACGCGGTGCATCCCTTCCCATGCCGGCCGCCTGGAAGAGATTGGTCATCAGCCGCCGATGGCAAGCTTGAGGATGCGGCCCCCGCGATTGATGGCGATGCGCCAGAAGCCTTCGTTGGCCTTGATCGCCGCAGTCAGAGTTTCGACCGAGTCGATCGGCGTGTCGTTGATCTCAAGGATGATGTCGCCGGGACGGAAGAAGCGCTGGGCGGGCCCACCCTTGACGGCAACCGCCACAACGCCCTTGCTGTCGGCGGGGAGTCCAAGTTCATCGGCTACGGCTGGCGAAAGGTTGGCAATGACGGTACCCGCAAGCGGATTGCGGCCGGCGATCACCGTATCGTGGCGTTCCACGGTCTCAGGGGCGGCCACCATGGTCACCTGGGTTTCCTTTCGGTCGCCGCTGCGCATGTATTCCACAATCGTGGTGGCCCCGATTGCCGTGGTCGCCACGCGGTAACCCAGTTCCTGGGAGTTCTCGACCGGCTTGCCTTCGATGGCGAGAATGACGTCACCGCGCTTCAGACCAGCCTTGGCCAAGGGACTGTCGGGATGCAGGCCCACAACCAGCGTGCCCTCAGGCCGCGACATGCCCAACGATGTGGCGATATCGGCTGTGACATCCTGCAACTCTACGCCAAGCCATGGCCGCTTGATGGCCGCGTTGCCACTTTCGGCGGAGGCGACAACAGTGCGAACCATGTTGGTCGGAATGGCAAAGCCGATGCCGATCGATCCCCCGCCACGCGAAAAGATGGCGGTGTTGATGCCGATCAGTTCCCCCGTCATGTTAACCAGTGCGCCGCCGGAGTTTCCAGGATTGATCGCGGCGTCAGTCTGTATGAAGAACTGATAGTCGCTCACTCCCACCTTGGTGCGCGCCAAGGCCGAGACGATGCCGCTGGTGACCGTCTGCCCGACACCGAAGGGATTGCCGATCGCAAGCACTAGATCGCCGACCTCAAGCGCATCGGAATCGCCCAGCTTCAGAGCTGGCAGCGCTTCATCGGCAACGTCGATCTTGAGCACTGCGAGGTCGGTGCGCTCATCCTTCAGCAGCACGCGGGCCTCGAATTCGCGCCGGTCGGCCAGAACCACCTTGATGTCGGTGCCATTGGCGATGACGTGGTTGTTGGTGACAATCAGCCCGGCGGGGTCAACGATGACACCCGACCCCAAGGAATTCTGGACCCGCTCGCGCGGGCGCCCGAAGCTGCCGTCATCGCCAAAGAAGCGGCGGAAGAACGGATCGTCGAAATACCTGTTCTCGCGCGCTGTCACCATGGTTTTGGCATAGACGTTGACGACGGCAGGAGCCGTCTTGCGCACCACCGGCGCGTAGGACAATTGCACTTGTCCCTGGGACTGCGGCACGAGATCTTCTGCTAGAGCAGCCGAACTCCCAAAGGCCAGAATGACCGCGGCAACGGCAAGTATTTTGCGCATTAGACTCCTCATGGGCATTGTGGCCCGTTATCTGCGATCAAGCTTTGTCGACAAAATGACCGATGTCTCAATCCGGGTGATGCCGGGGATCTGTCCCATATCGTCAATCAGTTTGTCCATGGCTTCGGAGGACGGCGTTTTGACTTGGGCCACCAGATCAAACTTGCCGCTGACCGTGTGCAAGGTCTCGATCTGCGAGAACCGGGACAGCAGCCGCGCCACCTCCACCTGCCGGCGGGGTTCGACCGCAAAGGTGACCAGTCCCCGGATGCCGCCTTGGTCCAACTCCCGGGACAGCCGCACTGAATAGGCAGCTATCACTCCGGATTCCTCAAGACGTTTCAGCCGGTCCTGGACCGTTGTCCGCGACAGACCGAGCTTGCGCGCCAGAGCCGACACCGGCTCGCGGCAATCGACCCGCAGAAGGGCGATCAAGTCTTCATCCTTGGCGGTAATTTGCACCATTCGGCGAATTCATACTTTCATCGGCAGAGTGACGACTCAGCCGTCATAATTCAGCATATTGCCGTGTGTTATCCAATCGCGCCTGCGGATATTTCATTGGTCCGCCCACGTGTCACATTCCGGAGACAGCCATGGCCGCCACTGCCCTGAATATCGTACCCCCGCCGGCCCATACCGACGCATTGTCCGTGTCGCAGGCACTGCTGCCTGAAGAGGCTCTCTTCTGTTTCTCGCCCGCAGCGCTCCAGGACAGACTGAAACTTTTCACGGACGGCTTTCCGGGAACGGTGAGCTTTGCCGTCAAATCCAATCCGGCAAAGGACGTGGTGCAGGTACTGGCTGCCGCAGGGCTGCAGCATTGGGACGTTGCATCGGTGCATGAAATGGCTCTGGTACACGGCGTGTCGCCGAAGGCCAGGTTTCACTATCACAATCCGGTCAAGTCGCGGCGCGAGATCTCGGATGCCTATCATGTTTACGGCTGCAGGCGCTTCGCGGTCGACTGCCGCGAGGAGGTGCAGAAGATCGCCGACGTCATTGGCCGCGACACGACGGTTGAACTCGCTGTGCGATTTGTCCTGCCGCGCGAACGTACATCCTCGGCACATGATTTTTCCACCAAGTTCGGTGCGCCCGAGCACATTGCCGTTGAGCTGCTACAAGATGCGGACCGCCGCGGATATATCCCGGTTCTCACTTTCCATCCGGGCTCGCAATCGCGCGATCCGCAGGTTTATGTGCGCCACATCGAGGCCGCACACCGCATCGCCAAGCTGGCCGGCGTTCATGTCGGCAAGCTGAATGTGGGCGGAGGTTTCCCAGCCGACTATCCGCTGAGCAAGCCGATGCCGCTGGCCTCGTTCTTCACTACAATTTCCGAGGCGGCGACACGCTTTTTTGGCAATGGCACCGAGCCCGAACTCGAATGCGAGCCCGGCCGGGGCCTGGTGGCAACCTCGATGTCACTGCTCACGCGGGTGAAACTGGTGTGCACGGATGGCGACGACATCTTCATCAATGACGGCGTCTACGGCGGTTTGATGGAGTTCATGCAGGTGCCGGAACTGCAGCCCCCCTATCGTCTCATTCGCGACGGAAAAGTCCTGAGCGGCGAAACCAAGTCCTGGAAAGTGTTCGGCCCCACGTGCGATCCGCTGGACGTCCTGCCACACCGGTTGGACCTGCCGGCGGTCATTCAGGATGGCGACTTCATCGAGTTCGGGACGCTGGGTGCCTATAGCATTGCCACATCGACACTCTTCAACGGCTACGGAAGCCACACAATCGTGCCGGTAGACACCGTCTATACCGGCTAATTCAGCACGGCATTACGGACGGCGATGGCTACGGCCTGGGTCTTGGTTTTGGCCTTGAGCTTGGTGATGGCATTTTCAGTATAGAGCCTTATGGCGCGCTCACTGACCCCTAGCAGTTGTGCGGTTTCCCACGCCGTCTTGCCGTCGGCCGCCCATTTCAGGACTTCACGCTCGCGCGGGCTGAGATCAAATTCGGCAGTGGCTGGGCGGGCCGCGATCACATCCCTCATCCGCAGGTGATAATAATGCGCGAAGAGATGCACCCGCGCGACGAGCGTTGCTCGCAATTCCAGCCAGTGCCGGTCGGCACATTCGAAGTTCACCGAGAACATGGCATCGCCGACGCCGGGTTCGCGGATGGGAATCGAAATGCCGTGGCGTCCGACCCCGAAGCTTTCAGCGATGCTGTGCATGGGGTTGACTTCGTCATTGGTTGAGCGGACTTCAGCCCAGTCCACCGGCATCAGGCGGCGGAAGCAGATGTCAAATGCCGGGTCGGACTGCGGAGACATATCCCGCATGTAGATCGACATGTAACGCTCGTCGTACGTCGAGAGCCAGGTCATCTTGTCCGGCAGGCGGTTGCTGGTTCCCAGAAACCAATAGGAGAGGTTCAGAACATCAAATTCATCTCGCGCACTGCGCAGCACCTGCGCCGACTCTGCCGTATCGGCAAATGGCGCGGATGGGGCGTTGAAGATGTCGAACTTGCGAGTCATGGCGTGGATGAATCAGAATTAACCATTTTTCATTGTCTCAAGCTAGCATTGACACCTGAAACCTCTGCCAAATCATGCGGCAAAATTGTAGAGAACGGATTTACCTAGCGTCACCTTATATGACAAAAAAGGGCAGCCAGAGCTGCCCTTGAATGCGTTGAATGCGAGACGGATCAGGCGGCTGCGTCGGCCGTCTCTTCCTGGGTCTGGACGGGTCCTGAGTCGAGGCCGCGGGCGTTGACATCACGATCGACGAATTCGATCACGGCCATCGGCGCGGAGTCACCATGGCGGAAGCCTGCCTTCATGATGCGCAGGTAGCCGCCATTGCGCGTGGCATAGCGCTTGCTGAGAATGTCGAAGAGCTTCTTCAGCTGCGTTTCATCGCGCAGCTGCGACATGGCCTGGCGGCGGGCGTGGAGACCACCCTTTTTGGCCAGGGTCACCAGCTTTTCGACGACCGGACGCAAATCCTTCGCCTTCGGCAGTGTGGTCACGATCTGCTCATGCTTGATGAGTGCAGCCGACATATTGGCGAACATCGCCTGACGATGTTCCGGCGTGCGGTTGAACCGGCGGCCGCTAAAACCATGACGCATAACTGTTCTCCTTCATACCCGGCGCTGGCTTCAAGCACGGCACCGGCGGGTTCTCAATAGTGTTGTTCGTACTTCTTGGCGAGTTCTTCGATGTTCTCGGGCGGCCAGTTCTGCACTTCCATGCCGAGGTGCAGCCCCATCTGAGCCAGAACTTCCTTGATCTCGTTCAGCGACTTGCGGCCGAAGTTCGGGGTGCGAAGCATCTCCGCTTCCGTCTTCTGGATCAGGTCGCCGATATAAACAATGTTGTCGTTCTTCAGGCAGTTTGCGGAACGTACCGACAATTCGAGTTCGTCGACCTTCTTGAGAAGGGCGGCGTTGAACTCGAGTTCCGGACGGGCCTCTTCGATAATCGCCTTGGACGGCTCGGAGAAGTTGATGAAGACCGAGAGCTGGTCCTGGAGAATGCGGGCGGCATAGGCCACCGAGTCTTCAGGGCTCACCGAACCGTCGGTTTCGACCGACATGATCAGCTTGTCGTAATCGAGGATCTGGCCCTCGCGGGTGTTCTCGATCTTGAACGACACACGCTTCACCGGCGAGTAAATCGAATCGATCGGGATCAGGCCGATCGGCGCATCTTCCGGACGGTTGCGTTCAGCAGAGACATAGCCCTTGCCGGTATTGACCGTGAATTCGATACGGACTTCCGCACCTTCGTCCAGCGTGCAGATCACATGCTCGGGATTGAGGATGTGGATGTCGCCGGTCGTCTGGATATCTCCGGCGCGCACAACGCCCGGACCTTCCTTGCGGAGCATGAGGCGCTTCGGGCCCTCAGACTGCATGGAAATGGCGATTTCCTTGATATTCAGGATCATATCCGTAACGTCTTCACGGACACCGGCGATGGACGAGAACTCGTGCAACACGCCGTCAATGTGTACGGACACCACAGCGGCGCCCTGCAACGACGACAACAGAATGCGGCGCAGGGCGTTGCCGAGCGTCGTGCCAAATCCACGCTCCAGCGGCTCGGCAACGAACGTCGCCACACGACGGCGGTCGCGGCCAGGCTGAACGTCGAGCTTCGAGGGACGGATCAGTTCCTGCCAATTCTTCTGGTTCACATGCATCGCTTTTGCTTCCTGTCGAAAATCCGGCCCTCCGCGAACGAAGGGCCAGTTTCAGAAAAATAGTTCAATCATGCCCGTAAAATGCGGGCACAGCGTCAAAGCTCAGACGCGGCGGCGCTTCGGAGGACGGCAGCCGTTGTGCGGGATCGGGGTCACGTCACGGATCGAGGTGACCTGCAGGCCGCAGGCCTGTAGAGCACGAAGAGCCGATTCGCGGCCAGCGCCGGGACCCGACACTTCGACTTCGACGGTACGCATGCCATGTTCCATGGCGGCGCGGCCAACCTGCTCGGCGGCCACCTGGGCAGCATACGGGGTCGACTTGCGCGAACCCTTGAAGCCCAGCTTGCCCGACGAGGCCCAGACAATGGTGTTGCCCTGGACGTCGGTGATGGTGATCATCGTGTTGTTGAACGACGAGTTCACGTGGACGACGCCTGAAGAAATGTTCTTGCGCTCTTTGCGGCGCGGACGTGCAGCTTCCTTAGCCATGTTCTTTCAGCCTTTACTTCTTCTTGCCGGCGATCGCCTTGGCGGGACCCTTGCGGGTGCGGGCGTTGGTGTGGGTGCGCTGGCCGCGGACGGGAAGTCCCTTGCGGTGACGCAGGCCGCGGTAGCAGCCCAGGTCGATAAGGCGCTTGATGTTGATCGACACTTCGCGGCGAAGGTCGCCTTCCACGAGATAGTCGCGGTCGATCACTTCGCGGATCGCCAGAACTTCGGCGTCGGAGAGCTCATTGACGCGCTTCGTCGGCTCGATCTTTGTCTTGGAGCAAATCTCCACGGCATTGACCGGCCCGATGCCATAGATATAGCGCAGCGAAATCGCCACGGGCTTGTTGGTCGGAATGTTGACGCCTGCAATACGGGCCACGCCTGATCTCCTAATCACCCCAACAGCAGAAGCTGTTGAATTTCATTGTCTTTCTCGTGTTTGTCCGTCCGCCACCAAAGGCGCAAGGCCGTACCCCAAGGAGGTCTTCCCCCTGAAGCCAGCCTGTTCGGGACCGAGATTGCGGCTGTCTTTAGAAGGGAATCGCTTGCGCGTCAACCCAAAGACTCAAGCAATTACGGTCCTAAACCCGTTTCAGCACGTCCTCGATCTGGCCAGTCACATCAGCGATGTCGGCCATACCGTCGATCGTCACCAGCGTTCCACGTCCGCCATAATACGCAACCAGCGGAGCGGTCTGCTTGTTGTAGACAGCGAGTCGGTCACGGACCGTTTTCTCAGTGTCGTCGGCACGGCGCGTGAACTGGGTAGACCCGCACGCGTCGCAAATTCCATCCACCTTCGGCTTCTCGAACCGGTCGTGGTAACCCTTGCCGCACTTGGCGCAGGTGTAGCGGCCGGTGATGCGCTCGACCAGCGCCTCGTCATCGACCTTCATTTCAATGACGGCATTGAGCTTCAGGCCCTTGCCGGCTAGCATCGTATCCAACGCCCCGGCTTGCACCGTGTTGCGAGGGAAGCCGTCCAAGATGAAACCCTTCTTCACATCGGGCGCATCCAGCCGGTCGGCGATGATGCCAACCACGACATCGTCGGGAACGAGATCCCCTCGGTCCATGATTTCCTTGGCCCTGCGGCCGGTCTCTGTTCCTGCGGCCACAGCGGCCCGCAACATGTCTCCGGTGGAGAGCTGCTTCATGCCGTGGCGCTCTTCGATGAGCTTGGCCTGCGTTCCCTTGCCGGCCCCCGGTGGGCCGAGAAGAATAATGTTCACCGCTTGTTTCCCCTGAGCTTGGACTTCTTGATCAGGCCCTCATATTGCTGGGCCAGCAGATGTCCTTGCACCTGAGAAACCGTATCCATGGTGACACTCACCACGATCAGCAGCGAGGTGCCGCCGAAGTAGAAAGGCACACCCGTGTAGCCGATGAGAAATTCAGGCAGCAAACACACCACGGTCAGGTAAAGCGCACCAATGAGCGTAATGCGAGTCAGCACATAGTCGATGTATTCGGCCGTGCGCTCACCCGGACGGATGCCCGGAATGAAGCCGCCATACTTCTTCAGATTGTCCGCCGTCTCCTTCGGATTGAACATGATGGAGGTGTAGAAGAAGGCGAAGAAAACGATCAGAGCTGCATAGAGCGCCAGGAACAGCGGCTGGCCGTGGCCAAGCATCGCCGTCAGCGTATTCAACCAGTCGGGCCCCTGCCCCTTGGTGAAATTGGCGACCGTGATCGGCAGCAGCAGCAACGAGGACGCAAAGATCGGCGGGATGACGCCGCTGGTGTTGAGCTTCAGCGGCATGTGCGAGCTTTCGCCCTGGAACATCTTGTTACCGACCTGACGCTTCGGATACTGGATCAGCAGCCGGCGCTGGGCGCGTTCCATGAGCACAATGAAAGCGATCACGGCGATGGCCATCAGGATGATGCCAAGGATCACGAAGGTGGACACCTGGCCTGTCCGGCCGAGCTCGAGAAGGCCTGCAATGCCGCTCGGAAGATTGGCGACGATGCCTGCGAAGATGATGAGCGAAATGCCGTTGCCGATACCACGCGAAGTGATCTGTTCACCGAGCCACATCAGGAACACGGTACCGCCGGTCAGCGTAATGACCGTGGAGATGCGGAAGAACATGCCCGGATCGACGACAAGCCCTGCCTGCCCTTCAAGTCCCACGGCGATGCCGTATGATTGCAATGCCGCAAGGAAGACGGTGCCATAGCGGGTGTATTGATTGATCTTCTTGCGGCCCTGCTCGCCTTCCTTCTTGAGAGCTTCAAGATGCGGCGACACCGATGACATCAACTGAATGATGATCGAGGCCGAAATATAAGGCATGATGTTCAGGGCGAAAATCGCCATGCGGCCCAAGGCGCCGCCGGCAAGATTGTTCACCCAGCCCAAAATGCCAGACGTGTTCTGCGCCGCGAACTTCGCGAGTTCGGCGGCATCGACACCAGGAATAGGAATATAACTACCGAGACGGTAAACGATCAGCGCGCCAAGCGTGAACCAGATTCTGTTCTTCAGGTCTTCTGACTTGGCGAGAGCGCCAAAGTTCAGATTTGCTGCAAGTTGTTCCGCGGCTGATGCCATTCTATCGTCCTCGCGCTAGGATCCCCAGGCCCACACATGTGGGGCCCGGGTTATGCGCTTGCAAGCCTACTTGGATTCGGCGGCTGCTTCGACCGGCTTCAGCATCTTCACACTGCCGCCGGCCTTTTCGACCGCAGCAACGGCGCCGGCCGTCGCATGGTAGACTTCAAAGTTGAGCTTGGCCTTGAGTTCGCCCTTGCCCAGAAGGCGGACGCCGCCCAGCGGGGCCGAGATCACACCGGCTGCAAGAAGCGCTGCCGATGTCACCGGTGCCGAGGAATCAAGCTTCTTGGCATCGACTGCCGCCTGAACGCGCGACAGATTGACTTCGTTGTAATCCACCTGGTTCGGCTTGTTGAAGCCGCGCTTCGGCAGACGGCGATAGATCGGCATCTGACCGCCTTCGAAGCCGGCCTTTGCACCGCCCTTACGAGCCGTCTGGCCCTTGCCGCCGCGTCCAGCCGTCTTGCCGAGGCCGGAACCAATGCCACGGCCAACCCGCTTCTTGGTGTGCTTGGCGCCGGGATTGTCGGCGATCTCATTGAGCTTCATCGCGATCGTTCCTTATTCCACCACGCGCACCAGGTGCGCGACCTTGGCGATCATGCCGCGAACAGCCGGTGTATCTTCCAGCGTCGAGGTCCTGTTCATCTTGTTCAATCCCAAGCCAACCAGCGTTGCGCGCTGGTCTGCCGGGCGGCGCTGCGGGCTCGAAACCTGCTTGACCGTGACGGTCTTCTTGTCGTTCGCCATGATCGCTAATCCTTTGCTTATTCTGCGACCGCTGCATCACCGCCACGGCGGCGAAGCACGTCGGAGACCTTCTTGCCACGGCGCGATGCGACGGCACGCGGGCTGGTCTGCTTCTTCAGGGCGTCGAATGTGGCGCGCACCATGTTGTAGGGATTGGACGACCCCTTCGACTTGGCGACAACGTCCTGCATGCCGACGGACTCAAACACAGCGCGCATCGGGCCGCCAGCGATGATGCCGGTTCCAGGAGGAGCCGTGCGCAACGTCACCTTGCCCGCACCCCAACGGCCATCGATGTCGTGATGAAGCGTGCGGCCTTCGCGCAGCGGCACGCGGATCAGTCCGCGCTTGGCCGATTCAGTGGCCTTGCGTACGGCTTCCGGCACTTCGCGTGCCTTGCCGTGACCGAAGCCGACGCGGCCCTTCTGGTCGCCGACGACAACGAGTGCCGCGAACCCGAAGCGCTTACCGCCCTTCACCACCTTGGCGACGCGGTTGATGTGAACCAGCTTGTCAATGAACTCGCTGTCCCGCTCTTCGCGGTTGTCCTTGCGATCACTGCGCTCGGAACGTTCCTTAGCCATATTGCTTTCCGCCTATCGTTCGTCGGAGAAATTAGAAATTCAGCCCGCCCTCGCGGGCGGCATCGGCGAGCGCCTTGACGCGCCCATGGTAGAGGTAGCCGCCGCGATCGAAGACGACATCCTTGATGCCGGCCTTGATGGCGCGTTCGGCGATGAGCTTGCCGATCGCGACAGCGGCTGCCTTGTCGGCGCCCGTCTTGATCGTGCCCTTGAGGTCCTTTTCGAGGCTCGATGCAGCAGCGACCGTCACGCCCTTGGCGTCGTCGATCACCTGCGCATAGATGTTCTTGCTGGAGCGGAACACCGACAGCCGGGGACGCAGCGAACCGCGGGCCGCAAGCGCCTTGCGCACGCGGGTCTTGCGGAGTCCTTGAGATTTCGTAGCCATGGCCATCACCTGTTACTTCTTCTTGCCTTCCTTGCGGAAGATGTACTCGCCCGCATACTTCACGCCCTTGCCCTTGTAGGGTTCGGGGCCGCGGAAGTCGCGGATCTCGGCAGCAACCTGCCCGACCTTCTGCTTGTCGATGCCCGAAATCGTGATTTCCGTCGGCTTCGGCGTCTTGATCTCGATGCCTTCCGGAATCGGGTAGTTGATGTCGTGGCTGTAACCCAGGGCCAGCTGCAGCGTCTTGCCCTGCACGGCCGCGCGATAGCCCACGCCGGTGATTTCCAGTGACTTGGTGTAGCCGGTCGACACGCCCTTGACCATATTGGCGATCATGGTGCGCGACATGCCCCAGGCCGAGCGAGCCAGCTTGGACTTGTCCTTGGGATCCACCTTGACGGCGCCTGCGTCCATCTTGGCAATAACCTGGTCCGTGAGGACGAAGCTGAGCTCGCCCTTCGGACCCTTGACCGACACATTGGTGCCCGCGAGATTGACCGTAACGCCGGCCGGAACGGGAACTGATTTCTTACCGATACGAGACATGATGCGTTACCTCAGAACACGGTGCAGAGGACTTCGCCGCCGACGTTCTGGGCACGTGCGTCCGCATCGGACATCACACCCTTCGGCGTCGACAGGATCGAAATACCAAGGCCGTTGTAGACGGTCGGAAGGCTCGAGACCGAGACATACACGCGGCGGCCTGGCTTCGAGATGCGGCTGAGTTCGCGAATGACGGGCGCGCCATCGAAATACTTCAGTTCGACTTCGATGTCGGCCTTGTTGTTGCCCTGCTGCACAACGGCATAGCCGCGGATGAAGCCTTCATCCTGGAGCACATGCAACACATTCTCACGCAGCTTGGAGTGCGGCATCGAGACCTTGCTCTTGCCCCTCTCCTGCGCATTCCGGATGCGAGCGAGCATGTCGCCGATCGGATCATTCACACTCATTCTTCTCTCCTGAAGTCCGTATCTGTTACCAGCTCGACTTGACCATGCCAGGGATGAGACCCTGGTTGGACATTTCGCGAAGCGCCAGACGCGACATCTTAAGTTTACGATAGTACGCACGCGGACGGCCGGTGACCTCGCAGCGGTTGCGGATGCGGGTCTTGGCCGAGTTGCGCGGCATTTCAGTCAACTTCAACTGAGCGGCAAAACGCTCTTCAATCGGAGCGGTCTTGCTCTGAATGATCGCCTTCAACCGCGCACGCTTGGCAGCATACTGCTTCACCAACTTGCGGCGGCGGTTGTTCTTTTCTACCGAGCTTGTCTTCGCCATATGGGCTTTACCTCAGCCTAAACCAGTTTCGTTATTCGCTTCACGCGGCCTTGCGGGCCGGCTTGCGGAACGGGAAGTTGAATGCGTCGATCAGGGCGCGCGCTTCAGCGTCCGTCTTGGCCGACGTGCAGATGATGACATCCATACCCCAGACACGCTCGATACGATCGTAGTCGATTTCCGGGAAAATGATGTGTTCCTTGATGCCGAAGGCATAGTTGCCGTAGCCATCGAAGCTCTTGTCCGAAAGGCCGCGGAAGTCGCGAACGCGCGGCAGAGCAATGTTGATCAGGCGGTCGAGGAATTCATACATGCGCACCTTGCGCAACGTGACCTTGCCACCGATCGCGAGGTTTTCGCGGATCTTGAACTGCGCGATGGCCTTGCGAGCCTTGGTCACGACAACCTTCTGACCAGCGATCTTCTCGAGTTCGGAGATTGCGACCTGAACCAGCTTCGAGTCCTGGGTTGCTTCGCCGATACCCATGTTCAGAACAATCTTGGTGATCTTCGGAACCTGCATCGCGTTCGAATAACCAAAGTCCTTGATCAGCTTCGGACGGATCACCTCGTCATAGTGCTTGCGCAGACGCGGCACGTAGTCAGCCGGGAGGGCTTCCTGAACGGTCGGAGCCTTCGGAGCAGCGGCCTTCTTCTCGGCCTTGGCTTTCTTGGCCTCGACCTTCGGGTCAACGGGCTTGCCCGCCGACTTCTTTGCCTCTTCCTTAGCCATCGATCACTTCTCCCGAACGCTTGGCGACGCGCACTTTCTTGCCGTCAGCCAGTGTCTTGTAACCCACGCGGGTCGGCTTGCCGTCCTTGGGGTCGCGCAGAGCCAGGTTCGACACGTGGATCGGCATTTCCTTGGTGACGATGCCGCCTTCCTGGGCAGCCGTCTGCTTCTGGTGGCGCTTGGCGAGATTGACGCCCCGCACCACGGCCCGGTTCTCGGTCGGGATTGTGCGGACGACTTCGCCCTGCTTTCCCTTGTCCTTGCCGGTGGTGACAACAACCTTGTCACCCTTCTTGATTTTCAGTTTCGCCGCCATCACAGCACCTCCGGCGCAAGTGAGATAATCTTCATCTGGTTCTTGCCACGCAGCTCACGCGGCACGGGTCCGAAAATACGGGTGCCGACCGGTTCGCCCTGGGCGTTGATCAGAACGGCCGCATTGCGGTCGAAACGGATCACCGAGCCATCCGCACGGCGGATGTCCTTGGCGGTCCGGACCACAATGGCCTTCATCACAGTTCCCTTCTTCACGCGGCCGCGCGGAATGGCTTCCTTGATCGACACGACGATGACGTCGCCGACCGAGGCATATTTCCGCTTCGAACCGCCCAGCACCTTGATGCACTGCACCCGGCGAGCACCGGAATTGTCCGCGACATCGAGGTTTGTTTCTTGCTGGATCATCTGATCACCCGTTCACTCGTGGGCTTGACGCCCGCTTCTTCTCTTTATGCCTGACCCGCGGCGACCTTCTCGACGAAGGTCCAACGCTTCTGCTTGGACAGCGGACGCGTCTCCTCGATGCGGACAATGTCGCCGGCCTTGGCTTCGTTCTTCTCGTCGTGGGCGTGGTACTTCTTCGACAGACGCACGGTCTTCTTCAGAACCGGATGGCGCAGGCGGCGTTCCACCTTGACCACGATCGTCTTGTCGTTCTTGTCGCTCACAACGACGCCCTGCAGGATGCGCTTCGGCATAATCTCTCTCCTACTTCGCGGCGGCCTGCTGCGACTGCGCCGTCTTCAGACGGGCGATGTCGCGGCGGATCTGGCGGATGCGCGCGGTATTCTCAACTTGGCCCGTCGCCCGCTGGAAGCGCAGATTGAACTGCTCCTTCTTGAGCTTCAGGATTTCGTCCTTGACCTGGTCCTTGGTCAGAACGCGGACGTCTTTCATATCCATCGCGATCACCCCTTATGCTTCGCCGAGGCGCGCAACGAAACGCGTCTTGATCGGAAGCTTGGCGGCGGCCAGACCCAGCGACTCTTCAGCCACGCTGCGCGGAACGCCATCGATTTCGAAGAGCACACGGCCCGGCTTGACGCGAGCGGCCCAGTATTCGGTCGAACCCTTGCCGGAGCCCATGCGGACTTCGGCAGGCTTCTTCGAGACCGGAACGTCCGGGAAGACGCGGATCCAGATGCGGCCGGCGCGCTTCATGCCACGCGCAAGCGCACGGCGGGCGGCCTCGATCTGGCGGGCGGTGAGACGATCGGGTTCAACGGCCTTGAGGCCGAAGGCGCCGAAGTCCAGCGTGTTGCAGCTGGTCGCCCGTCCATGGATACGGCCCTTGAAGGCCTTCCGGTACTTAGTCTTTTTCGGTTGCAGCATTTTCGCTAACCCTCAATCCTCAAGCCGCGTCGCGGTCGCGGCGGCCGCGGGACCCCTGGTCCTGCACCTCGTTCATGCGCTTGTCCTGCGCCATCGGATCGTGCTCAAGGATTTCGCCCTTGAAGATCCAAACCTTGACACCGTTGGTGCCGTAGGTCGTGAAGGCGGTCGACGTTCCGTAGTCCACGTCTGCGCGCAGCGTGTGCAGCGGAACCCGGCCCTCGCGATACCATTCGGTACGGGCGATTTCCGCGCCGCCCAAACGGCCCGAGCAGGTGATCTTGATGCCCTCTGCACCCATACGCTGGGCGGACTGCACGGCGCGCTTCATCGCACGGCGGAAAGCCACGCGGCGCTCCAGCTGCTGGGCGATGTTCTCGGCCACCAGATTGGCGTCGACTTCGGGCTTGCGCACTTCAACGATGTTGAGATGCACTTCCGAGCCGGTCATGTCCTGCACCTTGCGGCGCAGCTTCTCGATGTCCGCACCCTTCTTGCCGATGACGACACCGGGACGGGCGGAATAGATCGTGACGCGGCACTTCTTGTGCGGACGCTCGATCAGGACCTTGGAGACACCAGCCTGCTTCAGTTCCTTCTTGAGGTACTCGCGAATGGCGACGTCTTCATGGAGGAGCTTGCCATATTCGCGCGAACCGGCGAACCAGCGGCTGTCCCAGGTGCGATTGATGCCGAGACGGAGACCAATCGGATTTACTTTCTGACCCATCAGGCGGCTTCCTTCTCTTCACGCACTTCGCGAACGATGATCGTCAGTTCGCTGAAGAACTTTTCGATGTGACCGACGCGGCCGCGGGCATTGGGCATCCAGCGCTTCATCACTAGGTTCTTGCCGACCCATGCCTGGGCGACGACAAGCGCGTTGATGTCGAGGTCGTGGTTGTTCTCGGCGTTGGCAATGGCCGACTCGAGCGTCTTCTTGACGTCCTTGGCGATGCGGCGGCGCGAGAAGGTGAGATAGGCCAGAGCCTTGTCCACCTTCATGCCACGGATTTCCGAGGCGACATCATTGAGCTTGCGCGGGCTGATGCGGATCGACCGTGTGACGGCCTTCGCTTCATTTTCCGGCAGCGAGCGCGGGCGCTTTGGCTTGCTCATGACTTACTTGCCTCCGGCTTTCTTGTCGCCGGCCGAATGGCCATGGAACGTGCGGGTCGGAGCAAACTCACCGAGCTTGTGACCCACCATTTCCTCGGACACGAGGACGGGGATGAACTTGTTGCCGTTGTGCACCTGGAATGTCAGGCCCACGAACTGCGGCAGGATGGTGGAGCGGCGGCTCCACGTCTTGATAGCCTGAGCACGGCCACCGGTGCCGCGCGCGGCATCCGCCTTCTTCAGGAGATACCCGTCAAGGAACGGGCCTTTCCAAACTGAGCGTGTCACGGTCTACCTCTTACTGAGACTTCTTGCGGTCGTGGCGCGAGCGAACAATGAACTTGTCAGTTCTCTTGTTGCCGCGGGTCTTGGAGCCCTTCGTCGGCTTGCCCCAGGGCGTTGCCCAGTGCTTACCACCGTTGGTGCGTCCGCCGTTCGGATGGTCGACCGGGTTACGGGCGATACCGCGCGAGATCGGGCGCTTGTTCTTCCAGCGAGAGCGGCCGGCCTTGCCAACCACTTCGTTCATGTGATCGGGGTTCGACACCGCACCGACCGAAGCCATGCAGGTCGAGTCGACCATGCGGGTTTCACCCGACTTCAGCTTGAGCAGAACGAAGCCCTGGTCACGGCCGGCAACCATGGCGTAGGTGCCTGCCGAACGGGCGAGCGTGCCGCCCTTGCCGGGCTTGGTCTCGATGTTGTGGACGATCGTGCCCACCGGCATCGAACCGAGCGGCATGGCGTTGCCCGGCTTGACGTCGACCGACTTGCCGGCAATCACGCTGTCGCCAACGGCCAGGCGCTGCGGCGCCAGGATGTAGGCCAGCTCACCATCGGCGTACTTGATCAGCGCGATGAAGGCGGTGCGGTTCGGATCGTATTCGAGACGCTCCACCACGGCGGCGACGTCGTGCTTGGTGCGGCGGAAATCGATCAGGCGGTAGGACTGCTTGTGACCGCCGCCCTGCCCGCGCGTCGTGATGCGGCCGGTATTGCCACGTCCACCGTTACGCGAAATGCCTTCGACAAGCGTCTTGACGGGCTTGCCTTTCCACAGCTGGCTGCGGTCGACCTGGATCAGGTGACGGCGGCCGGCGCTGGTCGGATTGAATGTCTTGAGTGCCATTGTTCTATCTCACCACTCAGAGGCCGGTCGTGACATCGAGCCGCTGTCCCTCTTCGAGGGTGACATAGGCCTTCTTCACGTCGCTCAACATGGCCAGCTTGCCCTTGAAGCGGCGCTGCTTGCCCTTGCGGATCAGTGTGTTGACCGCCTTCACCTTGACACCGAAGAGGCCTTCGACGGCCTTCTTGATCTCAGGCTTGGTGGCGGTGCGCGCCACGTTGAAGACGACCTGGTTCTGTTCGGAGACCAGCGTACCCTTTTCGGTAATCGCCGGACTCTTGATGATGTCGTAATAGTGTTCCTTGCTCACTTGAACCGCGCCTCCAGCGCTTCAACGGCCGCCTTGGTCAGCACGAGCTTCTTGCGGCGGAGGATGTCGTAGACATTGATGCCCTGGATCGGCAGGACGTCGATGTTCGGAATGTTCCGGGCGGCCTTGGCGAAACCGTCGTTGACGGCGGCGCCGTCAATGATCAGGGCGTTGACGAGGCCGAGCTGTTCGAAAGCCTTCACCAGCGTCTTGGTCTTGCCGTCGCAGTTGGCGCTGTCGAGGATGATCAACGACGACGCCTTGACCTTGCTCGAGATGGCATGGCGGAGGCCGAGGGCGCGGATCTTCTTGTTCAGTGCCGTTTCGTGGCTGCGCGAACGCGGGCCGAAGGCCTTGCCGCCGCCGACGAAGATGCCGGACTTGCGCGAACCGTGGCGGGCGCCACCCGAACCCTTCTGGGGACCGAGCTTCTTGGTTGTACGGCTGATCTCGCCGCGCGACTTCGCCTGATGCGTTCCCTGCTGGCGCTTGTTCAGCTGCCACTGGATAACGCGGTGAATGATGTCGCTGCGCGGCTCAAGCCCGAAGATGTGGTCGGCGAGCTCGATGCTGCCGGCCGCCTTCGCCTCGATGGTCTGAATGTCGGCTTTCATATCCGTCAACCCTTACTCTGCTGCCGGGGCCTGAGCGGCGTCCGGCATCTTGAATGCACCCGGCTTCGGGGCGGCATCGGGAAGCTTGCGCTTCACCGCATCGCGCACCGATACCCACGCACCCTTGACGCCCGGAACCGAGCCCTTCACCAGGATGAGGCCACGGCCGGCATCGGTCTTGACCACCACGATATTCTGCGTGGTCACTGTTTCGGCGCCGAGATGGCCAGGCATCTTCTTGTTCTTGAACACCTTGCCAGGGTCCTGACGGTTACCCGTCGAACCGATGGAACGGTGACTGACCGACACGCCGTGCGTGGCGCGAAGTCCGCCGAAGTTCCAGCGCTTCATACCGCCGGCAAAGCCTTTACCCATCGACGTCGCAGTGACGTCGACGAACTGGCCGGGCACGAAATGCTCAACCGTAATTTCCGCGCCAACCGGGATCACGTTATCGGGCGACACGCGGAACTCCTTGAGTTTCCGCTTCGGCTCGACCTTGGCCACGGCAAAGTGGCCACGTTCGGCTTTCGTCAGCCGCTTGATCTTCGGAACGCCAGCACCAAGCTGCAGGGCAGTATACCCATCCTTGTCATTCGTCTTCTGTGCGACGACCTGACAATTATCGACCTTCAACACGGTCACGGGAACAACAACTCCCTCGTCCGTGTAGATGCGGGTCATGCCCAGCTTCTGTGCGATGAGACCAGAACGCATCGCTTCACTCCTCGACAGCTCAGGATCCGAGCTTGATTTCAACATCGACACCAGCGGCCAGATCAAGCTTCATCAAAGCATCGACTGTCTGCGGGGTCGGATCAACGATGTCGAGCAGGCGGCGGTGTGTCCGCATCTCGAACTGCTCGCGGCTCTTCTTATCGACGTGCGGCGAACGGTTCACAGTGAACCTTTCGATACGTGTCGGAAGCGGCACGGGACCACGAATTTGTGCGCCCGTGCGCTTGGCCGTATTCACGATCTCTTTGGTCGATGCATCGAGGATACGATGATCGAAGGCCTTGAGACGGATGCGGATGTTCTGGCGTTGCATTATATGACCTGACCTTAGTCCGTAATCTTGGCGACGACGCCGGCGCCGACGGTGCGGCCGCCTTCGCGGATGGCGAAGCGCAGCTTCTCTTCCATGGCGATCGGCGTGATCAGCTCGACGTCAAACGAGATGTTGTCGCCGGGCATCACCATTTCCGTGCCTTCCGGCAGCGTCACAACACCCGTCACGTCCGTCGTGCGGAAGTAGAACTGCGGACGGTAGTTGGCAAAGAACGGCGTGTGACGGCCACCCTCTTCCTTCGTCAGAATGTAGGCTTCCGCC
>CAUJIO010000076.1 GCA_963205315.1 Pseudomonadota bacterium | reverse complement strand
GCACCGAGGCCTGCAAAGCGGATCGCCTTCTGCGCCCGCTCGAGGCGCTCCTTCGACAGCCGGTGATAGTCGATCCCCTGTTCCCAGTCCTTGGCGGCAGCACCCCAGGCGGCAGTCGAATACGGGCTGTTGTATTTCATGATGTGGCCTTTTCGAAACATGTTGTCTGCAGGGCGAACAGACGTGCCGTCAGTTGAAGGAGACAAATCTATATCGCCGAAGGTCCGTTGCCGGGATTGGTCAAAGATTCTCAAAATGAAAATCTTTTCCATGTGAACGGACGGTGGTGCCGATAGTGTTGCTGTCAGGCGCTGGTGTCAGCGCTGGAGAAAAAAAGTCCAGTGCGCCGCAGCATTCCTGCAGCAGCCAAGGATGTCTGCAGGACTGGCAGATGCCGACACGTGTTTTCTGAAACATGAAACTTGGGAGGAATAGAATGTCGCTATTTTCGAACCGCCGCACAGTGATCCTGAGCGGTATCGCCGCTTTGGCAGCGATGGCAATTCCGGCGCTCGCCGGCCAGCCATACACGGGCGCGCCGCGTACTTATCTCTACAATCCGGATACCGAGGTGTGCTTCAAGGATACTTCGCAGTACAAGAAGGATGGTCCTTACACGATCGGTTTCTCCAACGCGGGACTGGGCGATTCGTGGCGCGTCGTGATGCTGCATTCGTTGCAGACCGCGGCTGCCAAGAACAAGGACAAGATCAAGAAACTGATCATCACGGATGCTGGCCATGACGATGCCAAGCAAGTGGCCGACATTCAGGACCTCGTGTCACGTGGCGTCGATCTCCTGATCGTCAGCGCCAACACGCAGCAGGCGCTTGATCCGGCTGTCAGCCAGGCCATGGATGCAGGCATTCCGGTCGTCATGATGGATCGCCGCGTGGCGTCCGACAATTTCGTGACCTTCGTGACCGCCTCCGACGCGATGATGGGCCGTCTCTTCGCCCAGTGGATCGCCGAGAAGCTGAACGGCAAGGGCAACGTCATCATGCTCGCCGGGCAGGCAGGTTCAAGCCCGTCCGAAAATCGGGAAAAGCCCGCACGCGAAGTGTTCGCACAGTATCCGGGCATCAAGGTTCTTGAGACCGTCTATTCCGATTGGTCGCCGGTCAAGGGCAAGCAGGTCATGCAGGCCATGATCTCGAAGTACGGCAAGGACATCAATGCAGTATGGTCGGCTCACGGGTTGCAGACGCCGGGCTCCATCGAGGCTTTCATCGAAGCTGGCTACAAGGACGGCGAAATTCCGCCGCACACCACGGCTGACGTCAACGGCCCCCTGCAGCTCGGCATCCAGCACAAGGTTCCGATGCTTGAGGTCGGTTATCCGCCGGCCATGGGCGGCATCTCGGTCGACGTCGCATTGCAGGTTCTCGCTGGCGCGCCGGTTCCCTGCATCTACACGATCAATTCGCAGATCGCAGTGAGCGAAGGTGACAATACGCCGTCGATCACCACCGATCTGCGGCTGACCGACCTTGTGGTGCCGAAGGGCGCCGCGGACATGCTGATCACCGGCGGGATGGGACAGGATTACGATCCCAAGACCTACACCGTCGACTACCCGCAATAAGTCCATACCAACCTGACCCGGGGCTTAGGGCCCCGGGTTGTCTCTCTCATGCTGGGGCCACATGCTGAAGCTGTCGAATATCACCAAGAGCTTTCCTGGTGTGCGGGCACTCTCCGGGATCAACCTCGAGATACGCGCCGGGGAAATCCACGCACTGGTCGGGGAGAACGGCGCCGGTAAGTCGACAATGATCAAGATCATTGCCGGCGCCTATCAACCCGATGGCGGCGAAATCGAATTTGACGGCCACCGGCTTCAGGCAGTGACGCCTGCCAGTGCCAAGCGTGCCGGAATTCACGTCATCTATCAGGAATTCGTCCTGTTTCCGCACCTCAGCGTGGCGGAGAACATCTTTCTTGGTTACGAGCGCACTGGCCGCTTTGGACTTGTCGATCACAAGCAGACACGCCGCGACGCTGTTGAATTGCTGGCGCGCCTCGGCGTCGACATCGATCCCGATCGAATGGTGTCCGAGCTGACCGTTGCCGATCAGCAGATGGTCGAGATCTCGAAAGCTCTGGTGCACAAGGTAAAGCTCCTTATCCTTGACGAGCCGACCGCTGTCATTTCCGGCCGTGAAGCCGATCTCCTGTTCGCGCGCCTCAAGGCCCTGAAAGCCGAAGGCGTCGCCATCATCTATGTCTCGCACCGGCTTGAGGAAATCTTCCAGATCGCCGACCGGGTGACCGTCTTCAAGGACGGCGAGCACGTGACCACCACCGAAATCAAGAACGTCAACCGCGAGAAGCTCATCTCCCTGATGGTCGGGCGCGATCTGAAGGACATCTTCCCGCCCAAGCGGCCGGCAGCGAGTTTCGGGAAAGTCGTATTGAAGGCAGAGCACATTACCGTCGAGGGGCGGGTGAAGTCTGCATCGCTCGAGTTGCGCGCCGGAGAGATCACTGGTCTTGCCGGCATGGTTGGTGCGGGCCGGACTGAAATGGCCATGGGGCTGTTCGGGGGACTTCCGGTCCAGTCAGGGACCGTCACGGTCGATGGTGAGACGTTCACGAAGATGACGCCGGCCCTGGCGATCGAGAAGGGCATCGGGTTCGTCACCGAAGACCGCAAGGGGCAGGGCCTTGCCATGCAACTCGATGTCGCCTCGAACATCACCGCAGCAAATCTCTCGGCGGTGACCAAGGGCGGGCTCATTGACCATTCACAGGAAACGGCCATTGCAAAGCAGGAAATCGGCAAATACCGAATTGCCTGCCGCGGCCCGGCAACATCCGTTGCCACCATGTCAGGTGGCAATCAGCAGAAAGTAATCGTGGCGCGCTGGGCGCGAACGTGCAGGAAAGTCCTGATTCTCGACGAGCCCACACGCGGTGTGGACGTCGGCGCCAAAACGGAGATTTACAAGATCATGAACGAGTTGGCGGCACAGGGCATCGCCATCCTGATGATCAGCTCGGAATTGCCGGAAGTCATCGGCATGTCAGATCGGGTGATTGTGATGCGTGAGGGCGTGGTCTCGGGCGAATTGAACGGCGCAGAGATCAACGAGCAGGCCATCATGAGCCTCGCAACACAACATACGGCGGCGTGAGGCAGGCGGCATGGAACAAACCTCGGCATTGGGCAGCTTTGTGAGGCGCAATCGCGGACTCGTCGTGGTCGTCCTGCTCTTGATCGCATTGCTGATCTTCGGAAGCTTCTATTCCGATCGTTTCCGGACCACATCGAACATCCTCAACGTTTTCGAACAATCAACAGGTCTGGCGCTGGTTAGTCTCGGCCAGACTCTCACCATTCTCACCGGTGGCATCGATATGTCGGTGGGATCGATGATCAGCCTGCTGTCTCTGCTCACGTCCGGACTCATTGATGGCAAGGCCAATCTTGTCGTGCCGGTAGCCGCCGGCATTCTTGTGCTTGGGGCGTTGATTGGTGCGATCAACGGGCTTGGCATTGTCTGGCTGAAGGTCCATCCGCTCATCGTGACGCTCGGCATGGGCGCATTGCTTCAAGGCATTGCGCTGCTTTACTCGCTTGGACCAGCAGGCAAGGTTCCGCCAAACTTCAAGTTCCTGGCCTACGGCAAGGTCCTGGGCCTGCCGATCGCTGCAGTCTTCGCGATCCTGCTCTTTATCGCCGTCGCCTTGTTCCTGCGATACGTCAGGTTGGGCCGCTACATCTATGCCGTGGGCGATGATCACACCGGGGCGCGCCTGATGGGTTTGCCTAGGTCGCGTGTCATCATCTTCGTCTACACCATGTCCGGAATCTGCTGTGCCCTGACGTCGATCTACCTGGTGAGCCGCTTCGGTGTCGGCCAACCCTATACCGGCATCAATTACACGCTTGCCTCGATCACACCGGTCGTGGTCGGCGGCACGCTGTTGGCCGGCGGGCGTGGCGGCGTCATCGGCACGCTGCTCGGCGCCTATTTGATTTCGCTGATCAACAATGTTCTGAATTTCATGGACGTCTCGACGCATTACCAGTTGATTGCGCAGGGACTGATCGTGATTGCCGCCGTCTCCATTTATGTCGACAAGAGGAAGCGCATCTGATGTCGGACGCAGTTCACCTTCAGGGCACAGAAGACGAGAGCAACTCCTCGAAGCTGAAGACGATCGCGTCCCGCTTCGGCATTCACATCTTCCTCGTGGCTCTGATCGTCATGTCGGGGATCATCTCGCCGGCGTTCCTGTCGGCGAACAATATCTCGAACATGTTGCTGCAGGCCGCGCCGCTGGGGATCGTGGTGATTGGCCAGGCCTTCGTCATCATCCTGCGCGGTCTCGATCTTTCGGTCGCATCGGTGATGGCGACGGCTGCTGTGATCGCCACCGGACTCTCGGGCGTCAATGCCGATGTGCCAGCCATTGTCGGCGTCTCGCTGGCAATCGGAGCCGCCACAGGCCTTGTGAATGGCCTGCTGGTGACCAAGCGCGACGTATCACCGTTCCTCGCGACACTCGCGACGATGATCGTGTTGCAGGGGTTCCGCTTTGCCTATACCCAGGGGGCGCCTTCCGGCAACGTGCCGCCGCTGTTCCGCGTCATCGGCTCCGAAACGCTTTACGGCATTCCCTACAACCTGATGCTGCTTGCCGTCATCGCCGTGATCTTCACTGTCGTGCTCTCACGCTCCCGATTCGGGCGCGAGGTCTACATCACAGGTGGAAATCCTGTCACCGCCCGCCTGCTCGGCATCAATGCCGACCGCGTGACCATCATCGGCTATGTCATATCCGGTGTGCTGGCCTCGATCGCCGGTTTGGTCCTGAGCGGTTATGTCGGCATCGTCGATAACTGGGTCGGACGTGGCTTCGAGCTGGACTCGATCGTGGCCGCGGTCATGGGTGGAATCGCACTCACGGGCGGGCGCGGAACGATCATCGGCGGACTCGTCGGTGCCGCCATCCTGATCGTGGTGTTCAATGCGGTGCTGCTGTTCGGCATGCCGGTACAGTTGCAGATCATCATCAAGGGGCTGGTGATTGTCATGGCAGCCGCCTTCTATGTGCGCCGCAGCAACTGAATCTCACGACTAACCAAATTATTGACTTGAGGACTGACATGGGACGTTTGCAAGATAAGGTTTCGATTGTCACGGGTGGTTCGCGCGGCATTGGCGGCGCCACCGTGCGCCGATTTGTCGAAGAAGGCTCCAAGGTGGCGATCTTCGATGTGCTACCCGAAGAGGGCGAGGCACTGGCGGCGGAACTTCGCGGCAAGGGCTTCGATGTCATCTATCAAACCGTGAACATCACGCGCGAGGAAGAGGTAAAGGCGGCGGTGGCAAATGTCATCGGCAAGTGGGGCCGCCTCGATATCCTGGTGAACAACGCCGGAATTCCCGGCGTCAACAAGTTTGCGCACGAAGTCACTGTCGATGAATGGGACCGGGTCTTCGATGTCAACGTCAAGGGCATGTTCCTGTGCACCAAGCACAGCGTGCCCCAGATGATGAAGCAAAAGTCCGGCGCCATCGTGAACTTCTCGTCAATCTACGGCCTGATCGGCAATATCGATCTGCCACCCTATCATGCGACAAAAGGTGCCGTCCTGATGATGACCAAGACGGATGCGATCTGTTATGCGCCAAACGGCATCCGGGTGAACGCCGTGCATCCGGGTTCGACCATGACGGAACTTTTCATGAAGGCAGCTGAATCCTATCCGCAAGGCAAGCAGGCCTATCTGGACATGATGAAGGAAAAACATCCGCTCTGCCTCGGTGAGCCGGTGGACGTGGCGAACTGTGTGCTATTCTTGGCCTCAGATGAAGCCCGCTTCGTGACCGGCGCTAGCCTCGTGGTCGACGGCGGTTACACAGCACAGTAAAGGAAAAAGCGAAGATGAAGGCCGTCCGATTTCATGCCGCCCGTGACATCCGTGTCGAAGACGTCGCCGCGCCATCTGCGCGGCTGGGAGCCCGCGAGGTCCTGGTCAAGCCGCTGATCACCGGAATTTGCGGGACTGATCTGCACGAGTACATCGCCGGACCGATCGTGACCCCGGTGAAACCGCATGTCTATACGGGTGCCAGCAATCCGCAGATCCTCGGTCACGAGTTCAGCGCCATCGTCGCTGACACCGGGTCCGAGGTCACCAATGTGAAAACCGGTGACCGTGTATCGATCCAGCCGTTGATTTCGCCGCGCGACGACTATTACGGCCGCCGGGGACTGTTTCATCTGAGTGAGAGCATGGGCTGCGTCGGCCTGAGCTGGGCCTGGGGCGGCATGGGTGAGCTGGCCGTACTGAACGACTACAATGTCTGCCCCGTGCCGAAAGGCGTCAGTGACGAGCAGGCGGCAATGATCGAACCGGCGGCCGTGGCCATTTATGCCGTCGACCGCGGCGGCGTGCAGTCGGGTTCCACCGTACTTGTCTCCGGCGTCGGTCCCATTGGTGCGCTGACGCTTCTGGCTGCGCATGCGGCTGGCGCCGCAACGATCTTCGTGAGCGAACCCAACCCCAATCGCCTCAAGCTTGCCCGGCAGCTGGTGCCCTCGGCGATCTGTGTCGATCCGACGAAGGAGAATCTCCTCGAGATCATCCGCGACAACACCGAGGAAGGCGTGGGCGTCGATGTGGCCATTGAATGCGTGGGCCTCGAGGCAAGCCTCAATGCTTGC
This sequence comes from Pseudomonadota bacterium, assembly GCA_963205315.1. Classification (GTDB taxonomy): domain Bacteria; phylum Pseudomonadota; class Alphaproteobacteria; order Rhizobiales; family Aestuariivirgaceae; genus Aestuariivirga. Next base: position 6,073 of record CAUJIO010000076.1, on the reverse strand, counting down.
GCAGCGGCCGTGCGGCGGCAGGGCAAGGTGGTGCAGACAGGGCTTCACTTGAAGCCGGCCAGCATCGATGCGATGCAGTGGGCACTCAAGGACATCACGCTGGAAGCGACGTGGTGCTATCCAACGCAGATCTGGCCGCGCATCATCCGCATGGTCGAGGCGGGCATGTTGCCGATCGAGAAGATCATCACCGCCCAGATCGATGCCGAAGACGTGGTCAAGAAGGGTTTCGAGGAATTGCTCGACAAGACCGGAAAGCACCTGAAGATCCTCGTCAGCGTCTAGGCTAATCAAGGAGGCGGCCCCGGAACCGTTCTGGGGCCTGAATGGGAGTTATCGACGTGACTGCAACGAACAAGGGCCCGGTGCGGGTTGCAATGATCGGGCTCGGCTGGTGGGGGCGGAAAATGACCGCCGTCCTGCAGAAGGCCCATGACGATATCGAGATCGTCTGCGCCGTAGAGCCCAACCCGGATGGCGAGGCCTTTGCGGCGTCAAGCGGGTTCAAGTGGTATGCTGACGATCGCGCGGCGCTTGCCGATCCGCGCGTCGAGGCAGTGGTTTTGGCCACGCCGCATTCGCTGCACGCCGAACAGATCGAGCGCGCCGTGGCAGCGGGCAAGCACATTTTCTGTGAGAAGCCGCTGGCCATGACCAGGGCAGGTGCCGAGAAGGCCGTGAAGGCCTGTGCAGGCCGCAATCTCATTCTGGGCATGGGGCACGAACGGCGATTCGAGCCGCCCGTGGCCGCCATGCTGGCGTCCGCGCGCTCCGGCGAGCTTGGCCGCATCCTGCAGATCGAGGCGAATTTCAGCCACGACAAATTCCTCTCGCTCGATCCGTCGAACTGGCGCCTGAACGCAGCCGAGGCCCCCGTGGCTGGCATGACGGCCACTGGCATTCATCTGACGGACCTTTCGGTTGCCTTGCTGGGCGAAGCACTCGACGTCCGCGTCGCCTGCGAAAACCTCGGCTCGAACTTCCCGCAGGGCGACACGATGAGCGCCCATATTCGCTTCCGTAACGGCGGTACGGCCTATATCTCGGCCACGCTGGTGACGCCATTCATCTCGCGTTTCGCGGTTTATGGCACCAAGGGCTGGATCGAGATCCGCGACAAGGCCCATGTCGAATCGCCTGCCGGCTGGGTGGTAACCAGTGCAATGACCGGAACGCCGATCAGTGTCCACGAGGTGCCGCCGGCCGAACCAGTGAAGGACAATCTCGTCGCATTCGCTCAAGCCATTCGTGGTGAGACACATTATCCGATCACCGGCGATGACCTGATCGGCAATATTGCCATTCTCGAAGCCATCATCAAGTCAGCAGCCAGCGGCGCCATCGAAACCGTCGCCTGATCAAGTCATGCAGTCTGGAGTATAGCAACATGAAAGCTCTCGTCTTCGAAACGCCTGACAAACCGGTCATCGTCGATCAGCCGATGCCCACCATCAAGGACACGGAAGTCCTGGTTCGGACCCGTACCGTCGGCATTTGCCACTCGGACTATGAACTTCTGGCCGGCCGTTACATCATCCCGATTTCCTATCCGGTGACGCCCGGCCACGAATGGTGCGGCGAGATCGTCGAAGTCGGGAAGGCAGTGAAGAACTTCAAAGTCGGTGACCGTGTGGTTGGCGAATGCGTGGTGCGCACGCCAGAACGCCTGCATCACTTCGGCTTCTCTCTCAATGGTGCTGACCGTGAATTCTTCAACGTCAATCCGGACTGGCTTCACAAGCTCCCCGATGGCGTGGACGATATGAGGGGCGCGCTGATCGAGCCCTTCACCTGCGGTTTCTATGCGGTGCTGCGCTCGGGCGGCACCAACGCCAGCGAGACCGTCGTCGTATCCGGAGGCGGCACCATCGGTCTGGTTTCGGCGGCAGCAGCCATCGGCATGGGTGCGCGCGTCATCGTTGTCGATCCGATTGCAAGGCGGCGTGAAGTCGCCTTGAAGCTCGGCGCCACAGATGCCATCGAGCCCTCCGATGGCGCGGAGCGTATCAAGGATCTGACCAACGGCAAGGGTGCCGATCTGGTGATCGAGGCATCCGGGCACGACGCATCCCTTGCAGCGTCATTCGACTATGCGGGCCAGGATGGCCGGGTGTCGATGGTCGGTATCAACATCGGCCGCATGGTTCCTGTCAATATCGGCCAGATCCAGATGAAGAACCTCACGGTGCGCGGGTGCATCGGTTCGCCCGGCGTGTGGCCAGCGGCCATCCGCTTCCTCGAACGCACCGGCATCGACCTCTCGCCGATCCAGACGCACAAGTTCCAGCTGACCGATGCGGTCGAAGCCTTCAAGCTTGGTCAGGATGCGAAGGCCTGCATCAAGGTCACCCTATCAACCGGAGCAAATTGAGCCATGACACGACACGCACTCATTGCCGGTGCCTCAGGCATCATCGGCCGGCATCTGGCCGAACATCTTTATGAAACTGGCGGCTGGGCGATCTCCGGCCTGTCGCGTCACGGTCATGATCTGCCGAAAGGTGTTCGCGGCATCTCGGCCGATCTCACGGACGCCGCCTCGGTGCGCAATGCGCTGAAGGACGTCAATCCCACTCACATCTTCATCACCACCTGGTCAAGGCAAGCCAGTGAGGCGGAGAATTGCCGTGTCAATGGCGCGATGGTCGAGAACCTCCTTGCTGCCGTCGCGGGCAAGAACGTCGAACATGTGGCGCTGGTCACGGGTCTCAAGCACTACATGGGTCCCTTCGAGGCCTATGCCAAGTCGCGGCCGGTCACGCCGTTCCGCGAGGAACAGCCGCGCCTGTCCTATCCGAATTTCTATTACACGCAGGAAGATGCGGTCTATGCAGCGGCCAGCAAACAGGGCTTCACCTGGTCGGTGCATCGCCCGCACACGCTGATCGGCTATGCCGTTGGCAATGCCATGAACATGGCATCGACCCTCTCTGCCTATGCCGCGATTTGCCGTGAAACCGGCAAACCCTTCGTCTTTCCGGGTTCGCCCGAACAGTACAACGCCGCAGTCGATGTCACTGACGGCCGGATCATTGCCAAGCAGCTGCGATGGGCCGCCACCACGCCCGACGCCCACAACGAAGCCTTCAACATCACCAATGGCGAGGTCTTCCGCTGGAACTGGATGTGGCCGAAGATCGCGTCATACTTCTTCCTGACGCCCGGCGAATATCCTGGACATGCCCAGCCGCTCGAAACGATGATGGCCGGGACAGAACCGGTGTGGGACAAGATCGTTTCCAAGTTTGGCCTGCAGAAAAACCCGCTGAGCGCGGTTGCCTCCTGGTGGCATTCGGATATGGATCTCGGCCGCACGATCGAGAATTTCACCGATATGACCAAGAGCCGCGACATGGGCTTCCTGGAGTATCAGAACTCGGTCCGGTCATTCACCGATGCGTTCGACCGGCTGCGCCGCGCCAGGATCATGCCGTAACACGTCCAAACTGTAGCCATCACATCAAAAGGGCGTAATCCACACCAAGCGGATTGCGCCCTATGTGTTTGACAGCGGCGGCTATCCCGCTGGGTCGCGATCACCGGCAGATAAAAATGCCCCGTCCGGAGGTCGCCGGACGAGGCAGTTTACAGGGAGGAAACAGTCTGCTTGCTGCCACTCGATAGGGACGGCAGGCAACTGTCAGGAGTCACATTGCCATCACGACATCGCGCGTGCCACGCCCGAGACTCCCATAGTGAACATTTCACCCTGTGCGGCCTATGAGTGATCCTGCTTCAAGCCGGCAATTCGTGCCGCCTCGCGCACCAGTGCGAAGAAGTCCTCTTCCGCCGCACCGGCCGCGAAAGCGGCTTCATAACTCTGGCGCACCTGGGCGATGAGCGGCAGCGGGATGTGTTCACTTCGCCCGACGCCGAGTGCGATGTCGAAGTCCTTCATCATGCCGGCAACCGGGAACGCGGGTGTGTAGTCACCGCTGACCAGCATCTTCGTCTTGTAACCAATGAGTGGCGATGCGACGGCACTGTTGTTGATGACCTCGAGCGTGGTTGCCATGTCGAGGCCACCCTTCTTCGAGATCGTCAGCGCCTCTGCGAGCAGCGCAGCGGTGGCACCAACCATTGCGTTGAGCGTCAGCTTCAGGTAGCGCGCCTGTTCCGTCTCGCCGACATGATACTGCTTCTTGGAGAAGGTGGCATAGACAGGCAGCATGGCATCGAATGCGGTGCGAGGTCCGGATGCAAGCACGGTGAGGGCAGCGGCTTCCGCCGTGGCGGTCGAGCCGGAGACCGGGCTGCGCAAATAGGTGATGCCGCGGCCTACAAGCAAGTGGGCAGCCGCCGCAGAGGCGGCCGGCGAAACCGTGCTGGTCTCGATGAGCGTTGCACCGGTCTTCATGTTAGTAGCGAGGCCGTCCTCACCCGAAACGATATCGGCGAGGGCCTTGTCGTCGATGATCGCACTGACCACGATGTCGGATGATCGTGCCAGTGCCGAAATACTGTCGGATGTCGCGATCCCGAGGGCCGCGGCCTTCTCGCGTGCCGCCGCATTGCGGACGAAGGCGGTGACCGGGTAACCGGCAGCCGCGATATGGCGGCACATCGGAGTGCCCATCTTGCCGAGCCCGATGAACCCGACGCGTGACTTGGCCGTGTTACTCATGGTCTGCAATCCTTCCTTGTTAAGTCTGACCTTCGGCCTCGCGGGCGAGGCGTGCCCTTTCACGGGCTGCGAACGTGCGGGCCGACATGCGGTCAAGAAGTTCGATGATGTCTTTCAGCCTGTCCCGGGCAATGCCCTGGGTGATGAAGACAACGCGGGTCCGCATGTCGGCGCTCGGCCAACGGTCCAGCCATGTCATGGTATGGAGCAGATGCTGGGCGCCCTGGATGATGGCGGGGCGGCCCGGTTCCTCGCGCACATTCACCAGTCCCTTGACGCGCAACAGGCTGGGTCCAAGATTCTGGGAAATGCCGTCGAGCAGGAATTGCAGCTCGTCTCGCGACAACGGCTCACTGCGTGTCAGCACAAAGCTTTCGATGCCTTTGCCCTGCAGATGAAATGGCACATCCTGATCGACGGTACTGTCGCCGGCCGCACTTGCGTAGGCCTCGTAGGTCGCGAGGCCCAGCCAGGGGAGAGGATCAGCGCGGGAGTCGGCCGCATCGAACCCGGCGGAACTGAGAAGCTGTGCAACATGTGCCGTCGACCAGTCCGCACGCTCGATGGCCGCGGCAGGATTCATCCGCCCAAGTTCCAGGCGCAATCGCTCTTCCGCCGCCTGCGCATCACCAGCCACCAGGTCGAGCTTGGTGATGACGATCCGGTCGGCCAGCGCCACCTGGCGGACCGCCTCATCGTGGCCTTCTGCAGTCTTCTCCCAGTTCACGGCGTCGACCAACGTTAGCACGCTGGCAACGCGAAATAGTCCGTCGAGCGTCGGTTCCGACAGGAAGGCCTGCAGCACCGGTCCCGGCTCCGCGAGGCCGGATGTTTCAATGACCACATTGTTGAAGGCTGGAATGCGGCCAGCGAGCCGGTCGTGATAGAGATTGTTCAGTGTGCTGACGAGATCGCTCCTGACCGTGCAGCACAGGCAGCCGTTCTCAAGAACGATGACGGCATCGTTGGACGAGGCATACAGCTGGTGATCAAGACCGACTTCACCAAACTCGTTGACGACGACGACAGTCTTCGAGAGTTCCGGCGCCTTCAACGCCTTGTTGATGAGTGTGGTCTTGCCGCTGCCGAGAAAGCCGGTGACCAGTGTTACCGGTATGCGGCCTTTCAGCCTGGTATCGGCATTCGCCGCGTCTGCAGTGCTCATGCGCTGTCTTTTATCAAAACACTTCGCACCCTGGTAGTCCGCATGAGATGAGCCTGTCGGATGGGAAGTTTGTGATGATCTCGCAACCGGTTTTGGTGACGACGACTTCTTCCTCGATGCGTGCGGCACCTGAGCCGTCGTCGGCACCCTTCCAGGTTTCGAGCGCGAAGACCATGCCTTCCTTCAGGGGCGTGTTCTGGCCGCGGAAGCGCTTGGAGAAGATCGGGCGTTCCCACAGCGAGAGGCCGACACCGTGGCCGTATTGCAGCAGGAAGGCTTCCTCC
>CAUJIO010000075.1 GCA_963205315.1 Pseudomonadota bacterium | reverse complement strand
GCTGTTGGCGTTCCTCAGCGCGAAACATTTCTGGTGGTTCTTGATCGACGTGGCGATGACTTCCGGCGGCACGCTCAGGAAACTCTCCTCGAACGACCCCATCAGCACCACGGGCCATTCGACGAGGCCGGCGGTTTCCTTCAGCAGGGCTTCGTCCTCGATCAGTTCGAGGCCTTGGGCGAAGGCGAGATTGCGGGCCTCGGCGCGGATCGTCTCGATGCGGGTGTGGGCATCGACGATGACGAACTCTCGTGCGAGCTTCTGGGCATAGTCCTCGAAGCGGCGCACTTCGATATGCTGCGCGCCCATGAAGCGGTGGCCGCGCGTGGTGTTGCCGCTGGCGATGCCCTCGATCTCGAAGTGGACCACTTCGCCGTCGAAGGTGCAGATGATGGAATGCAGCGGGCGCACCCAGCGCATGGTGCCCGAGCCCCAGCGCATGGACTTCGCCCAAGGAAATTTGCGGATTGTGTCCGGCACGACTTCGGCAATGATGCCGGTGGCGGCGCGGCCGGGCTTGCGCATCACCGCCAGATAGAACTTGCCCTTCTTGTCGTCCTGCACCTTCAGTTGATGCAACTCGAGGCCGGTCGATTTCAGAAAGCCGTCGATGGCGGCTTGCGGGGCATCGACGCGCGGACCCTTGCGTTCCTCGTTGACGTCCGCCGCCTTGGCATCGAGGCCCTCGACGGAGAGGACGATACGGCGGGCGCCGCCATGGGCCTGAGCACCTTCATAGGTGAGGCCTGCTTCGACCAGCGCGTTGGTGACCAGTGCGCGCAGGTCATCCGCCGCCTTCTGCTGCATGCGGGCGGGAATTTCTTCCGAGAAGAGTTCGATCAACAGTTCAGGCATCAGGGCACTCCGGGACGGCCCGGGGATTAGCAGCCCTGATGCGGATTGTCATCCGTGCAGACGCTTCACAGCGCCTTGTGGGTGCCGTCGCAGAGGGGAGAATTCTTGGTCTGCTTGCAGGCGCAGAAGAACTTGCGGCCAGCGGTTTCGGCTGTCCACTTCATCGGCGTGAATTCGCTGCCCTTGTGGCTGCCGTCGCAGAAGGGCTGGTTCTTCGACTGGCCGCACGCGCACCACCAATAATCCTTGCCGGCTTCGACTTCGACGGGGATGGGCGATTTCTGGGCGATGTGGGGCGTGGACATGCGGAATCCTTAATGAGTAATCGTTGCAGTTACAGCATTACGCGCAGACATTGAGAAGTCAACCGAGGATCGCAAATGCCCCGGTTCAGGCGGCGCTGCCGCCGGCGGTCTTGCTCCAGGCTTCGCAGCAGCCCTTGGCCAGTTCCCGAACCCGCAGGATATAGGCCTGGCGTTCGGTCACCGAGATGACGCCGCGCGCATCGAGCAGGTTGAAGGTGTGCGAGGCCTTGATGCACTGGTCATAGGCCGGCAATGCCAGTTCGTGGCGGCCATCCTTCTCGCCCGCCTGCAGCAGCGCGTGGCATTCCTTCTCGGCGTCGATGAAGTGCTGGAGCAGCGCCTCGGTGTTGGCGTGCTCGAAATTGAAGCGTGAGAATTCCTGCTCGGCCTGCAGGAAGACGTCGCCGTAGGAGATCCGCTTGTCACCGCTCTGGCCGTTGAAGTTCAGGTCATAGACATTGTCGACGCCCTGCACATACATGGCGAGGCGCTCGAGGCCGTAAGTCAGTTCACCCGAGACCGGCGAACAGTCGAGACCGCCGACCTGCTGGAAATAGGTGAACTGCGAGACTTCCATGCCATCGCACCAGACTTCCCAGCCGAGGCCCCAGGCGCCGAGCGTCGGGCTCTCCCAGTCGTCCTCGACAAACCGGATGTCATGCAGCGAACGGTCGATGCCGATGGCCTCGAGCGAGCCGAGATAAAGCTCCTGAAGATCCGGCGGCGATGGCTTGATGATCACCTGATACTGGTAATAGTGCTGCAGGCGGTTGGGGTTCTCGCCATAGCGGCCATCCTTCGGGCGGCGCGAAGGCTGCACATAGGCGGCAGCCCAGGGCCTTGGTCCGACGGAGCGCAGCGTGGTAGCGGGATGAAACGTTCCCGCGCCCACTTCCATGTCATAGGGCTGCAGGATGACGCAGCCCTTCGCGCCCCAATACTGGTGCAGCGTGAGGATCAAGTCCTGGAAGGATTTTGTCGGGTTCAGTGCCATGAAAAGGTCCGCCTCGCAAAAGCGGGCGGACCCTAGGATTGTCGATTCAGACCGTCAAGCAAAAGCTATTGCGGCTGGGCCTGATCATCGCAGGTGCATTTTGGTTCGGTGTCGGTCACCTGATCGGTGCCGGTGTCTTCGTCGTCGTCGGCCACCTGATCATCGGTGCCACCATCGGTCTGGTCATCGGTCACCTGATCGTCCGTTCCCTCATCCTCTTCGGTGCCGGTGTCCTTCTTGTCGGCGCCGTTGGCCCAGGCCAGGATGGTCTCGGTGTGGGCCTTGCTGAGGCGGGCCGCCCACCAGGAATTCATCTTGTCATTCTGGGCGGTCACATGCAGGCCGACGATCTGCCAGCTGTCATCCGTCTTGCCCTTGAACCAGACAGGCGAACCCAGCATGGCGGCAACCGCCTTGCCGTCGCCCGGGCAGCGGTAGAAGATGGCATTGGCATCGGCACCATCGACGGCGCATTTGGTTTCCCACATTGTTTGCGCCGGCACGACGGCAAAGGGATAGCCGGTCATGGTCAGTTGCTTGCCCATCTTCGGCATGTCGCCGAAGCCGAACCAGCCGACCTTGTCGCCGATATCTTCTTCCAGCTCGATCAGCCCATAGCCGAAGTTCAGGTCGCCCTTCTCGGCAAAGCCCTTGGCAACCCAGACGTTCTTCCAGGCCACTTCGCCGAACGGCATCTTCTTGCCGCTCATGCCGGGATAGAAGTTCAGGTTCTCATAGAACTTCTTGTTCTTCAGATCGTAGACGCACCAGGCGGCGGTCAGCACGAAGCGCTTCATCACCACCGCACCGGTGCAGCCACTGGCGATGACGCCGATGGTCGAATAGGGGAATTCGCCGGTGTTGCCGACGCGCTTCATATCGCCCTTGTTCTTGTTGTCGCCGCCAATCATGCCGGACTGCTTGCCCATCAGCATGCGCTTGACGCGGCGGGGTGTGCCAACCTCGCTCTGCGTCCCATCGCGGCTGCCCTTGATGGCGGACAGCCCTTCGATCATCATTTGCGGGGTTAGGGTGGAGGCCGGCGGCGAGAACTGGCTCATCGGCGCCTGCGGCGCTGCCAAGGTGCCGATGCTGGCGTCCTTGTCCTCGGCGGCCGGAATGGTTGCTGGTTTGAAGGAGGGTTGTGGCTTCCCTGCCGCAAAACTCGCTGTGCTGAGCACCAGGGACGCCAGCAACAACGGAATGATACGTTTCATGAAATCTCCTCTGGATCGGAATTGAGGTAACGGCCCCTCACCAGACAATCATGAAACAAAGCAAATGTCCAAAGCATGACGACATCGGGTCATGCTCAAGACTGCAGCGGCAATCAGTTCTCGGGGTAGTAGATGCCGGTACGGGGATCCTGGCGCAGGCGGCGCATCGCCTGCGGGCGCGAGGGACGGCTGTTGGCTTTCACCTTCACCGGCTGCATTTCACGCATAACATGGCGAACGGCCAGAACCGACAAAAGCCCGGCAATCAACAGCATTACAGTCTTCAAGACCACCATCGGAACCTCCAATGACCCCGCCCAAATTTCATCATAAACCGAAACGCGACCACAATGCACGCGTTTCTATTGCATCCAGCGCCGCTGCCGCAATTTCAGGCGCGGCGGCGCCAAAGCCAAGTCTTTTCAAGCCCCAACCTTGCGGCGCCGAGACATTCCTGACAACCGTTTTGTCGCCAAAGCGGCGCTTCAGGACAGAATGCAGGTGGCCCAGGCCGTCGATCAGCCCCTTGTCCAAAGCCTGACGGCCGGACCAGAAGGCGCCCGAAAAAAGCTCCCCGTCTTCGCCCTTCAGCCTGTTGCCGCGGCGCGATTTCACCAGCTCCTTGAAGGCTCCGTGAACATCAGCCTGGAGGTTCTGGAGATGCGAAACGTCTTCGGCCTTCTCCGGCTTGAAGGGATCGAGCATGGATTTCGATTCACCAGACGTGTAGACGCGGCGCTCGACGCCCAGCTTGCTGATCGCATCAACGAAACCGAAGCCAGCGGAAATGACGCCGATCGAGCCGACAATCGAGCTTTCATCGGCGTATATCTCATCGCCGGCACAGGCCAGCCAATAACCGCCGGATGCCGCCACGTCCTCGCAGAAGACCAGGACCGGGACCTTGTGTTCGTCTGCCAGTTCGCGGATGCGCGTGTGGATCAACGCCGACTGCACCGGCGAGCCGCCAGGCGAATTGATGCTGAGGGCGACAGCGGCAATGCCTTTCTTCGAAAAGGCGCGCTCGAGAACCTCGGAGGTACTCTTGAAGGTCAGTGCCGGGCGCAACGGCGTGCCCATGCCGATCGCACCGTTGAGAACCACGTGGTTGACCACGGGAACAGACTTGCGAAAACGGAGGGGGATCAGCCGGGACAGGAAGGATTGCGGGGCCATGATGCACAGATAGGTGCGTCAGGCCTCAACCGCAAGGCACGAGTCTGCCGGGATCAGCGCAGGCGCCAGGCCATGCCGTCACGAAGGATCGCATCGGCCTCGGGCGTGAACTGCGAATTCTGGTCATGCAGCACCAGTCCGGGCAACAGCTGCATCGGCGCCTTGGAGCCTTTCACACCCTGCACGATGACGCGCGAGGCGGCCGTCCCTTGGCGGGCATAAAGCGGCGCGATGCGAATATCGCCGAAGCGGTCTTCCATGACCTGCAGGAGTTTGCCCAGCGAATCAGCACGATGGACGATGGTGGCGGTGCCGCGCAATGTCACCATGGTATAGAGGACCTTGACCCAGAGATCGAGATCATCCGGGCCGAAGGCATGAGCCTGTGCCTTGAGCAAGTTGGGCGACGGCGTCGACTTGCCATCCTCGAAATAGGGTGGATTGGCGAAGGCGTGACTGAAGGAGCCATGCGACGGCATCGAGGCCAGATCCTTGCGGAGCGCCTCCTTCACGTCGGCATGAATGACGCGGATGTTGTCGGCAAAGCCGTTTCGCTTGGCGTTCTCTTCGCAGAGCATGGCGTAGCGGGCGGCAACCTCGATGCCGGTGAGGTGAATGCTGGGATTGCGGGCCAGCACGCAGAGTGCTGCAACGCCGGTGCCTATTCCAGCTTCGTAGACCGTCTCGCCGGCGAGACATGGGATGGAGGCTGCAAGGAACACCGAATCAATGCCGGCGCGGAAACCCTTCTCGGGCTGCAGGACGCGCAGGCGGCCATCAAGAAAGCCGTCCTCGGTCAAGGAGGCTGGAACGCCCCCACCGGTTGGCGGCGGCGGCGGGGCAGAATATGCTGTCGCGCTCATTTGCATCCGCCTCAATCTACTTGTTGATGGTTAGCGAGGCGTTACCGAGCGCCAATCGGGCACGCTCGATCAATTCGCTGGCAACCATAATGCGGCGCGGCAATACGCCGATCGAACCTTCGAGCGCACTCATATGGTCGTCCAGCTGTACATAGCCGATGTCCGCTTCCTCCAGCACGTGGCGCACGAAGGAGAGGTAGACCAGATCGTTGCTGCGCAAGAACTCCTCCATGATTCGGCCAGACTGGACCGAAATGCCGCACCCGTAAAGCGGACACAACTACAATGATTGACGAATGCTTCGATGGATCATGAACGCCCCAGGGATAGACGAGGCGCAAGTGTCTAGCCGATCTTGGACTTAGCCCCCCGGCTGTGCTTAAAGCTGGGCATCAGGAGTATGTCGAAGGGGCTGTCATGGGAGTCGTCATTCCGCTCGAAGGAGCAGGAGCCAAAAAACGGGCGAGCATCGAGCCCCTGGTGGAACTCACCCAGGCCGACATGAACCGGGTGAACGAATCGATCCTGTCACATGCCCGCAGCCATGTGGAGCTGATCCCCGAGATCGCCACGCATCTGATCAACTCCGGTGGCAAGCGCATCCGCCCCATGCTGACGCTGGCTGCGGCCCGGATGTGCGGCTACGAGGGCGAGTACCATCTGAAGCTCGCGACTTCCGTCGAATTCATGCACACCGCGACGCTGCTACACGACGACGTGGTCGACGAAAGCGACCTGCGCCGCGGCAAGCAGGCAGCGCGTGTCATCTGGGGAAATCAGGCAAGCGTCCTGGTGGGCGACTATCTGCTCGGCCAGGCCTTCAAGATGATGGTGGAGACCGGCTCGCTCGAAGCGCTTCGCATCCTGTCGCACGCCGCCTGCGTCATCGCCGAGGGTGAGGTGCTGCAGCTGTCTGTGAGCCAGGACACCTCGACCACCGAAGACGCCTACATGCAGGTGATCGTCGCAAAGACCGCAGCACTATTTGCCGCAGCCGCCGAAGTGGGCGCGGTGGTTGCCAGCCGCCCGCACAGCGAACAGGCGGCACTCGAATCCTATGGCCGCAACCTCGGCATCGCCTTCCAGCTGATCGACGATGCTCTCGACTATTCCGGTTCCACCGAAAAACTTGGCAAGGGCGTGGGCGATGATTTCCGCGAGCGCAAGATCACCCTGCCCGTCGTGCTGTCCTACCGGCGCGGGTCCAAGGAAGAGCGTAACTTCTGGAAACGCACGCTGGAAGACGGCGACCAGACGGACGACGATTTCAACTATGCCAAGAAGCTGATGGAGCGCCACGGCGCGATTGCCGATACCGTGGACCGCGCCAACCACTACGGCGACATTGCGCGTGATGCGCTGGCAATCTTCCCGGATTCGGAACTCAAGGACGCACTGCTCGAAGCCGTCGATTTCTGCGTGGCGCGCGCCTATTGATGACAAAGCTTCCTGCGCGATGGAATTTCATCGCCATGCCCTTCGTGCTGTCGATCATCATGTCGTCAATCGTGTCATTCATCGCGACGCTGAAAGCGATGGGATTCCGTGAAGGACTGGTGCTGAAGTGGCTTCAGGCCTGGGGATTGTCGTGGGCGGTGGCCTTTCCGGTCCTGTTTCTCGTGCTGCCGCTGGTGCGGCGTATCGTTGCGCTCGTGGTGGAGCCGCCCGGCGGAGGCTAAGAGGTCAGCCGATGGTTGTGAGCACCGACCACCAGCCTTGCTGCAGGAAGCTGGTCTCCACATCATCGTCGAGGAGTGCCACGCAGGTGGCGCCTGAGCCAGACATGAAACAGCGGCTGACGCCCGGCAATTTTTCAAGAACACCCAGCACATCGCCGATGACCGGAGCCACGCCGATCGCCGGCAATGCAAGATCATTGCGCCAGCAGGCCGGATCGGTCACATCTGCGATCGCCTTTCCGAGGCTTTGCCCTCTCTCCAGCCCCAGTTGACCGAACACAGCAGGCGTCGACACCTCGATCAGCGGATTGACGAGAAGTGCGCGACGCCTGGTGAACGGAGCCAGCGCTTCGATGCGCTCACCGACGCCTCGCATGCGGCAGGGCTTGCCAAAGAGACAGACGGGCACGTCGGCGCCAAGCTGCAGCGCCACGTCCATGATATGGTCATCGAGCTCCTCGATGCCGGCGACCTTGAGAAAGCCCCGCAGCGCCGCGGCGGCGTTGGATGACCCTCCGCCGATTCCCGAGGCGACCGGCAGGTTCTTCACCAGGTGCACTGCGACAGGTGGCAAGCTCTTGCCGCGCCCACTGGCGATGCCCTGTGCCGCCGCATAGGCCCTGGTGATGATATTGCCGGACGCTGCAGGCAGCGCGGCGGCGAAGGGACCCTCTGCCGTCACATCGAACGCGGAAGCCGGGGTGAACGTCAGGCGGTCGCCGACGCTGGCAAAAGCAACAATGGAGTCGAGTTCGTGATAGCCGTCGGCCCTGCGGCCCAGCACATGCAGCGCCAGATTGATCTTTGCTGGCGCTGCCAGGCTGAAAGGCTCGAACATCCAGCCTCAGCCGTTGTTCTGGTTGGTTCCGTTCTGTACGGGCGTCACCGGCACCTCGTCGGGCATGCCGTTCTTGAGCTTGCCTTCAATGCGCACGAGGTCGGCGGGTTCGGGCTTGTTGTCCTTGGCGTGCTGCCATTGGAACTTGGCCTCGAGCTTGCGGCCAACGCGCCAATAGGCATCACCCAGGTGCTCGGCGATAATCGGATCGGCGGGCAGCAATTCAACGGCGCGCTCGATCTGCGCTACGGCCTGATCGTAATCACCAAGCTGGTAGTAGGCCCAGCCAAGGCTATCGATGATGTAGCCGTCATTCGGCTTCATCTCGACTGCCTTCTTCACCATGTCCATGGCTTCGGTGAGATTGATCTTTTTCTCGATCATCGAGTAGCCGAGGTAGTTCAGCACCATCGGCTCGTTTGGCGAAATTTCCAGGGCACGGCGGAACTGCTTTTCAGCCTTGTCCCAGTCCTTCAAGCGCTCGTGCGAGATGCCGGCATAATAGTACACCCGCCAATTGCCGGGCTGCGGTTCGGTGATGAGCGCGATCGCATCGTCATAGGCCTTGGCCGCGTTGGCGTAATCCTCGTTGTTGCGATAGAGGTTGCCCAGCGTCACGATGGCATCATAGTTCTTCGGATCGCGGGCGATGAGCTGCTTGAGCTTGGACTGCGCTTCTTCCCGGCGGTCGAGGCGTTGCAGGCTGACGGCAATCTCCATTTCGGCGTTGACGCGCAAGGGCGAGTCCGGCGGCACCTGTTCGTAGGCAGCGATGGCTTCCTCATAGAGCTTCATGTCTTCGTAGGTGTCACCGAGGAGCGTCACCATCACCGGCTTGTCGACACCGAAAGACAGCGCAAGGCGGGCATAGAGGAGTGCCACGTCGACGCTCTGTTCGTCGGTCATCGAGGTCGCAAGCGAGAACATGGCTTCAGCGGCGCCGGCCGCCGGTGTTGCGACAAAGGCTTGCGGCTTGATGCCCTTCTCGGCATTCGCAAGTGCCGCGGCGACGAGCGGGTTGTCGTCGCCGCCATCGATGAAGCCGCGATAGATCTTGATGGCGTCGGCGGCGCGGCCATTGCGCTCGAGAAAATTGCCGTAGGCCTGAACGACGCGGAGCGAGGTTCCGGCATCTTCATAGGCCTTGCGGTAGGAGGCCTCGGCGCGGATGGCATTGCCGAGATAGTCGGCGATCATGCCGGCATGATAGGCCTTGAAGTTGGCAAAACTCTCATTGACGTCGAGGCGGTCCAGCGCCTTGAGCGCGAGATTGAGTTCACCTTCACCGGCGTGGGCCCAGGCAATCAGCAGCGCCGACGTGAGTTCGCCAACCGGCGTATAGGCTGCCACCTGAAAGTTCTTGCGGGCATCGGCATAGTGGCGGTTGCGGAAATCGCGCAGGCCCAGAACAATGCGGGCCATGCGCTGCTGGCTGTTGAAGCCCAGAACACGGGTGGCATATTCCTCGGCTTCAGGAATATTGCCGTCAGCCAGCTCAAGCAGGAAAATGCGCTCGATCAGCAGCGGGTTGCCGGAGTCGACCTTCAGCGCATCTGCGAGGAAATCCGAGGCCATGGCGTTGTCGCGCAACTTGGCAGCGGAACGGCCGGCCAGATAGCTGCCCGCGAATGCCGGCTCCGCACCTTCATAGGCTTGCGCGTGGGCAGCGAGAAGCGGGACAGAAAACATGGTGGCAAGCGCAGCGCGAAGCAGGAATCCCGTCATCGAAGTCCATTTCTGAGTGGGCAGGCAGGGCGCCGCCGCAATTGAATTTGAGTCTTCGCGGCAAAATGCGGTGTTTTTGCGATGGCCGCAACAGCAAAAGGCGCGCAGGTGTTGACCTGCGCGCCCCCGGCCGATGTGTTGTTTCGGTGTTATTTCAGCGAGATGATGGTCTTGCCCGCACCAGCCGAGGGGAGAGCCGGGAGGCCAGCCGATTCGCTGTCCGACGCGCCGCCGACACGTAGCTGGCCATTGCCTTCGATGAACACCTTGTCGGCCACGATGGCGAACTGCGGATTATCGGTCGCAATCTTTTCAGGGTTGGAGACCGTGCCCGAACCACCGCCGGTGATGTACAGGATGTTGGTCGGGTAGTAGACGATGCCGGTGATGCTCTTCGTGCCGCCGCCAATGATCGAGTTGGCGGTCGTCTTGGAGGTCGAGGTAATCGAATTCGGATGCTGGGCAAGGGCGATGCCGGCAAAGCGGCCGGAAGCGGGCGCTTTGAGAGTCATGGTCGATTGGGCGGTGACATCCAGCCGGGTCTGGGTGCTGTTGGTCACCTTGGTGCCGGCCGTCGGCTCGGTCATGATGATGGTGACACCGCCCGTTGCCGAGAAATCATTGTTTTCGACGGTACCCTGCTGGACCTCGAACTTGCCGTTCTGGATGTAATAGGTACCTGGCGCCAGCCTGACCTTGGCGCCGGCCTTGACCTGGATGCCACCATCATAGATGCCGGGCTGAAGCAGCTGGTTGACACTCGAGCCGCTAAAGGTCATCTGCGTGTACTTCTTCGAGCTTGAGCTATAGCCGTTGTAACGCAGGACAGCGGATGGATAGGCCGCGTCATAGTCAGTCTTGAACTGCGCGGCCAAAGGATCGGCGTAGACAGGGCAGTTGCCAGACCCTGTTTTGGGCATGTCCGGATAGTAAGCAGAGCCAGAGTAACCACCCCTGACGCAGATCTTCTTGGCCGTCAGCGTGGCGTTGCCGTTTTCATAAAGGCCCGAGGTACTGGACGAGTTGACCCACACGGCGCAACTGGGAGCGAAAAGGTCAGCGGTGCCCTGAATTTGCAGGGACTGCGAAGACGAGGGATTGAGAACCAGCATGCAGAGAAGGCTCATGCCTTCATTCCAGCTGGCTTCGGAGGATACTCTGACGCCATAGGAGCGGCCATGGCTGCCGTCCTGGTTGCCGCCGCTGCCACTGCCGAAGTCGGCGTCGCTGCTCAGCGCATCCAGAACATTCATGAATGAGCCCTTGACGGTGGCCTTCACCGAGACGGTCACCTTCGAGGTGGTGGCAACCACTGTTGGCGTGCCGACCACATCGACATCGCTCAGGCGAGCGATGCCGTTGCTCATGTAATTGGTGGCGATGGCAACGCGCTGGGTCTTCTTGTTATCGCTTGTGCCGGTAAGGTTGCGAGCACCGGCGGCGGCGAGCGTCGCACCGTCGGCGATCAGCTGCATCTCGTCGTGGACGCGGCTGATGCGCGCATAGTCAATTGCCATGCCGGCGGCTGCAATGACCGGAATGGAGCCCAGAGCCGCAATCATGGTGAGATTTCCGCTTGTCGAACGCAGATAGTTCTTCATGCGGCGATGGGCAGCTGTCATCATATCAGCGAAAGCCATCGTATGGGTCCCTCAAACGATTTCAGGACAATAACTGCAGCGCAATCTCCTAGCGGCTGGTTTACACCAACCGGTCAAGTTTATCGAAGTTCATCGTTATCCAGTAAGAAATGCTAATGGGATAAGACTCCTGCGTGAGAGTCGCGTTTCGCAATCACTTTCAGGTTGTAGCAACCGACAGCTTTCAGATTTCCGGAAGTGCCTTGTGTGTCCCCCTATCGCAGCGGCCTTCGATATCTCCACGGACTCGCACACTCGTGCAAAAAACCCTCAGAACATGGATCAATTTCTTGGTTCCACTCTATCAAGTGTAGGGGCCGAAGCACTTGTCCATGGATTGGCGATGACGGCGCGAGCAAAGCCAGGCATGGGTTCCTCCGTCGTGCCGAGGGTAAAGTGGCCGCGAAGTGAAACCTTGTTCAATATGGTTTCCGAACTGTCAATCCGATGAACTGGGCCAAACAGAGTATTAGTCATCTTTTCCGATCTCGCTTTGCAGCCCCCTCCCGGTCCCGGGTTGAATAAATTTTCTCCGAAATCCGGAAGGAAAAATAAGGACACAACTGAGAGAAGTAAGCGGTGTATTGAACTCTCGAGGATACGACCATCATGACCAGTCATAGAATCGTTCAGCGTGTTGCCCGTCAGTTCCGTGATTTCGTCTGCGACCAGCGGGGCAACATCACCTTGATGGCGACCCTGAGCGCCATACCAGTTGTTGCAGCCGTCGGGGCTGGTGTCGACTATGCGCGCATCTCGAGAGAGACAACTGCCTTGAGTGCGGCCGTCGACTCAGCCCTCCTGGCAACCATCAGCTCAGAAAACTCCAAGTTATCCGGATTGACAGAGGCCCAGAAGGCCCAGCGCCTTGCAACGCTCAAGACTACCGTCACAAACTACTTGAAGGACAACTACAATTCCGAACGAGGGGCCAGCGCAGAGATCAATGCCACACTGGTGATCAATGGCGACACTGTCACGATGACAGCAACCCAAGAAATGCCAATGACCCTGATGAGTTTCCTCGGTACGCCAAGCATCAATATCACGGTGACATCGGAAGCTGTGAGAGGCCTGGCCGTCACCACACCCATCGAGATGGCGCTGGTCATGGACACAACGGGATCGATGGGTTCAACCTACATGAACCAGGCCAAGGTTGCGGCCCGTCAATTGCTGACGACGATCTACGATGGCGACAAAGCAACAAAGAAAGAAAACCCAAACATCCGTCTGTCGCTGGTGCCTTTCGCCGCTGCGGTCAGGCTGAACAAGTCGGCTTCAGATTTTAACATGGACTGGATCGACACCAATGGTTCGTCATCCGTCTCCAGAATCAATTTCTCGGATTCAAGCTGGCATAACTACATGGCCTGGTCGAAGATGAAGGTCGGGTCGTCTTCGTTGTCGTGGAACGGCTGCGTCGAAGCGCGGCCGCGCGGTTCCGCGCCGTTCGACTACAATGTCAACGACGAGCCGCCAACGGCCGGCGTGGGTGACAGCCTGTTTACACCGTATTTTGCGCCGGACGAGCCCACGTTCAGCGGCAGCACCTCAAGCCGATACAGCTTCGACAACAGCTATATCGGCACGTCGGGCAGTCCCATGGAAACGACGGGTATCTCGAATTCGACCAACTCGTCGAATCACGCTAACCGCCAGAAAAATATCAACAAGTATAACAACCGTACGATCACGGCGGAAGCCAGCAGCAGTTACGGTCCCTGGTACAATTGTGCGCGCACATCCGTCGTGCCGATGACCTATGACCGGGCTAAAATCGAAGACGGCATCACGGCAATGTCGGCTGGCGGCAATACGCTGATTGCCGAAGGTTTGGCATGGGGATGGCGGACGCTCTCACCTGGCGAACCATTCACAAAGGTCGAGGCGGGACCAACGATCGGGGGCGACGAAATTTCCAGCTATGACAGCAAGTGGAAGAAGGTTCTCGTGCTGATGACCGACGGTGAAAACAACGTCTCCGGAGGTCTCAACTCGTTGAACGGTTCTTCCTACAGCGCATATGGTTTTCCAACGACGACCCTGGCCAAGAACCGCTTCGGTTCGACAACACCGTCACAAGCGGAATCAAAGCTTGATGATGCGATGATGGAACTCTGCACCAACATCAAGGCGACAGGCGTCGAAATCTATACGGTGGCCTTCCGGGTGAACACCACGACCATCCTGAACAATCTCAAGAACTGCGCGTCCTCGCCGGCGCACTACAGCAAGGCAGCGGACGGTACCGAACTCGCGGCGGTCTTCACCGCGATTGGCGAGAACGTGAAGGCCAACCTCGTGTACCTGAGCAAATAAGACGACATCCGGCATTCCAACCACAGGAGATTGACATGAAGTATCTCAAGACACGGCCCCTGATCCTCACCCTGGCGCTCCTCGCCCTCACTGGCACCGCGCCGATGGCGGGCGTCCTGACTGCTTCGGCTGCATGGGCCGACGTCACGGTTATCAGCAATGATGAAACGACGACAACGGATACAACCGCCGATCCGGCGCAGGAGGAAGACGTGCGCAGTTCGAGCAATGAAACCTGCGACGAAGTAACTACCGACCGCCTGCGCGTTTCGCGCTGCTAGAGCAGTCGACGCCCGGATTGGCGCCGGCAAGTTACCCGATCGCCTTGAAGCAAGCGCATTTTTCGCTTCGAAGGTGATTTTACTTACTCGCACAATGCGCCGAGACTTACTCATTCCCGCCAAATTGAATCGCGGCGCAACTCAAGCTGAGTTGCGCCGTCCGCTTTTCAGGTTCGCCACCGGACACCACTACATGTTGGGATAGTTCGGTCCTTCGCCGCCCTGCGGCACCACCCAGTTGATGTTCTGCGACGGATCCTTGATATCGCAGGTCTTGCAGTGGACGCAGTTCTGGTGATTGATCTGGAAGCGCGGCGGCTTGCCGTCTTCCTTTACCACTTCGTAGACGCCGGCCGGGCAATAGCGTTGGGCGGGCTCATCCCAGGTGGGAAGATTGACGCTGATCGGAATATCCGGGTTCTTGAGCGTGAGGTGAACCTTTTGGTCTTCCTCGTGGTTGGTGGCCGAGAAGGCGACATTCGTGAGCCGGTCGAACGAGATTTCGCCGTCGGGCTTCGGATAGGCGATGGGCTTGCACGCGGAGGCCGGTTTCAGCGTGGCATAATCCGGCTTGCCGTGCTTCCAGGTGCCGAGACCAAAGCCCAGCAGCTGGTTCATCCACATGTCGAGACCACCCAAGGTCAGGCCGCCAATCAGCCCAAGCTTCGACCACATGGGCTTGACGTTCTTGACGCGCTTCAGATCCTGATACACCCAGGACTTGCGGTAGGCCTCTTCATAGGCGCTCAGCTCGTCGCCGGAGCGGCCTGCTTCGAGTGCCGCAGCCGCAGCTTCGGCGGCCATCATGCCGGTCTTCATGGCGTTGTGGGAGCCCTTGATGCGGGGCACGTTGACGAAGCCCGCCGAGCAGCCGATCAGCGCGCCGCCGGGGAAGAAGAGCTTCGGCACGGACTGGAAGCCGCCTTCGGTGATGGCGCGGGCGCCATAGGCAATGCGCCGGCCGCCCCTGAGCACCGGCTCGATCAGCGGGTGATGTTTGAAGCGCTGGAATTCCATGTAGGGAAACAAATGCGGGTTCTGGTAGTTCAGATGCACCACGAGGCCGATCGAGACGAGATTGTCCTCGAGGTGATACATGAAGCTGCCGCCACCCGTCTTGAGGCCCAAGGGCCAGCCCATGGTGTGCGTGACCTGGCCCGGCCTGTGGTTCTCAGGGGCCACTTCCCAGAGTTCCTTCATGCCCAGACCGAATTTCTGAGGTTCGCGGCCTTCGGACAGATTGAATTTCGCAATGATTTCCTTGGCCAATGAGCCGCGCACGCCTTCGGCGATGAACACATACTTGCCCAGCAGTTCCATGCCTGGCTGATAGTCATCCTTGTGGTGGCCGTCCTTGGCGATGCCGACAACGCCCGCCACCACGCCCCGCACCGATCCATCCTCGCGATAGAGAACTTCCGAGCAGGCAAAGCCTGGATAGATTTCCACGCCGAGCGCCTCTGCCTGCTGGGCCAGCCAGCGGCACACATTGCCGAGCGACACGGCATAGTTGCCATGATTGTCCATCAGCGGCGGCATCAATTGGTTGGGCAGCCGCAGGGCGCCTTGTGGACCGAGCATATAAAAGCGGTCCTCGATGACCGGCGTGTTGAGCGGCGCGCCCTTTTCCTTCCAGTCCGGGATGAGTTCGTTCAGCGCGACAGGATCAATGACAGCGCCGGAGAGAATATGAGCGCCGACTTCCGATCCCTTTTCCAGCAGGCAGACCGACAGGTCGGGCGATATCTGCTTCAGCCGGATCGCAGCGGAAAGACCGGCCGGCCCCGCGCCCACGATCACGACATCATATTCCATCGCCTCGCGCTGTATTTGTTCCACAGCCATCACTCCGTCCATGCGTATCCAACCGGGGCCTGTTATAGTGTCGGAAGGTTGCGGCACAAGCTGCCAATTGGGACATGGAACACGAGCAAAACGACATGACGCCGCAGCAGGCCGCCGAGGCACTGCGCTGGCTGGCCGAGATGGGTGCTGACGAGATCATTGGCGAAGAGCCGGTGAACCGTAGTGTGCCTGCGTTGCCGTCCGCTTCCTCGCCACCAAAAGCGCCGGCGCCAGCCATTGCAACGGTTGCAACTCCCAAGACCGTCTCAGCAGCGCGGCCAGCCTTGCAGGCCCAGCCCACAGGCGCCGGGGCCGATGTTTCGCGCCTGCAAAGCCTCTCAGACATCGAAGCCGCGCTCGCCGGGTTCGATGCGTGTCCGCTGAAGAAGACGGCGACGCGGCTGTGCTATGCCGATGGCAACCCCCAGGCTCGCGTGATGCTGATCGGTGAGGCACCGGGCCGCGACGAGGATATTCAGGGCAAGCCTTTCGTCGGAAAGTCCGGGCAATTGCTTGACCGCATGCTCGCAGCCATCGGCCTGTCGCGGCAATCGGCGGATCGCGAGTCCTCGGTCTTCATCACCAACGTCATCTTCTGGCGGCCGCCCGGCAACCGCACGCCGACCGAAGCCGAAACCCAAATGTGCCTGCCGTTCCTGATGAAGACCATCGAGGTGCAGAAACCGGATTTCATCGTCTGTCTCGGCGCAACGCCCGCACACCGGCTCACCGGCAAGACCGAGGGCATCCTGAAGATGCGCGGCAAGTGGACGTCGGCCAACGTCAGTGGACGGAGCATTCCTCTGCTGCCGACACTACATCCGGCCTATCTGTTGCGGCAACCGAATCAAAAACGCCTGGCGTGGCGGGACATGCTGGCCCTTCGCCAGATGCTCGATGCTCACTAAATTTCAGGTGCTGAAGACTCTCGACACTTGAACGATCGTGCCGCCGCATGTGGAAGAATATTTGTCCTTCAATCCTGAGCGCAGGGTAATGCATGGCATGATCATAAATTGTGCATAGCTGTCGCCACGGCATTCCGCGCAGTCAAATAGGCGGTACACTGACGATTGCAAGACAGAATGGACTCTGATCAATTTTAACCTGTGTTTTCTTGCGGTAACGTCAAGATCAATGACCAGTTCGAGCAATGGCTGGGGGAGTTTTTCTTGTTCTCAGGGCGCGAATGGTGTTTGATGACATTTCGATTTCGACGGCATGCGCTTTGCGGCTTCGCACCGTCGATTGTCCACAATGCAGCAGTACAGACTTCAGGTTTTCGGTATGACAGAGGCACGCCAATTCATTCCCGTGAGGATCGCTGTTCTCACCATTTCAAATACCCGCACACTCGAAAACGATGTGTCGGGGCAAACTTTGGCTGATCGTGTTACAACAGCGGGTCATTCGCTGTCGGCGCGCAAGGTGGTGAAGGACGATATCCGGGCAATCCGTCACGTGGTGCGTGACTGGACCAACAGAAATGATGTCGATGTCATCATTACAACGGGGGGCACTGGCCTCACCGGCCATGACGTCACCATCGAGGCGATGCGTCCGCTGTTCGAAAAAGAAATCGATGGGTTCGGCACGTTGTTCCACATGGTGTCATTCCCGAAAATCGGAACGTCGACAGTCCAGTCGCGCGCCACGGCGGGCGTGATGAAGGGAAAATATATCTTCTGCCTTCCGGGATCTCCCGGCGCCTGCAAGGACGGCTGGGACCTCATTCTCCAGCCGCAGCTCGATTATACGCACAAGCCCTGCAATTTCGTCGAGATCATGCCGCGGCTTGAAGAGCACCAGAAGCGCGGCAAGGCCTGACGCGGGCCTTCACGTACTGCGCATTTCGGACAGGACAATCATTGACGCCATGGGCGCGGCGGGACCACTCCGCACCGCTCTCCATATGGGTGCTCCACAAGCAAGGGAACGCCAGAGATCACGGGTTTGTGAGATTAACTGTAACAAATTGAATGTCAGTTTACTTGCACCCTGACGAATTGAATTAACTCACTGATTTATAATGGCAATTTTTGTGTTCAATCTGTCATGGCGATTGAATCGGAATTTCAGGCATCAATCTTACATCTGTTTCATCAGAGCCGCAGTGAAGCGACTTTGAAATTCACCGGGACCGGACGCGTCTGGCCCGTCAACCTGAACCGGAGTTTTACCATGAACAAGATCATCCTTGGCCTTATTGCCGCTGCCAGCATTTCGACCGCTGCACTCGCCAACGAGCGCACCGATATCGATCCGCGCGACCGCAACCAGTCGGCCGGCGTTTCTGTCTGGTCCGATGACACTGCGCCCCTCCTCGTCAGCGGACACGCCGTATCGAAGTCAGGCCTGACCGCCTTTGAACGCGTCCAGGCCCAGTCGGCAGAGAACGAGAACAGCGGCAACTAGTTGGTGGCCAACATCCGCATCAGGGCCGGGCAAACTGCCCGGCCCCTGAGAACAACAGAACGCGAAAATACTACTCAGCGAGCCGGGCCAGTGGCCCGGCCTTTTTTCAACGCGGGAACGCCAACACCGGAAACGACAGCCAGCCCCGCCAGAATGATGATCCCGCCCATGATCTGAGCCGGTGAGACCTGCTCGCCAAGCAGGGCGTAGGCGGTGGCAATGCCGACGACCGGCATCAGCAGAATGAACGGCGCTGCCTCGTCCATTCGGCACTGTTTCAGCAACGTGAACCAGCACATATAGGCCAGATAGAATCCGACGATCCCGACAAAGGCAAGCATCGACCATTCGAGCCAGCCCGCCGTTGCAATCGACAGAACGTGCCCTTGTTCAAACAGAAGCGTGGCGGCAGCAAGCTGCGGCACGCTGCCGAAAGCATTGGCTTTGAGCAATCCGATGCCGGAATCCTTGCCCAGCCGGCGGGCGAGCACCTGTCCAAGTGACCAGCAAAACCCGCTGACGATGATCATCAGTGTAGGGATGAAAGCCGGAGCCTGTTGCGGAAGGCCGATGACCACGGCAACGCCGACGACCGCCAGCAGCGTGCCGGCGATCTTGGTCATATTCAACGGCTCCCGCATGATGAGCCAGTCGAGAAGAACGGCAAACGGGATCTGGATCTGCAGAATGAGACTTGCCGCCGTTGCCGTCATGCCGTGATGACGGAGACCCCAGAACAGCAACGCTCCCTGAATGGTTACGGCAAAGGCGGAAATCAGAACGATCGTTGCCGGTGGTGTCTTCAGTCTTTCGCGATGCGTGACGGCCAGCACCAGAGCGATGCCGCCATAAACCATCAGCATGAGAAACAGCGGCGGGAAATGCGTGACCGCCGGCTTGGCGACGGTGAAGCCAGTTCCGAAGAACAGGGGTGGCAGCAAGGCAAGCAGGATCTGGCGTCTGGTCATTTGCCGCGACCATGGCGAATTGCCAGCGGCAGAACAATATCGTTCTTGTTTTGTTCTGAATGTCGGATTATATTATGTTGATGTCAACATTGATCGATAAGCGGCAGAACTCCAGCCTCGATCCCTCGCTCATGGGAGCCGGCCGGCTGACGGCGCTGGCCAGCCAGTCACGAGGCCGCGGAGCCAAGCTCAACATCAGCGGGCGTTTCGAAGCTTTGAGCCGGTCGCTGTTCGATGATGGCTGGGCAGGACTTGAAGACCTTCCGCCCTTCCGCACGCAGGTGTTCGAAGAAAGCCCCAAGACCATCATCACGCGCAACGAGTCACCTGACATCTCGTTTGACCGGTCGATCAATCCCTATCGCGGCTGCGAGCACGGTTGCAGCTATTGCTATGCCAGGCCAGCGCACGCCTTCATGGGACTTTCGCCGGGGCTCGATTTCGAGAGCAAGCTGTTCGCCAAGACCAATGCGCCTGAGTTGCTGCGGGCCGAATTGCTGGCCAAGTCCTATTCACCGCGCACCATCGCTCTTGGCGCCAACACCGATGGTTATCAGCCGATCGAGCGCGAGCGGCGGATCACGCGGCGCATTCTGGAAGTGCTGGCCGAGTTCAACCATCCGGTCGGTATTGTCACCAAGTCGGCGCTGGTCACGCGCGACATCGACATTCTTGCACCCATGGCGGCAAAAGGCCTGGTGAAGGTGGCGCTGTCGGTGACGACGCTCGACCACAAGCTGTCGCGCGCCATGGAGCCGCGTGCCGCAACCCCGATGAAGCGTCTCGAAGCGATCGAGAAGCTGTCAGCGGCGGGCATTCCGGCAGTCGTGATGGTTGCACCGATCATACCGGCGGTGAATGACAGTGAGATCGAGGCGATCCTCAAGGCTGCGTATGCAGCGGGCGCGCGGGAGGCGGGTTATGTGATGTTGCGGCTGCCGCTGGAAGTGCGCGACGTGTTCAAGGACTGGCTCGAAGCCGCCCTGCCAGACCGTGCGGCCAGAGTGATGTCGCTGGTCAAGTCGGTGCGTGACGGCAAGGAGTATGATTCGACATTCGGCCGGCGCCAGACGGGAACCGGGCCCTATGCCTGGGCCATCGGCCGGCGCTTCGAACTTGCCTGCCAGCGGCTGGGGTTCAACCGGTCGCGGCTCAAGCTTTCGGTTGACCATTTCAAACGGCCGCCGCAGCCTGGCGAGCAACTGACATTGTTCGAGACTGCGGGAGGTTGAGATGGCGTATGCCGATGATCGCGTGAAGACATTCCGCCAGTTACATGCGGATCCGGGGTGCTTCATCATTCCCAATCCATGGGATGCGGGAAGTGCGCGAATTCTGGAACTGCTCGGCTTCAAGGCACTGGCGACGACAAGCGCCGGATTGGCCTTTTCCCTCGCTAAGGCGGATGGCTGCAATGCAGTGCCGCGGGACGCGGCACTGGCCAATGCCGTCCGCATCATCGGCGCAACGGGCCTGCCGGTGGCCGCCGACCTTGAGAATGGCTATGGTGCAGCACCCGAAGCCTGTGCCGAAACCATCCGACAGGCAATCGCCATCGGCCTTTCAGGTGGTTCGATCGAGGATTCCACAGGCGAGGATGGCGAGGCGATTTTCGACATCGGTGCAGCCACGGACCGGGTGCGCGCGGCGGTGGAAGCGGCGCGCGGTTCGGGCCGGGATTTCGTGCTGACGGCGCGAGCCGAGAATTTCCTGCATGGGCGGCGTGACCTGCATGACACGATCACGCGGCTGCAGGCCTATCAGGAAGCAGGAGCAGATGTTCTGTTCGCGCCCGGACTGCGCACGGCTGACGAGATCAGGGCAGTCACCTCATCCGTTGACCGTCCTGTCAATGTCATCATGGGTCTCAAGGACGTACATTTTTCGGTGTCCGAACTTGCGGAGCTTGGCGTCAAGCGCATCAGCGTCGGCAGTTCACTGGCGCGCGCGGCGATCGGCGCCTTCATGACGGCGGCGCGCGAGATGGCAGACAGCGGCACGTTCACGTTTGGCGACAGTGCGATGCCGCATGCGGATGTCAACAGGCTGTTCATGCCAAAGCATTGACGGCCACCGCCGCCGCCGCCGATAAGGCGGAATGGCCCGGGGAACTACTCCAGACTTCAGTTTTGAACGCGACGCGATGGCGGCGGGCTATCATCATGTCTGCGGCATCGACGAGGCCGGGCGAGGCCCCTGGGCCGGACCGGTGGTTGCCGTCGCCGTCATCCTCGATCCATCACGAGTCCCCGCAGGCCTCAACGACTCGAAAAAGCTGAGCGAGATCCGGCGCGAGGCGCTGTTCGATCCGATCATGGCCACTGCGCGCGTCGGCATCGGGATCGCAGAAGCGGACCGCATCGACCGCGACAACATCCTCGCGGCAACCCTGTGGGCAATGGCCGAAGCTGTTGCACAGCTTGGCGATGTTTCGCTGGCCCTCGTCGATGGCAACCGCTCGCCGAAACTGTCCTGCAAGGTGACGACCATCGTCGGCGGGGATGCGCGCTGCCTGTCGATCGCCGCGGCATCGGTCATCGCCAAGGTCACGCGCGACCGCATCATGCTGGCGCATGACACGGCCTTCCCGCAGTATGGATTTGCCCGCCACAAGGGCTATGGCACGGCCATTCACGCGGCCGCTCTGGCGCAGCACGGCGCCTCGCCCATTCACCGCAAAAGCTTCGCGCCCATCGCTGCCCTGATGCGCCGTTAACCAATTTCGGGCTTTTCGATTCACCCCGGACTCGTGACGATTCATGATGCCGATTCTTGAGTCAGTTGCGTAGCGTGTAGGGGTAGAAGATGGGATATCAGACTCGGCCGGACATCCGGCCGTTGCACAATCGGATTCTCGTCGGTGACTGCCTGACGGAACTGAAGAAAATCCCGACCGGTTCGGTCGATCTCGTCTTCGCCGATCCGCCCTACAACCTACAACTCGCTGGCAATCTCACGCGGCCTGACCAGAGCAAGGTCGATGCCGTTGACGATCACTGGGACCAGTTCGAAAGCTTCGAGACCTATGACCGGTTCACCAAGGGCTGGCTGGCGGAGTGCAGGCGTGTGCTGAAGCCCGACGGCGCGCTGTGGGTGATCGGCTCCTACCACAACATTTTCCGGGTCGGCACGGTGCTGCAGGATCTCGGCTTCTGGATTCTCAATGACGTGGTGTGGCGCAAGACCAACCCGATGCCGAATTTTCGCGGGCGCCGCTTCACCAATGCACACGAGACGCTGATCTGGGCGTCGCGCAGTTCCACCTCGAAATACACCTTCCACTACGAAGCGATGAAGGTCTTCAACGACGACCTGCAAATGCGCTCGGACTGGACCCTGCCGCTGTGCACGGGTTCGGAGCGGATCAAGAACACAACGGGTGACAAGCTGCATCCCACACAAAAGCCGGAGGCCCTTTTGCATCGCGTACTTCTGTCTTCTTCCAATCCCGGCGACGTGGTGCTGGATCCATTCTTCGGCACCGGCACGACGGGTGCTGCGGCCAAGCAGTTGGGCCGGGTCTTCATCGGCATCGAGCGCGAGGAGGAATATGCCGAGGCGGCACTGGCCCGCATCGACGCCACCGAGGAATTGCCGATGGAGGCGCTGAAGGTGACGGTTGGCAAGCGGGCCGAACCGCGCATTCCCTTCGGCACGCTGATCGAGCGTGGCCTCGTCAAGGCAGGCGACACATTGTTCGACCCGACCCAACGCATCGCGGCGCGCATCCGCGCCGATGGCTCGATTGCCAGCAAGGATGCCAGCGGATCAATCCACAAGATCGGCGCGCATGTGCAGGGTGCCGAAGCCTGCAACGGCTGGACCTTCTGGCATGTGCGCAAAGGCCCGAACCTGGTGCCGATCGACGTGCTGCGCCAGCAGGTGCGCTCCGAAATGGGAGCGGCCGCCTAACCCATCGCAGTCCGCACCGGCATGCTGATTTGTTCTGGATCAAAGGGACTTTCAGCACCGGCCACCCCATATCTGTTTTAACAGGCTGCTCGAACCGGAGCGGCGCCAACAAACGGATGTGGGGTTACATGACGTATTTGCGCAGTTCTTTGGCGGCACTTTCTGTTGCGGGTCTTGCTGTTGCGGCAAGTCCGGCGATCGCAGGAAATCTCGACGCCGCGGCCGTCTCCAAGATATTTCCCGGCCAGTTCGAGGCCAAGGTCAAGGGCTACCGCGTGTTCTTCTCGGGTTCGAGGGGCGGCAAGCTCCGGGGTGAGGCCTATGGACGGCAGGACGAGGGCCGCTGGTATGCCAAGGGCGGCAAACTCTGTGTCGCGTGGAATGACTGGACCGACGGCAAGGCGATGTGCGGCAATATCGTTCAGCAAAATGGCTGGTACGTGGCGACCAGCGCCCAAGGTGAAGTCTTGAAGTTCCGCCGCACCGACGTCGCGATGCAATAGGCATCATCATCCTTTGAAAAAGCGATCGGGGCCCTCATGGGGCCTCGAATTATGTGCGGCGCATGTTACTCTCTCTCGCAAAGTGCGGAGATGCGCGGTGGACAGAACCGAGCCGGAAAAGCGGCCAGAAATTTTGCCAAATGTTTTCGTCAGGACTGCCGTCGAGTCCGACGCCAAACGCATTGCGGAAATATACAACCAGGGGATTGAAGACCGGGTCGCGACCTTCCAGACTGTCGCGCGAAGCGAAGCCGATATTCTCGGCTGGATGGCCAGTGGTTTTCCGCTTGTGGTCTCTGGCGGTGACATGGTCATGGCTTTTGCCGTGGCTCAACCCTATCGCTCATCGCCGTACTATGAAGGCGTGCGCGAGTTTTCGATCTATGTGGCGCGCGACGGCCGCGGCAAAGGCTATGGCGGCATTGCGCTCTCGTCGCTATTTGACGAGGTGCGGGCCCGCGGCTGGTGGAAACTGGTGTCCCGGGTCTTTCCCGAAAACCTGGCAAGCCGAAAGCTGCTGGCGCGCCTCGGGTTCCGTGAAGTGGGAACTTACGAGAAGCACGGCAAGCTCGATGGCGCATGGCGCGACGTGATCATTGTCGAGAAGCTGCTGGTCTGACCTGCTGCAATGGCAGTTGCCGGTGAAAGACGTCAGGTCTATTCGGGACTGGGACCGAAGGAGACAGCCGATGCAAGCCCGACAGCAGACCTCATTCCTGTTCGACCTCGACGGAACGCTCGTTGACAGCGTCTACGACCACGTGATCGCCTGGCACGATGCGCTGCAGGAGGAAGGCATCCAGGTATCGATCTGGCGCCTGCACCGCAAGATCGGCATGTCGGGCGGCTTGTTCACCAAGGCGCTGGCGCGCGAAACAGGCAAGGAATTCGAGCCAGATGTGCTGGAGCGGTTGCGCAAGCTGCATGCGAAATATTATGGCCTTCGCTCGCCGCGGACGGCGCCGCTGCCTGGCGCGAAGGAGCTGCTCGCCTATCTCAGCGACAATGACATTCCCTGGGCAATCGCCACATCAGGCCGCATCGAGACAGCGGGACCGGTGCTGAAGATCCTCGGCGTCAATCCGGAGAAGAACGTCGTCATCACGCGGGACCTGGTGCGCTATGCCAAGCCCGATCCTGACTTGTTCCTCGCCGCGGCGGAGAAGCTCGACGTCGATATCGGCTCGGCCTGCGTGGTGGGCGATTCAATCTGGGACATGCTGGCCGCACAGCGCGCACGCGCTCTGGGCATCGGTTACCTGTCTGGCGGCTATGGCACAGAGGAGCTGGAGCGTTCCGGCGCCTATCGCGTCTACGAAGATCCCGCCGACATGCTGGCGCATATCGACGAAGTCGGCGGGCGGCGGTAATTCATTCCCGGCGTGGCTTTGCGGCTTCGCCCAGCACGTGGGCGACGACCTTGCGCATGACAGTGGGCAAAGCTTCGCCAGCGAGATCGTCATGCTTCGTCCAGCGATAGTCGCCGTCATCGCGCAGAACGCCATCGAGAATGCGGCTGGCTTTCAGAACCTGAAGCTCAAGATGGAAATGCGTGAAGGTGTGGGTGACGAGGCCGGGAAGCGCCGACCACTCCGCCGCGAGTGGGGATTCCTGCTCGGGCGCCGGTGGAGGCTCACCCCAATCCGTTGACGGCACTTCCATCATGCCGCCGAGCAGGCCCTTCTCCGGACGGCGGCGCAGCAGCACAGCGCCATCGGGCCTTTCGATCCAGAAGGCGACCCCCCGCCGGACCGGCACCTGTTTCCTCGCCGCCTTGCGCGGCAGGCTGGCGGCAATGCCGGACTTTCTTCCGGCACAATGTTCCGTCCACGGACATATCAGGCAGTTGGGGGATTTCGGCGTGCAGATGGTGGCGCCAAGATCCATCAGGGCTTGCGCAAAATCGCCCGCCCGGGACACTGGCACCAGCGCTTGCGTGCGGGCCCTGATCTCAGGTTTCGACTCCGGAAGCGGGATCTCAATGGCATAAAGCCTGCTGATCACGCGCTCGACATTTCCATCGACTGCCGCGTGCGGCTGATCGAAGGCGATGGCGGCGATGGCGCCAGCGGTATAGGGGCCGATGCCCGGGAGTGACCTCAACTCGGCTTCCGCTTGCGGAAACACGCCTTCGAAGCGCTCGACAACATCCTTGGCGCAGGCGTGGAGATTGCGGGCCCTGGCATAATAGCCGAGCCCGGCCCAGGCTTTGAGCACATCATCGAGAGGTGCCGCGGCCAGCGCTTCGACCGTTGGCCAGTATTCCACGAATTTCTCGAAATAGGCCTTCACCGCCGGAACGGTCGTCTGCTGCAGCATGATTTCGGAGAGCCAGACGCGATAGGGATCAACCGCCTCTCCGGAGCGGCTACGCCATGGCAGGATGCGGGCGTGGCGGTCGTACCAATCAAGAAGTTGTGAGGAAAGGCCGTTCCCCGGCCCTTGTTTGGCCATGCTGCTGCGCAAGCAATCGACTCCTGTTATCAAGTGCCGATATAAACCGCCCATGGAAAGCCTGACCAAGCATTTTCGCAGCATCACCCGCGCGGCCTTCGCGCGGCATGGCTTTGCACAGGCCGACGTGGTGTCGAACTGGACC
Organism: Pseudomonadota bacterium; assembly: GCA_963205315.1. Classification (GTDB taxonomy): domain Bacteria; phylum Pseudomonadota; class Alphaproteobacteria; order Rhizobiales; family Aestuariivirgaceae; genus Aestuariivirga. The sequence continues at coordinate 15,682 of CAUJIO010000075.1, read as the reverse complement.
GAGATCGTCGGCGAGGATCTGGGCGCGATTTCGGCCCCGGAGCGGATCAGATGGCCCCGGGGAGCGGGCGACGAGGCGAACAAGAGCGGCGGAACGCTGGTCATCAGGGCGGCTCCCGGGCGAGCCCTCGACCTACAATATGAAGCGTCCCGGATCACGGGCCGTATCAACAGTTTTTTCGGCTATGGCGCGGTGGCGGCGATCAAGGTGGTGCAGTCCGCCGAGCTGATGCCGAAGGGCCCCGCCCGCGTTCCGCGCCTGCCACCAAAACCACTTGATAATCAAGACCTTGAAGCAATAGAAGATGGCCAGCTGAAGGCCGCTCTGGAACGTCTCGGCCAAGGTATTGCAATGGCCTCCAGAAGTTCTCCACAAGACAAATAACGTTTGGTTTCAACCCTCAACATCTAGTAGGTAAGCCCCATGACCGAGATTTCCCGCCGCCAGCTTCTGCTTGGCACCGTTGCCGTTGCCGCGCTGGCCTTTGCCGCGCCGGCGTTCGCCGTCGATGTGGCCGAACTCAACAAGGCTCCGGCCCTGGGCGAGATGGCGCTGGGTGCCGATGAAGGCGCCAAGGTGACGCTGATCGAATATGCATCGGCCACCTGCCCGCATTGCGCCGCCTTCCACAAGGAAGCCTGGGGCAAGCTCAAGGCCGAGTACATCGACACCAAGAAGATCCGTTTTATCTTCCGCGAGTTCCCGCTCAACGACGCGGCACTCGCCGCCTTCATGATCGCCCGGGCGGCGCCGAAGGAATCGTATTTCCCGTTGATCGACATCTATTTCAACACCCTGGAGACGTGGGCGCAGAACCCGGCGGAAGGCCTGCTCAACATTGCCAAGCAGGCAGGTTTCACGCAGGAGAAGTTCGACGCGACGCTCAAAGACCAGGCGCTGGCCAAGAGCATCATGGCGATCCGCGATGGCGGTGTGAAGTTCGGCGTGAAGGGTACACCGAGTTTCTTCCTCAATGGCGAGCAGTTCGAGGGCGAGCGCACTTTCGAATCCTTCAAGGCGGCGATCGATCCGCTCCTGTGAGGGAGGCGGCATATACGTAAAGAGGCAGGGGCAGAATGAAGTTTACACGGCTGAGGCTTTCGGGGTTCAAATCCTTCGTGGAGCCGACAGATCTGTTCATCGAGCCCGGCCTCACCGGCGTTGTCGGCCCCAATGGCTGCGGCAAGTCGAACCTGCTGGAGGCGTTGCGCTGGGTGATGGGCGAAAGTTCGTACAAGTCCATGCGCGCCTCGGGCATGGATGACGTCATCTTCTCCGGAACGACACAGCGCCCGGCCCGCAATATGGCGGAAGTGGTCGTCACCATGGCGAATGACGATGGCTCCGCGCCGCCGCAGTTTTCCGGCCACGAGACGCTGGAAATCTCCCGCCGCATCGAGCGGGACGAAGGCTCGGCCTATCGCATCAACGGCAAGGACGTGCGGGCGCGCGACGTGCAGTTGCTGTTTGCCGATGCGTCCACCGGTTCGCGCTCTCCGGCTCTCGTCCGCCAGGGGCAGATCGGCGAAATCATCAATGCCAAGCCGCAGGCGCGCCGCCTCATCCTCGAAGAAGCGGCCGGCATCACCGGCCTGCATACACGCCGGCATGAAGCCGAATTGAAACTCAAGGCGGCGGAACAGAACCTGACGCGGCTTGACGACGTCACCGCGCAGCTCGAAACGCAACTCAACAGCCTGAAGCGGCAGGCGCGGCAGGCGACAAAATACAAGCAGTTGTCGGGCGATATCCGGCGGCTGGAGGCCACGGGCCTCTATGTCAACTGGAAGGATGCCGCCGAGACGGCGCGTCTGGATGCGGCAGCGCTGGACGAAGCGACGCGGGTGTTGGCCGAACACACGCGCGCGGCTTCCGAGAAGCTGCGGCAGCGTGACGAACTGGGTGAAAATCTTCCGGGCCTGCGCGAGCAGGAAGCCATCCGGGGTGCCGTGCTGCAGCGCATCAGCCACGAACGCAACGCGCTGGACGAAGACGAGCGCCGCGCCGAAGCCCGCCGCAGCGAACTCGACCAGCGTATCGCCCAGATCCGGAACGACCTGTCGCGCGAACAGGAACTGCTCACCGATACCGACCGCGTTCTGGCGCGATTGGCAGAGGAAGATACCACGCTGCAGGCCAACCAGGGGTCCGACACCGAGATGCGGGCCGAGGCCGCGGTGGCGCTGCAAACGGCTGCGGAAGCATTGGCGCGGGCGCAGGAAGCCGCCGACGAAGCCAACGCGCGCCTGTCTGAACTGACCGCCCGGCGCAATGCCATTGTGCGCTCGATTGATGAACATCGTGGCCGCGTCAGCAGGCTGGAACGCGATCTCGCCGAAACGTCCGCCAAGCGCAATGCGCTGCTGGCGCGCTACAATGTCGAGGGTGATGGCGAGATGCTCGCGGCAGCGGTGGAAGCCGCACTTGCCACCGCCGCCGAGCTTGAAGGCAACGTTGGCGAGGCCGAGGCAAACGTGCGCGCGGCGCGCGGCGCCGAGGCCGAAGCGCGCGCCGCGCATGACGACGCGCGCCGCAAGGCCGACCGGCTGCAGACGGAAGTCCGCACACTGACGAATTTACTCAAGACCGGCGGCGGTGACCTGTGGCCGTCGCTGATCGACCAGATTACCGTAAATGAAGGCTATGAAACGGCACTGGGCGCGGCCCTCGGTGACGACATCGACGCTTCCGCCGATGAAGGCGCGCCCGTGCACTGGCGCGGCCTTCCGCCACTTGCCGCGACCACGCCACTTCCCGATGGAGCCTGGGCACTGACGCAATTCGTCGAGGCGCCACCGGCCCTGCACCGCCGCCTGTCGCATATCGGCGTGGTGTCGAAGGCCCTGGGCCAGGCGCTGCAGCCGCAGCTCAAGCCCGGGCAGCGCCTTGTTTCGCGCGAGGGCGACGTGTGGCGCTGGGATGGATTTACCGCGGCTGCCGACGCGCCCTCTGCCGCAGCCAAGCGGCTGGCGGAACGCAACCGGCTTGCCTCGCTCGAAGTTGAAATGACAGAGGCGATCAAGACGTCGGAACTCGCCAAGGTCCAGTTCGATGCCGCCCGCGTGGCCCTGGACGCCGCCGTCAAGACCGAGCGCGACACGCGCGAAGGCCATCGTTCCGCCGTTTCGGCCATCGATTTCACCCGCCGGGCGCTGACCACGCATGAACGCCAGGTGGCGGAACGGCTTGCCCAGACGAGTGCGCTCGACGAGGCCCAGCGCCGCATCGAGGAGGCACTCACCGAAGCGCGCGACATGTTCGAGACGGCCAGCGCGGAAGCTGCCGAGCTGCCGGTGCTCGACACGTTGCAATCGGAGCTGAACGAACTGCGCAGTGCCGTCAACCGTGAACGCGCCGCCTATGCCGAAGCCCGTGCCACGCATGACGGGCTGGAGCGCGAGGCCAAGGCACGTACGGACCGGATCGCCGCCATTGCATCCGAGCAGAAGCAGTGGACGGCGCGGGCCCAGCGTGCCAACGAGCAGATCGATGCGCTGACAGCACGGGCTGAAGAAACCCGCGCGACGATCATCGAACTCTCATCGTTGCCGCAGCAGCTGGCCGATAAGCGGCTGAAGCTGATGAACACGCTGGCCGAAGCCGAATCGGAGCGCAAGGCCGCCTCGGATGCGCTGCAGATCGCCGAGAACGCGGTGCGCGGTGCCGACCAGGACTTGCGCGCCGTGCAGGAATTGCTGTCGAACGCTCGCGAAGACCACGCGCGGCTTGGCGCAAGACTGGAAGCCAGCACGCAGCGGCAGGAATCCTGCGAGCGCCGCATCGCCGAGATGCTGCAATGTCAACCGGATGAAGTATTCGCGCAGGCCGGCCTCGACCCCGAAAAGATTCCGCCGGCCGATGAGATCGAACGCAAGCTGCTTGGCCTTCGCGAGGACCGCGAGCGGCTTGGCGGCGTCAACCTGCGGGCCGATGAAGAAGCTGTCGAAGTTGCGACGCAGCTCGAAACGCTGATCAAGGAACGCGACGACCTCATTCAGGCCATCAACAAGCTGCGCGGAGGCATTTCAAGCCTCAACCGCGAGGGACGCCAGCGCCTGCTCGATGCGTTCGGCACGGTGAACCAGAAATTTGGCGAGCTCTTCACCACATTGTTCGGCGGCGGCAAGGCGGAACTGCAGCTGATCGAATCGGACGATCCGCTGGAAGCCGGTCTTGAAATCATCGCCAATCCGCCGGGAAAGAAGCCGACGACGTTGTCGCTGCTGTCGGGCGGCGAGCAGACGCTGACGGCGCTGTCGCTGATCTTCGCGGTGTTCCTCACGAACCCGTCGCCGATCTGCGTGCTCGACGAAGTCGACGCGCCGCTGGACGACCACAACGTAGAGCGTTTCTGCAACCTGCTCGAAGCGATGCTGGAACGCACGGAGACGCGCTTCCTCATCATCACCCACCATGCGCTCACCATGGCCCGCATGCACCGCCTGTTCGGCGTCACCATGCTGGAACGCGGCGTATCACAGCTGGTGTCGGTGAACCTGCAGGAAGCCGAGACGCTGGCGGAGGCCGTCTGACGGCGGCGCTGCCCAAGCCGGTCCACCGGTCGCCCCTGCGGCTGGCGCTGGGGAAAACATGGTTCATCGCAAAACGCCGGGCGGAATGGTATCTGCCCGGAAAACGCTATGCCGCCGCGCGGCGTCCCGAGCCGCTTCCGCATCTGCACGCGTCACACAAGACGCCGATGCTCCGTGAACTGAAGAACGTCGACATGTGGCTGCAGCACAACAAGGTGGCGAGCCTCGGCATTGCTGCCTCGTGCATCGACGGACTGATCGTGAAGCCGGGCCAGACCTTTTCGTTCTGGCGGCTGGTGGGCAAGCCTACGGCACGGCGCGGTTTCAAGACCGGCATGGTGTTGCGCAACGGCACTGTGCAACAGGGCATGGGCGGCGGCTTGTGCCAGATGACCAACCTCATCTACTGGATGACCATCCAGACCGATCTCACCGTCACCGAGCGCTGGCGTCATGGCTTCGACGTGTTTCCGGATTCAGGCCGCACGCAGCCGTTCGGTTCGGGTGCCACCTGTGCGTGGAACTACATCGACCTGCAGATCGAGAACCGCACGCCTGACGACTACCAGCTGCGGGTTTATATCGACGGCGACATGCTGTGCGGTGAGTGGCGGGCGAGCGTAACACAGTTGTTCCGCCATGACATCGTCGAGCGCAATCACACCATGCGGCATGAATGGTGGGGCGGCTATTCCCGCCACAACGAAATCTGGCGCATCCGTCATGATGCCGCCACGGGCGAGACGCTCGGTGAGGACTTCCTCACCGAGAATCACGCCATCATGATGTATCAACCGTTCCTGGAGCCCCCTACGCGATGAATATCGTCTTCGACATCGGCAATGTGCTGCTGCACTGGGACCCCCGCGTTCTCTACCGCAAGATCTTCGACAGCGAGGCGGAGGTCGAGTGGTTCCTCGGCAACGTTTGCACTTCGGAATGGAATCTCGAACAGGATCGCGGCCGGAGTTTCGAGGATGCAATCGCCGAGGCGAAGGCGCGGCACCCCGACCACGGCGAGGCGATCGAGGCCTACCACCTGCGCTGGCACGAGACGCTGACCCATGCCATCGAGGGCACGGTCGACATTCTGAACGATCTGCACAAGCAGGGTACGCCGCTCTATGCCATCACCAACTGGCATCAGGACAAGTTCCGCGAGACGAGACTGCGTTACCCGTTCCTCGGGCATTTCCGCGATATCGTGGTCTCAGGCGATGAGAAGCTGATCAAGCCGGATCCGGGAATTTACCGGCTGCTGCTCGACCGCAACGGCCTGAAAGCCGCGCAATGCCTGTTCATCGACGACAGCCCCAAGAACGTTGCGGGAGCCGAGGCCGTTGGCATGAAGGCGCATCACTTCACCTCGCCGGAAAACTTGCGCGGTCATCTTCATGACCTCGGCGTTCTGGCCTGAACTGAACAGGTCAGCCGAAGGCGAACAGCGCCTGATCGCGATGCCGCCGGCCCCGCACCCATTCGCGCGCGATATTGGCGGCAATCTGGCTGAATGTAATGCCGTTGCCTCCCGCACCCAGCGTGGCGAAGACATTGGGCAGGCCGGGAACCGGACCAATGGACGGCAGGCCGGTTGGACTGTCCGCAAAAGTGCCGGCCCAGGCATATTCGACTTCGCCCTTGAACTCGGGCAGCAATTGTTTGAGCTTGCGCAGAATGGTACCCGCCTTCCGCGGGATCAGCGCATCGCGCTTGTCCGCATCGACGAAGCTGGCATCCTCGCCGCCAGCGACAATGCGATTGTCAGGGGCCGTCCTGAGATAGAGATACGGGTCGGACTGCTCCCAGATGAGAGGGCGTGCCGGCAGCATGGTGAGATCACGCATCGGTGCGGTGGCCAGAGCCCATGTCGAAATCAGGCGGTAGTTGCTTTTCGGAATTTGCGGCAGCGCCTCGTAACCCGAACACATGATCAGCTTGGCCACCCTGAGCTCCGTGCCATTGTTCAAACCAAGTGTAACGTGGCGCGTTGAGGCAGTAATGGCTGTGACATCGGCTGGCGCCACCAGCTCCATGCCGCTCTCAATGGCACGTTTGAGCAAGGCGCGCGTCAGCTTGACCGGGTGAAGTTCGGCGTTCATGCCGTTGACCAACGCTGCCGTCCTGTCGATGCCATAGCCCGTGCGAAGGTCGCGACCGTTCAGCCAATAGCAGGGGAGGCCGTGCTTCTCGCGCAGACCCAGTTCCGCCTTCAGGCCGCGCTGGCCGATGGCGTCACCTGACACAGTCAGCGCCGTCCGATCAACCCAATCGCAATCGATGCGCTGCGCAATGACCTGACGGCGTAGTGACACCAGGCCCGCCAGCGAGCTGCGGTAAATTGCGGCGGCGCGGTCTTCGCCAAAGGTTTGGGCCAGTTCCCCCAGCGTCTTGTCAATCTCCCACTGGATCATCGCCGTGCTGGCGGCTGTGCTTCCCGTCGCCGGGCCGCGGCGGTCAAGAATGACAACCGACTTACCCAGATCGGCAATGGCCGATGCGGCAAGTGCTCCCGAAACACCAGCGCCGACAATGGCAATGTCATAAACCTGCCTGGCCGGCCGCGATCGATGACGCAGAGCGGTCTGCCGGTCGTTCAGCCACAGGGAACCCGCACTTCTCAAGTCGCGTTGGGGGGTAATCATGCCGTGCTCCGCCGTGGATCCTCCGGGAGAATGGATTGGCGTTGCCATTGTTCCCACGATGCGCAACCAGGACGCCGGAACACGGGTTCCACGGCGAGAATCGAGGCCACGTTTCAGCCCTCCACGCCACGGCATTGCCGCCTCAGCGCGCGCGAATCGCCGCACTGCCCGAATGAGGAAAAACCCCATGAAAAATCAATTGGTTACATTTACAATCCATTTCTTGACACAATTTGGACCCGCAACTATGGTGCGCCCGCTTTGGAAGGGTATCTTTCCGAGCGTGCTGGTCGTTTGCCTGGAAGGTCGTAAATCATGACATCACCGCGCAATGACAAGACGCCGGAAAGCGGTTCCCCGAAGGAGCTGGGCGACCTTTCGGAGCGGCTTAAGGATTTATCGGGGCGCATTGCCGTCGAACAATCCCAACGTACTGAAAGCCAGAAACCGTCCGCGAGCCTTCAGGGGGCCACTGGCTATGCCAAGGGTTACCGGCTCGCGAGCGAGTTCGTCGCCGGGACGCTGGTTGGTGGCCTGATCGGCTATGGTTTCGACTGGCTCTTCGGCACGTTGCCTTTCGGACTGATTGTCTTTCTGCTCCTGGGTTTCGGAGCCGGTATCCTGAATATGGCGCGTGCCGCCAACAGGGTGCCCCCGGCACAGGAGCGGTTTGGTTCAAACCCGCCGCCAAAAGCGGCTTATGACGATGAAGAAGAGGACTGATCGTGGCGCAAGCTATTGACCCGATCCATCAGTTTCAGATTTTTGATATCGCCGGACCGTTCCATATCGGCGGCTACGAGATCAGCTTCACCAATTCGAACCTCTTTATGGGCATCGTCGTCCTGGTGGTGACGGGCATTCTCATTGCGGCGTCGTCCAAGGCGGCGCTGGTTCCCGGCCGGCTGCAGTCGATCGGCGAAATGTGGTACCAGTTCATCGAGAACATGGTGAAGCAGGTGCTCGGCCACGAGGGCAAGAAGTTCTTTCCGCTGGTGTTCTCGCTGTTTTCCTTTGTCCTCATCTCCAACATGCTCGGCATGTTCCCGTATTTCTTTACCGTGACGAGCCACGTGATCGTCACTGCCGCGCTGGCCGTGTTTGTGGTCGCACTGGTGGTCGTTGTCGGCATTTCCAAGCATGGCCTGGGCTGGTTCAAGCTGTTCGTGCCGCACGGCGTGCCGATGGTCATCCTGCCGTTCATCTCGATCATCGAAATCATTTCGTTCCTGTCGCGGCCGATCAGCCTCGGCCTGCGTCTGTTCGGCAACATGCTGGCCGGACACATCGTCCTGAAGGTGTTTGCCGGCTTCGTCGTGGTGCTGGGCTCGCTCGGCTTCGGCGGTGTCATTGGAGCAATTGCACCGCTGGCCATGGCCGTGGCGCTGACCGCACTCGAATTCCTCGTGGCCTTCCTGCAGGCCTTCGTCTTCGCCATCCTGACGTGCGTCTATCTCAACGACGCGCTTCATCCGTCCCACTAAACGCCATCCAAACCTAACTGAAACTCGAAGGAGAGACTCATGGATCCGCAAGCAGCAAAGTTCATTGGCGCTGGTATCGCCTGCATCGGCATGGGCGGCGCCGGCATCGGCGTGGGCCACATTTTCGGCAACTATCTGGCGGGCGCGCTGCGCAATCCGTCGGCTGCCGGTGCCCAGTTCACCAACGCCCTGATCGGTGCGGCTCTGGCCGAAGGCCTTGGCATTTTCTCTCTCGTCGTCGCGCTTCTCCTGCTCTTCACGTAATCGCTGAAGACTGACAATCAAATTGAAGCCTGGAGGCACATGCCTTTCGGGCTTCCCTATTTGAGGCGTGAGACATGTCGCAATCGACACTGGTTGTAGCCGAGGCTACGACCGAGGCTCCGGCAGCCGAAGCCGCCGCCGGTGAAACCACCGGGCAAACGGAAGGCACGGAAGCCCATGGCGGTGGCCACGGCGCCTTCCCGCCGATGGACACCAAGACGTTCCCGTCGCAGCTGTTCTGGCTCGTCATCTTCTTTGCGCTGCTCTATCTGCTGATGAGCCGCGTGGCGCTGCCGCGCATAGCGAAGATTCTCGACAACCGCGCCAGCCGTATCGAGGGTGACCTCGCCAAGGCGAAGGCGCTGAAAGACGAGACTGAAGCCGCCGTCCAGGCCTATGAAAAGGCACTGGCGGATGCGCGTGGCAAAGCCCAGAGCATTGCCACCGAGACCCGCGCCAAGATGACTGCCGAGATGGATGCGGAACGCTCCGCCGTGGAGAAGTCTCTCGCCGCCAAGGTGGCAGAGGCCGAGACGGCGATCGCCGCCGCCAAGGCCAAGGCGATGAAGGACGTGGGCGATGTCGCGGCCGATACGGCTGCCGAAATCGTGGCCGAGCTCACCGGTAACAAGGTGACCAAGGCTGCCGCGGCCAAGGCCATTTCGGACCTGAAGGGCTGAGGAGAAGAACCATGCATTTTGACGCAACATTCTTCGCCCTTGTAGCCCTGATCATCTTCTTGGGCATTGCCGCCTATGCCGGAGCCTTCCGGTCGATGGGGGCTGGTCTCGATGCGCGTTCGGCCCGCATCCAGAAGGATCTGGATGATGCAGCCCGCCTGCGCAAGGAAGCGGAAGCACTTCTGGCTGAATACAAGCAGAAGCGCACCGATGCCGAAAAGGAAGCTGCCGCCATCGTGGCCCACGCCAAGACCGACGCGGAAGAATTTGCCGCAGAGACCCGCCGCAAGCTGGCCGAATCGCTGGAGCGCCGGACCCGCCAGGCCGAGCAGAAGATCGCCCAGGCCGAAGCATCCGCCATCAAGGACGTGCGCCATGCCGCCACCGAAATGGCCATTGCCGCCGCCCAGAGCCTGGTTGCCGAAGGCACAAAGGGCGCCAAGGGTGCCGACCTGATCGCCACCTCGATCGAAGCGGTAAAGAACCGGCTGAACTGAGGCGTTCACCTGACCAATTCGAAAAGCCCGGCCATTGCGCCGGGCTTTTTGGTTTTGCAGCTTCGGTACAGGGCTTGCGTGATCATCCGCGCGTTTACATCGCGGTGGAACCGCCATCGACATGCATCGGCGCGGCGGTGACATAGCGCGATTCATCGGAGGCCAGATAGAGCGCGGCGCTGGCAATGTCTTCCGGTGTGCCCAGTCCGAGCGGGTGCATGGCAAGCACCATCTTGTGCACTGCGTCCGGATCAGCCTGTTTCGACAGAAAGCTGCGATAGAGCGGCGTGTCAATGGTACCAGGGCAAAGCGCATTGACGCGGATACGGTCAGCGGCGTAGCGCACCCCCAGCGACCGCGACAGATGCAACACGGCTGCCTTCGAGGCGCAATAGGCCGGATGCATGGGGAAGGCGATGAATGCCGATTCGCTTGCGATGTTGATGATCGAGCCGCCGCCCGCCTTGCGCATCAACGGCACAACGGGACGGCACATCAGATAGACCGATTTCACATTGACGTCGAACTGACGGTCCCAGTCGTCTTCCGAAAGTTCCTCGACACCGCCCACGATGGCCGTGCCGGCATTGTTCACCAGCACCGTCGGCGGCCCGAAGAGTTCGCAGGCCGTGCTGACAGCGTGGTTACAATCGCTGGCGGAGGTCACGTCACCGACCCGAAATATCACGGCATTGCCGAGATTTCGAGCAAGTGACTCCGCCGCCGTCTGCTGGGAGGCGAGGTCGGTGAACAGCACCCTGGCGCCTTCGGCGGCGAAGCGAGTCACCATGGCGGCGCCTATGCCACTGGCTCCGCCGGTGATGATCGCTACTTTGCCGTGGAGCCGTCCCGACATTGTCTCCTCCAGTCAATGCGCATCGTATGGCCCGGCCATCGCTACAAAGAGTGGCTTTACTCCGCCGCCTCCATGTAGTTGGCCATGGGCGGGCAGGTGCACATCAGGTTGCGGTCACCGAAGACATTGTCGACACGGCCGACGGGCGGCCAATACTTGTCATTCGGATAGCCCCTGAGCGGGAAGTAGGCCTTCTCCTTGGAATAGGCGTGCTTCCAGTCGCCGAGCAGCAGCCGGTGGGTGTGCGGCGCGTTCTTCAGGACATTGTCGAGCTTGTCGGCCCTGCCCTCTTCCACCTCGGCGATTTCCTTGCGGATCTCGATCATGGCATCGCAGAAGCGGTCGATCTCGCGCTTGCCTTCCGATTCCGTCGGCTCGATCATCAGCGTGTCGACGACGGGGAAGGACATGGTGGGCGCGTGGAAACCATAGTCCACCAGACGCTTGGCAACGTCCTCCACCGTTATCCCTGAACGCTCCTTCACCCAGCGCAGGTCGATGATGCATTCATGCGCCACAAAGCCGCCGGGGCCCTTGTAAAGCACCGGGAAATGCGGATCGAGGCGCCTGGCGATGTAGTTGGCGTTGAGAATGGCCATGATCGTTGCCTTCCTCAAGCCCTCACCGCCCATCATGGCGATGTAGGTCCAGGAGATCGGCAGGATCGAGGCCGAGCCCCAGGGGGCGGCCGAGACAGCGCCCTGAGACTGGTCGCGGCCGGCTGCCGGATTGACGCCTGTCACCACCTGATGGCCCGGCAGATGAGGGGCCAGATGCGCCTTGACGCCGATGGGGCCCATGCCGGGTCCGCCGCCGCCATGCGGGATGCAGAAGGTCTTGTGCAGGTTCATGTGGCAGACGTCGGCGCCCAGTTCGGCGGGCCGCACGAGGCCCACCTGAGCGTTGAGATTGGCGCCATCCAGATAAACCTGACCGCCGTGCGCGTGGACGATCTTGCAGATTTCCACCACCTCCGCCTCAAACACGCCATGCGTCGAGGGATAGGTGATCATCAGGGCCGCGAGATCGGTTTCGTGCTGCTTCGCCTTGGCGCGAAGATCACCAACATCGACGTTGCCGTGCTCGTCGCAGGCGACCACCACCACCTTCATTCCGGCCATGACGGCCGAGGCCGGATTGGTGCCATGCGCCGAGACGGGAATGAGGCAGACGTTGCGATGGGCTTCACCGCGCGACTCATGATAGCCGCGGATGGCGAGAAGGCCCGCATACTCGCCCTGGCTGCCGGCATTGGGCTGCAGTGACACGGCGTCGAAACCGGTGATTTCCGCCAGCATGGCTTCGAGCTCCTCGAAGAGCTGTGCATAGCCCTGCGCCTGCTCCAGCGGCGCGAAGGGATGCAGCATGGCGAAGCCGCGCCAGGTGATCGGAATCATCTCGGTCGTGGCATTGAGCTTCATGGTGCAGGAGCCCAAGGGAATCATCGACTGGTCGAGCGCCACGTCCTTCACCTGCAGATGCCGCAAGTAGCGCAGCATGTCGGTTTCGGAGTGATACATCGAGAAGACCGGATGGGTGAGGAAGCTGGACGTCCGGCGCAGTGCGTCCGGGATCACGTCCTTCAGTCCCTTGTCGATCTGTTCGAGCGAGGTCTTTTCCAGCGCATCCGTCTTGAACACCGTCAGCAGCTTTTCGAGTTCCTGACGGCGGATCGACTGGTCGAAGGCGACGCCCAGATGATCGGCATCGACAAAGCGCAGGTTGATGCGCTTCTCCTTGGCCCTGGCCCAGAGCGCGTGAGCGCGGCCTGGCACATGCAACGTCACCGTATCGAAGAAACTCTTCGTTGCGACTTCATAACCGAAGCCCTTCACCGCGGCGGCGAAGATTTCCGCCATGCGATGCGTGCGCTGGGCCATCTTGGCGATGCCCTTGGGTCCATTGTAGACGGCAAACATCGAGGCGATGACGGCCAGCAGCACCTGCGCAGTACAGATATTGCTCGTCGCCTTTTCGCGGCGGATGTGCTGCTCACGCGTCTGCATGGCCATGCGCAAGGCACGGTGGCCTTCGCTGTCGACCGAGACACCAATGAGCCGGCCGGGCATGGCGCGCTTGAACTCATCCTTCGTGGCGAAAAACGCGGCATGCGGACCGCCATAGCCCATTGGCACGCCGAAACGCTGAGCCGAGCCGACAGCGATATCGGCGCCAAGCTCGCCGGGTGGCGTGAGGACGGCCAGCGCCAATAGATCGGTCGCCATAATCGCAAGGGCGCCGGCGGCGTGGAGTTTGGAGATCTGCCCACGATAGTCGCGCACTTCCCCCGACGAACCGGGATAGGACAGAAGCGCGGCGAAAACCGTCTCCGGCTTCAGGTCTTTCTGCGGATCGCCGATGACGATGTCATATCCGAAGGCGCGGGCGCGGGTTTCGATGACGCCGATGGTCTGCGGATGCGTATCGGCATCAATGAAGAACGTGTTGGCGGAGGTTTTCACCACGCGCTTGGCCATGCTCATGGCTTCTGCGGCAGCCGTACCTTCGTCCAGCAGCGAGGCGTTGGCGATCTCGAGGCCGGTCATGTCAATGACCATCTGCTGGTAGTTCAGCAGAGCCTCGAGACGGCCCTGGCTGACCTCGGCCTGATAGGGCGTGTAGGCGGTATACCAGCCAGGATTCTCAAGAATATTGCGGAGGATGACCTTGGGCGTGACGGTGCCGTAGTAACCCATGCCGATCATCGAGGTGAAGACCTCATTGCGTTCGGCCATCTGGCGCAGATAGGAGAGTGCCGTACGCTCGGGCATCGCCTTCTTCAGATCGAGCGGGCGCTTGGCACGAATATTCTCCGGCACGACGCCGGCAATGAAATCCTCGAGCGATTTCGCACCTACGGCGCGTAGCATTTCCGCTGTGTCCGTGTCATCAGGTCCGATGTGGCGCGCAATGAAATTGGCGCCAGGTTCAAGCTCGGCAAATGTGGGGCGTACGGCCATGTTCAATCAACCCGCAATAAACTTGTCATAGGCGGCCTTGTCCATCAGGCCGTCGAGTTCGGACGGATTGGCAAGCTTCACCTTCATGAACCATGCGTCGCCCTCTGGCGAGCGATTGACCATTGCAGGATCGCCTTCGAGTTCCTTGTTGACTTCGACCACCTCACCCGTGACCGGAGCATAGACTTCGCTCGCCGCCTTGACGCTCTCGACCACGGCGGCCTCAGCATCCTTTTCCACCTTCTTACCGATGGCCGGGAGTTCGATGAAGACGACGTCGCCCAACTGTTCCTGGGCGTGGTTGGTGATGCCGATGGTGGCGATACCACCCTCGACGACAACCCATTCGTGGTCCTTGCTGTACTTGGTGCTCATTGTGGACTCCTCAGCGTTTGAAGCGGTTGGGGACAAAGGGAAGCTTGACGATGGATGCGGGCAGCGGCTTGTCGCGGACGACGAGCTGCACCGGTGTTCCGGGTACGGATGAATTTGGTTCGACATAGCCCATGGCGACGGGGCCGCCGGCCGTGGGGCCAAAGCCACCCGAGGTGATGACGCCAATCTGGCGGCCGGTCATGTCGGTGATGATGGTGCCGTCGCGGGCCGGCGCGCGGCCTTCCGGCCGGATGCCGACGCGCTTTCGTGCAACACCTTCGGCCAGTTCCTTCTGCACGCGGGCGGCGCCGATGAAGCCACCTTCGCTGCGCCGGCGTTTGGAGATCGACCACATGAGATCGGCCTCGACGGGCGAAATCGTTTCATCGAGTTCGTGGCCATAGAGGCAAAGTCCGCCCTCAAGCCGGAGCGAATCGCGCGCACCCAGTCCGATGGGCTTGACCTCGGCATCATCAAGAAGATGGTTCCACAGTTTGGCGGCGTGACGAGCGGGCATGGAAATCTCGAAGCCATCTTCGCCCGTGTAACCCGAGCGCGAAATATGCGTGCCGACGCCAACAATGCTGGCATCCATGTAGTGCATGAATTTCAGGTCTCGCACGGCGGGCACAGACTTTGCCAGCACATCTTCGGCTTTGGGCCCCTGGAGAGCCACAAGCGCCAGATCCTCACGCCGGGTGAGCGTGACAGTATCAGGCAGATGGCGCGCAAAATGCGCGAAATCGTGATCCTTCCGCGATGCATTGACGACGACGTAGAACGTCCCGTCGGTTTCGGTGCGGGTGATCATCAGATCATCGAGTGTTCCGCCCTGCTCCGACAAGAGTTGCGTATAGCGCTGCTGATGCGGCACCAGGCCCAGGATGTCGGCAGGCACGATGCGCTCCAGCGCCGTGGCGGTTGTTTCGGTATCAGGCCCGGAGATGTAGCACTGGCCCATGTGCGAGACATCAAACAGGCCGGCGTGCTCGCGCGTCCAGCCATGTTCGGTCAGAATGCCTGTTGGGTACTGCACCGGCATGTCGTAGCCGGCGAAGGGCACGATGCGGGCCCCGCGTTTTACATGTTCGTCGTAAAGGGATGTGCGTTTCGGCGCGTCTTCAGTCATCAGGTCTCTCCATACAATGCAGGGCAAGACCCGGTCACAACCGAATCTACCCCCTCTGTACGAGACCTGAGAGATTTCGTGGGCCTGTCACTCCGACACAGGCACACTTGGCTCCTTCGGTGAGCAGGTTCGAGTTGAACCTGCTACTCTCCAGATTCTAGAACGCCTCGCGGTCCTTTTGCCTGAGAGTTTCCGGGGCGGTTGCTCCTTCGGCGCCGGGCGTACCCGGTCTCTCCCGCACAAGGCGTTGTGTGGATGACGGG
>CAUJIO010000074.1 GCA_963205315.1 Pseudomonadota bacterium | reverse complement strand
GCTTGCGGCGGGCACGCCGGCATCGCCGCCGCGGATATCCATCGAAGCGTATCTGGGCGCAGACGCCGCGTTGGCGTCGTTGCGCGGTACCAACAACTCGTTACGCCTGGATACCGCCGGCATCCGGCTGCTGGTCGAGCTCAACGACGACTACCGCGAGGAGTTCAGCGCCTACCTGCAGCAGCACGAGGGTGCGGTCAGCCTGCCGGTGGAGTACTACACGGTGCGGTGGTACTCGTTTGCCAATAATGGCGTTACCGCCCGCAGTATTCCGTTCGACTCGACCATCATCGACACGCACGGCATCAAGACCTTGTCCGGTGCCGATCGCTATATCGCCGGCATCATCGAACAGGCACTGACGCCCGCGCAGCGCGTATCGCTGTCGCTGAGCTTCCGCCGCATGCGGCAGAGCTTTTCCCAAGAAGCGGATGTGGCGGCGATCAATGCCTACTTGACCGAGCACACCGGGGACATCAGCCATCGGGCACTGACGGTGGGCGTGGACACATCGCCGCGCTCAACATGGGAAACCAGCTTGTCACCGTACCTGGATGAACTCCCTTTCACCCAGGCCGGCAAGGGCGAACAGAGTGCGGTGAAGATGAAGCTGGCCATGCACGCGGCCGGGGCGGCCCACGTGCTGCTGATCGAGGAGCCAGAGAATCATCTGTCCTTCTCCAGCATGACACAGCTGATCGACAAGATTGCGGCCCTCTCCACCGCCCAACAGGTGATCATCGCCACCCACAGCAGCTTCGTGTTGAACAAGCTGGGCGTGGACAATGTGATCCTGTTCAGCGCGCAGGGCCAGATGAAGCTTGACCAGCTGCCGAGCGATACGCACGACTATTTCATGAAGCTGCCCGGTCACGACACGCTGCGGCTGATCCTGGCCAAACAGGCGATCCTGGTGGAAGGACCGTCCGATGAGCTGATCGTGCAGCGTGCTTACAGCGACCACCACGGCGTGGCGCCAATGGCCCATGGCGTGGACATCATCTCGGTCAAATCGCTCGCATTCAAACGCTTCTTGCAGATTGCGGATCGGCTGAAGATCCAGGCCAAGGTGATCACCGACAACGATGGCGACATCGCCGTTTTGCAGCAACGCTATGCCGAGCACATCAACGCGATCTACTACGATTCCGACGAAAGCGTCCCATCGCTGGAAGAGCAGCTGATCAAAGCCAATTCACTGGCTGAGCTCAATACCGTGCTGGGCAAGACCTTCGCCGATGAGGTGGCATTGCTCAAGTACATGAAAAGCCACAAGACCGATACGGCCCTGGCGATCTTCAACAGCCCGCACTCGATCAGGTTCCCTGACTATGTCCAGCGTGCCATCACCTAACCGGGTCCTGCTCTCAGCGGCCGGTTCTGGCAAGACCACGCTGCTGGTCCGGCAGGCCTTGGAGCGACCTGCGCACCGCATCGCGATTATTACCTATACGCTGGAGAACCTTGAAGAGATCCGGCGCTCGTTTGAGGTCCACGCCGGCGCGGTCCCCGCGCACGTCACGCTGCACAGCTGGTATGGCTTTCTACTCCGCGAGTGCATCCGTCCGTACCAAGCTGCCCTTTGCGCCGAGCCTCGGGTCGAGACGATCCTGTTCGTGGAAGGTCTCACCAACAACCGAGCGCCACGCACCCAGGTCGCGCGACACTATTTGGCGGGCAACCGGATGTACTCCGACCGGGCGGCCGACTTTGCTGTGCGCTGCGATGAGCTGACCCAAGGTCAGGTAATGGCGCGCTTGGCGGCCATGTACGACGAGCTCTACATCGACGAGGTCCAGGATCTGGCCGGCTACGATCTGGATCTGGTCGAGCGGCTGTTGAAGAGCGATATCGCCATCACGTTGGTAGGCGATACGCACCAGGCGACGTATGCCACCAACTATGCGCAAAGGCACAGTCAATATCGCGGACCGAATCTGGCGGCGTTGTTCCAGATCTGGGAGTCAGACGGCTTATGCCAGCTCGACCACCGCCTCATCAGTCTGCGCTGCATCCAGGCCCTGTGCGATATGGCAGACACGCTCTATCCGCAGATGCCCCGCACCGAATCAGGCAATGGCGAGGTCACCGGGCACGATGGCATCTACCTCGTCGCTCCCGAGGACGTTGCTGGGTACATGCAGGAGTTTGCGCCCACCGTGCTTCGGCATGACCGGCGGCAAGCCTGCGACGGACTACCTGCGGTGAACTTTGGGCAGTGCAAGGGCCGCACCTATAGTCGGGTCCTTATCTTCCCCAATGGGCCGTTGACGCAGTATCTGCGCACGGCAGATGCCAGGCGTATCACTGCGCCACCGAAATACTACGTGGCCTTTACCCGGGCTCGGCAAAGCGTGGCATTTGTGTACGCCGGCGTATGTACGCTGCCGGGGCATCAGCTCTATGTCCCTGCCAGCGCAAATACGTAGAGAAGCATTGGAATCTCGTGGCATTTGCGGTTCCAGGTGCCTAAGCAATACTTGGCCTGGTAGCTCCGAGGCTGCCATGATTGCATTCTACAAGAATCGTTGTAGAGTTGGCGAATGAACGATGATTCTGCCGTCGCAGCGCTGTCCGCGCTTGCCCAATCCGACCGCCTGGCGGCATTCAGGATGCTCGTGCGCGCAGGCCCCGACGGCATGCCATCGGGTGAAATTGCCGAGGCGCTCGCCATTCCGCCACCGCGTATGAGCTTTCACCTTGCAACCTTGGAGCGGGCGAGCCTACTGCGCTCTTGGCGCGACGGGCGGCGTGTCCTGTACGCCGCCAACTACGAGGACATGCGCCAGCTTCTTGAATTCCTAACCGAGGACTGCTGTTCCGGGAATCCGGACATCTGCGGCGCCCTCAATAACCTCGTCACTCCCTGTACCGCGGAGACCTGTGCATGAGCTTTCCTCAGCCGTTTAACGTCCTGTTCCTATGCACCGGAAATTCAGCGCGCTCAATCCTGGCCGAGAGCGTCCTTCGCAAGATCGGCGATGGCCGTTTCAATGCGTTCTCCGCCGGCAGCCACCCCAAGGGTGAGGTCCACCCGCTGGCAATCGAGACGCTGCGTCAGGCCGACTACCCAGTCGAGGGGCTGCGCTCCAAGGCGTGGGACGAGTTCGCTGTGCCAGACGCTCCAACCATGGATTTCGTGTTCACCGTCTGCGACCAGGCCGCCGGGGAGGCCTGCCCGTTCTGGCCAGGACAGCCGGTTACCGGGCACTGGGGCATCGAGGACCCTAGCCACGAAACGCGCGGGGACATGTGGCAGCGCGCCGCCTTCCGGCAGGCGCTGGTGTACATGGAGAACCGCATCAAGGCGTTAGTCGCGCTACCGATCCACACGCTGTCGCGGGCGACCTTGAGGGCACAGGTAGGCGACATCGGTCAGTTCGAGGGCGCCACGTCGCCCCGACCCGACGTGGCTTGAGGGGATCATCATGACGCTGACGATCTACCATAACCCTGCCTGCGGCACCTCCCGAAATACCCTGGAAATGATGCGCCAGTCCGGTGAAGACCCGGAGGTCATCGAATACCTGCAGACGCCGCCAACGCGCGAGAAGCTGGTCGAGCTGATCGCCGCGATGGGCATGGCGCCACGTGAACTTCTGCGCCAGAAGGGAACACCTTACGCGGAGCTGGGCTTGGACAATCCCGCGCTCACCAACGAACAACTGGTGGACGCGATGATGGCGCACCCGATCCTTATCAATCGTCCCATCGTCGTTTCTGACCTGGGCGTGGCCCTGTGCCGACCGTCCGAGAAGGTGCTCGCGCTGCTGGACAAGCCGATTTCCTCCTTCACCAAGGAAGATGGCGAAACTGTGTCGGTAGCCGGAGCGTCGACGTGATCGATCGCATCGCCGTAGATCTGCCGAGCATCGACGCAACGCAACTTGCACCGATCCACGTTGACGCACTAGCTGGGCCCGGCGATCCGAGGCACCCGCCGAGGATCCTCATCCTCTATGGCTCGCTGCGGGAACGCTCTTACTCCCGGCTGCTGGCAGAGGAAGCCGGCCGACTCTTGCGCTGGTATGGCTGCGACGTGCGGATCTTCGATCCGCATGACTTACCACTGCCTGATGGAGCCACCCCGGATCATCCGAAGGTGAGTGAGCTGCGCGAACTCGCGTACTGGTCCGAAGGCATGGTCTGGGTCAGCCCCGAACGCCACGGCGCCATGACCGGGATCATGAAGGCGCAGATCGACTGGATTCCTCTGGCCGACGGCGCCAAGCGCCCAACACAAGGCAAAACCTTGGCGGTGATGCAGGTGTCTGGCGGCTCGCAGAGCTTCAACGCGGTAAACCAGCTGCGCGTACTCGGCCGGTGGATGCGCATGGTCACCATCCCGAACCAGTCCTCCGTGGCCAAGGCGTTCCAGGAATTCGATGAGGCCGGGCGCATGAAGCCGTCTGCGTACTATCAGCGAGTTGCTGACGTGTGCGAGGAGTTGGTGAAATTCACCTGGCTGGTGCGCGGTCGCTCAGCGTACCTGACCGATCGCTATTCCGAGCGCGTTGAGAGCGCCGAAGAACTCTCCAAGCGCGTGAATCAACGCTCCATCTAATCTTTGTCGGAAGCGCCGCATGCTCGCCCTCGCGATCTTCATCGTCACTCTTGTATTCGTCATTTGGCAGCCACGCGGCCTCGGCATCGGCTGGTCTGCGCTCGCCGGCGCTGCAATAGCGTTGGCCACCGGCGTCGTCGGTTGGGGTGACGTCGGCACAGTGTGGTCAATTGTCTGGGATGCGACGTTCACTTTCGTCGCACTCATCATCATCTCGCTCATCCTCGACGCAGCTGGATTCTTCGCATGGGCGGCCCTGCATGTCGCCCGCTGGGGCGGAGGCAATGGCCGAAAGCTCTTTCCGCTGATCGTCTTACTTGGCGCTGCGATCGCGGCAGTGTTCGCCAACGACGGCGCGGCTCTTCTGCTGACGCCGATTGTTCTTGCCATTTTGTTGCGCTTGAACTTCCCGCCTGCCGGTGCGCTGGCGTTCACTGTGGCTTGCGGATTCATCGCTGATACGGCCAGCCTGCCGCTGGTTGTCTCGAATTTGGTCAACATCGTCTCCGCGAACTTCTTTGACGTCTCGTTCGGGCGCTACGCAGCGGTCATGGTGCCGGTGAATCTGGTGTCGGTCGCCGCCACGCTGATCGTCTTGCGGCTATGGTTCCGCCGCGACATTCCGCGCACTTACCCGGTCCACGATCTTGAAGCGCCGCATGAGGCGATCCGCGACAAGGCGGTCTTCCGCGCCGCCATGCCTCTTCTCGCATTGCTGCTCGTTGCCTACTTCGTGACCGGGCCACTCGGCGTGCCCATCGCCTTAGTGACGGGTGCGGCCGCGCTGGTGCTGATGGCGATTGCGGGCCGGTGGGCAACTGGCGGCCGAGGCGCCACAATGGCGTTGACGAAGATTCTGCGCGGCGCGCCTTGGCAGATCGTGCTGTTTTCGGTTGGCATGTATCTGGTGGTCTACGGCCTTGGTAACGCCTGGCTGACAAAGGCGGCAAGTGCAGTGCTTGAGTGGCTGGGTGCGCAGGGAACCTTTGTGGCCACGATCGGTACCGGCTTCGCAGTGGCGGCCCTCGCATCGATCATGAACAACATGCCGGCGACGCTGGTGGGCGCGCTGGCCATCGACGGGGCCAACCTCCCTGCCGCCACCCGCGAATTGATGATCTATGCCAACGTCGTGGGCAACGACCTTGGCCCCAAGCTGACTCCGATCGGCTCGCTCGCCACCCTCCTGTGGCTGCACGTCCTTGCCGGCAAGGGCCAACGGATAACGTGGGGGCAGTACATGACGGTGGGGCTGATCCTCACGCCCCCGGTCCTGTTGGCCACCCTCGTCGCGCTCTGGATCTGGCTGCCACTAGCCC
>CAUJIO010000073.1 GCA_963205315.1 Pseudomonadota bacterium | reverse complement strand
AACGAGGTGGTGTTCGATTTCTACGACCGGCTGAAGTCGGTGTCGCGCGGCTATGCCTCGTTCGACTACAAGATGATCGGCTACGAGGAGGGCGATCTTGTGCGCCTGCAGATTCTCGTCAATGCCGAGCCGGTCGATGCGCTGGCCATGGTGGTGCACAAGGGCCGCGCCGAACAGCGCGGCCGCGTGATGTGCGAGAAGCTGAAGGAGCTGATTCCGCGCCACATGTTCCAGATCCCGATCCAAGCGGCGATCGGCGGCAAGATCGTGGCGCGCGAGACGCTCTCGGCCATGCGCAAGGACGTGACGGCCAAGTGCTACGGCGGCGACATCAGCCGCAAGCGCAAGCTTCTGGACAAGCAGAAGGAAGGCAAGAAGAAGATGCGGCAGTTCGGCAAGGTCGAAATCCCGCAGGAAGCCTTCATCTCGGCGCTGAAGATGGACGAGAACTAGGTGATCGTGGGTTTTGCATCCAGACCGCTGGCCGTTGCGCTCGCGCTCTCGTTGCTGTGCCCATCGCTCGCCGCACAGGAACAGGAAGATGTCTCCGTCACGGTGACGCCGACGCAAACAGGTGCCGTCTACGATCTCAAGATCGGCGTCGACGGGCTTCTGGTCAGCGAATCCTATATTCTCACCCGTCTGACCTGCCGCAAGACCGACAAGCTGGTTGACGTTCTGATGCCCATTACGCGCGCCGATGCCGAAGGCCAGGATGGGAGCACGCTGCGGCGGTCCGATGGCGGCTGGCGCCTCACGTTCAAGGCCGGAAAGAAGAAGATCGACAAGGCCGTGACCTTCGTGCCGATCACCGACAAGATCTCACTCCTCGCCGAAGGGACCAGCACGACCATCACCCATGGCGATGTGGTGTGGAAAGGGCTGATCGCGACAGGCGACGATATGCTCCTCGCCCTCTCAGGCGGCTATGGCGAGTATGTGAGCGTATTTGACGACAAGGAACTGCGCGCCTTCGAGACGGCCTGCGGACTGAAACGCTGAGATCAGGCGCGAGCGTGGGCCGATAAGCCCCACGCGTTGCGATCCCACGTTACCAGCCGCCCTGCCGCCCACCAGCCGAAGAGGGCGACGGCGGCGCCCGCATAGCCATCGATGGCGTAGTGCCAGCCGAGGTGGATGGAGCCCACGAAGATCAGGAAGGCGAAGGCCGAGAGCAGATAGCCTGCCCAGCGCTTGCCCGAGGCGAAGCCAAGCAATGCGAAGAGCACGGAGGTGCCGACATGCATCGACGGCATTGCCGAGATGCCGTTCACGACGCCGGTGCCGGTCTGATAATTCCGCCACAACTCGTCCATGACATTGAGCGACCAGATCGGGTACTCGGTGTTGGCGTGATTCAACCAGGCCATCAGCGGCACGTACGGATCGGCACCACCCGTCAACCTCCCATAGAAGCAGGGGCCAACGGACGAGAATATCGTTCCCAGCACGCAGGTGCCGAGGAACCAGGTGAGCGTGAAGCCCAACAGGAAGCGCTGGCGTAACGCGTTGTCAGTGCTGGCGAAACCTTGCCAGAACCAGCAGGTGAACATGACGAAAAACCAGCCATTGTAGTTCACGTTGAGCAGAAACGTGATCCACGAGTGATTCAGCAGCGGCGCCAGAAGCTCATAAGGATGCGTGCCGAAATGCAGCGCCTTGTCGAGTTCCATGAAGCGGCCGTCCCATTGGAAGGGGATCGCGAGCGGGATGGCGCGCTTGATGAATGTGTATCCCACCATGTAGAGCGTCATGAAGACGACGGCGTGGAGGCCGTTGGAAATGCGCATCGGGGTGAAATAATCGTCGCGCAGCTTGAGGCCGAGAGCTGCCGTGAGACTGCCCTGATGACCGATGCGGGCGAGGCGCACAGTTTCCATGCCAAGACCGATGATCATCATGATGACCAGCACCAGCAGCACTGGGCCGGAGAAAATCATCACCATCTGCAGGTCGAGGGGGATGCCCAGCAGTTGCGATTCCAGCACCGCGGCCGTTAGCACGCAAAGCGCGAAGGCATAAAGCAGCGCGTGTGATCGCAGGCCTTCGCGGAGTGTGGCTCGGATCTGAGTCATCCTGCTGTGGCGAGATGCGATGCTGGTCATGCCGGCACCCGCTTCAGCCACCAGCCGGAGAGTTTCCAGCAGGCCAGCGCAATCAGCGCTCCTGCATAGCCATCTACCGCATAGTGCCAGCCGAGAACGATCGAGCCAATGAAGATACTGAATGCAAAAATCGCGCTGAACCACACCAGCCAGCGATGGCCGCTACGCATGGCGCAGAGAATGAAGAGGATGGTCGTGCCGACGTGCATGGAGGGCATGGCCGAGACGCCTTCGATGTCGCCATGGCCGGCAAGGTGACTCTGCCAGAGGGTCGCCTGCGTCGGCACCGCCCAGACCGGATAGATGTCATTGGCCTGCTTGAGTTGCTCCATCAGCGCGGAATAGGGATTCGGACCATCGACGATGAAGCCGTAGAAGCAGGGGCCCGCGGAGGAGAGCAGGGTGCCAGCGATGCAGGTGCCCACCAGCCAGGTCATTAGGTAGGCCAGCAGATATTGCTGGCGCAGTGCCGTGTCGTGGCGGCGGAAGCCTTGCCAGAAGAAAAAGGCGGTGAGCACGAGGAACCACACATTGTAGTTCACGTTCACCAGAAAGATTGCCAGCGGGCTGCCGAACAACGGCGCCAGGAATTCATGCGGCAACAGGCCGAAATGCATGGCTCTGTCGAGTTGCATGAGGCTTTCATCCCAGCCGAATGGGATCGCGATCGGGATGTTCTTCTTGATGGTCATGAAGCCAACGAAGAATACGCCATTGGCCATGAAGGCATGAACCGTGTTGGCAACGCGTGACGGTGCCAGGATGTCATCGAGAAGACGGACACGCAGCGCTTGCGCCGGGCTACCGGCGTAACCTGTCCACCACATCCGGACGAGGTCGCCCGCCAGCCAGAGGCCGATGATCAGGAACAGAAAGATGAACGTGGTGCCGCTGACGATCTCGACCAGCCCTAGTGACAAGGGCACGCCGAGCCAGATGCTCTGCAGCAGGGCGATGGCATAGGTGGCGAGCACGAGGCTGTAGAGCGAAGCATGTGACCTGAACCCGGCCAGAATCGCCTGGGCCGTCCGCTTCAGCCGGAAGCCGGCCACAGCTGCGACCTGCTGCGTCAGACTGTCATAGGTGGTGCTCATCATGTCCCCGGTGCCGATTGCCGGGCATTCTGCAACATTCGGGTTAAAGCGGGGTTGTGGAGATCCCGCAAGAACACTGGACCGTAGATTGGAATGATTCTAAGAACAATCGTGTAGAAACGCAGGCCAACCGACTTGAAAACCTTTTCTGAGCTCACCGAACAGGAAATCCTCGCCCTGGCCATTTCCAGCGAAGATGATGATGCCCGCGCCTATGCCGGTTTTGCGCATTCGCTGATGGATACCTATCCGGCCTCCGCCAAGGTGTTCATGGAGATGGCGGAAGAGGAACACGATCACCGCCGCTGGCTGACCGACCTCTACCAGAAGAAGTTCGGCGATTTCATTCCACTGATCCGGCGCAGCGATATCAATGGCTTCGTCA
This sequence comes from Pseudomonadota bacterium, assembly GCA_963205315.1. Lineage (GTDB taxonomy): Bacteria > Pseudomonadota > Alphaproteobacteria > Rhizobiales > Aestuariivirgaceae > Aestuariivirga. Next base: position 44,774 of record CAUJIO010000073.1, on the reverse strand, counting down.
AGCACAAGCCGGCCTGGACGATCGGCAAGATGAACATCGAGGAGATGCGGCAGCGCGCCGAGGTCATCGAACTCGAAAACTATCGCTTCTACAAGCAGGCGGCCGAGCGCAGTCAGGATCCGCAGGTCAAGAAACTGCTCAACGAGTTGGCGGAAGCCGAGAAGGGCCACGAATCCCTGGCGGTGAAACTCGGATTTCAGCACCTGACAGCAGATGCAAAGATCGAAGAGGGCGAGGCCAAGCGCCGGCTGTTTCTTTTGCAGGTGATCCAGCCTGGCCTTGTCGGTCTCATGGACGGATCGGTTTCGACGCTGGCGCCGCTGTTTGCCGCGGCCTTCGCCACCGGCAACACCTGGGAAACGTTCCTCGTCGGCACGGCAGCCTCGGTCGGCGCCGGCATTTCAATGGGCCTGGCCGAAGGCTTGTCGGATGACGGCAAGCTTACGGGCCGCGGCCACCCGCTGATTCGCGGCGCTGCCGCAGGCATCATGACGGCCGTAGGTGGCCTCGGCCACGCCTTGCCCTATCTCATTCCGGACTTTCAGACGGCGACGATCATTGCCGCAATCGTGGTGTTCTTCGAACTCTGGGCGATCTCGTGGATTCGCTACAAATACATGGACACGCCATTTCTCAAAGCGGCCTTCCAGATTGCCGTGGGTGGCTTCCTGGTGTTCCTGACCGGTATCATGATCGGATCTGCCTGAGCTCAGTCGTGGCCTGCGACCGCATGGGGCACGTAAGGCGCTTCCAGCGCCGCGATCTCGGCCGAATCCAGCCTGATGCTTAGCGCAGCGATCGCGTCGTCGAGGTGTTCGGGCTTCGTCGCGCCGATGATTGGTGCAGTGATACCGGGCTTGCACAGCAGCCAGGCGAGAGCGACCTGGGCCATGGGAACGCCGCGGGCGGTGGCCAGCTTCTCGACGGCATCGATGACGGCGCGGTCGGACGCCTCGGTCGCGGCGTAGAGTGTGGCCTGATACTTGTCGAGACCGGCCCGGCTTGTCGCTGCAGCACCTGCAGGCCGCGTCAGCCGGCCACGCGCCAGCGGACTCCATGGTATGACACCGATGCCCTGATCGGCGCAGAGCGGCAGCATTTCGCGCTCCTCCTCGCGATAGAGGAGGTTGAGGTGGTTCTGCATTGAGACAAAGCGCGTCCAGCCATTCAGGTCTGCCACGTGCTGGGCCTTGGCGAATTGCCAGGCAAACATCGAGGACGCGCCGATGTAGCGGGCCTTGCCGGATTTCACCACATCGTGCAGCGCCTCCATGGTCTCGGCGATGGGAGTTTCGTGATCCCATCGATGAATCTGGTAGAGGTCGACATGATCGGTTCCAAGCCGCCGCAGGCTGTTGTCGATCTCCGTCATGATGGCGCGGCGTGACAGGCCGGCGCCATTCGGCCCCGGACGCATGCGGCCGTGCACTTTCGTGGCAATCACCACCTCGTCGCGGCGGGCAAAATCCTTCAGCGCCCGGCCGACGATCTCTTCGCTGGTGCCGTCCGAATAGATGTTGGCGGTATCAAAGACATTGATGCCGAGATCGATGGCGCGCCGGATGAAGGGCCGGGACTGCTCCTCGCCGAGCGTCCAGGCGTGCGTTCCGCGCTCGGGCACACCATAGCTCATGCACCCCAGGCACAGGCGCGATATGTCGAGTCCGGTTGCGCCAAGCTTTGTGTAGTCCATGATATCCTCCAAGATAGTGGCGGTGATGATACCGGAAGATATTAGGACAGCCGGATGAGAATGGCACCCGCCACGATGAAGGCAGCACCTGCGAGGCGGGATAGCGTTACGGTTTCCTTCAGCACCCGCATAGACAGCAGCATCACGACGAGGATGCTGGTCTCGCGCAGTGCCGCAACGGCGGCAATCGGCGCGTTGGACATCGCCCATATGGCAATCCAGTAGGCGCCCGCCGAAAGGAGGGCTCCGGCGAGACCGAACTTCCAGAATGGTGCGACTTCGCGGATCACGCCGGGGCCGCGCAGGTAAAGTGCGGTCGCTGCGAGGAAGGCTGCGTCGAACACAAACACCATGGCAGCGTAAGATGAGGGTGTGCCGGAAACCCGGCCTCCCAGTCCATCGACGACTGTATAGGCAGCAATGAAAACCGAGGTTCCGAGCGCGAAGAAAATCGTATAGCCATCAAGCCTGACGCCACGGCGACCGACGACGCTGACGAACCAAATGCCGGCCACAAGAACGGCAATTCCAAGGGCGGCAGTCGGGGTGACGTCCTCATGGGCAATGAGCCATGTAGTTGCCAAGGTGAGGAGGGGAGCTGCGCCACGCGCAATGGGATAGACCTGGCTCAGGTCGCCGGTGCGGTAGCTGCGGGCAAGAAAGAGATTGTAGCCAAGATGCAGGACGCCGGATAGCACAGCATAGGGAATGCTGGACGCTGCGGGCGTGGGAAACACCAACAGCATGGCAAGTCCCATGAGGCCCATGAGGGTCTGAATGAGGCAAAGCGAGAGGAAGCGGTCAAGCTTCAGCTTGACGAGAACATTCCAGCCCGCGTGCATGACAGCGGCGGCAAGGACAGCAAGAAAGACGGTCAGTTCCAAGGAAAAGCACTCCCAACGCAGGCTGGATAGCTGAGCGGGCTTCGCTGTACCATCCCCATTGAACGGGAGCCCTCAAAAGCGAACAACCGGCGCGAGGAACGCCGGCTGTGGACTTGAACTGTCGGATCTCTAAGAGCAGCCCGTGCAGTTGAGGGTGGAAGACTGGCGTGGACGGAGTGCGATCTGCTCACTCATGGTGAACGTGGTGGCACCCAGAATATTCTGCCCCAGGAACGTTGCGATATAAGGCGAATACTGCGTGCAGAGTACGGCGACGATCAGATCGTTGCCATCGGTCATGAGATTGCTCATTCCGGTGGTGGAGGGCGCACCACAATTGGCGCCTGTTGCCGATTTTCGGCTCCACTGATTGGTGACGACACCGGCAACCTTGCGGTACTGATAGATTTCGACGCGGATGTTGGTCATGGGCGTCGGCTTCATCACCAGCGCCGCAGCCTTGAAATAGTCGTCTATGTTCGCGGAGGTGACGGTTGCGTCGTTCTGCGTGACAAGGTCGGCCACGACGCTCGAGGCGTATGTCACTTTGCGGTTCAGCGAGATCATGGCGGTCAGATCGACCAGTCCAAAATAGAGGAAGAGCAGAAAGGGCATGATGAATGCCGTTTCCAGTGCCGCAACACCAGACTGGTTTTTCAGATGACGGAGGAAAAGCCTGTTCATGATCATGAGCCAAATGGTTCGTTGCGGAAGATGGCGAGACCGTAAATGCGTCGGATTTCGCCATTACGGAAGTTGCCCAGAAAGCTCATAAAGGGAAATGCGAAATCCCAGTCGTAGGTGGCAATGACAGTTGCCGCCCTCAATTGCCCACCGGGCGAATAGACTGTCGTATATGCAGAACCGTTTGCGCCCTGACCAACTGCCAGCGGGTCGGCCATGGTCGTCGTGAGATGCGCGAAAGTGTCAGAGTTATTGACATAGATGTTCACCTTGCCCGTGCAATCGATGATGACACCTACCTCTTCGCAAATCCTCTTCTTGAAATCCGTTGACGTCATCGTCACGCTGCCGTCGGCTGCGGAGACCTGCCCTGTGCGCACCATGCGCGCGGCTTCCTGGACGGAGTTCTGAATGACATATTCGGTGAACAGCATGAGGCCGGTTTCGCAGATGCAGCCTAGCACATAGAAAAACGGTCCGGCCACAAGGGCGAATTCCACTGCCGTGGCGCCTGAGTCCGATTTTCTGAGCCGCGCCAGTTTGCGGGCGAACCAGGATTGCCGTGAAGCCGACATTGACATCTCCCAAACTCGAAAGCTGTGCCTGAATAGAGGCGACTCCCGATTCCTTCCAAACTTATCAAATCGGGATTTCGGATAGATGAAAGATGCAAATAAAATTTTACGGATCCAGCCGGACATTTTGAAGGAAAAAGGGCCCCATCGTTGTGGAGCCCCGGGATTGTGCAACCGCTGAGAGAAGTTATTGAGCCGGGGGCGTTTGGCCACCGCCGCCGTCGCCGCTTTCACCCGGCTTCTGACCTTGTGCAAGGCCAAGCTTGTTCTTCTGCTGCTCGTTTATGAGCTTGTAGTAGTCAAGGCTGTCGCCAATGTGGAAGACCGACTCGCAATCAGTCTTGCAGGTGTAGGACTCCTTCTGGATACCAGCACCGACACCGGCCTTGAACACAACGACATTGTAGTCGTCTTCAAGCACAACATTGACCATATACTCGGCCAGTTGGCTGCCGTTCTCGTCAAGAACGATGATGTTGGTCTTTCCGAACACCCTGCCATGAACGAAGAGCTGATTGCCTTGAATGGTGACGTCGGCGATTGTCGGATTGCCGACAACCACCGTGCCGGGCGCACGATTTACAGTAATGATCTGCGACTGATCCGTCGTAACCGTCAACTGTTCTGACGCGCTGGCCGGAACATTGAACGCGAGTATGGCGAGGAACGACGACGCGGCCAGACCTTGCAGTTTCTTCATGACGGTCATGGAAATTCGACTCCGGGTAGGGGCAGCCGAAGACTGCCACCTTGCTTGATCCAGATTCAATTTGAAACATCAATGGTGAATGTTCTCTTAAACTGCGGACCGGAGTGAGAAAGCAATCGGATGGACGTTCGATCGGCGGTCGGTGCCCGAAAGATGTTCAAGGGTTTGCAGCGTGGAGGTGAATATTGATGTGCAGCAATCCGAGATATGTGAAGAAATACAATTACAAACGCTGATTTTGAAATTGGGTTCAGTGCTGACTACTTCGATGATTTGATCTCTCCCTCTTCGGAACACCAAGTATACACAATGTTATAAACGAAAAATTCACCAGTATTTACTCTGGAACTTGCAATTTTATCCTTCGAATAAGCAATCCATAAACCAAGAATTTCAAGCGGATAGCCAATTAAGACCTTTAACGGCGGGATTTACTTGCCATTAAATTGTCGCTCCTAATGTCGGGTCATGGTTCACGGAAGACGGCGCAGAGAGCGCGGTTGAGTATGAACCAGGTGCTGTAATCTAGTGGAGTTTAAAATGAACAAGTTCCTGCGTTTCGTGAAGGATGAATCGGGCGCGACCGCCATCGAATACGGTCTGATCGCCGCTGCCATGGGCCTCGCCCTCGTGACCGCCATGCCGATCCTGGCTTCGGCCGTCACCGGCAAGTTCTCGTCGCTCGCCGGCCATATCTCGTCTGGCCAGTAATATCTGGGTTCCTCTCGTTGAGAGGAAGCCGATTTCACGACTTAAATCCACCGGCCACTGGCCGGTGGATTTTTTGTTTGATGCAGGGCTGTAACGGTTAACCCGGCCTTAAACGCCAGCGTGGGACGTTGTGACAGAGCAATTCTTCCGGGGCCAAGATGACCGCGTTTCTCTCCGTGACCTTATTCCCGCTTCTGATGATCATTGCCGGCACCGGCGACGCTCTCTCCATGCGCATTCCAAACTGGCTTACGCTGCTGATCGCGCTTCTGTTCATTCCCATGGCACTGCTGACCGGGATGCCGTGGAGTTTGATCGGCATTCACCTGGGGGTTGGCTTCGGGCTTTTTGTCGTTGGGTTTGCACTTTTTGCACTCGGTCTGTTCGGCGGTGGTGACTCCAAGCTTCTCGCCGCTGCCGGCTTGTGGCTGGGCTGGGCTGATCTGATGCCATTCCTCGTTATGACGGCCTTTGCCGGCGGCGTGCTGGCCCTCTGTGTCGGCATTTGGTCGGCCATCAATGTCTCGTCGGAAATCAAGGACGGCTCGATCTTCAAGCATCTCGGCTCGATCAAGCCGAATGTTCCCTACGGCTATGCATTTGCCATCGGCGCCATCCTGGCATTCCCCCAAAGCTGGTGGATGCCGATGGCCCAAGTGTGAACGGCAAGCATGAATCATGAACAGAGTTAACGCAAATTTGACCATTGCGACCGAAAGTGGCCGAAGCGGAACAGTGTTTGCGTCCAGGACAAGGGTTTGATCGATGAATAAGGCACGTCTTCTGATTCTCGGGCTGGCGCTCGGTTCTGCAGCAATGGCTGGAATTCTCGCCAAGGGCGTCATCGGCAAGAAACCGACCAAGGAAGTGGTCGAAGTCAATCGCGTTCCGATGGTTCAAGTGCTTGTGGCCGCCAAGGATCTGGCGCTCGGCGAACGCTTGGGTGACAGCACGATCAATTGGCGCGACTGGCCGAAGGACAACGTTGGTGAAGCGATGATCACCAAGGATGGCAATCCGGAAGCGCTTGAAACGATGAAACTGGCGCGCGCCCGCTTGCCGATCTTTTCGGGCGAACCGATTGTCGACCGCAAGTTGGTCATGCCGAATCAGGCCGGCTTCATGAGCGCCATCCTGCCGCAGGGCATGCGCGCCATCTCGGTTGCCATTTCAGAACGCTCGGCGGTGAGCGGCTTCATTTTGCCGAACGACCGTGTCGACGTGATCCTGACCCGCAAGCTGGATGGTCCGGATGGGGGCAACAAGATCGTGCGAAGCGAGACCGTTCTCAGCAACGTGCGCGTTCTGGCAATCAATCAGACCTTCCGTCAGGAGCCAGCCGAAGACAAGGTAACCGTGACCGAGGGCAAGACCGCCGTGCTCGAGCTCGATCCGGTGCAGTCGGAAGTCATCACCATGGTCGAGTCAGCGGGCGAACTTTCACTGGCGCTCCGCTCCATCGCAGAAGGTGGTGACAGCGGCCTGCAAGATACTCGGCCGATCCTGTCCGACAAATTCAGCAACAAGAAGAAGCCGGCTGGAGGCGAGCGCGTTCTCGTCCGCTACGGCATCGAAACCGTCATCACCAGCCGTTGAGGCATAGAACATGAACTTGTCCAGATTTCTGACTTCACTTTCTGCAAAGCGCCGTCCCGCCACATCGTTCGCGAGATTGTCAATCGCGGCGGCTCTCGCGGCGACCGGATCGCTCCCGCAGATGAGCGCAACTGCGCAAGCAACCGATCTTGACTATACACAGTCGATCGGCGGCCAGCAGGACGATGGCAATTTCCTGCGAATTGCAATTGGCAAGAGCGCGGTGATCAAACTCCCGGCTGCAGCCAAGGATGTGATCGTGGGCGATCCCACTGTCGTAGACGTTGTCCTGCGCAACCGGAACACAGCCTATTTCTTTGCCCGACAGCCGGCACAGACGAACGTGTTCTTCTTTGATGCAAACGGAAACCAGATCCTCAATCTCGATCTTGAAGTGTCAGTTGACTCGAAAGCGGTCAAGAAGCTGATTGACCGCACGATCCCTGGTAATGCGATCGTTGTCGACAGCACCGGAAAGAATATTGTGCTGAAAGGCACAGTGGCCAATGGCCAGGACTCGAAGCTGGCCGAAGATCTTGTCGAGCAGTCACTCAACGGGCAATGCGACTGCAAGGTCGTCAATGCCATGAAGATCGCAGAGGGCGATCAGGTCATGCTGAAGGTCCGGGTGGTTGAGCTGAAGCGTTCATTGCTCAAGGACTTCGGTATCAGGACCTCCACGAATATCAGCGTTGGCAACTTCGGGTTCAACTTCAAGACTGGCGGCAGGGGCTATTCGGGGAACGGCAACTACTCGAACGCCGGTGGCGGAGGTGCCGACAGCTTCTCCACGAACATCAGCCTCGACGCGCTGGAATCAGAGGGACTGGCCTCGACGCTTGCCGAACCCACTCTCACGGCCGTGTCCGGATCGCCTGCGCGTTTCCATGCTGGCGGTGAATTCCCCTATCGCATTTGTACGCGTGACGACAATGGAACCGACTGCGAAGTTCAGTTCAAGGCCTATGGTGTTTCTCTGGACTTCACACCCACCGTCCTGACCGAGGGCCGTATCAATCTCGCAATCCGTACTGAGGTGAGCGAATTGGGCCAGGTCTTGGACGGCGTGCCGTCAATCGACACGCGAAATGCCCAGACCGCGGTGGAGATTCCCAGTGGTGGATCGATGATGCTGGCGGGTCTGATCAAGGATGTTTCCGCGCAAGATCTTGCCGGTACCCCAGGATTGAGGAAACTCCCGATCCTCGGCGCCCTTTTCAATAGCCGTTCCTACCAGAGGAACCAGACCGAGATGGTGGTCATCGTGACCCCCTATATCGTCAATCCGACCAGCGAAGCCGAACTGGCAACGCCGACCGACGGCCTCAACGCACCAACCGACCGGCAGGGTATCCTGTTTGGCCGCCTCAACAAGGTCTACGGCACGCCTGGAAAACACCCGAACGGCGTGTACCACGGCAAAGTCGGTTACATTATCGAGTAGCGAGTGGAGAGAGAGATGATCCTTATGAAAAAGACTTCCATCGCTGCACGAGTCTCGGCCAAAGGGCTGGTGCTGATGTCGGGTTTGATGCTGGCGGGGTGCACAATGGATGGCGCCGAGCTGGAAGATAACTACGTGGCCGACAGCGTCTCGGAGCGTTATCCGATCACGGTTGCGGAAGCCCCAGTGAAGATGAACGTCAATGCCCGGTCCGGCACCCTGCGTGCAGACCAGTTGAACAGCGTCATCGGCTTTGCGCAGGATGCACGCAACAACGCGACGTCACGCATCACCGTCCGCTACGCATCGCGGAGTTCTGCGGCCCGAGCGGTCGCTCAACAGACGGTGCAAGTGCTTGCCGACCAGGGCGTGCCGCGTTCGATGATCGCAACTGGCAGCTACAGCGGCTCCAGCTCCATGGTCACGCTGTCGTTCCATCGAAAGGTGGCCGTTACCAAGGAATGTGGCGACTGGTCCCAGAACCTTGGCACCAGCATGACGAACGAGACTTATCCTAACCAGGGCTGCGCAATTCAGCAAAATATTGCTGCCATGGTTGCCAATCCCGAGGACTTCGAAACTCCCAGGGCCATGTCGTCGGCGACCGGCGTATCGCGCTCTGTCGCCCTCAAGAAATACAATACAGGTGAGTCGAGTTCGTCATCGGGCTCGTCATCTGGCTCGAGTTCATCCTCGAGCACCGGATCGTCGTCTTCCGGAACCAGCAATTAATCGGCAAAACTGCTTGAAATACTTAGGACAAACCAGATGATGACCCAGACCGCGCAGACCAATGCCGCACCTCTTGGTGGCGATCAGAGTCTTGTCGCCATGGTCCCCCGCATTAATATCCACGCCTTCTGCGACAATCAGCAGACGGCAGAGACCATGCAGATGGCCGCTGCAGACCGCCGCATGGCCAGGGCCCACACGACAATCCAGCTGGGCGGCATCATGGCCGCAGTGCAGGTCTTCCAAGCGCAATCGACACCCAATGTCTTGTTGGTCGAATCGCATGGCTCGCGCGATGTGATCCTGTCCGAACTCGGAGCATTGGCCAATGTCTGCCAGCCGGATACCAAGGTCATCGTCATCGGGCACCTCAATGACGTAGTGCTGTATCGCGAACTGATCCGCCAAGGCGTCAGTGAATATCTCGTGGCACCGCTGCACCAGATGCAGGTGATCGAGACGATCGCCAGCCTTTTCCAGAATCCGAAGTCCGCGCCGCTTGGCAAGGTACTCGCTTTTGTTGGCGCCAAGGGTGGCGTCGGCTCCAGCACGATAGCTCACAACACAGCGTGGATGATGTCGAAGCGCTACGCGACCGAGACCGTCATCACCGATCTCGACCTGGCGTTTGGGACGGCCGGACTCAACTTCAACCAGGATGTCTCGAATGGCATCTATGATGCGCTTGGCCAGCCCGACCGCCTCGATGCAACACTGATTGAGCGCCTTCTGACCAAACTTGGCGACAAGCTGAGCCTGCTCAGTGGTCCGGGGGGAGTTGATCGGGACTTCAACGTCGAGGCACACGCCGTCGAGACTATCCTCAGCGCCATGCGGAACAGTGTCCCGTGTATTGTCGTCGATGTACCGAACATGTGGGCGCCCTGGATCAAGTATACACTGATGCACGCCGACCAGGTGATCATTACCGCTACACCGGAACTGGCGAGCCTGCGGAATGCCAAGAATCTGTGCGACATGCTCAAGCAGGCGCGTCCGAATGATGTGCCGCCGAAGCTCATCCTCAATCAGGTCGGCGTGCCCAAGCGCCCCGAAATTCCGGCGGCGGATTTTGGCAAGGCAGTGGGTGTCGACGTGTCTTGTGTCATTCCCTATGACGCACAGACATTCGGAACTGCGCAGAGTAACGGCCAGATGATCTCCGAGGTTTCGGCGAAGTCGAAGGCCGCCGAGGCCCTGAACGGCTTTGTGCAGATTCTGGCAGGCACTGACAAGCCCGCCAAGAAAGCCAGCAAGATGTCGCAGTCGTTGTTTGCCAAATTGCCGATGCTGAGGAAGAAGTAATGTTCGGGAAGCGCACAGACGAAAACAGGACGACACCGGGCCTGCCGCCAGCCGGACAGCCTGCAGCGCCGCCTGCGGCGCTTTCGGCACCAGCGGCCGCGATCCCCGATCTTCCAATGCCAGGCGGCGGTGGCTTTGGTGCGCAATCGCAACGCGCTGCAGCTCCGGCGCCGAGCCCGGCCCAGGCCGCAAGCATCGCCCAGCAGCAAGCGAAGAAGAGCGAGTCCGGCGCCGCGCAGCGCAAGTCCGAAAACTATTACGACATCAAAAGCACAATCTTCAATGCGCTGATCGATGCAATCGATCTGACACAACTCGGTCAGCTCGACCGGGACGCCGCGCGCGACGAAATCCGAGATATCGTCAACGAGATCATCACGCTCAAAGACGTTGTGATGTCGATTGCCGAGCAGGAAGACCTGCTTGAAGACATCTGCAATGACGTTCTCGGCTATGGTCCGCTCGAGCCTTTGCTGGCGCGAGATGATATCGCGGACATCATGGTGAACGGTGCCAACACAACTTTCATTGAAGTCGGCGGCAAGATGCAGAAGACGGGCGTGCGCTTTCGCGACAATGCCCAGCTTCTGAACATCTGCCAGCGTATCGTCAGTCAGATCGGCCGCCGTGTCGATGAAGCAAGTCCGATCTGCGATGCCCGCCTCATGGACGGCTCCCGTGTCAACGTCATCGTACCGCCGCTGGCGATCGATGGTCCGACCCTGACAATCCGTAAGTTCAAGAAGGATCGCCTCAAGCTTCCGGATCTGGTGAAATTCGGTTCGATTACGCCGGAGGGCGCCACAATTCTCGAAATCATCGGACGGGTGCGGTGCAATGTCCTGATTTCCGGCGGTACAGGTTCCGGCAAAACAACACTTCTGAATTGCCTGACGGGTTACATCGACCACGATGAGCGCGTCATTACCTGCGAAGACGCTGCGGAACTGCAGCTGCAGCAGCCGCATGTCGTGCGCCTTGAAACCCGCCCGCCCAACCTGGAGGGCGAAGGTGAGATCAACATGCGCGACCTGGTCAAGAACTGCCTCCGTATGCGCCCCGAACGGATCATCGTCGGCGAAGTCCGTGGTCCTGAAGCCTTCGACCTTCTGCAGGCGATGAACACGGGCCACGACGGATCGATGGGAACGTTGCACGCCAACAGTCCGCGCGAAGGCATTTCGCGTCTCGAATCGATGATCACGATGGGTGGCTTCTCACTGCCATCGAAGACCATCAAGGAGATGATCTGCGGCTCGATTGACGTCATCGTCCAAGCCTCGCGCCTGCGCGACGGTTCGCGCCGCATCACTCACATTACCGAAGTGGTCGGTATGGAAGGCGATGTGATCATCACCCAGGATCTCTTCGTTTATGAAATCGTCGGCGAAGACGCGAATGGCAAGATCATTGGCCGGCACCGCTCGACAGGTATCGCACGTCCTCATTTCTGGGACCGGGCGCGATACTACAATGAAGAACGCCGTCTCGCGGACGCCCTCGAAAAGGCCGAGTCGCGCAACGAAATGGACTGACGGGCGGCTAGCAAGGCAGGATAATCGATGTTTTTCGGCGAAAATCTCACTCAGCTTGCATTCATTGCCATGGTAGCCGTGGCCGTCGGAGGTGTTGCCCTGGCCTTGCTCTTCCCGTTGCTGACGGGTGGCAACGTTCAGGCGCGCATGAAGGCGATTGCCGAGAGCAAGAAGGGTGGAGCGCCTTCCGTCCAGAAGTCGTCTGCTTTCAGCCGCATGGTCGATGGACAGAAGGATGGGCGCCGCAAACAGATTCAGGAGACACTGAAGCAGATCGAGGAGCGCGAGAAGCAGCGCAAGAAGCGGTTGACGCTCCGTATGCTGATCATGCAATCGGGTCTCGAGATCTCGGTCAACGCATTCTGGGCGTTCTCGCTCATCTCCGGCTTGATATTTGCCGTGCCGCCGCTGGTGTTTGGCATTCCATGGTATGTCTCGGTGCTCGGCGGAATCGTCGGCTTGCTCGGCTTCCCCCGCTGGTTCCTCAACTTCCTGCGCAAGCGCCGGCAGAACGTGTTCATCAACGATTTCGCTGATGCAATCGACGTCATGGTGCGCGGTCTGAAGGCCGGCTTGCCGGTGTCCGACGCCATGAAAGTGATCGCGGCCGAGTCAGGTCCGCCGGTTGGGCCTGAGTTCATGGAGGTGGTGGAGGGCCAGCGCGTCGGTATCACGATCGATCAGGGTATCGAGCGCATGTTTGAGCGCATGCCACTGTCGGAGGTGAACTTCCTTGGCATCGTCATGGCAATCCAGGCCAAGACGGGCGGCAACCTGTCGGAAGCGCTGAACAACCTTTCGAAGGTCTTGCGCGACCGCAAGAAGATGAAGAACAAGATCAGAGCCGTCAGCCAGGAAGCCAAGTCTTCTGCCGCCATCATCGGCGCCTTGCCCTTCGTCATTATGGGTGCCTTGACGGTTCTCAATCCGGAATATCTCAACCCACTGTTCAATACGAGTACCGGTAACATCATGCTTGCGGGTTGCGGACTGTGGATGCTGACCGGTGTTCTGGTCATGCGCAAAATGATCAATTTCGAAATCTAAGGCGGGTCGTCTCATATGCTCAATTTTCTCGCCAGCTTGCTGCAGATCGAAACGATGATCACCATCCTCATTGGAATGGCGGCATTTGCAACGGTGTTGACCGTCGCCGCCCCGATGATGGAATCGGACCAGCTTAAAACGCGCATGAAATCCGTTGGTCAGGAGCGCGACAAGCTGCGCGCACAGCAGCGCGTGCAGCTGGTCGGAAACGAAAGCAGGCTCCGCGACAAGAAGCAGACGGGACTGGCGCAGCAACTCGTGGAAGCGCTCAATCTCAGGCGCGTCTTCGAAGCGGAAGGTGCGCGCGATCTTTTGCGTCAGGCAGGACTTCGCAGCGAGCGGCATCTCGTGTCATTCCTGGCTGCGCGGTTCGCCGTGCCGCTGGTGTTGGCCGTTCTGGTGTTTGTCTATTCATCGACGCTCTATGCCGACAAGGTTGCCCCGCCGATGCGGCTCGCGGCGACAGGCGTGGGCGCTATCTTCGGTTATTATCTCCCGTCGATCTTCGTGAAGAATATGGCCAAGCGCCGTCAGGACTCAATCAGGAAGGCGTGGTCCGACGCGCTCGACTTGTTGCTGATCTGCGTCGAATCCGGCATGGCAATCGAGCCTGCAATGCAGCGTGTGGCGCGCGAAATCGGCAGCGCCTCCGTGCCGCTGGCAGAGGAGCTGTCGCTGACGGTTGCCGAACTGTCATATCTTCAGGACCGCCGGAAGGCCTATGAGAATCTCGGCAAGCGCACGGGACTTCCGACTGTGCGATCCGTCGTGACGAGCTTGATCCAGTCTGAACGCTACGGCACGCCGTTGGGCACGGCATTGCGTGTTCTTGCGCAGGAAAATCGCGACAGCCGCATGGCTGATGCCGAGAAGAAGGCTGCCGCGCTGCCGCCCAAGTTGACAGTGCCGATGATCCTGTTCTTCCTGCCCGTGATCTTCGTCATCATCCTCGGGCCCTCGATCATCATGGTGATGAAGCTGGAGTAGGGTTTCCATCACAGGTGATTTGCGTTTTGGCGCGGGCTGCTTATCGGCTCGCGCCTTTTCTTTGGCCTTTAGAGGAACGAGAAAGGCCCGCCTGATTTCAGGCGGGCCGTAAAGTCTTTCAACGGAATACGGGGCCCTCAGCCCTGCTTGTCGTCCGAGAGCTGTTGCCAGGTGTTGGGCTGAGACAGCATCTTCTGCAGATAGGCCATATTGGCTTCGACCTGATCAGGCGGCAGGTCCTCGCTGGCCAGCTTGCTGGCTTCGTCGAAGCGTCCCTGCAAGCCTACGACGAGCGCGAGATTCTGACGGATGCGCGGCTCGCTGCGCGAGCGCGGCAACGCATCAGCCTGACGGAAGGTGGCTTCGGCCTGCTTGAGGTTGCCCTCGAGCGCAAAGGACATGCCCATGTTATTGATGACTGTCAGGTTGCCAGGGTCGGCAGCGAGAACTTGCGAGTAATTGGCTCGGGCCTTGTCATAGAGACCTTGCTGGTCATAGGCAGAGCCAAGGGCAGAGCGCACGCGCCAATCGGCGCCGGGTGCTGCCACCGCTGCTTCGAGAATTGGGATCGCCTCATTGCTGCGTCCACCGTTGATAAGCTTCTTGCCATAGATGGCAGCCAGTTTTCCATCTTCCGGATGGGCTGCGTAGAGCCTGGCATAGACTTCGAACTGTTTGTCGTATTGCCCCGTGGATTCAAGCGCACCTGCGTAGGCAAGGCCATGAGCGACATTGGTGGGATCCGCCTGCCACTTCTTGCCAAGTTCGGCCGTTGCTTCAAAAGATGCCGGGGCCGTCGAGGCGGTGTTGAGATTGCCCGTGGCGTCGAGAGTAGCAGTCTTCTGCTGACATCCGGCGAGCGCAGTCGCCGAAGCAATCGCCAGGACCATCGCCATGTATCTGCCGCCTGTCATGTCACGATCTCCGGAAACGAATTATCTCCCAGATCATTGAAGCCGAGTGGTCAACAATTGATTAACCATGAGGGAGGCTGGCGTTAAGATTTGGATACTAAGACTTGGAAAACTTTGGAGCGACACCATGATTGATCCCGCCAAAATCCTATTGCCCGCCACCGCGCGAGGCACGCCCATATTGCTGCTGCGCGCTGCGGATTGGAAAAAGGCGGAGACGGCGCTGCCTGCCGCCACCAGAGCCTGGGCCAAGGCCAATGGTTTCAAGGCCGAGGCCGGCCGAGCTTTGATGGTTCCCGACAGCAATGGTGCAGTCGGTCAAGTCCTCGCAGGCCTATCCGATACAGAACCGTTCGTGTCCGGGCAGATCAGTCGGCAACTGCCCGAGGGAGCTTATGTGCTGCATGGCAAACCCGCCAGCCTGGACCTGTTCGCACTTGGCTGGTGCCTGGAAGCCTACGGGTTTGATAGCTATCGGAAGGCTGCCGGGAAACTGGTGCAGCTGGCGTGCCCGAAAGGCGTAGATCGGGATGGTGTGTTGCGCTCTGCCCGGGCGTCCTATCTGGTGCGCGACTTGGTCAACACTCCAGCCTCAGATATGGGACCGGATGAGCTTGAGGCAACGGCGCGAGCAGTCGCCAAGGCGCACAAGGCGTTGATCAAGGTGATATCCGGCAAGCAGCTGGAGCGCGAATTCCCGATGATCCACGCCGTCGGCAAGGCGAGCCCCCGGGCGCCGCGCTTGATCGATTTTAGCTGGGGCCCAGCCAAGGGGCCAAAGTTGACGTTGGTCGGCAAGGGCGTCTGCTTCGACACGGGTGGACTCGACATCAAGCCTGCTTCCGGAATGCTGCTGATGAAAAAGGACATGGGGGGTGCTGCCAACGTTCTGGGACTGGCGCAGATGATCATGGACGCGAAGCTGCCAGTCCGCTTGCGCGTGCTCATTCCCGCCGTCGAAAATTCAATATCAGGCAATGCCTTCCGGCCGGGCGATGTGCTGCAAAGCCGCAAGGGCCTCACCATCGAGATCGGCAATACAGATGCGGAAGGACGGCTGGTACTTGGCGATGCGCTGGCGTTGGCCGATGAAGACAAGCCTGACTTGATCATCGATATGGCGACGCTGACGGGGGCGGCGCGCGTGGCATTGGGCCCGGATCTGCCGCCCTTCTACACCGATGATGACTCACTAAGTGCAGAGCTCGAGGCCTCAGGGCGGCGGGAGCATGACCCTGTCTGGCGCCTGCCGTTCTGGCAACCCTACACGCGCCTGTTTGAATCTTCGATTGCCGATATGAACAACAGCGGCGATTCCTGGTTTGCCGGTTCGATCACGGCAGCTCTGTTCCTCAAGCGTTTTGTTGAACATGCGAAAGCCTATTTGCATTTCGATGTCTTTGCCTGGACGCCCGCAGCGAGGCCGGGCCGGCCCAAGGGAGGCGAGGCACAGGCGATTCGGGCGCTGTTCGCGATGATCTCCAGCCGGTATGCGAAGTAGCTTGCACGGCCCCTGGATTCAGGCCAGAATGATACGGGTCCGAAACGACTGTGCCGACTGCCGGGGAAGACCGTATGTCCGTTGCGTTGACCACGTCCCAGGCCTTGAGGCTTTGGCACGATGTCGCTCTTTCCATGGTGAAGGACGATGAGCCTGATCTGTCGGTCCGGCAGATCAGCATCCTGCTCACAATCTATCTCGAGGCGCCGCCGCATACGGTGCGCGACCTGGCGAAAAAACTTGGCGTGTCGAAGCCGGTGATTACCCGGGCACTGGACAGCATGGGCAAGCTGGAGCTGGTAAGCCGTCGCCGCGACGAGAAGGACAGGCGCAATGTGCTGATCCAGCGGACCGTGAAGGGAGCCCTCTATCTCGAACGGCTCGCCGACACGATTGGAAATTTCTCGCGAAACATCTAACAGCGCTTGCCATGACCACACTTGATCCGCGCCTTCACGCCATTCGACCAGACCTTGCCGACATCGCCCTTGCGGGCCAGATCGAGGGGCGGGCGCTTGTCTCGCCGCACCGCATGCAGATCATTGAGCCTGTTGTTGCCGTTCACAAGGCGCCGCGGTTCGATGCAATGCAGCTCACACAAGGATTGATGGGCGAAACAGTGAAAGTCTACGCCGAGGAGGAGGGTTGGGCCTGGGTTCAGCTCGAGCGGGATGGCTATGTCGGTTATGTCAACGCCAACGCGCTCAGTGCGGAGATCCTGGTGCCGACGCACCGCGTTGCGGTGCCGTCGACTTTTCTCTATTCCGGGCCCAATCTCAAATCCCAGCCCGCGATCATTCTGACATTGAATGCCCGCGTGGCGGTGACAGAGCATGACGAAAAATTTGCCCGGCTTTCAAATGGCTGGTTTATTTTCACCGCGCATCTGAAGCCAGTGGAGAGCCCGGAGGCCGACTTTGTTGCCGTGGCCGAAATGTTCCGGCACGCACCCTATTACTGGGGAGGCAAGTCCGTCCATGGGCTGGACTGTTCCGGCCTCGTTCAACTGGCGCTGGAGGCTTGCGGCTCGCCATGCCTGCGCGACAGCGACATGCAGGAAACCTCGCTTGGACAGCCCGTTCTCGCCAATGATCTCGACAGCCTCAAACGCGGCGACCTGGTCTTCTGGGATGGGCATGTCGGCATCATGTGTGACAGCGCGACATTGCTGCATGCCAATGGCCATCATATGATGGTCGTCGCCGAACCTCTGATGGCCGCGGTGGATCGCATTGCCCAGCGCTACGGACAGATCACCAGCATAAAGCGGTTCTAATAGCCTCTCGCCCGATCAACCAGATTGGCCAGCGGCACGCCGCGGCGATGTTTCTCGATGTTGCCGGCGACATAAGCGCAGATCGTTTCGGGGTCGCTATCGGCGGCGCAATGCGGTGTCACCGTGACGCGCGGATGAGTCCACAGGGGGCTGTCTGGCGGCAGTGGTTCGGGCGTGAAGACGTCAAGGGTGGCGGCATGAAGTTCGCCGGCGTCGAGGGCAGCAAGGATGTCATCGGCCACCTGCTGGCGGCCACGCCCGGCATTGATGACGATGGGCGCGCCAAAGGGACCCTTGCGCGACAGCTTGCGAATGGTCGCGCGGTTGATGATGCCGTCGGTGTCGGGTGTCGCAGGTAGCAGCGACACCAACACGTCAGTCCGGGCAAGAAAGGCGTCGAACTCGACCGCACCGGCAAAACTCTCGACTCCCGCGATCACCTTGCGGCTGCGGCTCCAGCCAGCAACGCGAAAGCCCAGGTCGCGCAGCTTCTCGGCCGAGTCCGTTCCCATGACGCCCATGCCCATGATGCCAACACTCAAGTCCTTGGCGGCGTGAGTGGGGAAGGAGTCCCAGATTTTCTTCGACTGGTTCAAATCCAATCGTCGCTGCTGGCGGTGATGCATCAGTACGTGCAGCACGATGTACTCGGTCATGCGCCCGGTGAGATCCGGATCGTTGACGCGGACGATCGGAATACCTTCCGGAAGGGTCGGGTCCTTCAGAATCGCGTCGACACCGGCGCCAAGCGACATGATGACCTTGAGATTGGGCAGGCTCTTCACCACGCCGGGCGGAGGCAACCAGGCCGCACAATATTCGATGTCGGCGACATTTCCCATCTGGTCCGGCCAGACGCGCACATCAAGATCAGGCGCCACTTTGCGCATCGCCGCAGTCCAGACATCGATGGGCCAGGTCGGAAGAATAAACAGAAATGCCATTATTGACTCACTACGCCTTCAGGAGCGGCCTTGAGGTTGAGTGCGGCCGCGATCAGGGCCTTGGTATAGTCGGTCTTCGGGTTCGAGAAAACCTCGGCGGTCGGACCCTGCTCGACCATCTTGCCGTTCCGCATGACGATCACCTCGTTGGCGAGCGCCCGCACCACCTTCAGGTCATGGCTGATGAAGAGAAAAGCAAGATTGTGCCTCTGCTGCAGGCCACGAAGCAGATCGACGATCTGGGCCTGCACCGACATGTCGAGCGCGGAAGTCGGCTCGTCGAGCATGATGAATTTCGGTTCTAGCGCGAGCGCGCGAGCGATGGCGATGCGCTGGCGCTGGCCACCGGAGAATTCATGCGGGTAGCGGTCCATGGTCTCGGGATCGAGGCCGACCTCTGTCAAGGCCTTGGCAACGATGGTGCGGCGCTCGCCAAGGTTCATGGACTTTCCCTGCACGAGAAGACCTTCCTCGACGATCTGCTGGATCGACAGGCGCGGTGACAGCGAGCCGAAAGGATCCTGGAAGACGATCTGCATCTCCTTCCGCAGGGGCCGCATCATTTTCGAATTATAGCCGTCGATAGCGTGACCCAAGTAGACAATCGGGCCTTCAGAGCGGATCAGCCGGAGGAGGGCCAGGCCAAGCGTCGTCTTGCCGGAGCCAGACTCGCCAACGACGCCCAAGGTCTGCCCCTGGCGCACGGTGAGATCAATTCCATCGACAGCCTTGATATGCCCGATCGTCTTGCGGAAGAAGCCGCGGCGGATCGGGAACCAGACCTTCAGGCCTTTGGTCGTCAACACAACCGGTGCATTGAGATCCGAAGGTGGCGGCGAACCCTTGGGTTCTGCCGTAAGCAGCATTCTCGTGTACTCATGCTGCGGATTGGTGAAGACGGTCTTGGCGCCGCCTTGCTCCACGACCTTGCCACGCTGCATGACCACGACCGTGTCGGCCATGTGGCGCACGATGCCCAGGTCATGCGTAATCAGCAGTAGCGCCATTCCGAACTCCTGCTGCAGTTCCTTCAGCAGCTTGAGAATCTGCGCCTGCACCGTGACATCGAGCGCCGTCGTCGGCTCGTCGGCGATCAGCAGATCCGGATTGTTGGCGAGCGCCATGGCGATCATGACACGCTGCCGCTGACCGCCGGAGAGCTGATGAGGGTAGTCCAGCAGACGAGTTTCAGCGTCCCGGATGCCGACCTTCGTCAGAAGATCGACGATACGGGCACGGGCTTTTTCGCCCTTCAGTCCCTGATGAAGCTCGAGGATTTCGCCGATCTGCCGTTCCACCGAGTGCAGCGGATTGAGCGACGTCATCGGTTCCTGGAAGATCATGGTGATATCATTGCCGCGCACGCGCCTGAGGTCGCGGTCATCGGCATCCAGAAGTTCTTCTCCGTTGAAGCGCACGGAGCCTGACGGGTGTGAGGCGGCCGGATAGGGGAGCAGTTTGAGGATCGAGAGGGCCGAGACGGATTTTCCGGACCCCGATTCCCCCACCAGCGCCAGCGTTTCCCCCTTGTTGATGGAGAACGATACCTTGTCTACGGCGAGACTGGACTTGCCACCCTGACGGAAAGCAACCGACAGGTCCTTGACCTCGAGAAGCGGCGGACTCATGAGAATGTCTTCCGCGGATCGAGCGCGTCGCGTACGGCTTCACCAATAAACACGAGCAGCGACAGCATCACCGATACGACAAAGAATCCAGTAATGCCCAGCCAGGGAGCTTGCAGATTGTTCTTGCCCTGCGCAATCAGCTCTCCGAGCGATGGCGAGCCAGGGGGCAGGCCAAAGCCGAGAAAATCGAGCGATGTGAGAGTCGTCACGGAACCAGATAGAATGAACGGCATGAAGGTGATGGTCGAGACGACGGCGTTGGGCAAGAGATGCTTGAACATGATTCTTGCATCGGAAAGGCCAAGGGCGCGTGCAGCGCGGACATATTCAAAGTTCCGTGCGCGGAGGAATTCTGCGCGTACCAGGCCCACCAGCCCAGTCCATGAAAAAAGGACCAGAATGAAGAGCAGGATCCAGAATGTCGGGGTGATGAAGGCGGCCAGAATGATCAGCAGGTAGAGCGTGGGCATCGACGTCCAGATGTCGATAAAACGCTGGAACAACAGGTCCGTCCACCCGCCGAAGTAGCCTTGAACAGCTCCGGCCGCCATGCCGATCGCGGAGGAAAACAGGGTCAAGATGAGGCCAAAGGCGACCGAAATCCGGAACCCATAGATCAGGCGTGCAACGACATCACGGCCCTGATCGTCAGTACCAAGCCAGTTGAGATTGCCGAAGGTGCAGTTCGGATCATCAACGCCGGCCTGGAACTTGGCGCAGGCTTGCTCACGGGTCAGCCTGTAGGCCGGCGGGGAGGGCGCAGGTTGCGGCAGCTCGTTGTTGACGGTGTTGTAGGAGTAGCGGATCACCGGCCAGATCATCCAGCCATTGGCGGCGATCTCATCCTGATTGACCGGATCGCGGAAATCCGTGCGCGCGAGAAATCCGCCGAACTTTGATTCCGGGTAATCGACAAACGTGGGAAAGAGCAGTTCGCTCTTGTAGGACACGAGGATTGGCCGGTCATTGGCGATAAAGGGCGCGAAGACCGAGATCAGAAACAGCACGGTGAAAATCCACAACGACCAGTAGCCGCGGCGGTTTTGCGTGAACAGCTCCCAGCGGCGTTGATTGAGGCCGGACAACTTGAACAGTGCCATCGGCTAAACGTCCCGCCGTTCGAAATCAATGCGAGGATCGATCCAGGTATAGGTCAGGTCGGAGATCAAGCCGACAACCAGTCCGAGCAGCGTGAAGATGTAGAGATTGGCGAAGACGATCGGATAGTCACGGTCAAGCGCTGCCTTGTAGGTGAGATAGCCCAGGCCATCGAGCGAAAACACGGTCTCGATCAAAAGAGCGCCGGTGAAGAAGGCGCCAAGGAAGGCGCCGGGAAAACCGGAGATGACCAGCAGCATGGCGTTACGGAACACATGACCGTAGAGCACCTGCGAGTCGGTGAGGCCCTTGGCTTTGGCGGTCGTGACGTATTGTTTGCGGATTTCATCAAGGAAGGAATTCTTGGTCAGCAAGGTCATCGTCGCGAAGCCGCCGATGCCCATGGCAAAGAGCGGCAAGATGAGATGCCAGGCATAGTCCATGGCCTTGCCGAGGACGCTGAGCTGGCTGAAGTTGTCAGAGGTCAATCCGCGCAGCGGGAACCAGCTGAAATAACTGCCGCCTGCGAAGACAACGATGAGCATGATGGCGAGGATGAAGCTTGGAATGGCATAGCCGATGATGATCACGCCGGACGTCCAGACATCGAATGTCGTGCCATCATGAACGGCCTTGCGGATGCCGAGCGGAATTGAAACCATGTATTGAATCAGCGTCAGCCAAAGGCCGAGCGAAATCGACACCGGCATCTTTTCGACCATCAGGCTCAGAACCGACCGGTCGCGGAAATAGCTCTCGCCGAAATTGAAGGTGAGATAGTTTCCGATCATCATCAGGAAGCGTTCATGCGCCGGCTTGTCGAAGCCGAATTGCTTTTCCAGCGACTTGATGAATTCCGGATCAAGGCCTTGCGCGCCGCGATACTTGAAAGCCGTCGCATCCTGGCTGCCGGCCTGGGTCTGCTGATTGCCGCCTGCCTCGTTGCCGGTGTTGCCACTTATGCGCCCGGTCGAATCCGAGTCGGTGCCCTGCATCTTGGCGATGACCTGTTCCACCGGTCCGCCAGGCACGAACTGGATAACGGCAAAGGTCATCAGCATGATGCCGAGCAACGTCGGGATCATCAGCAGGATACGTTTGAGGATATAGGCGCCCATGGGAGAGAAATCAGTTTCCGTTGGCGATTCGCGCGGCCTTGGCTTCGTCATACCACCAGGTATCGACGATGCCACGGTCGTATTTCGGCTTGATGGTAGGCCGACCGAACTTGTCCCAATGGGCTATCCAGTAACTGCCCTTGTGCCAGTTGGGGACCCAGAAGTGTTCGGCGCGGAGTACGCGGTCAAGGGCACGGCCGGCGATGTCGAGGTTGGCCCTTGTTTCGGCCTCGACGATCTTGTCGATCAGCGCGTCGATGGCGGCCGAGGCGACGCCGGACATGTTGTAGGTACCCGGCCGTTTGGCAGATTCCGACCCGAAGAAAACGCGGAGCCCGTCGCCGGGTGTCAGGCCGGCCATGAAGCGGCTTGAGATCACGTCGAAGTCATAGTCTTCCTGCTTGCGCTGGTATTGCGCATCATCGACGGTGCGGATCGATGCGTCGATGCCGATGAGGTGCAGGTTCTTCACGTATGGCCCTAGGATGCGTTCAAAGATCGGGCTTTCAATGAGAAACTCGAGGCTCAGCGGCTCACCGCTGGCATTGCGGCGCGTGCCACCATCGGTCTTCCAGCCGGCCTCATCGAGCAATTGCGAGGCCTGACGCAGCAGTTTGCGATCCTGACCCGATCCATCGGATACGGGTGGCACAGGGGGAGCGGCGAAGACTTCCGGGCGGAGGCTGGTGCGAAGCGGTTCGAGCAATGCAAGTTCTTCGGGCGAAGGCAGGCCCTCGGCCTTCAGCGGCGACAATTCGAAGAAGCTTGCGGTGCGGTTATAGAGGCCAAAGAACAGGTTCTGGTTCGACCACTCGAAATCAAAGGCCAGGTTCAGGGCCTTGCGCACGCGGATGTCATGGAATTTCTCGCGCCGTAAATTGATGAAAAAGCCTTGCGCGCCAGATGGCGTTTCATCCGGCAGGACCACCTGCTTGACGCGGCCATCTTTCACGGCCGGAAAGTCATAAGCCGTGGCCCAGTCACGCGACGTGTATTCCTCGCGCAGGTCGATGACGCCGGATTTCAGTGCCTCGAGTGCCGCCGTACGTTCGCGGAAATAATCAAAGCGCACCTCGTCGAAATTGTAGCGGCCGCGATTGACGGGCAAGTCCTTCGCCCAATAATCGATACGACGCCCGTAGCTCACGTATTCGCCGGGCTTGAAGGACTTCACCGTGTAAGGGCCAGAGCCCAGAGGCGGATCAAGCGTGGTCCTGGAGAAGTCGACCTTGGCGTAGTAGGCCTTGGAGAAGATCGGCAATTCCGCCAGAGTGAGCGGCAGATCTCGCGTCCGCCCGCCTTTGAAGCGATAGCGCAGTTGGTGCGGACCGAGCACGTCGCATGCTTCGACATCCTTGATGGTGATCTTGATGCGCTCGTCGCCCAAGGTGGACAGCAGGCGATAGCTGTCGCAGACGTCTTCCGCTGTGAGCGCCGTGCCGTCGGCGAATTTTGCCTCGCTGCGAAGGCTGAAGGTCACGCTCTTGCGGTCGGCGGCGATGTCGGCGCTGCTTGCAACCAACCCATAAAGTGCATCGGGCTCGTCATTGGCGCGCGCCATCAGGCTGTCGAACATCAGGTCGTAGCCCTGCACCGGATCTCCCTTCAGTATGTAGCCGTTGAAGCTATCGAAGGTATCGCGCGGCACCGGCCCGATGAGGGAGAGCTTGCCGCCCTTGGGTGCATCCGGGTTCACATAGTCGAAATGCGAGAAATCCGCTGGATACTTCAGGTCGCCGAAGACGGAGATTCCATGCTGCGGCTCTGCCACGGCTAGCGCGGATCCCAGACAGAGCACCAGAAATGCGGCAGGCAGTCGCCTCAAGTTGCAGACACTTTCTTCGCCTTGAACTCGTCCCACCACCAGATCGCTGGAAATCCATTCTGATAGTCCGGCAGCTTCTCCGGCCGGCTAAATCGGTCCCAGCGGGCGGTACGTTCATAAGCGATAAACCACATGGGAACGACGTAGTGATTCCAGATCAAGGCCCGGTCAAGCGCTCTGCAGGCGGTGATCAGGCTCTTGCGGTCGGAGGAGAAGACAATGGTCTCGATCAGCTTGTCCACGGCCGGATTCTGGATGCCAACAACATTGCGGCTGCCATCGCGCCTGGCGGCTTCGCTGCCCCAGAAATCACGCTGCTCGTTACCCGGCGACAGCGACTGCCCGAAGTTGCCGACAACGATGTCGTAGTCAAATGTCTGGGTGCGCCGCTGATACTGCGCGCTGTCGAGAAGGGTGGTGATCTTCACCTCGACGCCGAGCAGTTCGAGTTGCTGCTGGTAGGGCAGTGCGATGCGTTCGAACAAGGGCGAGTCGAGCAAGAATTCAATACTCAGCCGCTCGCCCTTGGCATTCTCAAGGACGGATTTGTTGCCGTCCTGCGTGACATTCCACCCTGCGTCGCTCAAGAGCTTTGAAGCCTGCCGGAGATTCTTGCGGCGGTTCTGCGGTGTGTCGTTCAGCGGGTTGGTGAATTCTGTAGTGAAGACTTCCGGCGGCAACTGGTCCTTCAATGGTTCAAGGATGGCCAGTTCCTCTGGCGATGGGAGGCCCTTGGCTTCCATTTCGGAATTGTTGAAGAAGCTGCGCGAACGCGTGTACTGGCCGAAAAACAGATTGGCATTCGACCATTCGAAATCGAAGGCGAAATTCAGGGCCTGACGTACCCGCACGTCCTGAAACTTGGCGCGGCGTAGATTCATCGCCCAGCACTGCATGCCTTCAACCTGTTTCAGATGAATCTCTTCCTTGACGACACGGCCGTCCTTCACCGCCGGGAAGTCATAGCCCGTAGCCCACATCTTGGAGGAGTTCTCAATGCGCCAGTCATATTGGTCACCCTTCATGGCCTCGAAGGCGACATTGGCATCGCGGAAATAGATGGTTTCCATTTCGTCGAAGTTGTTCTGGCCGAGGCTGACCGGAAGATCCTTTGCCCAGTGGTCCTGTACGCGCGTCATGCGTATGGACACGCCGGGTTTGATTTCAGAGGCGACATATGCGCCGGAACCGAGCGGCACCTCCAGTGTAGTGTCTTGAATATTGCGCTGCCTGCCCTTGGCGTCGGTTCCAGTCCACCAATGCTTCGGAAGAACAGGCAACTGGCCAGTGATCAATGGCAGTTCTCGATTGCCTTTCATCGCGAAGGTGAAGGTAACTTCATGATCGCCCGTCTGCTCGGCCTTGGTGATATTCTTGTAGTAGGCGTTGTAGAAGGGGTTTGCTTCGCGCAGCGACTGCATCGACCAGATGACGTCATCGGGTGTCATCGGCTGGCCATCGTGAAAGCGCGCCTCGGGCCGCAGCCGGTAGACCACCATGGAGCGGTTCTCCGGGTGCCAGACGGCGCTCGCAACAAGTCCGTATTCGGTCGATGGCTCGTCCATCGAGGATGTCAGCAACGTTTCGTTGCTGACGGCGAGACCGGGTTCACCCTTGTAGGTATATGGATTCAGGCTGTCGAAGGAACCAACGACGCCAAAGCGCACCCGGCCGCCCTTGGGCGCCTGCGGATTGACGTAGTCGAAATGCTTGAAATCCGGGCCGTACTTGATGTCGTCGAAGAGGGTCAGTGCATGGCGGAACTGGCGGTCTTCGGCTGCTGCGATTTGAATGCCGACGAGTTTGACGGCAGGGGCAAGCCCCGCAAGCCTGAGCAGCGAACGACGGGTCAACGGCATGGAAAACGAGTCTCCGCGGAAGGTGTGTCTCGAAGGAGTTAAGCGCAAGGACGGACAAAAGAAAACACCGGCAAGGAACTTGCCGGTGTTAAATTTCGATGAGCTTTGCGGCGTTTACGGGGCGGGGAACGCCACCGGTGCATCCGACAATGTCGCCAGATAGGCCAGTAGGTTGGCGCGATCCGCATCCTTCTTGAGGCCACCATAGGCCATCTTGGTACCAGGCACCGCCGTCTTGGGCGACTTGATGAACTCGTTTAGCGCCTCGTAGCTCCAGTCATCCGCAGATTTGGCAGCCATGGCCTCGGAATAGGTGAAACCTTCGTGCGTTCCATGCTTGCGCATCACAACGCCATACAAATTCGGTCCGGTCTTGTTCGGGCCGCCCTTGGTGAAATCGTGGCATGAGGCGCAATTCTTTGCCACTGCCTGACCCTTGGTGGCATCAGCCGAGGCCAGGAGAGTGCCCAGCGAGACGGCCGGCGCTTCTTCGCCACCCGCGGCCGCTTCGCCGCCAGTACCGGCTTCGGCAACTTCGATCAGATAGCCCGGCTTTTCGGGGGTTTCGGCGTGGTAGATCTCGCCTGCCAACTCCTTGATGCCGAAGGCCATCAGGGCCGTGCCGAGAATCGCGCCGTAAATCTTGTAATTCTCATTCATTGACATGAAGATATGGACCCCTTGAGCCGTCGACGGCGCGGAAACTAATTGTTTCTCATCGCCGCTGCAATACGTATAAGGACGCTTGTACCAATTTGCCGCGCCTCCGTCTAACCTTATGATAGAAAACCAGAATACAATCGTCGTCATACCCGCCCGGATGGCCTCCACCAGGCTGCCGGGCAAGCCACTTGCCGATATTCACGGCTTGCCGATGATTGTGCATTGCTGGAAGCGCGCCGTCGAAGCCAATGTCGGACAAGTTCTTGTCGCGGCCGCCGAGGTCGAAATCGCCGATGTGATCCGCGCCCATGGCGGCGACGCCATCATGACCAATCCGGCCCATCCATCGGGTTCCGACCGTATTGCGGAAGCCTTGTCCCTGCGCGACCCGCATGGGCGGTTCAACTTCGTGGTCAATCTGCAGGGAGATTTGCCCACAATCGACTCGCTGTCGATACAACGTTGCCTTGCGGGGTTGGTCAATGAGGCTGCCGACATTTCAACCATCGCCGCGCGGATTGAGTCGGATGAGGACATCGCCAATCCGAATATCGTCAAGGCGATCACGCCACTGAGCGACGAGCGCGAAGTGGCATTTGCGCGTGACTTCGTCCGCCGCATTTCTCCTGAACTCGCTCCACCCTACTGGCATCACATCGGAGTCTACGCTTACCGCCGCCCCGTGCTCGAACGGTTCGTCTCGCTGCCCGTCAGCGCGCGCGAAGCCGATCGCAAACTCGAGCAGATGCGGGCTCTCGACAATCACATGAGGATCGTCGTCGTCCGGGTCGACGCGGTGCCGCTCGGGGTGGACACACCTCACGACCTTGAAACTGCCCGGCGCATGTTGAGGAAATCCTAATGTCTCCCAAGATCGCCTATCAGGGCGAACCCGGTGCCAATTCGCATATTGCCTGCATCGAAGCCTATCCAACGTATGAACCCCTGCCGTGCGGTACCTTCGAAGATGCTTTTCAGGCGGTCACTGACGGCGAAGCGGCGCTGGCAATGATTCCCATCGACAATTCGGTGGCAGGCCGGGTTGCCGATATCCACCATCTGCTGCCACGCTCGAACCTCTACATTGTAGGTGAGCATTTCCTGCCAGTGCATCACCAGTTGATGATTTCGCCGGACGCGGAACTTGCCGCCGTACAAACCGTACACAGCCATGTCCACGCCTTGGGCCAGTGCCGCAAGGTGATCCGTGAACTGAAGATCAAGCCGGTTGTGGCGGCAGATACGGCGGGGGCGGCACGTGAGCTTTCCGAAAGCCGCGATCCCTTGCGCGCAGCCATCGCAACCCGTCTGGCAGCTGAGATCTATGGCTTGAAAGTGGTGCGTGAGAACATCGAGGACGAGAGCCACAATACCACGCGGTTTGTCGTGCTCTCCGCGTCACCTCAGGATGCCGAGCCGGAAGACTTGCCGGTGATGACGACCTTTGTTTTCCGTGTCCGGAACGTTCCGGCAGCACTCTACAAGGCCATGGGTGGGTTCGCGACCAATGGCGTCAACATGACCAAGCTGGAATCCTACCAGATCGAAGGACAGTTCTCGGCGACGCAATTCTATGCCGACATTGAAGGTCATCCATCCGAGCGGAATGTCAGACTGGCGATGGAGGAACTGGAGTTCTTCACAAGCTATTTGCGCGTCCTCGGTATCTACAAATCCTCGCCCCACCGGGCCGAGATCGCCCGGCGGGTGAAGGAGCTTCAGGGCAACTGAAGCGCAGCTTTCACAAGCTGGTGTGCAATCGCCATTGGGTTGGCGGCGTAAAGGCCGTCGGGATGCGTCCGCTCGACCATCATGGTCGCCTCGGCGGCTGAAAACCAGCGGGCGTCCTCCAGTTCCTTGTGATCGAGAGTGATTGTCGATGACACGGCATCGCCGATGAGGCCAATCATTAAGTTCGACAGAAATGGCCAGGGCTGACTGCTGACATAGCGCACTGCGCCCACACGGATTCCCGCCTCTTCAAACACCTCGCGGCGGGCCGCATCCTCGATGGTTTCTCCGGGCTCAACGAAGCCGGCGAGCGCGGAATACATGCCCGGCTTCCAGGGGCTCTGGCGGCCCAACAAGATGCTGCCCTCATGCCGGACGACGATGATAACGACGGGATCGGTACGCGGAAAATGATCCATGCTGCACGACGGGCAATGGCGCCGGTATCCACCGTCCCGGATCTCCAGACGGTTGCCGCAGTTTGAACAGAAACTGCGGCGCTGGTGCCATTGCACAAGCGACCGGGCCTGGGCGAGGATTCCGAGCTCTTCCGGCGATACCGCTTCCTCCATCGCGAGGCTGCGGAGATCCTTGAGACCTTCAGTGGCGGACGTTCCAATCGCAAACCAGGGTGCTCCGGTCGGGTCGAGACCGAGGAAAATCGGCGCCGTAGCATCGGGAGCAAACGATGTGTCGAGGCGGCCGTCGCGCATGACAGTCTGGTCGCCGTTGATGCGTACGAATTTCGCATTCCGGTTTTCGCGCTGTGTCGAGATCCAATCATCGTCCGGGCGCAGGTTGGCGCTTCGGTCGAGTGGATTGTGGATATAGGCAAGTTGCATCGCACGCGGCTCCGGAAAGCAATAACGCGTCGGGGCTTTTCACCCGGACGCGTCATTGCCGCAAGCGGTTTGCTGGATCAGCTGTTGACAGCCTTAGGAGCAGCGGCCTCGCGCTCCTTCAGCATGCCGTCGACCACGACGACCGTGCGTTCGAGGTCGGCAATCGCGTCTTCAAGTTCGACACGCTGCTTGCGCAGAGCTTCAAGGCGCTCGCGCATCTTCGTCGAGGCGATGCGCAGCTGGGTCAACTGGCCGTCGCGCAGATTGTAGAGATCAAGCATCTCCTTGATTTCTTCCAGCGCAAAACCGACCTTCTTGCCGCGCAGGATCAGCTGCAAACGGGCGCGGTCGCGGTAGCTGAAGAGACGGGTCCAGCCGCGGCGTGCGGGATGCAGCAGGCCCTTCTGCTCGTAAAACCGCAAGGTGCGGGGCGTTACATCGAACTCACGGCAGAGTTCCGTGATCGAATATGTGCGGTCGCGGTTGGACCGGTCTTTTGTTTCATGTGCAGTCATTTTGCTTTGGCTCCGGAAGCATTGAGTGTCGCTTATAGCAACTAATATAGTCGCTTTGGGACACTGTGTGTATCCCCTGCGTCAACGTCAGCGGGATTGACCCGGTCATTTCAATTTTCATGGTTACATCGATCGCAGGCTCAGCGGTCAATTTGCCCCCTCCAGACTGTCGATTCGCGCCAAAGGATCAACCGCTTAACTGAATATTTACCAAACACGTTAACTTTTGGACAGTGAAATCAAGCACCCGTTCAATGGCCACTCGACGTCGATGGTTGTGAGCACGGCGGCAACCGAGAGAAGAAAGCATAATGAAACCGGGCATTCCTTGGAGCGTCAAAGGCATCGAACCAGAGGTCCGGGAAGCGGCAAAACACGCTGCCCGGCGGGCCGGAATGACGCTTGGAGAATGGCTCAATTCGGTGATTCTTGATCAGAATGAGCCCCTGGAAGGGCTGGAAAAGGGTAGCGAGGATGCCCAGCGTGAAGAATATTTTGATTGCGAGCCGGAACCCGCTCCGCCGCCGCGCCGGACAGAGCCACAGCCGAGACAGCCAGAGGCTGCGATCCGGCTCGAAGACATCGCGCATCAGCTGTCGCAACTGGCCCAGCGCGAGCGTGAATCGGCAACGATCATGCCCTATGAGGCACCGCGCTACCGCAGCGAGGACCGTGAGACGCTGAATCGAATTTTCAGCCGGATCGACAACAACGAGCGGCAGGCCGTCGAGGCCTTCACAGCCGTCAACGAACGCCTGTCGGTGCTTGGTCGGCAGATTGCCATGGCGACAAGGCCGCAGACCATTGAAAAGCCTGAGGACGTGCCGGGCTATTCGGCGTTGGAGACGGCGATCCGAAATGTTGTCGAGCACATTGAGGTCAGCGAGAAGCGGACACGCGACAGTCTGAAGTCGATGCAGGACCGGCTGGGCGATATGGCGGAGCGGGCAACGCAGCCGAACAGCCCAGACGAGCTCGTGCGTGCCGCGCCTGCCTTCTCGAGCCTTGAAGCACGGATCGCCGAATTGTCCGGCCGACTGCAGCGTTCAGAAAATATGCTTCATTCGGGCCTGCCGGATGTCGTGCGCAAAGAAATAAGTCAGCTTGCCGATCGTATCGAAGACGTGCGGTCCTCCTCCGAGATGCTGGCGTCCCAGGCGCAGGCTTCGGCTGCCGGTGTGGCGCGCAATGAATTGCGCGACATCGAAAGCCGCATACTCGGCGTGCTCAAGGAAGCCCAATCAACCATCGGATCGCAGCAGTCGACGATCGTCGACCTGCAGCGGCTGAGAGGCGAGGTTGGTAGCCTCAACAAGCGGATCGACGACGTCAAGCAGGCGACGGCTTCGGAGCGCGACGTCCATGCACTGCGCGTGGCCGTCGAACAACTTTCCACCCGCGTCGCGCAAGGGCCGGACATGCGTCCCATTGCCGACATGGATCGTCGGCTTGGCGAACTGACCCAGAAGCTCGACCAGAACAGTGCCGCCACGCGCAACTTGCCGCAGTTCGGCGAACTTGAGCGCCGAGTCGCCGAACTGGATCACAAACTGGGCGAGGCCATGCGGCTGCAGGGCGACCAGCAATCGGTCAAGGCTCTCGAGCAACATATCGCCGCTGTCAACGATCGCGTCAGCCGTACCGAAAACCAGCTCGGCCATCTGGAGACGATGGAACGGGCGATCCATCAACTCTACGACAGTCTGGAGCAGAGCCGCTCACATGTCAGCCAGACGGCTGAGGACGCCGCCAACCGGGCGGTGGAGCGGGTGCTTGCGGCGCAAGCCCAGTCCGGTCCCTCACCAGAACTCAGGGCGATGGAAGAGGGACTGAGGGCTGTTCGCGAGAGCGCTGCCAGTGCGGAACAGCGCAATCAGGAAACACTTGAAGCCGTCCACGAAACACTCGAGCAGATCGTCAACAAGCTGGCGGAGCTCGAAACGGCCTCGGCCGGCCATCAACTGGCCGTCAATATGGCGCAGCAGGCAGCGCAACAGACACCCCCTGAGCAGGCGCCGGCACCCTCGTATCGTCCTGCCGCCCCGCCGCAGTTCTATGATCCAAGCGGAACATTCGATCCGCACATCTTTACGTCCCCCGCCGAACCGGCCCCCCAGGATGCAGCTGGAGAAACCGAGGCAACGGAGCCACATGCGGCGCCAGATCCGGCCAGCGTTGAACCGGAACTCCAAGTATCGGTACAGACAGCCGTCCCGTCCCCGGCAGCAGATTTCAGCCCCGGGGCGGATGTTGGCGGCGACGATTTCATTGCTGCGGCGCGGCGCGCTGCCCAGGCCGCGGCGTCGCGGCCGGCCGTAGCTCCGGCAGACGTTCGGCACCCGGTGATTGCGGATGCACCGAAGTCATCCCGCTTCTCACTGTTCAAGCGCAATCGCCAGCCTGAGCCCGTGACCTATGTGAACGGCCAGCCGGTGGTGGAAAAGCCGGCAGCTGCAGCCAATGAGAACAAGCGCAAGAAGCTGGTCCTTGCCGGCATTGTCCTGCTTGCTGCCGTCTCGGCGTTTGCGTTCAACATTCTGGCCAAGCCCAAGCCGGTGAAGCAAACTTCGTCGATTGAAGCGCCGGCCGAAGTCATGCCCCTGGCTCCAACCGCGACCCAGACCCCTGCACCGGGCAAACTTTCGGGTGATCTTGCGGGACTTCTGGCACGCGCCACCGGCCAGCAGATCTCGTCTGCACCCGCTCCACAGAACGACCTGCTTATCACCGGTTCGCTACCGGCAAAAAAGACAGACGCGACACTCGCGTCGATCGTCGCCCAACCGGGAGAATCGCGGGCCGAAATGCCGCCTGCCGATGTCGGCACAGAAGCACTTCGAGCTGCTGCGGCACGCGGTGACGCGAAGGCGCAATTCATCATCGCCAGCCGCTATCTCGACGGTCAAGGCGTGGCGCAGGATCTGCCGAAAGCTGCGTATTGGTATCAGGTCGCGGCTGAGCGCGGACTGGCTCCGGCCCAGTACCGGCTCGCGACGCTGTTCGAGCGCGGCAAGGGTGTGCCGCAGGACGCTGCCACAGCACTGCTGTGGTACGAGCGCGCTGCCGAGGGCGGCAATATCAAGTCCATGCACAATGCGGCAGTGATTGCGGCCGGCAATCAGGCGGGAACGCCGAACTATGACAAGGCCTTCCGCTGGTTCAAGTCGGCCGCAGAGCGGGGACTCCATGACAGCCAGTTCAATCTTGCGGTGCTGTACGAGCGCGGGCTCGGCACGCGGGTCGACGCGAAGGAAGCATATTTCTGGTATATGTTAGCGGCGAAACAAGGTGATGCCGATGCGGGCAAGCGAGCCGACAAGCTCGTGGCGACGCTGGCGACTGCCGATGCCAACGCTGTCAACGGACGTATTGCAAACTGGTCACCTGTTCCCGGAACAGATGAGGCCAATGTGGTTGCCCTTTCCGATCCAGCATGGGGGGAACAGACGGCTGCAACACCAGTTGACGCCGCACTGGCCGGCAGTGATGCCGCCATGCCGATGCTGGCCGACAATGCCGATTCCGCATCCGCAGATCCGGTTGCGGAAGCCCAGCAGCTCCTGATGAAACTTGGCTACAACGTCGGCACGCCGGACGGCAAGTTGGGCAGTCGCACGGCGAATGCGATCAGGCTGTTCCAGCTGCAAGTGGGCATGCGCGTCACCGGCAATGTCTCTCCCGATCTGCTGGAAGCGATGCGGACGAAAGCCGGCGCCTGATTCCTCGGGCTTGATTCCCTGGGCATGGGCGGCCACAGTAGTTGCATGACCAGTCCAGTTGATCATGCCCGTATTCCGCCGGTGGCGCTGGCGCTCGGGCTTGCGGGGCTGATCCCGTTTGCAGCCGGCGCGCTGGTGCCGTGGGTCCCGGACATTGCGCCCGGCGTCGGGTCGCGACTTCTCATCGGTTATGCCGCGATCATCCTGACGTTTCTTGGCGGCATCCGTTGGGGAACGGCGATCGGTCCCTACGATGGACGGCGTCAATCCGCAGAACTATTGGGCAGCGTGCTGGGTTCCCTGGCAGGACTTGCGGCGCTCTTCCTGCCGCCGATCCTCGGGCTCACGCTCCTGATTGCGGGATTTCTGCTTCAGGCCTTGTGGGACGTGACCAGTGTCGAAGCGGGGCGGTTGCCTGCCTGGTTTGGAAAGCTCCGCATGCTGCTCACCAGCGGTGCCGTGCTGGCCTTGGTTCTGGGCCTCATCGCGGTGGCGATCACCTGACCTTCGCGGCAGGAAACCGGTGGATCGCGCGCGATCCGATCATCCAGACATGATAATCGCCGAACAGCCCGTCAAAGGCATCCGACCGCACGCTGAGAGCACCCGTGTAGCTGCCAAACGCCGGCAGGACCATGCGACGGTCATCGGCAATGAAGCAGCGGCAGCGGATGCGATGGCCGCGCGATTCAACTGCCGCAGCGGGATGAAGATGGCCGGCAATTTCAAAGACACCTTGCGGCAGTGACTTTGGTTCATGACGCAAAGTGACCGGCCCCAGCGCAACTTCGCGCGCGATCTGGCCGCCGATGTCCTGCGGTGGCGAAGCGTCGTGATTGCCGGTGATCCAGATGGTATCGCGCTCAGCGCTGATACGGCGCAGGGCCGCGAGGTCGGCAGCATCGATGCGATCACGCGCGGCGTCATCATGAAAACTGTCGCCGAGAAAGATCAGCCGGTTTGGCTTCACGTCCGCAATGACAGACGACAGCTGTGTGAGTGTCTCTCTGGTATCATAGGGTGGCAAGTGTATTCCGCGCCGGGCCAGGCTTGAGCCCTTTTCCAGATGCATGTCGGCGATCAGCAATGCCTGAAAGTCGGGGACATAGATCGCGCCGGACAGGTCCGGAATAAGGTCAAGTCCGGACAGGCGGATGCGATGCGACCTAGACAAGCCGCATGGCCTCGTCGATGAGATCGTTCGCGGCTTCAGCGAGCATGGCATCACGACCCTCGCCGTAGACCGATTCGCGGCCAATATCCAAGAGCACGGGCACGGCCAGCGGCGATACCGTATCAAGCCCCACATGCACGATCTGGCCGTGGATTCGCTTCAGCAGGGCTCCGAGGCGATGGGCGTCGATCAGGCCTTCCGCGGCGTCGTCCCAGGCGGCACGCAGCAGGATGTGGTCGGGCTGGTGGCTACGCAGCACGTCATAGATGAGATCGGTATTCACTGTCATTTGCCGCGTCGTCTTCTCCTTGCCCGGCTGGCGCCGCTCGATCAGTCCGGCGATGATGGCGGCATTGCGGAAGGTGCGCTTCATCAGAGCTGATTCCGCCAGCCAGGCATCGAGATCGTCGCCCATCATGTCCTCGTCGAAAAGCCGGCCGAGCGATAGCCGGCCGGTGCCGATATGAAGCGAGATATCACGCACCATCCAGATGACCAGCGCATATTCCGAAGCGACAAAGCCCATTGGCTGCAGGCCGGCGCGCTCCAGCCGCCGCGTCAAGAGCATGCCGAGCGTCTGGTGGGCAAGGCGGCCCTCGAAGGGATAGCAGACCATGTAATGCTTGTCGGCGCGCGGGAAGGTTTCGACCAGCATCTGGCTGGCCTTCGGCACCAGCGAGCGGAAGCGCTGCAGGCTGAGCCAGTCCTTCACCTGCGCTGGGAGGCCGCCCCACGCAGCTGGATCGGCCAGCATTTCGCGCACCCGCTTGGCGAGATAGGTGGAGAGGGGGAACTTGCCCCCCTGATAGGATGGGATTTTCGGTTCGCGGTCTTTCGAGCGGGTCGCCAATGCACCGAACTCGTCGAGTCCCTCGAAGCGGAGGATTTCGCCGCTGAAGAGAAACGTGTCACCGACCGATAGCTGGCTGAGGAACCATTCCTCGACCTCGCCCAGCACGCGGCCGCCCATGACGACGCGCTTGCCGAGGCGGCGCCTGACGCTGGCCAGCCGCACCTTCAGCATCTCATCCTCGATGATGGTGCCCATGTTGAGCTTGTAGGTCATGATGAGGCGCGGGTGGGTGAGGCGCAACGTGCCATCGGCTTGCTGTTTGAGCTTCGCATAACGCTCGTAGGCCCTGAGCGCGTAGCCGCCGGTCGAGACATAGTCGACACACTTGTCGAAATCCTCGCGCGTCAGGTTGCGATAGGTCCAGGCCGATGTCACTTCGGCATAGAGATCATCCGGATGGAAGGGGCCGGCGCAGGCGCGGCACATGATATGCTGAGCCAGCACGTCGAGCTTCAAAACCATCGGGTAGTCCGTGTCCTGAGCATTTTCTTGCGCGGCATGAAGGGCGGCCTGGCATTCAAGCACTTCGAAGCGGTTGGAGGGAACAAGCAGCGCCTCGGAGGGCAGGTCAAGCTTGTGGTTGGAGCGGCCAATGCGCTGCAGCAGACGGCTCGAGCCCTTGGGGGCGCCGACGTGCACGACGAGATCGACGTCGCCCCAGTCGATGCCGAGTTCGAGGGTCGAGGTGCAGACGACGGCACGGAGTTTTCCTTCGCCCATGGCAGCTTCAACTTTGCGGCGCTGGCCGACATCGAGCGAGCCATGATGAAGGGCAATCGGAAGATTGTCGTCATTGGCTTCCCAGAGCGCCTGAAAGATCATCTCGGCTTGGCTGCGGGTGTTGACGAAGACCAGCGTCATCTTCGCCTTGCGGATCTCGCCATAGATTTCCGGAATGGCGTACATGGCCGAGTGGCCGG
This sequence comes from Pseudomonadota bacterium, assembly GCA_963205315.1. Classification (GTDB taxonomy): domain Bacteria; phylum Pseudomonadota; class Alphaproteobacteria; order Rhizobiales; family Aestuariivirgaceae; genus Aestuariivirga. Next base: position 8,292 of record CAUJIO010000073.1, on the reverse strand, counting down.
ACCATGGCACGCGTTCGACGGAGGAGAGGATGCGGATGTTGGGCCGGGCGCCCGGCTGGCCCAGCACGAGCGGGGCCGGCGTTTCACCCGTGGGGACGAGCCAGGCCCGCAACGCGTCCGGATCGGCGACGGTGGCGGAGAGGCCGATGCGGATGGCCTGCGGGGCCAGCGCCTGCACGCGGGCCAGCGCCAGCGACAAGAGCACGCCGCGCTTCGAGGTGACGATGGAATGCAGCTCGTCGAGGATCACCGTGCGCAGGTTCTTGAGCATGAAGGCGGCATGCGGATCGGAGACGAGGAGCGAGACCTGCTCGGGCGTGGTGATCAGAATGTCGGGTGGCTTCTGGCGCTGCCGCTGGCGCTTGGAGTGCGGCGTGTCGCCGGTGCGGGTCTCGATGGCGACGGGTAGCGCCATTTCGGCAACGGGCGCCTCGAGATTGCGGGCGATGTCGACGGCCAGCGCCTTCAGCGGCGAAATGTAGAGTGTGTGGATACCGCCCGTCCTCTCCGCCTGGCCGCTGATCTCGATGAGGCTGGGGAGAAAGCCTGCGAGTGTCTTGCCGCCGCCGGTGGGGGAGATCAGCAGCACGCTCTCGCGCGCTTCAGCATGCGCCAGCACGGCAAGTTGATGGGCGCGGGGGCTCCAGCCCCGCGCGGCAAACCAGTCGGAAAAGCGTTGCGGCAGACTCATGATGGCGCAGCTTGACTTGGGTGCGCCGCCGACGCAACTCAAGGCCCATGTCATTCGATCCGAAATCGCCCGTCACGCATCGCTCGGTCCTTACCGTGGCGGTGCCGATCATGCTGTCCAACGTCTCCGAGCCACTGATCGGCGTCGTCAACACGGCGGTGATCGGGCAGTTGCCGGACCCTTATTACATCGGCGCCATTGCCGTCGGCGCTCTGATCTTCTCGTTCATCTTCTGGGGCTTCGGCTTCCTGCGCCTGTCGACCGGGGGGCTGTCGGCACAGGCGACAGGGGCGGGCGACACGCCGGAACTGGTGGCGGTGCTTGCGCGCTCCCTGATGATCGGGCTGGTGGCGGGCTTCGGCCTCATCGCGCTGTCGCCGCTGATCCGCGAAGTGGCCTTCGATCTGATCGGCGGCTCGGCGCATATCCTCGAGCATGGCGAAACCTATTTCAACTATCGCATCTGGGCCGCACCGGCGGCCTTGTCGAACTATTGCGTGATGGGCTGGTTCATCGGCCAGTCGAAGGCGCGGCTGGCCTTCATGGTGCAGCTGTTTCTCAATCTCACCAATATGGCGCTTTCCGCCCTCTTCGTGCTGGAGCTCGGCATGACGTCGGACGGCGTCGGGCTGGCATCGCTCATTGCCGAATGGTCGGCGGTGACGCTGGCGCTGGTGCTGGCCTGGAGCGTGCTACGCAACATGGGCGCGCATGTGTCCTGGCCGCGCATCCTGGACCGCGGACGATTGCTGAAGACGCTCGGCATGAACGGCGACGTCATGATCCGCACGCTCTGCCTGGTCTTCGCCTTCACGTGGTTCACGGCGCGCGGTGCGAGGGCTGGCGACGTCGTGATTGCCGCCAATGCGGTGCTGATCAACCTGTTCGAAGTCTCGGCCTATTTGATCGACGGCTTTGCCTATGCCTCCGAGGCGCTGGTGGGGCAATCGGTGGGCGCCAAGAACCGCGCGCGCTTCCGCGCCGCCATCCGGCTGACGAGCATCTGGGCGATGGTGGTGGGGCTCTCCTGCTCGCTGGTCATCTGGTTCGCGGGGCCGATGCTCATCGACATGATGACGGTGAGTGAAGCCGTACGCGAGACGGCGCGTATCTATTTGCCGTGGGCGGCGATCTCGCCGCTGCTGGGCGTCATCTGCTTCCAGTTCGACGGCATCTTCACCGGTGCCATGGCGACGAAGGACATGCGCAACATGATGATCGTGTCGCTGGGCATCTTCATGCTGGCATGGTGGCTGCTGGAGGCGCCGTTCGGCAATCACGGGCTGTGGGCGGCGCTCAACATCTTCTTCGTGGCGCGCGGTGTGACCTTTTTCAGCCGCATGGGCTCTCTCGAGCGAAGAGCGTTTGCGTGACGGGCAACGATATCAATCAGCGGGAGTTCAGGCGCGGCTCCGCCTTTGCGAGGGTGACATTTTTCCCTCTCGAATGGTGGGAGGCGCGGGCGCTGCCCGGCGCGAGTGTGCCAGCTGGTGAGGCTGGCTGAGTGGCGCTGGACAGCGCCCGCGAACCGGCAGGACTTCTTCGCAGGGTAGAGAACACTTCGGCCACGCCGTGAGGCTGCCTAACTGCCAGAGGGCGCGAGGATCGTAATGTCCCCGGGGTTCTCCGCCTGCCCCCGGGAATGCAGCTTACGTTGAACTGCACCCGCAGGCCTGCCATCCACCCCGTCCAGAGCTCACCGTCATGAGCAGGACCCCAAGAGGGGGTGGATGGATAGGAATATAAGCTTTAGGAATAAAATGTCAAGGCGTATGTGGTGAAGGGGCCCTCATCCGCCCTTTGGGCACCTTCTCCCATGGCCAAGCCACGGGAGAAGGCGATAGAAGCGCAAGGGCGATGGCGGAGTAGAATGGCGCGTTGCCGCATGTGCCTTCTCCCGTTCGCAGAATGGGAGAAGGTGGCCGACAGGCCGGATGAGGGTTCTTACTCGGTCTGATAGCGGGCGATGGCCGAGCGTTCGATGGCGGCGGTGACGAGCTTGTCGAGGTCGAGCGTGTCGCGGAGGATGGCGAGGAAGCGAAGTTCTTCCTTGCCCACCGCCATGTCCGAGGCGGCGACTTCGACGGCCAGCGCATAGGCGGTTTCACGCAGCTTGGGGCTCAGGGCTTCGCGGATCAATCCCAGCACGGCCTTCAGTCCCTCGGGCTCGGCGAGGATTTCGCCCACTTCCTGCGCCACGGTGGTCAGGCGGGCCTCATCGAAATGGCGGAAGGCGGGGAGATGCTTGACGATGTTGCCGATCTCGGCCAGCTCGACGGTGTTGATGCGGCCCTCGACACCCGACATGGTGACCATGGTGTAGATCAGTGCCTGTTCAGTGGAAATGGTACCGGACATGAGGAACTCCCGTTTTGTCGGGAGGAGTTAAGGGATGGCATCCCAATTGTCCAGTTGACGGCGCGACGCTGGCGGAAATGTGAGATGTCAGACTGTGTTGGCTTGAAAGAAATCTAGCTCCTCTTCTTCACCATCTCAATCGCCTCCACCAATCCCACACGCGCGATGGCCATGCCGGGCGGGAAGGCTGTGGTGAAGCGTGTGGCGAGGCGCGGATCGAGGATGACGAAGGTGCCGGTGTCTCCCGCTCGCCGGATCAATCGACCGAAGGCCTGGCGCAGGCGGAGGCGGACGACCATGTCGCCATAGGCGTTGCCGCCGAACATTTCCTTCCGCGCGCGCTCGAGGATCGTCGGCGTGCCCCACGGGACGCGGTCGAGGACGATCAGCCTCAGCGAGTCGCCCGGCACGTCAACGCCATCGCGCACCGCATCCGTTCCCAGCAAACAGGCATCGCGCTCGGCGCGGAACATGTCGACCAGCGTGCCGGTGTCCATCGGATCCACGTGCTGGGCATAGAGCGGCAGGCCCGCTTCGGCGAGCGGGCGCAGCAGGCGCTTGTGGACGGCGCGCAACCTGGAAATGGCGGTGAAGAGGCCCAAGGCACCGCCACCACTGGCGAGAAACAATTCGCGATAGGCGGCGGCGACCTGATCCATGTCCTCGCGGTTGACGTCGGTGACGACGATGATGCGTGCCGCCGACTTGTAGTCGAAAGGCGAGTCATAGCTCTCGCGCTTCACCGGATAGGGCAGGTGCACGGCACCGGTGCGCATCTCGGCATTGGCCCAATCGTCGGGCACATCGGGCGGGCGATCCTTCAGCGTGGCGCTGGTGATGACGATGCCGTCGGCCGGTTTCAGCACGGCCAGCGCCATCGGTTCAGTCGGATCGATCCAGTGCGAATGCAGGCCGACATCATGCTCGCGGCCAAAAGCCTGGGCGATGTCGAACCATTCGACGAAGAGCGGGTTCTTCTCCTCCAGCAGGCGCGACAGCATGTCGATCCAGGAGCCCACCATCAACTCGCCGCGCCGCTTCAGGGAGCGGGCCAGCGCCTCGATGCGGCCACGGTCGTTTGTCGAAAGGTCCTCGGCCTCGGTGTCGAGCTTTTTCGCCAGCGCGTTGGAGAGCGCGGTCATCGGGCGCTTCAGGTCAATCAATGCGGCGGCGAGGTCGCCTGCGGCCTGTGCCAATCCATCGACGAGCGGCTGGCAATCGGTCTCGATGGTGTTGCTGCCACCGTTCTGGTCGGAGCGGGCGAGCACCTGCTGGCGGACAAGGCTCAGGAAAGTCTCCGCCGGGCCATCGGGCTGGCCGGCCTGCACGCGTCTGGTCCAGCCGGGGGCTGGAAGTGCCGTCGATGCGCGCAGCACCTGTTGCAGAAGCTTCTCGCCGTTCTCGTCTTCGCCCAGCAGGTCGCCGATGCGGTCGGCAAGACCACGGCCGCGGCGGCGCTCGGTTTCGGGGCCGCGCAGCCAACGGCGGAGTTCGGCGGTCTCAAGCGCGGTGAGGTGGCCGGAGAAGGCACTGTCGGCGGCGTCGAACAGGTGGTGGCCTTCGTCGAAGACGATGCGGCGGATGCCGCCCGGCGCTGCTTCCTCTTCCTCGGTCTCCGCCACGCCCAGTGCATGGTCGACGGCGGCCTGATGCAGCACGAGGGCATGATTGGCGATGACGATTGACGCATTCCTGCCGGCGCGCACCGAGCGCTCGATGAAACAGCGCTTGTAATGCGGGCAAGCGGAATAGATGCATTCGCCGCGTTTGTCAGTGAGGCCCAGCGATTGCGCGGTGACGCCGCGGCCCTCGCCATCGAGGCTGATGTCGTTGAACAGCGACAGGATCCAGGAAGGGAAATCGCCGCCCACCATGTCGCCGTCGCGGGTGAATCTGGCCCAGCGCGAGATCAGCGCGGCGAGCAAGGCCGTGCGCGGGTTGGCGGAGGTGAGACGGCCGAACACCTCCTGCATGTTGAGCAGGCAGACATAGTTCTCGCGGCCCTTGCGAATGACAATGCGGGTGCGGCGCTCGTCGGGATCGCCGATCAGCCGGGCCGATTCCTGATCGAGCTGGCGCTGCAGGTTCTTGGTGTAGGTCGAGATCCAGACGGGTGCGTTGTTCTTCTTCGCCCAGAGATAGGCGGGCGAGAGATAGCCCAACGTCTTGCCAAGGCCGGTGCCGGCTTCGGCCAGCAGGATGTTGTTGATCTCCTTCCTCTGCCGCGGCTGGAAGGCATAGGTGGCCGCACCCGCATAGGAGCTCTGGGCGGCGCGCTGCTCGGAATCGCTGCCCAGCACCTCGCGCAGGAACGACTGAGCCTCCTGCGGGCTGATGGCATCCTGACGGCCCGGGGCGCGGCCGCCGTCGTCCTCCCATTCCTCGACACGGTCCCAGGCATTGAGGCCGGTGGCGAAGCTGCCGACATCGAGCTTCGGATTGGCCTTCATGATCGCTTGCATCACCAGCTTCGCCCAGGGCCAATTGGCGCGGGCGAGGAACGTGGCGTTCTCGGCGGTCTCGCGCAGCAGCGGGTAGTGGCGGTTGGCGAGACGGTGCAGCAGGTCATCGGCAATAAGGCGGAGGGTGTCTTCGTCATTCTCGGCCGGCTCGAGGGCCAGCGAACGGGCGAGGCCCGTCGGAGTCGGCGTGGCGAAGCGGGCGGGGCAGGTGAAGGCGAAGAGTTCGGCGACGTCGTAATGGCGCTGGTCGCGCGCAGCGCGGGTGACAGCTTTCGGAGCCTGGGCGGCAACGCCCAGCCGCTCGATGAAGAAGGCGGAATGGCAGATCAGATGCGGGGCCGCGCTGAGGCGTTCGAGAGCCTGCGCGGGGTCGAGCCGCTTGCCGCCGATCACGGCATCCATGCCGGCTGCGACGGCGGTTTGAAAAGTCGAATCCAATGTCATTCCTTGGCCATGGTCTTCCGTTTAAAGACACATTCAGCTGAACGGAAGAGGAACAAGCGCATGGTGCATCGATCTGTGGACCAGAAATTCATCACGTTGTTTGACCGCTATACGCATGGCGGCATGAACCGGCGGGAATTTCTCGACAAGCTGTCGCTAATGGCGGGCAGCAGCGCGGCCGCCGTGGCCCTGTTGCCGGTGCTGGAAAACAATTACGCGCAGGCCGAAGTGGTGCCCGAGACCGATCCGGCGATCAAGGCGGAAATGGCCGAGATCGCACCCGGCATCAAGGGCTACCTGGTCAGGCCGGCGGTGGAAGGAACCTATCCTGCCGTACTGGTGATCCACGAGAACCGCGGCCTCAACCCGCATATCAAGGACGTGACGCGCCGCATGGCCAAGGAAGGATTCATCGCGTTTGGTGCGGATTACCTGACACCTGTGGGCGGGACGCTTGAAGATGCGGAGAAGGCGCGCGAGATGATCGGCGCGCTGAAGCGGCCAGACGTGGTGGCGTTCAGCCAGCAGGCGGTGGCGGCACTCTCGACGTTGCCGGGTTCGAACGGCAAGGTGGGGGCAGTCGGTTTCTGCTGGGGCGGCGGACAGGTCAATGCGCTGGCGGTGACAGGCGATGTCACCCTCAAGGCCGGGGTGGCCTATTACGGCGGCCAGCCCAAAGCGGACGAGGTGGCAAAGATTGCGGCGCCCTTGATGCTGCATTATGCCGAGCTTGACGAGCGCATCAATGCCGGGATCGCAGATTACGAAGCGGCGCTGAAGGCGAATGGCAAGGCCTATGAGTTGCACATGTACAAGGGTGCCAACCACGCCTTCAACAACGACACCAATGCGGCGCGCTACAGCAAGGAGGCATCCGACCTTGCCTGGGGCCGGACGGTTGCATTTCTGAAGGCGCATCTGGCCTGAGGTCCATCATGCAGCTTGCGCTTGCCGGTGATTGAGGCGATTGCAGAGGCATGACGAAGGAAACACAGCCGGTCAGCCTGCGGCGGGTCCTGAGCCTGCCGTGGCTGGTGTTTTATGGCGTCGGCGTGACGATCGGCGCCGGCATCTTCGCGCTGATCGCCGAGATCGTTGGCGTGGCCGGCGATCACGCGCCGCTGGCGTTTCTCGTTGCGGGTGCGGTGGCGGGGTTTACCGGCTTTTCCTATGCGGTGCTGTCGAGCGCTTTTCCGCGCGCGGCGGGAGAGGCGATTTTCGTCAAGACGGGCATTGGCGAAATGGCCGGCCGCGTGACCGGCTATGGCGTCATTGCGGTTGCGATCACCTCCAGTGCGGTCATCGCTCTTGCTTTCGCGCGCTATGTGGGCAGCTTCTCCGGCTTGCCGGAACCGTTGAGCCTGGTGGTGGTTCTGGCGCTGCTGTCGGGTGTCGCCATGGCGGGGGTGCGGGAAAGTGTCGCCTTCGCCGCGCTCATCACCTTGCTGGAAGCCGGCACGCTGATCGTCATCATCGCGGCAGGGGCCCCCATGGCGCTGTCGTCTGACGCCCTGCCGCGGATGTTCTCGGTACCGGCGGACTGGCCGATGTGGAGTGCGGTGTTCGGCGGCGCCTTCGTCGCCTTCTTTGCCTTCATCGGCTTTGAAGACATCGAGAACATGGCGGAGGAAACCCGTGAGCCTTCGCGCACCATCCCGCTGGCCATCGTCCTGACGCTGGTGATCTCGGTGGCGATCTATGCCCTGGTGGCGATTGTGGCCGCTGCCTACCCGGAGCGTGCGGCACTGGTTGCCAGCAAGGCGCCCCTCTCCGACCTGTTTGCCTCCGTCACCGGATGGCCTGGCGCTCCGATCGCGGTGATGGCCTCGGTGGCCATGGTCAATGGCATTCTGGTGCAGATCGTCATGGCAAGCCGGGTGATCTACGGCATGTCGCGCGAGGGCATGCTGCCGGAATCAGCCGGGACCCTGCATGCAACGCGGCAGACGCCGGTGCGGGCGATCGCCATGCTCAGCCTTGCCATCGCGGCACTCGGCCTGTTTGTGCCGCTGTTGCGATTGGCGGAATTGACCAGCTTCGTGATGCTGCTGATCTTCACCGCCGTAAACCTCAGCCTGTTCCTGATCGGGCGGCGGGCCGATGCTCCGGCCCGGCTGGCCCGCTGGCGCTATTGGGGGCTTGGCGGGGCGATCGTGTCATTGGCGCTCGCGGTATCGGAACTCGCCGCCTGACATTGACCTTGGGCGGGCTCCTCCCTAAACAGGCCCGTCCCATTTCATCCGGAAGCCCGCACATGACCGCCGATCACGCCCTTCGCGAAGCCGCACAGACCAGCAAGGCCTGGCCTTTCGAGGAGGCGCGCAAGCTCGTCGCCCG
>CAUJIO010000072.1:25000-27559 GCA_963205315.1 Pseudomonadota bacterium | reverse complement strand
TGAACCCAGCTCACGTACCACTTTAATCGGCGAACAGCCGAACCCTTGGGACCTTCTCCAGCCCCAGGATGTGATGAGCCGACATCGAGGTGCCAAACGATTCCGTCGATATGGACTCTTGGGAATCATCAGCCTGTTATCCCCGGCGTACCTTTTATCCGTTGAGCGATGGCCCTCCTCACGTGGGACCACCGGATCACTATGGCCGTCTTTCGACTCTGCTCGACTTGTTAGTCTCGCAGTCAGGCAGGCTTATGCCATTGCACTCGACGAGCGATTTCCGACCGCTCTGAGCCTACCTTCGCACGCCTCCGTTACTCTTTGGGAGGCGACCGCCCCAGTCAAACTACCCACCATACACTGTCCCGGGCCCCGATTCAGGGGTCGCGGTTAGACATCCATGTCGCCAAGGCTGGTATTTCACATTTCGGCTCCACCTGAGCTAGCGCCCAAGCTTCAAAGCCTACCAGCTATGCTACACATGCCAGCACGAATGCCAGTGTAAAGCTATAGTAAAGGTGCACGGGGTCTTTCCGTCTGACCGCAATTACCCCGCATCTTCACGGGGAATTCAATTTCACTGAGTCTATGCTGGAGACAGTGGGGAAGTCGTTACGCCATTCGTGCAGGTCGGAACTTACCCGACAAGGAATTTCGCTACCTTAGGACCGTTATAGTTACGGCCGCCGTTTACCGGGGCTTCGATTCAAAGCTTGCACCTCTCCTCTTAACCTTCCGGCACTGGGCAGGCGTCAGACCCTATACGTCGTCTTGTGACTTCGCAGAGCCCTGTGTTTTTGCTAAACAGTCGCTACCCCCTAGTATGTGCCCCCCGCCTCTGGTTGCCCAGAAACGGGGCCCTCTTATCCCGAAGTTACGAGGGCAATTTGCCGAGTTCCTTCAGCATAGTTCTCTCAAGCGCCTTGGTATACTCTACCAGTCCACCTGTGTCGGTTTCGGGTACGGGTTGATGTGGGGGCTATTTCCTGGAACGCATGCGCTACCCTCCGAATCCAATAACATCGGATAGCTTCTTGCATTCGTCACCCACCACTAGCTCAGGAATATTAACCTGATTGCCATCGGCTACGCCTTTCGGCCTCACCTTAGGACCCGGCTCACCCTGCTCAGATTAACTTTAAGCAGGAACCCTTGGACTTTCGGCGACAGTGTCTCTCACACTGTTTATCGTTACTCATGTCAGCATTCGCACTTCCGATACCTCCAGCTGCCCTCACGGGTCAACCTTCACAGGCTTACGGAACGTTCCGCTACCGCGCATCTTGCGATGCACCCTAAGCTTCGGTATGTGGCTTAATTCCCGATACATTTTCGGCGCAAAAACCCTTATTTAGACCAGTGAGCTGTTACGCTTTCTTTAAAGGATGGCTGCTTCTAAGCCAACCTCCTGGTTGTTTTGGGATCTTCACATCCTTCCTAACTTAGCCACAATTTAGGGACCTTAGCTGTAGATCAGGGTTGTTTCCCTCTTCACAATGGACGTTAGCACCCACTGTGTGACTGCCGCATAGTACTTCCGGATATTCGGAGTTTGGTTGGGTTTGGTAGCTCTATACGAACCCCTAGCCCATCCAGTGCTCTACCCTCCGGAGTATTCATGCGACGCGATACCTAAATATCTTTCGCGGAAAACCAGCTATCTCCAGCCTTGATTAGCCTTTCACCCCTAACCACAAGTCATCAGAAACCTTTTCCACGGTTACCTGTTCGGCCCTCCAGTGCATGTTACTGCACCTTCAGCCTGCTCATGGCTAGATCGACTGGTTTCGGGTCTATATCAACGTACTAAATCGCCCTATTCAGACTCGCTTTCGCTTCGCCTCCGCCTATCGGCTTAAGCTTGCACGTCAATCATAAGTCGCTGACCCATAATACAAAAGGTACGTAGTCAGGCTTGCGCCCTCCTACTGTTTGTAAGCATTCGGTTTCAGGTGCTCTTTCACTCCCCTCGTCGGGGTGCTTTTCACCTTTCCCTCACGGTACTAGTTCGCTATCGGTCACTGAGGAGTACTTAGGCTTGGAGGGTGGTCCCCCCATGTTCAGACAGGATTGCACGTGTCCCGCCCTACTCGAATCCGCTAATGCTTTCTACCTGTACGGGGCTATCACCCATTGTTGCCAGGCTTTCCATCCTGTTCCAGTTCTTACACTAACGGCATTGGCCTAATCCGCGTTCGCTCGCCACTACTAGCGGAGTCTCTGTTGATGTCCTTTCCTCGGGGTACTTAGATGTTTCAGTTCTCCCGGTTTGCTCCGACACACTATGTATTCATGTGCCAGTCTGGCCGAAGCCAGGGGTTGCCCCATTCGGAAATTTACGGATCAAAGCTTGTTCGCAGCTCCCCGTAACTTATCGCAGCGTACCACGTCCTTCATCGCCTCTCAGTGCCAAGGCATCCACCAAATGCTCTTAAGTCGCTTGATCACTCTCATTATCAATGTTCATCCGGGGGTCCAACCTCGGCAGATTGGACGGATGACCATCGACGGTCTTTGGAAAGACTTATTCAGTCATTTCATTATTGTGCTTCGATTTGT
>CAUJIO010000072.1:0-22500 GCA_963205315.1 Pseudomonadota bacterium | reverse complement strand
CGAACTTTTTGTCCAACTGGACGAAAATTGGGTCTGTCCTGGAGGCCTTGCGGGGTCATTTGAGCCTGCCGAAGACGCTTTTGGGTCGTAATTCAGCAAAATTCTCCGTTGCATGTGTCTCAAGGCCCTCCTTGCTCGTCTTACAGGTGGATGATTTGCGCCCGATTCACACCGGCTCAGCTGAACCGCGGCGCCGGCATCTTTGCTCCCGGCCGGTGGATGATTTTGGCGGGAATTATGTCTGGGACGATTCCGGCATGGTTAACGATTCTGAAACAGTCTCGCGGGATATTGATATAGCGGTGGTTTTTGGCCTTGCCTGGTTTCGGGGTATGGCCGGGGCGCCGGGATTGGTGTGGAGGGTTGGTCAACGCGGTTGACTAATGGCAGTCGAGAAGGCATTTTCTCGCGCAATCAAGAGCGCTCCTGCGCCGGGCTCCGAGAGAGGGCCAACGGAAGTTAATGTTTGCGCCGGGTGGTGGACCACAAGACCGAGGGGATATCGGTGGGTCCGGTTCGCTCGGTCAAGTCAGAAGCGACGAGGGGTACTGGGATTTGAACGATCGCGTTGACAGACAGTTTCGCGCCAAGGCTTCGGCCGTGGCAGCGCGGCGTCCGCCACAACAGCAGAAGACCTCTGTTTCCGAGATTGATCATCCGTTCGATGTCGAGCCTGTTCATCATCGCTGGCTGTTGACGACCTGTGTGGCCGGCATCGCCGGATCGCTGGTCATTGGCAGCGCCGTGCTCGGCATCTTTGGCGAGAATGCAGCGCCCACCGATGCCTTTGCATCTATCAACAAGGCCGCCCTCACCGGCAACTACCCGGTCAACGCCGAACCGTATGGCGCTGCTACGGTGATCGGCCGCAAGGAATTGTCGTCGACCTACCAGCCACAGCCCGAAACATCCGGCGAAATGATTGTGCCGGAGCGTGATCTCAACAACTCCAACGCCTATCCTGAGATCACGGCTGACGAGCTTCCCTATGGCGACGGCAAGACGACCGTCATCGATGCCGAGATCGATGCCATCAACGAAGAACAAGAAAATATCACCACCATCAGCAAACAGGTTCCGGCAGAACCGACCGACGAAACATTCAAGTTGGCCAAGGGTGAAACACTGATCGACGCATTGAGCGATCGTGGTGTCAGCATCGAGGCCGCGCGGGCACTGGTGTCGGCGCTCGAACCGGTGTTCCCGTCGCGTATGATGAAGGAAGGCACCGATTTCGAACTGACGCTCGACCGTCAGCTTGACTTCTATGGCCGCGAAGTCACCTTCCCGGTTCAGTTGTCCTTCAAGCCAGGGCCGAACGAGACGATCAACGTCGAAGCCGACGAAGACGGCCGCTTCGTTGCAGCAGTCGAAGGTGCCAAGGCCGGCACCATGTCGAAGTATGCGCAGATCAATCACTTCCGCACCCGCTCCAAGGTCGGGTCCAGCCTCTACGGCACGGCCAAGGACAACAAGATCCCCGACTACATCACGTCGGAACTGACGCGCGTCTTTTCCTATGACGTGGACTTCCAGCGCCAGGTGAAGGCCAATGACACGTTCGAAGTGTTCTACGGCAACCCGCTGACGGGTTCGTCGGCCAAGCGCAAGGTGCTGCACTATGCGCAGCTGACCCTCGACGGCAAGACCAAGACCCTTTACCGCTTCACCACCGCCGATGGCCAGACCGACTATTACGACGAACAAGGCCGCAGCGCCCAGAAATCACTTTTGAAGACGCCGGTGTCCGGCGCGCGGCTGACTTCCGGCTTCGGCATGCGCCGCCACCCGCTGCTCGGCTACTCGAAGATGCATACCGGCGTCGATTTCGGTGTGCCCTATGGGACGCCGATCCGGGCTGCGGGCTCGGGCACGGTGCAGATCGCCGGCCGCCACGGCGCCTATGGCATCACCGTGGAGATCAAGCATACCAAGACCTATGAAACGCTCTACGCTCACATGAGCAAGCTGGCAGCGGGCGTCCGGCGCGGTGCCAAGGTCAACCAGGGACAAATCATCGGTTACGTCGGCTCGACCGGCCGCTCCACCGGTCCGCACCTGCATTATGAAGTCCGCGCCAACGACCGGCCGGTCAACCCCACGCGCATGCAGGCGGCAGGCGGCAAGCAGCTGGCTGGCAAGGAACTGTCAAAGTTCAAGCAGCTGAAGCAGCGCATCGCTGCGATGATGCAGCAGGCCCCGTCGGCCACCCAGGTCGCGCAAGTTCAGCAGTAGCAGCCTTTCGTCTTCGGGCTTGCGCGCCGCAAGGCTCCTTGCGATGACAGTCCGTGCCGATTTTTCTCACATTCCTTGCGGCTTATGTTCTGAGCCAGTTCTACAGGTCATTTCTGGCCGTCATCGCGCCTGAACTGGCGGTGGAAATCCAACTCGACCCGCAGGCGCTGGGCAATCTCCAGGCCTTGTGGATCGCCGGTTTCGTGCTGACGCAATTTCCCGTCGGCTGGGCGCTCGATACGATCGGCCCGCGGCGTACCGTGGCCACCCAGATGATCGCCGCCGTGGCCGGCGCGCTGCTGTTTGCGACGGCGCATTCCGCATTGCAGATCAATATCGCCATGCTGCTGATCGGCGTGGGCTGCGGCTCGATCTACATGGGCGCCATCTATGTGTTCGGGCGGGTGCATGCACCGGGCAGGTTCGCATTGCTCTGCTCGTGGTTGCTCGGCATCGGCACGGCGGGCAATCTGTTGGCCGCCTCGCCGCTGGCGTGGGCGGCAGAGACCATCGGCTGGCGCGGTGCGATGTTCGCCATGGCTGCGGCAACGGCAATGTCCGCGTGTTCCGTGTTGCTGCTGGTCCGGGACCCCGAGCGAATCGTCACACATGCGCGGCGCGGACTGTTTTCAGGAATTGGCGACATCCTCAGCATTCGCGGACTCTGGCCGTTGCTGCCGATGACCGGCATCAGTTACGCGGTGGTTCTGGCCGAGCGGGGCCTGTGGGCGGGGCCATATTTCTCGTCCGTCTATGGGCTTGACCCGGTGGCGCGCGGCAATGCTCTGTTGCTGATGGCGGCGGCAATGTCGGCGGGCGCAATGCTATATGGGCCGCTTGACCGGATTCTCGGCACTCGCAAATGGATCGTCTTCGGTGGAGGCGTCATCACTGCCGCGTGCTTCGTTTCGCTTGGCCTGTTCGAGCTGCAGCTCACCACGGCGGCCCTGCTCATCGGCCTCATCGGCTGCTTCGGCATGACATATGGCGTCCTCATGGCGCATGGCCGCAGCTTCGTGCCGGACCATCTTCTCGGCCGCGGAATCACACTTCTCAACGTGCTGTTCATTGGTGGCGCCGGCGTGCTGCAACCCCTGTCTGGCGCCTTCATGACGGCGATGGCCGGCGCCGACCCGGCCAAGGCCTATGCCACGCTGCACCTGAGTTTCGGGCTGCTGCTGCTGGCAGCCTGCGCCGTCTACGTCGTCTCGCGCGACAAGCGAGCCTAGAGTAACCGGGGTTGGATCGCGCGCCGATAACTTACTCGATCACTTTGAAGCTGGCGCATTCTTTGCGTCGCTAGTGATTCCAATTGCTCACCCAAGGCGCTAGTTCATACACCAGCCATGGCTGACGACGATCGACTGGCCGGTCAACGCATTGCTGGGAAAGGCAGCGAGAAACAACGCGAGTTCGGCCACATCCGCCACAGTTGTGAATTCACCATCCACGGTCTGGCCGAGCATGATTTTCTTCACGACCTCGTCCTCGCTGATGCCGAGAGCTATTGCCTGTTCCGGGATCTGCTTCTCCACCAACGGGGTCAGGACGAAGCCCGGACAAATGACGTTGGCGCGCACGCCGTGCGGTCCACCTTCCCTGGCGACGACGCGCGCTAGCCCCAGCAAGCCATGCTTGGCAGCAACATAGGCCGATTTCAACGGCGAGGCCTCCTTCGAATGCACCGAACCCATGTAGATGATGGCACCGGATTTCTTTGCATACATGTGAGGCAGGCAGGCTTTCGTGATGAGGAAGCCCCCGTCGAGATGAATTGCCAGCAGCTTTTTCCAGTCGGCAAAGGGAAACTCCTCGACCGGATGAACAATCTGGATGCCAGCGTTGCTGATCGCGATATCGATGCCGCCGAATTGAGACACAATTTCAGCTATGCCGGCGTTCACCTGCTCTTCGCTGCTGACATCCATGGCGATGCCGATGCCCTTGCCGGGACCTTGGGAGGTGAGGGCCGCAGCTGTGGCGGTTGCGGCATCGGCCTTCAGGTCGGCGATGGCGACCGTTGCGCCCTCGGCAACAAAGCGTCTGGCGATCGCCTCGCCAATGCCGCCTGCTGCGCCGGTGATGATGGCAACCTTGCCCTGGAGTTTCATGGTTTCATCCTTTTCATGTGACGTGTTCACCTTCGGTCAGATCGAAGGTGTGGATGCCGTTTGGATAGGCGCCGCGATTGCACCAGGCATTCTTGCCCAGACTGGAGCGGACATCCCTGCGGCCCTGCTCCCAATGTTCTTCCACCGAGATGCGGGAGAACTCATAGTCGCGGGCGTGGCTCTCATAAGCACGGGCACGATAAATGAGATGCATGATGGCGATCTTCGGCTGATCCGGCTGCTGTGCCAGCAGCTGCACGTCGGGATCGTCCTTCATTCCGTCAGGCAGCTTGGCCAAGAGCCGCGACAGCGCCTTCCGGAACCTGATCTTGTCGCGCATCATGTCGGTGTTCAGCCGGGTGCGGCTGGAGAAACGAATTTCCTTCTCGCGCTCAATGGCATCAAGCAGCGTTTGGGGCAAGGTTCCCCTGGCACTGAACAAGTCAACCTGAAAGATGTTGAGTGCAGCGGTTCCCGGCGGCTCGTCCAGCACATATTGCAGCGGAGTATTGGAAACGACGCCGCCGTCCCAATAGAACTCACCGTCAATTTTCACTGGTGGCAATCCGGGCGGCAGAGCACCAGAGGCCATTACGTGTTCTGCTGCGATCTGCTGTTTGCGGCTGTCGAAATAGGCGAAATTGCCGGATCTGACATTCACGGCCCCGACCGAGAGGCGCGTGCCGCCGCTGTTCAGCAAGCCGAAATCGACAAGCTCGTTCAGGCTGTCTTTCAGCGGGGCAGTCGAATAGTAGCCGAGGTCACCCGGCCCACCCGACGGCGCTATGACGGGGGGCCACATGCGCGGCGTAAAGAAACCCGGAGCCCCGCCTAACAGGCCAAGAAGCGAACTGGCATCATTGAAGACATTGCGCAGCTGCGCACGCGAGGACATCGGCACGCCCTGAAGGCCAGACGATACGCGTTCCCAGAAGGTTCGAAGCTTGCCTGGACGATCTTCAACCGTATTGCCGGCAATGATTGCGCCATTGATGGCTCCAATCGAAATTCCGGCGACCCATGACGGCGCATATCCCTTTTCCGCCAAGGCCTCGTAGACCCCAGCCTGATAGGCACCCAGAGCGCCGCCGCCCTGAAGCACCAGGACACAGTGATCCGGACTGTCCAATACTGACTTCGCCTGTTCCATGGCAAGGATGTGGGCCGAGTTATGCTGCTGTGCAACATGGGCCATGGTTAAATCGCGGTAGGCTGTCTCGTACGACGATCACAAAACCGTCAGATGCGGCCTGATTGCCGTTCGCGCCGGTTCCGGTCTAAGTCATGCATCATCTCAGCGACGCCGGACATGCGCATGCCATCGCGACTGATCGACCGCACCGACTGCTGTCTCGTCATCATCGACGTGCAGCAGTATTTTCTCGACAAATTGCCGCCAGCTTGGCGCCGGCCATTGGTGGCCCGCATCGCCTGGCTCATGCGCGTCGCAACTGCCCTCGACATTCCGATCGTTGCGACGGCGGAGGACATCGGGAGCAACGGTCCGTTGCTGGATGAACTGGAGAAAGACCTTCCGCACGGCAAGCATGTTCACGACAAACTGGTCTTCGGCCTTGCCGGGCAGCCTGCAATCCTCGACAACGTGAAACACACGGGCCGCAAGACCTGCGTGCTGGCGGGCCTCGAGACCGATGTCTGCATCGCGCATTCGGCGCTTGGATTGCTGGACGAGGGGTTCCGCGTGGCGGTGATCGAGGACGCCACGGCTTCACCGCCGCCGCATCACGAGGCCGGCCTCAGACGCATCGCAGCCGCCGGCGGCATCGTCACCACAATGAAAGGCATCCACTACGAATGGGTGCGCGATCTTGCCACACTCTCGGCGCTCAGGCAGAAGACCGGAACGGCTCTGCCGGATGGGCTTGATCTTTGAATGCGAAAGGGCCGGGCTTTCGCCCGGCCCCGATTTCAGTGCAGGCTGACGACCTTGGGATCCACCGGCTTGCCGCCAACGGCGGTGCCATTGAAGGTCAAGACTCCCGCGGTCGAATCGATGTCGACGGTGTCGCCATCCTTGACACGCCCGGCAAGGAGTTCCTCGGCCAGCGGGTCCTGCAACTGCTTCTGGATCACCCGCTTCAGTGGACGCGCGCCATAGGCAGGATCGTATCCCTTGTCGGCAAGCCAGTTGCGAGCGGCATCCGACAGCGTGATGTCGATCTTCCGTTCACTGAGCAATTTGCGCAGGCGTCCGATCTGGACATCGACGATGGCACCCATGTGCTCGCGCTTCAGCCGGTGGAACAGGATGATCTCGTCGAGTCGGTTGAGGAACTCAGGCCGGAAGTGACCCTTGACCACCGCCATCACCTGGTCGCGCACAATGTCGACATCCTGCGCCTCGCCAAGGTTGACCAGATATTCCGACCCCAGGTTCGACGTCATGATGATCAGCGTGTTCTTGAAGTCGACGGTGCGGCCCTGGCCATCGGTCAGGCGGCCATCATCGAGAACCTGCAGCAGCACGTTGAAGACATCGGGATGCGCCTTCTCGATCTCGTCAAAGAGCACGACCTGATAGGGACGGCGCCTGACGGCCTCGGTCAGCGCACCGCCCTCATCGTAGCCGACATAGCCCGGAGGGGCGCCAATCAACCGCGAGACGGAGTGCTTCTCCATGTATTCCGACATGTCGATGCGCACCATCGCGTGTTCGTCATCGAAGAGGTAGGCGGCGAGCGCCTTTGTCAGCTCGGTCTTGCCGACACCCGTTGGCCCCAAGAACATGAAGGAACCGATGGGGCGATTGGGATCCTGAAGGCCGGCACGTGCGCGGCGGACGGCAGTTGCAACTGCTTCCACCGCTTCGGTCTGGCCGACGACGCGCTTGGCCAGTTCCTGTTCCATCGCCAGCAGCTTCTCGCGTTCGCCTTCCAGCATCTTGTCGACGGGAATGCCGGTCCAGCGCGACACGACCTGCGCCACGTGCGATGCTGTCACCGCTTCCTCGAGCATGCGGCCGGCACTCGATTCCTCGGCGGCCTTGAGCTTTTTCTCAAGACCTGGAATGGTCGAGTAAGCCAGTTCGCCGGCCGTGGCGAAGTCGCCCTTGCGCTGCGCCTGATCGAGTTGCATGCGCGCCTTCTCGAGTTCTTCCTTCACCTTGGAAGCGGAGGCCAGCTGCTCCTTCTCATCCTGCCAGCGCCGGGTCATGGCGGCGGACTTCTCTTCAAATCCGCCGAGTTCCAGTTCCAGCTTCTGCAGACGATCGCGCGAGGCCTGATCGGTTTCCTTCTTCAGGGCTTCGCGTTCGATTTGCAGCTGCATGATGCGGCGGTCGATCTCGTCCAATTCTTCCGGCTTCGAATCGACCTGCATGCGCAGGCGCGAGGCGGCCTCGTCCATCAGGTCGATGGCCTTGTCGGGCAGGAAGCGGTCGGCAATGTAGCGGTTGGAGAGGGTCGCCGCAGCGACGATCGCAGAGTCGGTGATGCGCACGCCGTGATGCAGCTCGTACTTCTCCTTGATGCCGCGCAGAATGGAAATCGAATCCTCGACGGTGGGCTCGTTGACGAAGACCGGCTGGAAACGCCGGGCCAGGGCCGCATCCTTCTCGACGTGTTTGCGATATTCATCCAGCGTGGTGGCGCCGACACAATGCAGTTCGCCACGCGCCAGCGCGGGCTTCAGCAGGTTCGAGGCATCCATTGCGCCTTCGGATTTTCCCGCGCCCACCAGCGTGTGCATTTCATCGATGAAGAGGATGATGCCGCCTTCGGCCGCTGTCACTTCCGACAGCACCGCCTTCAGACGTTCCTCGAACTCTCCGCGATACTTGGCACCGGCGATCAGCGAGCCCATGTCGAGGGCCATCAGCTTCTTGTCTTTCAGGCTTTCCGGCACGTCGCCCTTGATGATGCGCAGCGCAAGGCCTTCGGCGATGGCGGTCTTGCCAACACCCGGTTCACCGATGAGGACGGGATTGTTCTTGGTGCGGCGCGACAGCACCTGGATGGTGCGGCGGATTTCTTCATCGCGGCCGATCACCGGATCGAGTTTGCCCTCGCGCGCTGCTTCGGTGAGATCGCGGGCATATTTCTTCAGCGCATCATAGCCCTGCTCGGCCGACGCCGTATCGGCCGTGCGGCCCTTGCGGATGGCATTGATTGCCTGATTGAGGCCCTGCGCCGTGACGCCGGCATTCTTCAGAGCCTTGGCAGCTTCCGACTGCTCCATGGCGAGTGCCTGAAGCAGGCGCTCGGCCGTGACAAAGCTGTCGCTGGATTTCTCGGCAAGTTTCTGCGCGGCCTCGAAGACGCGCGCCATTTCAGGAGCAAGGTAAACCTGCCCGGCACCGCCGCCGGACACCTTTGGCATTTTCGCCAGAGCGGCCTCTGTATCACGCAGGGCGAGGCGCGAATCACCGCCCGCAGCCTTGATCAGGCCGGCGGCCAGTCCTTCCTCGTCATCGAGCAGGACTTTCAGAAGATGTTCGGGACTGAAGCGCTGATGTCCCTCGCGCAAGGCGAGCGACTGTGCCGACTGGATGAAACCGCGCGACCGCTCGGTATATTTTTCGATATCCATGCTTTCTCTCCTCCTCGGCACATATTGGGAGCCTCTGAACGAGCACAACCCGCAACGCCGTCAACGGTTGATCGACCGCATATCCCGCTCTCGAACCCCAAAAGGCATTCTGTCCGGGTTGCGGCCTGGACTTTGCCTCATATGGGTGCAGGCTTGCGCCGATCAAGCCGTCATGCAGATGATCTGACGCGCCGAAACCTGACTTTGTTCTGGATCAATGAACCACACCCTGAGCTGGTGGCATGAGGCAACATGGCAAGCAAAAAAGCAGATCCAACCGGGCTCGACGCCTACAAACCCGCCGAGGTGGCACAACGCATCGAGGAGGCTGGCGTCAACAAAGCAGCTTTGGCGGCCGTGCCTTTGGCAACCCTCTCATTTCTGGCCGGGGCCTTCATCGCCCTTGGTGCCGCCGGCTTCACGGCCGTGATGGCAGGCGCTGGCCTCGGTTTCGGTCCCGCCCGGCTGCTCGGCGGCTTGATCTTTTCGACCGGGCTCATCCTGGTCGTCGTTGCCGGCGCCGAACTGTTCACCGGCAATTGCCTGATCGTCATGGCCTGGGTCGATGGCCGGGTCAGCCTTGCGAGCCTCCTGCGCAACTGGCTCTTTGCGTATTTGGGTAACCTCGCCGGGGCGCTGACGATCGTCGCGCTCATGGCATTCTCGGGCCTGCTGACCGGACCCGTCGGAGAGGCAGCCCAGAAGATCGCAGAAGCAAAGTCAGCGCTCGGACCGGTCGAGGCGCTGGCACGGGGAATCCTGTGCAACATGCTGGTTTGCCTTGCGGTGTGGCTCACCTTCGCGGCGCGCAGCGTCACCGACAAGATCCTCGCCATCATCTTCCCGATCACGGCCTTCGTATTGCTGGGCTACGAGCACTCGATCGCCAATATGTATCTTATTCCGGCCGGTTGGGCCGCAGGGGCGCCCGTCAACGTCTCCGGCTTTCTCGGCAACCTCGTGCCGGTCACCATCGGCAACGTCCTCGGCGGCTCGGGCGGCGTGGCGCTCACCTACTGGCTGGCTTACCGGCCACAAAGGACCTGACATCCAAAATGATCATCCCCGGATCAACCGGGGATGATGTCAGAGCAATTCAGTCTTCTTAATCTCAGTCTTCAGCCGGTTCGGACACCGGCGCAGCAGCGGCGGGTTCCTTGCGGGGCTTGCGCTCATATTTGCGCTTGGCCGGGGGCGGAGCTGGCGCCACTTCGACGGCGGCTGGAGCGGGTGCCGGATGATCTTCGACCTCTGCGGCAGGAGCCGGGGCCGGGCGGCGGAGGAAGGACGGGGCCTCCCACTTGGGATCGGCATCCTCAACAGCGGCCGAAGGCACGGGCTGCGGAGCAGGTTGGGCCTCGACCACGCGCGGCTGCTCGTCACCGCGGCTCTCGACATTGCGAGTGTCGCCGCGAGGTTCGTTGCGCGTTTCCGGGCGGGCGTCATGGCGGGGCTGGTTAATCTGGCGCGGCTCGCCGCCGCCCTGTCCGCCCTGATTGTCCGGGCGCCGGTCCTGCCAGCGCGGCTTGAAGCGTTCGCGGTTCTGGTTCGGCTGGTTGCTCTGGTCGCGCGGCTGATCGCGGTACTGGTCTCTGTTCTGGTTCTGATCGCGATACTGGTCCCGGCCCTGATCACGCTGGCCACCGTCGCGGTTGTCGCGATAGTCACGCTGCTGGCGATAGGGCTGATTCTGGGTCTGCTGCGGCTGGCGATCGCCACCTTCGATACCCGGCTGATCGCCAAGGCCATCGGGATCGCCCGCCTGCTGGCCGCCACGCTGTTCGACGCTGGCCTGTTCCGGAATGTCCTCCAACTCCTCGTCGTCGAACTCTTCTTCCGGACGGCGGAACTGCTGTTGCGCCTGCTGGTTATAGGCCTGCGCCGCAAAGACGATGCGGAGATAGTGTTCGGCGTGCTGGAAATAGCTTTCGGCCATGATGATGTCGCCGGCCGATTGGGCGTCGCGTCCGAGCTGCAGGTACTTGTCAGCCACGGTCTGAGCTGTGCCTCGAACCTTTACATCCGGGCCATTGCTCTCATAGACCCGGCTGAGCGGATTGCCGCCACCACCACCGCCGCCTCCCCCGCTGCCACCACTGCTGCGGTGACGGTTACGGCTGCGGTTCTTGTGAGTCGGTCTCATCGACATTCTATTTCCCAGCTTATGTCTTCGGTTGCGAGCGTCTGCCATCGCGCCCGTTCGGGGCCCTTGGCAACCGGTGTTTAAAAGTGCCCAGGCAAGTGAGCGTCTTCAAGTTTTACCCGTTGGTTACAGAAAACTTCCGCCACCGGCAGACCCTCCCTCAGGAGGTGCTGCCATTTTCCCCGGCTTGTGCTGATTTCAACTGGGCTGGCGTGCAACCTGCACTGCCGCCCCGCAGTCGTTCCCGGCACCATGACAAAGGGCAGAAAGCGTTTCCAAGTCCCATTTAGCCGATAGGTACCGATTTTCCAATCGTTTTTTGCGTTGCGTGTCCACACGCCACAGGCCAGGCTCAACGGCTGAAGATCAGGCAGCGGAGGTGCCCCCCGAGGTCGACGCCGGTGCCCGCCACCTTGAAGCCGGCTGCTGTAAAGATCGCCGCAACGGCGTCCGCCTGCCCCGCGCCCTGTTCCACCAGGACATGGCCACTGGGGGCCAGATGGGCAGCAGCGCCTGCGGCGATGGTCCGGTAGGGGCCGAGTCCATCACGACCGCCTGCAAGAGCCAGATGTGGATCGTAATTCCGGACGTCAGGTTCAAGGCCGGCAATGTCGGCGGACGGGATATAAGGCGGGTTCGACAGAATGAGATCGAACCGGCCGTCAACAGGCTCGAACCAATTGCCAGCGACACAGGTCAGACGGCTGGCAACCCCGAGCCTCACAGCGTTGGATCTTGCAACGACCAGAGCGGCCGGTGACAGATCGACGGCGACCCCTGTCGCTTCCGGTGTTTCGGCCAGCAGTGTAATGGCGATGATGCCGGAGCCCGTGCCCAGGTCCAGAATGCGGCTGCTCGCGTTCATCAGCGGCAGGGCGAGATCGATGATGGTTTCGGTGTCGGGCCGCGGGTCGAGCACGTCCGGCGTCACCTTGAAGGCTCTGCCATAGAATTCGCGCTCGCCCAGTATCCGCGACACCGGCTCGAAGGCAAGCCGGCGGGCAACCATCGCCCTGAAGCTTGCGGCGGCCGCTGGCGATATGCCACGGTCCGGATCGATGATCAGATCCTCGCGGCTGAGGCCTGTTGCATGCTGCAGCAGCAGGCGTGCATCCAGCTGCGGCGACTCGATGTCGATCTTGCGCAGTTCGGCCACGGCCCAGCCGAGCAGGAGCTGCAGCGTGTCAGATGGCATTGTCCTGCTGCGCCAGGAGCTCCGCCTGATGGTTGGTCATCAGGGCCTGCACCATTTCCTCGAGCGCCGGCCCCTCGATGATCTGGTCGAGCTTGTAGAGCGTCAGGTTGATCCGGTGATCGGTGCAGCGCCCTTGCGGAAAATTATACGTACGGATGCGTTCGGAGCGGTCGCCCGATCCAACCTGATCCTTGCGCGCCGCCGAGCGCTCGCTGTCGATGCGGTTGCGCTCGATCTCATAGAGCCTGGCGCGCAACAGTTTCATCGCGGCATTCTTGTTCTTGAGCTGCGACTTCTCGGTCTGCTGTGCCACGGCCAGCCCGGTCGGGATATGCGTGATGCGCACCGCCGAGTCGGTCGTGTTCACCGATTGGCCACCGGGTCCTGAAGACCGATAGACGTCGATGCGCAGATCCTTGTCCTCGATCTTGATGTCGACGTCCTCGGCCTCGGGCAGCACGGCGACGGTGGCAGCGGAGGTATGAATGCGGCCCTGCGTTTCGGTGGCGGGCACGCGCTGCACGCGATGCACGCCGGATTCGAACTTCATATGGGCGAAGGCACCCGCCCCATAGATGTTGGCAATGATTTCCTTGTAGCCGCCGTGCTCACCTTCGCTGGCCGAAATGATTTCCACCTTCCAGCCCTTGAAGGCGGCGTAGCGCTGATACATGCGGAACAGGTCACCGGCGAAGATCGCAGCCTCGTCGCCACCGGTTCCGGCGCGCACTTCCAGAATGACGTTCTTGTCGTCAGCGGCATCCTTCGGCAGCAACAGGATGCGGACCTCCTGCTCCATGTCGGCAATTTTCTGGTCGAGCACCGGGCGCTCGGCCTCTGCCATCTCGGCCAGTTCGCCGCCGGCCTGCATCATGTCGTCGAGATCGCGGCGTTCGTCGTAGGCCTTGCGCAATTCGCGCGCCTTCTTCGCCGTGGGCTCGAGTTCGGCATATTCCTTCGACAGCCTGACGAAGGCATCGCCGCCGACGGCGCCCGACGACATGTCGTGCTCGACGGTGGCGAAACGCTGAATGATGCGATCGAGTTTATCATGCGAAATGGTGGCCATGGGCGCGGCTTCTAGCCCATGCGCTGCGACTTCGCAAAGCCCCACATCAATGGTCGGCGCTAGCCATCGCAACGGCCTCGACCTTGCGCTTCGGACCGCGGAAGGCGAGGATGAGCGGCAGGCAGCACAAGGCGAGCATGGCCATGAGCAGGAAGTCGTTCTGATACGAGATGGTCACGGCCTGTCCGTTCACCAAGCGGTCGATCATGGCAACACCCTCCGGCGTATCCGGATTGAGCAGGGCGTTTGGCGAAAGCTGGAAGCCGGCGCTGAAGGGCGTCACCAGTTCCGACAGCCGCGCATGCATCAGCGTCGTTCCGCTGGTCAGCTGCGCAATGACGATCGACACGCCGATGGATGAGCCCATGTTGCGGATCAGCGTCCACATGGAGGCCGCTTCGGTGCGGAGCGTTGCGGGCAGCGTAGCGAATGATACGGTGTTGAGGGGCACGAAGACGAGACCCAGCCCGATGCCCTGCAACACGCTGGTCCAGACGATGGTGAAGACCGAAATATCCGGCGTGATGTCGATCATCATCCACAGCGAGAAGGCCGAGGCGGCCATGCCGGTGGCGATGAGAATACGCGCGTCGACCTTCTGCATCAGGCGGCCCACCACCATCATCGAGGCCATGGTGCCGAGGCCACGCGTGCCCAGCAGCAGTCCGGCATCGAGGACCGGATAGCCCATGACATTCTGCACAAACGGCGTGATGAGCGCGACGCTGGCCAGCAGCATGATGCCGACGACGAACATGAAGAGCACCCCCAGCGAGAAGTTCCAGTCGCGGAACAGCGCCAGCGGGATGAAGGGTTTTTCCGCCGTGAAGGTGTGGGCAAGGAACAGGTAGGCCGCAGCACCGGCGATGATAGCTTCGGCGATGATCTCCGAGGAGCCGAACCAGCCCTGGCTCTCGCCGCGATCGAGCATCAGCTGCAGCACACCGATGGTCAGGCTCAATGTCGCGAAGCCGAACCAGTCGAAGCCCATCACCCGCGGTTTCGTATCGGGCATATAGGCCATGAGGCCCAGCACCGTGGCGATGCCGAAGGGCAAGTTGATGAGGAACACCCAGCGCCAGCTATAGTACTCCGTGAGCCAGCCGCCGAGCGTGGGGCCCATGATCGGACCCAGCATCACGCCCATGCCCCAGATGGCCATGGCCTGTCCGCGCTTTTCGGGCGGATAGATATCCATCATCACGGCCTGCGATAGCGGCACGAGAGCAGCGCCAAACACCCCCTGCAGGAGTCGATAGGCCACCATGTCGTTGATGCCCTGCGCCGCGCCACAGAGGACGGAGGCAATGGTGAAGCCGGCGGCGCTGATGATGAAGATGCGCTTGCGGCCGAAGCGCACGGCCAGCCAGCCGACGGGTGCCGTCATGATGGCGGCGGCAACGATATATGAGGTGAGCACCCATGTGACCTGATCGATGGTCACCGAGAGGGAACCCTGCATATAGGGAAGCGCTACGTTGGCGATGGTTGTGTCCAGCGCCTGCATAATGGTGGCCAGCATGACGCAAACGACAATGAAGCCGCGCTGCGGAACTACCGCTGGTGCCGGTGCCGCCGCCGTCATGGTCATGGCGTTGCGTCGTGGGCCGCAGCTTCGAATGTCAGGAGACCGGCGAGCGAGCGGGTCCGATGCGTATCGATGGCGACGGTGGCGCTCATGCCGGAGCGGAGTTTCGCGAGGCTCTGGCCATCGTCAAATGTGATGCGGACGGGAACGCGCTGCACCACCTTCACCCAGTTGCCCGCAGCGTTCTGCGCCGGGATCAGCGAGAATTGCGATCCCGTGCCGGGACTGATGGAGGCAACATGGCCCTTCAGGGGTTTTGCAGTATCGGCATCGACGGTGACAGTCACCTCCTGGCCCGGCTCGAGCCAGGTGATGTCGGTCTCCTTCGGATTGGCATCGACCCAGACATCGCTGGCGCTGACGATGGCGAACACGGCGGCGCCTGCATTCAGGTAGCGGCCCATCTGGATGTTGGAGACTTGCGTCGCGACGCCGTCCATCGGCGCTCGCAATACCGTCTGGTCGAGGTTCCACTGGGCGCGCTCAACGGCCACTTTGGCTGCGGCCCAAGGCGCATAGCTCTCCAGATCGGCTGCGGCGTTGCCGCCAAGTTCGCTCAGCGCATCGCGCCGCGCCTGTTCAAGGGCTGCGAGATTGGCCTTGGCGACTTGCAGGTTGATGCGATCCTCGTCGATGTCCGACTTGGAGATAACCTTGGAGGCCAGGAGCTGCGACTTGCGATCCAGTTCGGCCTGACGCAGATCAACCGTGCTTGTGGCGAGCTCGATTTGCGGACCATAGCCTTCATAGCGGCTCTTCAGCACGCCGAAATCCGTGGCGGCGCGAGCCTGTGCAGCTCGGGCCTCGGCCAGCGCCAGTTCATAGGGCTTGGCGTCGATGGCGAAAAGCACGTCACCGGTCTTGAGGCTCTGACCCTCGGTCACGCTGATCGAAGACACAGTGCCCGAGATCTGCGGCGTCACCAGAACCTTCTGGGCAGCCACGTAGGCATTGTCGGTCGAGATATAACGCCCACCGTTGAGATATATGGCGGTTCCGCCGGCGATCGCCAGCAGCGGCACGCCCAGCAGCAGCAGGCGCCGCAGCCACTTGCGGCGCGGCTTGGCCGGTATCTCGACTGTCTTGATGTCACTCATCTTACAAACTGGCCTTCTTCAATTTCACAGTGGCCGCGTCGGCGGACTGGATGGACTTGATGTTGCTGTGGAGCTGGCCAAGGGTCACCAGCACCTGGCGAATGGCGTCTTCCCCTATCCCCTCAAAAAGTTCGGACCCGAGGCTGGACTTGAAATCGGCCAATTCTTTCAAGCGTTCGCGCCCTGCACCGGTCAGGAAAAGCCGGTTGCAGCGGCGGTCGGCGGGGTCGGCGCGGCGCTCGACCAGATCATCGGCACTCAGCTGATCGACCAGCCGCACCATGGCGATGGGTTGGACTTCAAGGCTTTCCGCCAGTTCATGCTGCGCAAGACCGTCCTGCCGCTCCAGACGTGAGAGCGTCGCAAATTGGGCGCGGGTCATGCCGTAGGGCTTCAGCCTTTGTTCCACCAGGCTGCGCAGAAGGCGGGACGTTTCGATGATGCGGGTCGCGGCTTCGCGGCGAGGGTCGATCTGTTCCATGAGCATATAATATACAGTGTATATTATTATTCAAGGCAACAAATGCCGCAGATCCCCACGATGTGATTGGAGATCCGTCAGGCTTCGGTATCGAACCAGATGGTCACCGGGCCGTCGTTCACAAGAGCCACTTTCATGTCCGCACCGAAAATGCCGCGTTCGACGCGGATGTTCTGGCCCCCCAGGGCGATGCAGAAATGTTCGTAGAGCCGCTTGCCGTCAGCGGGCGGCGCGGCTTTCGAGAAGCCTGGGCGATTGCCGCTTTCCATGCCGTCAGCAGCCAGCGTGAACTGGCTCACGGCCAGCACCGCGCCATCGACGGCAGCAAGTGGCAGGTTCATCTTGTTGGCATCGTCCTTGAAGATGCGCAGGCCGGCGATCTTGCGGGCCAGGGTTTCGGCCTGCTTCCCGGTGTCGCCCGCCATGGCGCAGACGAGCACGAGAAAGCCACGGCCGATGGCGCCAGTCACCTGACCATCGACCGTAACGGAGGCTTCAGAGACGCGTTGAACGACGGCGCGCAAGGCGAAGTGCGGTCAGCCGTTGCCCCCCAATGATTTCAGGTCGAGCGAGCGGCCGACGAGGATTTCGCCGGGCGTGCCGAGAATGCCCTTTTCCTTGCCGTCGACGACATAGGCGAGCAATCCGCCATCGCGGGCAATGACCACGAGGCCTTCGCGGTCCGGAACGCGATAGGTATCGCCCTTCATCAGCATCTGGGTCATGACGACATTGCCCTGGCTGTCCTCGATGCGAACCCAGACCGGGGCCTTGGCTTTCAGCGTCACCCGGCTTTCGCCGTTGGCTGTGCCGAATTCGCGGCCGTCTTCGGTCATCGCCATGTCGGTCGCCGAAACCATCCCCTCGAGGGTCTTCGAGGCTTCCTTGGCGCCTGGAACCTGGTTCTCGATGAGCGAGGAAATGCCGTCGAGATTGGTCCCGGCAAGATCGTCTGCCGGCTGGGCGCCGGCGTCAGTCTCGGCCAAGGCCGCGGTATCGAGCGGCTGATCATCCGGCATTGGTTCGTCGCCGACCGACACATTCGCTGCCTCGTCACCGGTCGAGGCCGTGGGCATCGGATCGGCGGAGGCCGCTGGCGCATCGGTGTCGGCAACGGCCACCTGCTTGATGTCGGCGGAGAGTTCGGAGCTGCTACCCGGCATCAGCATGTAACTGACGCCGGCAAACAGAAACACTGCACCGGCCACCGAGGCGACGAGACCGCCAGCGCCACCGGGAACATTCGGCATGCGGAAATTGAACTTCGGCAATTGCGGCAAACGGCCGAACTTCAGCACCTTGGCACTCGACAGGGGTGCCGGATTGGCCGGATGGCTGGCCTTGGGCGCCACGGCGGGTGCCGGCAGGAAATGCACGTAGTGCTCGACCAGCGGTTCGGGATCAAACCCCAGATACTGGGCATAGGTGCCGATCATCTCGAGCGATTCCATGCGCTCCGGCATGTGGGTCATGTCGCCATATTCGATGGCTTCAAGATGATAGGGATGAATGCCGGTCGCGGCACTGGCATCGTCCAGCGTCTCGCCGCGATTTTCGCGCTCGCGCTGCAGATACCAGCCGGCCTCGCCCGCCGGGTCCACCATGCCATCGGGTTTTTCCCGGGTATGCTGCTGGGTTTCGGAGGCGGCTTCGGCTTCCATCATGACGTCAACGCTGTCTTCACGCATGTTACCACTCTCGGCACGGATAGAGTTAACGGCCCCTTCCCGGGGAGTTCTCAACGACAATGACGGAGAATGGTGAACGGGAGGCTAACGAGGTGGCTTTTTCAGAGCACGACGCCATTGCGCTGGGCAAATTCCATCAGGTCCGGCCGGATGGTATGGAGCGGACTGTTGAGCAGCGGCTCCATGAATTTCCACAATTTCTCGCGGTCGAGCGAGCGCACCATGGCCTTCACCGGGCCGATGGCCGAGGGCACCATGGAGATCGACGTGAGCCCGACGCCAATCAGGCCCATGGCCTCGAGCGGGCGGCCGCCCAACTCGCCGCACAGCGTGACCGGCTTCTTGTGTTTTTCCGCCTTCTCGACGATCAGCCGCATGGCGCCGAGCGCCGCCGGGCTTAGCGGATCATAGCGGCCTGCCAGTTTCGGGTTGCCGCGGTCGGAGGCGAACAGGAACTGCACCAGATCGTTCGAGCCGATCGAGGCGAAATCGACGATGGGCAATAGGTGATCGAGCTGCCACAACAGCGACGGAATCTCGATCATGACGCCAAGCTTCAATGGCGAGGGGAGCACGTGGCCACGCTTGAGGAGATGGGCCTTCTCGATCTCCACCACTTCAAGTGCCCGCTTGTACTCCTCGACGTCGGCGATCATCGGGAACATGATCTTCATCGGCTTGCCTTCGCCCGCCAGCATCAAGGCGCGCAGCTGCAGCCGGAGCAGGGCCGGACGGTCAAGCGCCATACGGATCGAGCGCCAGCCGAGTGCCGGATTTTCTTCCTTTGGCTGGCGCAGGTAAGGCAGCACCTTGTCGGCGCCGATGTCGAGGGTACGGAAGGTGACGGGCTTGCCCTTGGCCTGATCGATGATCTGGGCGTAGTGGCGCACCTGCGAGCCGAGCCGTGGAAAGCGCGTCGCCATCATGAACTGCAATTCGGTGCGGTAGAGGCCGACGCCATCAGCACCTGAATCATGCAGATGCGGCAGGTCAACGATCAGGCCGGCGTTGATGTTGAGCTCGATCCTGCCGCCGGTCTTGAGAACGGATGGTTGGTCGCGGAGCGCTGCATATTGCGCCTGCTTCCTTGCATAGAAGCGGACCTTCTCGGCATATGCACGCTGAAGATCCGTAGACGGACGAACGAAGACCTCGCCGGTGCCGCCGTCGATGATGATCGGGCTGCCGGTGTCGACGAGATCGATCAGTCCCGCCGCCTGTCCGATGGCCGGAATGCCGAGCGCGCGCGCGACGATGGCGACATGGCTGGTGCGGCCCCCCTCTTCCAGGATGACGCCGCGCAGCTTGGTGCGGTCATAGTCGAGCAGTTCGGCGGGACCCATGTTGCGCGACACGATGATGGCGTTGTCGGGCAGATCGGTGCGCGAGGCAGTGGCAATGGCGCCCGTCAGGATGCGCAGCAGGCGGTTCGACAGGTCGTCGAGATCATGCATGCGGTCCCGCAGATAGGGATCGGGCGTGCGCATCATGCGGGCGCGGTTGTCGTTCTGCACGCGCTCGACGGCAGCTTCCGCAGTGAGGCCGGTATCGATTGCTTCGCGCAGGCGGCTCACCCAGCCCTTGTCGTGGGCAAACATGCGGACGGTTTCGAGCACGTCGGAATATTCGGTGGCCCGCTGGGCATCCGACCCGTCGAGCAACTCATCGACATGGGCGCGAAGCTGGGCCACGGCATCCTCAAGCCGCCGCTTTTCCTTCGGCACGTCCTCGGCAATCATGTTCTGAATGATGACGCGCGGCTCATGCAGAACGGCATGCCCAAGCGCCACACCTTCAGCGAGCGAATCGCCGCGCAAGTGGTGGCTCCGCACATGGGCGACGTCGGCCGCGACCTCGCTGGCCACTTCGCGCAATTCACCCGCGGCAATGACTTCCGCCAGCACCATGGCCGTGGTCTGAAGCGCTTCCTCTTCTTCCTCGGTGTAGTGCCGGCGCGTGCGGTTCTGCACGACGAGCACGCCGATGACAGTGCCGCCACGCATGATCGGCACGCCGAGGAAGGCGTTGTAGATTTCTTCGCCGGTCTCGGGGAGATATTTGAAGGATGGATGCTGCTGGGCGTCAGGCAGGTTGAGGCCGATGGCCTGGCGCGCGATGGTGCCGACAAGGCCTTCGCCGCTCTTCAGCTTCGAGTGATGGACGGCTTCGCGCTTCAACCCCTCGGTGGCATAGAGTTCGAGGACTTCTCCGGGACGCATGACATAGATCGAGCAGACCTCCGCCACCATGTTGGCGGCGATGATCTGGACGATCTTGTCCAGGCGCTTCTGCGCGGTGACCGGCTCCGCCATCACCTCGCGGAGCCGCCGGAGCAGGACACGCGGGCCGAGGGCGGACGTAGCCATCAGTCAGTGTCCCCGCGTACGGATACGCGCACCGGTTTAAAGCGGCGGGTATACCAGGCGTGGTGACTGAACTTGCAACGCATGAAAAATCAGGAGGCCTTGGCGTCTAGTCCATAGGCCGTGTGCAGGGCGCGCACGGCAAGTTCTGTATAGGCTTCGTCGATCAGCACCGATACCTTGATTTCAGAGGTGGTGATGGCCTGAATGTTGATGCCCTTTTCGGACAGGGCGCGGAACATCTTGGCGGCAACGCCGGCGTGGCTGCGCATGCCGATGCCGACGATCGACACCTTGGCGACGTCGGCCGAATGCGCCAGCTCGTCGAAGCCGACCTTGGACTTCACACCGTTGAGAACCTCGATGGCCTTGCGCAAGTCCTTGCGCGGCAGCGTGAAGGTGATGTCAGCGAAGGCGCCGTCGGAGGAAATGTTCTGGACGATCATGTCGACGCTGATATCGGCTTCGGCCAGCGGCCCGAAGATCGCCGCCGAGACGCCAGGCTGGTCCTTGACGCGGCGGATCGCCACTTTTGCTTCGTCGCGCGAATAGGCGACGCCGCTCACAACATGCTGTTCCACGATACGTTCCTCATCGCATACGAGTGTTCCGGGGCCCGTGCCGTCGGGCTTGTTCTGGTTCGGCGAATCGGGCGCCTCGAAGCTCGAGCGCACCTGCAAGGGTACCTTGTAAACCATGGCCAGTTCAACTGACCTTGTCTGCAGCACCTTGGCGCCGAGCGATGCCTGTTCCAGCATCTCTTCATAGGAGATGCGGTCGAGCTTCCTCGCGCCCGTGACGATGCGCGGATCGGCGGTATAGACACCATCGACGTCCGTATAGATGTCGCAGGCAGCATCGAGTGCTGCGGCAATCGCAACTGCCGAGGTATCGGAACCGCCGCGGCCGAGCGTGGTGATGCGCTTGTCGGGGCCAATGCCCTGGAAGCCGGCGATCACCGCCACCTGGCCCTGCTCCATGCGCTTGCGGATCTCGTCGCCATCTATGCCGGCAATGCGGGCGGCACCATGCACGCCATCGGTCTTGAGCGGAATCTGCCATCCGGCCCATGACCTCGCCGGAATGCCAAGATCCTGCAGCACGATGGCCAGCAGGCCTGCGGTCACCTGTTCGCCGGAAGCGACCACCGCGTCATACTCGCGCGCGTCGTGGACGGCAGCGGCCTCGCGGCACCAGCCGACGAGCTTGTCGGTGGTGCCGGACATTGCCGAAACCACGACCGCCACATGATGGCCGGCCTTCACTTCACGGGCGACGTGGAGGGCGACGTTGCGGATGCGGCTGACATCCGCAACCGACGTTCCGCCGAATTTCATTACCAAACGGCCCATCGGCCAAACCTTTCATGTCCCCGCCGCCCGACCCGAACATGGTGCGGCTGGTGGTCAAATCTGATGGATGTTTGAACCCCCGGGTGCGGCGCGGCGTACTCATAGATGACAGGCCTCGCATATGCAATAATCGGCGCAGCATAAATTTGGACGGATGAAGATGACCGCTTTTGCCCCCTCTCTCGATCCCTCGGAAGTCGAGAAGTTTTCCAAAATGGCCGCCGAATGGTGGAATCCGAAGGGCAAATTCGGTGTGCTGCACGTGTTCAACCCGGTGCGGCTGCAATTCATCAAGGAACAGGTCTGCGCGCGCCTCGGCCGCGACCCGCTTGAGCGCCTGCCCTTCGCAGGCTTGCGGTTCCTCGACATCGGCTGCGGCGGCGGATTGCTGACCGAACCGATGGCGCGGCTCGGTGCCAGCATCGTGGGCGTCGATCCGTCGGAGAAGAACATCAAGACGGCGTCTGTGCATGCCGGTGAAATGGGGCTTGAGATCGACTACCGGGCCGGCACCGCCGAGGACCTGGCGGCGGCCGGAGAACGATTCGACGTCATTCTCAACATGGAGGTCATCGAGCACGTTTCCGACCCACGCGCCTTTGCCGCCACCTGCGCCTCGATGCTGAAGCC
>CAUJIO010000071.1 GCA_963205315.1 Pseudomonadota bacterium | reverse complement strand
GCGGAAAAGACTGTAGACAAGGGTCATCAGTCAATGTAGTAACCCCGCCGTCGGCCCCGTTTCGCGGGGCCGTACGTCCCTCAAGGGACGGGCGATTAGCTCAGGTGGTAGAGCAGCTGACTCTTAATCAGCGGGTCGTAGGTTCGAGTCCTACATCGCCCACCATTGTTTTCAAAGCACTTTTCCGGTTGAACCGTCTGACGCTCAAAAAGCGGCTGGGCTGTCAGTTGGAAGTCTTTGTTCGCCCTTTCTTCGTTTTGGGCTTGCCGACGGCGGACTCGGCTAGAGACGGATCGCGATGCAGATAATTGGCATCAAGGATCGAACGAACATTATTCATGCTATGCCCGGTCAAAGCTGCAATCTTGGCTTCAGTCCAAGCCGCTCTTGCCAGCCGGGAAACTGCCGATCCCCGAAGTTCTTGGAAGGCCAGCCATCAATACCGGCTTTCATTCGCGCCGACCATTCCGCAAAGATAACGCTCCGCCCACTCGCACCTTTCGGCACTCGCTGTCGCATCACGAAGAATCTCGATGGCTTCTTGGGTACGTGCCCTTGCGTTACTCCGCGGGGTTACCATCGCCCAGAACTGGTCGGCGATACTCACCAGCGTCGGAAAGGACGGCTTTGTAAGAACTAGGGACCTTCCTGCAACTGATGTTATGGTCATTGTCATGGCAGTCTTCCTCTCGTTGGATTGTCATTCGATGGACGAAGACTACGTCAGAAGCGCAATTTGCGTGGATAGTCGGGCGTTAGAATGGCGCAAGGACACATCAAAAATGAATGCCGTGCCTTAGAAGATGCGGGAAAATGATGAAACTTGGTCAGGTTACTGGCTTTTCCTGCTGGGCGAATTCTCGCTAACAGCCCCGGGTGGGCAGGCGATTGCAATTACGGGAAAGAAGAACCGAGCCCTGCTTGCAGTCCTGGCCCTGTCGCCCGCTCAGACGATGACCAGAGAACGCCTCGCAGGTCTCCTGTGGGGTGCGAGTGGAGAAGACCAGGCGCGAAACAGCCAGCGGCAGTCTCTTGCCGTTCTTAGGAAGGAACTGGGACCGGACGGGAGCAAGCTGATCCGCAGCCTCGATGAGTCGCTGAGGCTGCAGACGGATGTCGTCACAGTCGACTGTCTTGAAATTGTTGCGGGATCGAAGTCGAGTGATGTTGCGGTGCTTCGGGATGCCGCCGCACGCTGCCAAGGCGATTTACTGGCCGGCGTGGCGATCCGGGAAGAGGAGTTCGACGAATGGCTTGCGGCGGAGCGCTCACACCTGGTGGCTTCCCAGTTTCGGCTGTTCGAAAGGCTCGCAGAACTGGAGGCTGGCCAGGCCCGGGTCGCGGCTGCCGAGCGCCTTGTCGCCCTGGATCCCTTGCGCGAATCCTCGCAGCGCATCCTCATGCAGGCTTACTGCGACGCAGGCGAGAACGGATTGGCGCTCAAGCAGTATGAAAGAGTCCGGGAACTCCTGTTTCGCGAACTGAATGTCGAACCGGCCAAGGAAACACAGGACCTCAAGGAACGCATTGGCAAAGGTCTCGAGACGTCCGGCCGATCACCTCCTGCGGACGAGAGGCGAAATGGCGAGCCGCTTTACTTGAGCGCACTCACCAGCCTTGGCCAGAACGTGCCCTCGAACCTGACGGCGACAACAGGAAAGGGCAGCATTGCCGTGCTGCCCTTCATCAACATGAGTGGCGATCCGGAGCAGGAGTTTTTTACCGACGGCCTGACCGAAGACATCATAACCGACCTCTCCAATGTGCCCGGCCTCTTCGTCATTGCCCGAAATTCCACCTCTGCCTACAAGGGCAGGCCGACCGACGTGCGTCAGATCGCCCGTGATCTTGGCGTGAGATACATTCTGGAAGGTAGCGCCCGGCGCTCTGAAACGCGATTGCGGATCAACGTGCAATTGAGCGATGCGGCCGAAAGCGGAATGCACGTCTGGGCCGAACGTTTCGATAGACAGCTCACGGACATTTTTGAAGTTCAAGACGAAGTCACACGCCTCGTGGTCGGTTCAATTTCCGGAAAGCTCGGCGTAAGTCCTGTACCGGAGCGCTATCGCCCTGCAAATCTCGAAGCTTATGATCTTTGCGTCCGATCGAGAAACCAGTGGTCGATCTCAAAGTCTGCCAATGATGAGGCGCGTTCGCTTCTGGAACGCGCGATCCTGTTCGATCCTGGTTACTGCGAGGCGCACTGGCAGTTGGCCAACACGATGATATTCGGTTGGCAGCTATGGGGCGGGCCGCAGGAGCCCAACCGGAGCGATGCCTTGGCATTGGCGCAGCGCGCGGTGGAAATCGACCCCAATGACTCGACCGCTCGCTGCACGCTCGGTTACATGCTGCTCTACGATCTCCGCTGGGCCGAGGCAGAGCAACAGTATGATGCTGCAATCCGGTTGAATCCAAACAACGCCTATGCGTTTGCTGATATTGCGTATTTCCACGTTATGAATGGCAAACCCCAAGAGGCCGTGCAGGCTGTTGCCCGCGCATTGCGTCTCAATCCACGTCCACCTGGATGGTATTTCTGGATCACGGGAACTGCACAGGTTGCCAACGGTCAATACGCCGATGCCGTGGTCACTCTCCGTCGCGAGGAAACCTATCGCAGCGCCTCCAGGCGTATGCTTGCAGCAGCGCTCGCACTTGATGGCAGAGTGTCCGAAGCCCAGGCGGAAGCAAGGCTATTCCTCGCAACGAGCCCCCACTGGCGCATCAGCGGCTGGGTGGAAGCCCAGCCATTCAAGAACCCAGGCGACGCAAAATTCTGGACAGACGCCTTCCGACTCGCTGGATTGCCTGAGTGAGTGGTGGCGTTCAGGACTGAAGAGTTTATTCCGGTTCACTCTTCGGTCCGAGGTCTGCGCCGCTACGGTGGTACACTTTCGCAACACGGGCGGCGGACCTGAGATGAGCTGGCCCGCCGTCAGTTGGTTTTTCTCTCGTATCTGCTTGGGTGACTTAGAACGTTTCCTCGCTGGTTGGAGGAAACTTGCAATGAATCTAACGTTCCCGATAGGACTCTTGATCAGCGGGGCGAAGGTTGGAGTCCTTCATGCCCACAAATTTTCTGGAGCATTTTTTAACGCGAGCTTGGCGGCACCGGCGAGGCCGTGGCCTGCCGGCAAACACCATTTGCCAGACGATCAGCGCAGCGTCAGGCCGCCGTCAATGGTGACGATCTCGCCGGTGGTGAAGCTGGCCGAATCGGAGGCGAGATAGACCGTGGCGCCGACCAGCTCCTCTACAGACCCGATGCGATTCATCACCGCGTCCTTGGCCCACTTGTTGTTGACGACATCGGGATGCTCGCGCAGGACTTCGTCGGTCAGTTCGGTGCGGATGTAGCCGGGGGCAATGGCATTGACGCGGATGTTGTGCTCTGCCCATTCGGTGGCCAGGCCCTTGGTCAGCATGTGTACGCCCGCCTTCGAGACATTGTAGGCGGTGTGGCGGAAGGGCCAGTTGACGATGATGC
Source organism: Pseudomonadota bacterium (assembly GCA_963205315.1). GTDB lineage: Bacteria > Pseudomonadota > Alphaproteobacteria > Rhizobiales > Aestuariivirgaceae > Aestuariivirga. Next base: position 38,811 of record CAUJIO010000071.1, on the reverse strand, counting down.
CCGACATCGAGCCGATGGTGATGATCGAGCCCTTCTTCTGCTTGATCATCTGCAGGCCCGCCGCCTGCGACATGAGGAAAACGCCTTCGAGATTGACGGCCATGGTGCGGCGCCAGTCGGCGAGGCTGTAGGTCTCGGCATTGCCCGGATAGATGACGCCGGCGTTGTTGACGAGAATGTCGATGCGGCCCCACTTGGCGATGACTTCGGCGGCAACCCGCGCGGTATCTTCCTCGTTCGACACATCGGCCTTGATCACCATGGCCTTGCGGCCACTTGCGCGGATGTCGTTGGCCACCGCCTCGGCGCGGTCCACCGTCGAGCGCACGACGATGGCGACATCGGCACCGTGGGCGGCGAGGCCTTCGGCCAGCGCCTTGCCGATGCCGCGCGAGCCACCGGTGACAATGGCGGTGCGGCCCTCAAGATTGAAGATCTTCTTGTAATCGGAAATCGTCGTCATGGTTGCCTCGTGGAACTGGTTGTGCGGTGAAAGCGGTCAGTAGGACTCGCGCATGATCTGCAAATAGTCCTCAGCCGTCGCGATCTTCGGATTTGTGGCGTGGCAATGGTCCTTCAGCGCCTCGTGCGAGACATGTTCCATCATTGCCTCGGTGACGCCCATTGCGCCCAGCCCGGCGGGAATGCCGATCCTGCCGTTGAGAGCCGCGATGGCCGCATCCGGCGCTTGGCCGAAGAAGCTGGCCAATGTCTGCCACTTCGCCCCGATAACGGGACGGTTGTAGCGAAGGACGGCGGGCATCAGCACCGCGTTCAGCGTGCCGTGATGGAGATTGAGCGAGCGGATCGCGCCCAGCGGGTGGGTGAGGGCGTGAACGGCGCCAAGGCCCTTCTGGAAGGCCATGGCGCCTTCGAGCGCGCACATCATCATGTCGTTGCGGGCCGCCTTGTTGTTGCCATTGCGGACGGCGGTTTCAAGCGAGCGCCAACCGCGCGTCAGGCCATCCATGGCGATGGCGTCAGCGGGTGGATTGAAGGACGGCGCCATGAAGGTTTCAAGGCAATGCGACATCGCATCCATGCCGGTGGCGGCGGTGAGGAAGGCTGGCAAGCCGTAGGTCAGCTCGGGATCGCACAGGGCGATCGAGGGCAGCATGTGGGGAGAGATGATGCCAAGCTTGCGCCCTTCCGCGGTGATGATGACGGCGGCGCGGCCGACTTCCGAACCGGTGCCGGACGTGGTCGGGATGGCGATCATCGGGCAGATGCGGCCGTGAATGCGCGAGAGGCCGCCGGCCACCAGCGTATATTGCGCCAGAGGGCCGTCGTGACCAGTGAGCAAGCGCACCGCCTTGGCCAGATCGAGGGCCGAGCCGCCGCCCAATCCGATGATGCCATCGCAGCCATTTTGCTTGTAGACGGCATGGGCGTTGAGAACGGCTTCTTCGGTTGGATTTGCTGGGGTTCCGTCGAAGACCGTGACAGGGATGTTCAGCAGGCCGGCAATCTTCTCCACCAGGCCCGTTGCCACCAAACCCTTGTCCGTGGCGATCAGCGGCCTGGCGATGCCGAGAGCGGCGAGGAACTCGGGAAGCCGGGCGATCTGGCCCTCGCCGAACTCAATGCGGGTGAGATAGCTGATCGTGCTCATGAGGCGGGCCGACTTTCTGCTTGTGTCATTATCTAATATATGAGTTATTAGGCACAGATCAGGTGCGCCCTGTCAATCTGGATTCAGCAGCTGAATTTTTCTATGAAAACCCTCGAAATACAGTAGTGGCATGCCTGAGAAACCGCCTGCCAAGTCCGATCAGATATATGAGTTTCTGCGGCGCGCCATCGTGCGGCTGGACATGGAGCCGGGGTCGGCAATTCTTGAAAAGGATATCGGCGAGCGCTTCGATGTGTCGCGCACGCCGGTGCGTGAGGCGCTGCAGCGGCTGGCCGAAGAAGATCTCGTGAATATCTATCCGCATTCCGGCACCTTCGTCAGCCGCATCTCGTTCAAGGTTGCGGAGGAGGGGTTCATCCTGCGCCGCGCGCTGGAAATCGAGAGCGTGCGCAAGGCCTGCGAGCGCATCAGCGAGGTCGAGAGCGCACAGCTCAATGCGATCATCGCGCGAATGCGGGTGATCCTGAAAGAAGACCGGCTTGAGGATTATCTCGAGGTCGATGATGCGTTCCACGCGGCCATTGCGCGGATCAGCGGCTATCCGCGGATCTGGAAGTTCATCACGCTGGCCAAGGTCCATCTCGACCGCATGCGGCAACTGAGTGCGCCGGTGCCGGGGCATCTGGCGGAGGTGACCGAACAGCACGCGGCGATTGCCCAGGCGCTGCAGCGCCGCAATGCGACGCAGTCCGAACTGGCGATGCGTGTTCACCTCGACAGTTCGTTCGCGGTGATGGCGGGCATGTATGACGACAAGGCGGCACTGTTCTCGGACGCCAGCGACGATTCAAACAGTACGTCACGAGGTGATGTTGTGACGATGAGGAGAAGACAATGACCGATTTGCGCAAGTCCTACGATGCCGTGGTCATCGGCGCGGGCGTTGGCGGTGGCGCCATCGCCAACCGGCTGGCGCTTGCAGGCGCAACCGTGCTCGTCATCGAACGTGGAACGCGTCTGCCGCGCGAAGCTGACAACTGGAGCGTCAAAGCGGTGTTCCATGAGCGGCGCTACGCGACCAAGGAAACCTGGCGCGATCGCCAGGGCCAGGAATTCAATCCGTCGACGTACTACTATGTCGGTGGAAACTCGAAATTCTTCGGCACCGCAACTGTGCGTTTCCGTGCCGAGGATTTCGAAGATTTGCAGCATGAGGCCGGCGTGGCGCCCGCCTGGCCGATTCGCTATGCCGATCTTGCCCCCTATTACGACGTCGCCGAACGGCTGATGGGCACACACGGCACGGCGGGCATGGATCCGTGCGAGCCGCCGCGCTCCGGCCCCATGCCGCATCCGGCCATTGGCCATGAACCTGAAATTGCGGTGTTCGATGCGCGCCTGCGCGAGATGGGGCTGAAGCCGTTTCCGCTGCCAGTGGCGATCGATCTGCATCCCGGCGGCAAATGCGTGCGTTGCCGCACCTGCGATGGCTTTGCCTGCAAACTGGGCGCCAAGAACGATGCCGAAGTGCGTCTCGTCGATCCGGCCATCGCCACCGGCAATGTCGATCTCATCCTCGAGTCAAAGGTGCTTCGCCTCATCACCGATGACACGGGGCGCAAGGTTGTCGGCGTCGAGGTCGAGCAGAAGGGTCAGACGAAAGTCATCAACGGCGATCTGTTCGTATCGAGCGCGGGCGCCATCAATTCGGCGGCGCTGTTGCTGCGCTCGGCCAATGCCAAACATCCCAAGGGGGTCGGCAACAACAGTTCGGACCAGTTGGGCCGCAACTACATGGCCCACAACAATACGGCGATGATGGCGGTCAATCCGTTCAAGAAGAACAACGTCGTGTTCCAGAAATCGCTGTGTATCAACGATTACTATCTTGCCAACAGCGTGAAGCCCTATCCGCTAGGCAACGTGCAGGGCCTCGGCAAATTGCAGGGCGGCATGCTGACCGCCAACATGAAGGCCATCCCCGAATGGCTGATGAACTGGTTCGCCACGCGCAGCGTCGACTGGTGGATCATGTCGGAAGATCTTCCCGATCCCGAAAATCGCGTGTCGATCGACAGCGATGGCAAGATCCGCCTCGCCTATACGGCCAACAATCTCAAGTCCCACGGCGAACTGGTGAAGCAATGGACCAAGCTGATGCGGGCGATGGGATATCCGATCATCATCACCCAGAAGATGGATATCAAGGTGGCGATGCATCAGTGTGGTACGGCCCGGTTCGGCACGGACCCCAAGACCTCGGTGCTCGACCCATTCTGCAAGGTCTGGGATGTGGATAATCTCTACGTTGTCGATGCCTCATTCCTGCCGTCCTCGACGGCCGTCAATCCGTCACTCACCATCGTCGCGCAGGCGGTGCGTACGGCCGAGCATCTGGTGAAGGACGTGTTCAAGATCAGGAACGCGCAAAGCGCCGCTTAGGCGCCGGAGCGACCGGCACTCGAACACTCTGAAGCTAGCGCTTCCTGCCGCCGCGCGGTCCGCTGCGAACGGGCGTGTTGCTGGAATTTTCCTCCAGCAGTTTCTGCCACCGCGCAAACCGTTCGGCGTCCACCGTTCCGCTGGCGACCGCGGCCTGCACGGCGCAACCCGGTTCATGCAGGTGCGTACAATCGCGGAAGCGGCAGAGGTGGGCAAGCTCAGTGATTTCTGCGAAGAGCGTGCCGATGCCCTCAGCCGAGTCGCCAACGTGCAATGTGCGCATTCCCGGCGTATCGATCACCCAGCCGCCGCCGGCGATGGCGTGTAGGGAGCGCGCCGTGGTGGTATGACGTCCCTTGGAGTCGTGCTCGCGAATGCCGCCGGTGAGTTGGGCCTGTTCCTGGTCCGGCCCGGCGAGCGTGTTCACCAAAGTCGATTTGCCAACGCCTGATGAGCCGACCACCGCCACGGTCTGGCCGGGGCCACACCAGGGCGCAAGCGCCGCCGCGGCCTCGGGCGATCGCGGGTTCACCGTCAGCACGACGAGATCGCGTTGTAGCGCCGCTGCCTGATCCACATAGCTCCGCACATCGGCGGCGGTATCGGCCTTGGTCAACAGGATCACCGGGGTAATGGCGGCCTGATTGGCCATCGCCAGATAGCGTTCAAGCCGCGCGGCGTTGAAGTCGGCATTGCAGGAGGTGACGATGAAGAGTGTGTCGATGTTGGCGGCAGCGAGCTGCGGCATCTGGCTTCCGGCTGTGTGCCGTTCAAGCACCGACTTGCGGGCAAGGCGGCGGCCCGGCACATGCGTGTGCGGATCAGCCAGAATCCAGTCACCCACCGCAAAGTCGCCCGTGTTGGTATGCGGCTGCAGCACCAGGCGCACGGGTCCGGCCGTTGCGATTGCCGTCAGCCGCGACCGGTGCACCGTCGCGATCCGCATGGGAACGAGGCCCGCGTCCTCCGCCGTCACCTGTGCCGCAAAGAATGCAGACCACCCGAGGCCCTCAAGTGCGGCCTCATCCGCGTGTTCGGTCAACGTGCTGCCAACATGCATTCAAATTCCGTCATCGCCCGTTTTCCCCCACTGCGCACTTATACCATACGCATCGACATCCCGCCGTCGATCACCAGAGTCTCGCCGGTGATGAAGGGGTTGGTCAGCAATTCGAGTACGGCGGAGGCGACGTGATCCGGCGTACCGAAGCGGCGGAGAGGAATGCGGTTGTCCAGGTTGTTGCGTTCGGCCTCAGGCGTCATCGCGGCGTGGAAACGGGTCCGGATGATGCCAGGTTCGATGACGTTGACACGAATGCCTTCCGCCGCATGGTCGCGCGCCAGGGCACGCGCCATTTGGGGCAGGGCGCCCTTCGCGGTTTGATAGGCGACAGTTGACGGACATCCCCGTTTTCCGGCAACCGATCCCACCATGACGAATGCACCACCCTGAACGGCCAAGGCCGGCTGGGCGGCGCGGAACAGATGAAACACAGCGTGGACATGCACCCGGAAAGCGTCGCTCCATTGGTCAAACGTCAGGTCGGTGATCTTGCCGGGGTTGGGTCCACCGGCGGCCGGAACCACATAATCGAGACGCCCGAATTGCGACCTTGCCTCGCTGACGAGCGCTGTGGCGACGGTGGGATCGCTGGCATCGCCGGCGATGAAGCGGACTTCCGTCAGCGCGCTCAATTTCCCCAGTATCCCGTCGACGTCGGCATCGCGGTTGCGGCCATTGAGCACCAGCCGCACATTGCGGTGTGCCAGTGCAGTGGCAACGGCTGCGCCAATGCCACGCGTTCCGCCGGTGATGATCGCGACTTCCATGTTCGGTGCTCCCTGCTGTGCCACCATACTGCCTGTCCACGACCGGCTTAGCAAATCATCAGACGTCACCAGCGCGCGGCATCACGCCATGCCGGCGTCGACAATCAGCGACTGCTTTGTGATCATGCGGCTGTCGTCAGAGGCTAGAAACAACACGGCGCGGGCGATATCTTCGCCGGTCAGCACGCGGCGGAGCAACTGGCGCTCGACCATGGCGTCGACAGACTCTGCCGTCTTGTACCAGAGTTGGCGCTGCTTCTCGGTCATCACCGCGCCGGGCTCGATGGCATTGACGCGAATATTGTCGGCCCCGAAACCGCGCGCCAGTGCCTTGGTGAGTCCGATGACGGCGGATTTCGCCGTGGCGTATGGCGCCATCGTATCCGAACCCAGCCGCCAGGCGATGGAGGAGAAATTGATGATCGAGCCACCGCCGAGTTCACGCATTTGCGGGCGGACGGCCTGGGCGGCGAAGAAATGCGGCCGCAGGTTCACATGCTGCGACCAGTCCCAATAGTCGACGTTCACATCGTCGATCGGGTGACGGTCGTCATTCGCGGCATTGTTGACCAAGACGCCGATCGGCCCCAGAGCCGCATGAACTGCGGCAATCGAAGCCTTCAGCGATTCAATGTCGGTCAGATCACAGTGGAGGAACAGGGCGCCGAGTTCCGCGGCGAGAGCCTTGCCCGCCGTGTCCTGGATGTCGACGAAGGCAACCCTGGCGCCTGAATCGTGGAATGCACGCACGATGTCGGCGCCAATGCCACTTGCGCCACCGGTGACGAAAACAACGCGGTCTTTGAGACTTGGGTAGGTTGCGAATTTGGCTGACATGCTATTGACCCCTCAGTGCCAGGGCATCCTGCTCGGTCAGCGCCACTGGTTGCGGCGGACCGCCTGCCAGCATTTGCGGCGCACCGCTTTCTCCCGACACCAGAATGGCTTCGAGGATGTCCAGCACATGCAGGGCCAGATCGCCACTGGCCCGGGCCTGCTGCCCGGTGGCCAGCGCCCTCGCCAGGTCCGCTACGCCCAGCATGCGATAATTGGCGCGATCGGGCGCGGCATAGGGCCAGTTGATCTCGCCATCCAGCAGGCCGCTGGTTTCAAAGTCCTGCCACGGTTTTCCGGCTTCGCTGAGGCCGATTGTGCCACCGAATGTGTCCGGATCCGGCAAGCGAAGCGAACCCGCTGTGCCGTGCAGTTCGATTGGCTGGTTGCTGTGGCGGTAGACGTCCCAGCTGAAGCCCAGGGTCACTGCCGCGCCATTGGCAAATTCGACAAGCGCCATGGCGGTTGTCGGCGTGCCGACAGCGAAGCTGGTGCCGTGGCTGGGCCCGGGCGCCGTGATGCGGCGTTCAGCCGAACCTGTGGCGGTCATCGCCATTACGCGCTTTGCCGGACCGAGCAGGTTCACAAGCATGGTGACATAGTAGGGGCCCATGTCGAGGGCGGGACCGCCGCCGGGCTGATAGTAGAATTGCGGATTGGGATGCCAGTGTTCCATGCCGCGCCCCATCATGAAGGCGGTGCCGGCCACCGGCTTGCCGATGGCCCCGCCGTCCATGAGCCGCCGCGCAAGCCTTCCGGCGGCACCCAGAAACGTGTCGGGAGCGGAGCCGAGTGCCAGATTCCGGTTGCGGGCTTCGGCAACGATTTGCCGTGCGAGGGCTGCCGTCGCCGCCAACGGCTTCTCGGTGAACACATGCTTGCCGGCCCGCAGCGCCGACATCGACACATCGAAGTGCGCGTTTGGTATAGTCAGGTTGAGAACGAGATCAACATCATCGGCGGCCAGCAGGGCGTCCACGGTCATGGCCCTGATGCCAAACTCGGCCGCGCGTGCTTTCGCCGCGTCCAGAACCATGTCCGCACAGGCGCGCAGTTCCAGCTGCGGGAACAGCGCGGCATTGCGCAGATAGGTGGCCGAAATATTGCCGCAGCCGATGACGCCGATGCGCAGCCTGCTCATTGTGCCGGAATCCTTCCCCGTTCTTCAGTTGCGCGTATCTTTATCACAGGGTCGAGGCGCACTTCATGCGGGAAAGCGCGCTCAGCGGCGCGGACCTGCCTTGCTCGCACGGGGACTTGCAGGCGCAAAGGACGAGCCGCTATTGCCTGATGCCACAACAAGGAGACTGCCCATGCTGCGGATCGGATGCCAGACCTATACCTGGGAAATGCTGGGTGAGCGCTGGACTGGCACGGCCGATGATCTGCTCGGCTCGATTGCCGCCGGCGGTTACAGCGGCATTGAGATTACCGACAAGATGATCGGTTCCTATGCGGCGCGACCGAAGGATTTTGCGGTAGCTCTGAATACCCATGGCCTCGACCTCATCGCCTTTGCCTGGGCCAGCGACAGCGGATTTACCGAACCTGCGGCCTTTGATGCGGATCTTGCTGCGGCAGAGCGCGTGCTGGATTTCGTGGCGCAGTTTCCGGGCGCCGTGCTGTCGCTTGGCAGCGCCACCATCATGTCGGCGGGCGACAAAGCCGGCAAATTCGCCGCGGCCGCGAGGATCTACAATGCCATCGGCGCACTGGGCCAGCGCATGGGTGTCGACGTCGCGTTTCATCCGAGTTCACATCACAACACCTTGCTTGGCACGGGTGACGAATATGCGCGAATCATGGCGTTGACCGATCGCGCCGTCATCGGCTGGGTTCCCGATACCGGCCACATCCTGCGCGGCGGCATGACACTGGTCGAGACGGTCACGCTGTACCGCGACCGCGTCCGCTATCTGCATCTCAAGGACGTCGATTCACGCGGACACTGGCAGATGCTTGGTGAGGGCGTCTGCGACACGCGGGCAGTGGTTGAGGCCGTATCATCCGCACCGCGTTTCAACGGGTGGATCGTCGCGGAGGAGGAATCGGATGTCGCGGCGGCTGATCCCGAGACTGCGGTGCGGAGGAACCGGGAGACACTTCGGCAGCTTCTGGGTTGACGCCAGGGGCGTACCCACGCCGCCGGAAATACTCGTCCGCGATTGCACTCCGCTTGTGACTTGCCGGTGGAAGCCTGCTATGAGCACGCATATTGCCCGCTCACAGAGTTGCGGGCGAAAGGATTACGCTGGAAAACGCATCGACGTCTGCCCCGGCCACAGCTTCGTGGCTACCGCGGCTCAACTCCTATCGTCAGGCTGACAACCGTAAAGCCACGTTTGAAATCCTGGCGACCGTGCTGCCGTTCGCCGCTCTTTGGGCGCTGATGCTGTACGTCAGCCAGTACAGCCTGTGGCTGAGCCTGCCGCTGGCCGTTCCCACCGGCGCCTTTCTGGTACGGCTGTTCATGATTCAGCACGATTGCGGGCATGGCGCCCTGTTCAGCTCGCGCCGCGCCAATGACTGGGTGGGACGGGTCATCGGCGTATTGACACTCACACCATATGATTTCTGGCGGCGGTCGCATGCGCTGCATCATGCCAGTTCCGGGAATCTCGACCGGCGTGGCATTGGCGACATCGATACGCTGACGGTCGAGGAATATGCGGCGCGAACCTGGTTCGGAAAATTGCGCTACCGGATCTATCGCCATCCCCTGGTCATGTTCGTGGTGGGACCGGCCTATCTGTTCCTGCTGCAGCAGCGGCTGCCATTCGGCGCGATGCGCGAGGGCACCATGCCATGGGCGAGCACCATGCTGACCAATGCCGGGGCGCTGGCACTTGCACTGATTCTCATTTGGATGATCGGACTGCATGCGCTGCTGGCGATCCAGCTTCCCACCGTCATGGTCGGAGCCTCGATCGGCGTCTGGCTGTTCTATGTCCAGCATCAGTTCGAGCGCACCTCATGGGAACGCCAACCGCAGTGGACTCACGCCCATGCTGCTCTGCACGGAAGTTCATTCTATGATCTGCCAAAGCCGCTGATGTGGCTCACCGGAAATATCGGCATCCATCATCTGCATCATCTGAACAGCCGCATACCTTTCTACCGGTTGCCAGAGGTTCTGGCCGATCATCCGGAGTTGCGCAGCATCGGCCGCATCAGCCTGGGGCAAAGCTTCGCCTGCGTCCGGCTCACCTTGTGGGATGAGCAGGCCAAGCGTCTGGTGCCGTTCGGCTGAGCTTACTTTGCCGAGCGCGCTATCGACTTGATGGCGCCGCGGCTGTTGCCTGACATTTCGGCGACTTTGCGGTCCTGATCCATGATCACGGTCCGGGCATGGGCTTCGCCCATGTCCTCGATCTCGGAGGCCGAAACCTTGCGCCGCGAACTCTTTGTGCCGTCTTCATAGATCACGTCGAAGAATAGAAATCCCTCGGCAACTTTCGGTTTCTTCTTCGCCATTTGATGTCGATCCTATTCCTTGCCCTTCTCGGGCATCTTAGCGGCACCGGGCTCAGGCTCCGGGGCGCGCACGGCTTTGCGCAGCGCTGCCTTGTCATCCCGTTTCTGCTGTTTGTCCAAGGCTTTCTGTGCCTTGCTGCGCGAGCGGTTGTTGCGTTCCTGATTGTAGTTTGGCGGAAATGCCATGCTTGATGCTCCGATCACCCTGAGGGAATGCCCGTCGAGGCTCCTCGCGGTGGGTGTGGTCGACGCCCGAAGCCCAATCTTTGCGCTTGCTATACAGCGGGCGGGGACGGAAGTCCCGCCGCATTTTCAGATAACCGGACAACGGAAAGCGGGCGGCAAACAGCCGCCCGTTGGGATACTCCGTCGCGGCAACTCAGAGGATGGAGAAATCCTGTGCGTTGAGCGTGAAGGCCTCGGCACTGAAGATGTCGATGGCATTGTCGCCGTAGATCACCGTCACATGTGTGGTACCGTTGCCCGCAATTGTCAGGTCGGCGAAGCTGTCGACAAGTCCCGAGTTGAATTCGATCGTGTCGGTGCCGTCCTGCCAGTCGGTGATGGTATCCTGACCCGCGTTGCCTCCGTTGAAGATGAACGTGTCACGGCCCAGACCACCCGTCAGTTCGTCGCTGTCAGTGCCGCCGGTCAAGGTATCCGCGCCACGGCCGCCATCCAGTGTATCCTGGTTGGCGCCGCCCTGAAGCTCATCGCTGTCAGCGCGGCCGCTGAGCGTGTCGTCACCCGCGCCGCCGTTGAGCAGATCCTGCCCGTCGCCGCCGGTCAGCGTGTCAAGTCCACCACGCCCCTGCAAGCTGTTGGAGCCCGTATCGACGGTCACCACGTTGTCGAGATCATCGCCCTTGATGGTGTTGTCGCCATTGCCGCCGATGATTGCCTCGATCGAGATGAAGCTGTCGCCTGCCGCGGCGCCGCCGAAGCTGGCGGACTGCAGATCGATATCGACCCCGCCATCATGGCTGTAGTCGGCGGTATCGAAGCCGCTGCCGCCGTCGAGCGTGTCGCCCCCCAGTCCGCCGGAGAGCGTGTCATTGCCGCCATTGCCGGCGATGGTGTTGTTGCCGGAGTTGCCGCGCAACGTGTCATCGCCGGTCAAGGATCCGGAGAGATTCTGGAAGTTGAAGGCCGCGTCGCCCTCGGCATCGCCCGTCGCGGCGAGCAGGGCATCGAGCGAGAAGGTGACGCCGCCTGAGCCTTCATAGCTCAGGGTGTTGACGCCCGTGCCGCCATCCATCGTGTCTGCGCCAGCACCGCCTTCGATGGTGTCGTTCTGGCCAAGGCCGTTAATGATGTTGGCCTCCGCCGATCCGGTCAATATGTCGGCATTGTTGGAACCCGTGACGTTCTCAATTGATACAAGCGTATCCCCGGCCGCATCGCCTCCGATGGCCGTGCCGGCCGACAGGTTCACGGTAACACCGACGGCTGAGACCGTGTAGTCGGCCGTGTCCTTGCCCTCGCCACCAATCAGCTTGTCGGCGCCACCGACGCCCGCCAGCGTATCATTTCCGGCGCCGCCATCCAGCGTGTTGACGGCGGCATTTCCGGTCAGCTTGTCCGACCCCGCCGTGCCTGTCAGGTTTTCAATCGAGATCAAGGAGTCGGTTTCGGATGTCGTGGCCGTATTCAATCCCGAACGCGTCGTGCGGAATATCGTGGCCTCGCCGTCCTGGAGTGAAGCCTCCACCCGGTTGAATTCGAAGATGCTGCCTTTGGCCGTGAAGCGGGCCGTATCAGTTCCGTCGCCACCATTGAGAATGTCAGAACCCTTTCCGCCATCCAGCGTGTCGTTGCCGTCACGGCCCTCAAGCGTGTTGTTGTCGCGGTTGCCGGTCATCGTATCCGCGAAATTCGTGCCGACGACATTCTCGATGCCAGAGAGCGTGTCGGTTTCCAATGTCGTCGTCACAACAGTGACGGGGAACGTGCCCTTAATGCTGGTGGACAGCAGCCTGGCCTCGCTTGCGGCGTCACCGTCTGCCAAGGTGATCCGTGTGCTGATGGTGGTGAGAAGACCTGCAGTGGTGCCATTCCAGTCGGTGAATTGCGCCGTATCGATGCCCTCGCCGCCAGTGATCTTGTCATTGCCGAGGCCGCCGCGCAGCGTGTCGTTGTCTGCACCGCCGTCAAGCGTGTCGGTTCCCAGACCGCCGATCAGCGTGTCATTTCCGGCCTGGCCAATCAATGTGTTGGATTTTGCGTTGCCGAGGACGAAGTCGTTGTGGCCGGAAGCGAAGACGTTCTCGACGTCGAACAGTTTGTCGCCCTCGGCGTCGCCACCGGAGCCACTTCCGCCATTGCCGAAATCCAGCAGCGAAATCGAAACGGCTTGGGCAGAGCCACCGTACATGGCGGTATCGTTGCCGTTACCGCCGATGATATTGTCAGCGCCGCCACCGCCGGAAATGTAGTCATCGCCGTCGCCGCCATCGATGACGTGGCTGGCGGACGAGTCGAAGATCGCGTCATCAAACTTCGTCAGAACGAATTCCTCGATGTCGCCGAACACGGCTGCACCGTTGCTGTCCTTGATCGTCCCGCGCTGGTTGGTCAGGAAATCGAAGACATCCTCGTCGCCGCCCGAGCCCTGCTGAAAGCTGCCGACGAGGCCCGGCACAAACACATTGACCATGTTGATGAGCACGCCTTCGGTTGCGTCTGCCTGCGCCACAACGGAGGGATTGCCATTGACCTCAACGATGGTGCCCGTCTTGATGACGACCTTGTCAAAGCCCGCGCCCCCCGACAAGGTATCCGTACCGAAGTCGGCAAACCCGGTCTCAATGGCCAGTGTGTCGTCATTGTTGCCACCGAACAATCTGTCGTCGCCGATGCCGCCAAACAGAGTGTCGTTGTTGTTGCCGCCGGATAGCACGTCGTTGCCGTCGCCTCCAAAAATCAGATCGTTGCCGCCACCGGTACGGACTTCATCATCGCCACCGCGCGCAAAGATGGTGTCCGATCCGGTATCAGGTACTGTCGAGAGAATTTCGTCCGATGCGTTGGTGCCGACGACGCGCTGATTGCTGCTGCCGGTGTAGAGAATGCGTGCCATGGTCCTGGTCCCTCTTTTCATGCTTCGGGGTTTCCCCCTGATAAGTGCAGGCTAGGGCGCGGGCAGGGTGGCCGCAGTTCCCCGGGTAACAGGCAGATGTTCGAAGATGAGCGAACTTGACGCGACCCGGCTTGTGGGATCACTCTTCAAATGGGGGCACGTTTCGAAAGGCGACAGTCATGAGCGATATCCTGAAACTTGAATTGACGCGGCGGCTGTTGTTGGCCGCACTTCCGGCCACATTCCTGGCGGCGCCCGCCCTGGCGAAGGACGACGTCGTCGGTGCCGCAGGTGACGTGCGTGGCAAGGTGGTGGCGCGGCGGCGCGAGACGGTGCGCGACCTGGCGGCTGGTGCCGGCCTGCGTTTGCGCGATCTGGTCGAGACCGATGTCGAGAGCTTCGCCAGGCTGGATTTTTCGGGCGGCACAATCGTGCATCTCGGTTCAAAGGCAAAACTGAAGATCGACAAGTTCGTTGCCGAAACAGGAGGTCTTCTGCAACTCGGTGAAGGGGCCATGATGTTCGACCGGGCCGATGACCTGCCGAAGATCAAGCTCACCGTGCGCTCGCGCTTCGGGTTGATCGCGGTCCGCGGCACAAAGTTCTTTGCCGGTCCCAGCAAGGGCGTGTTCGGTATTTTTGTGGAACGCGGTGAGGTGCAGGTGACGGCGGCCGGAGTGAGCCGCAGTCTCAAGGCAGGCGACGGCGTCGACATTGCCAAGCCCGGCCAGCCGCCAAGCGAGGTCAAGCAATGGGGCAAACCGCGCATCGAAGCGGCCTATGCGAGTGTCGGCCTCTAGCCCTTCCCCAACTTCCGCGGTGAGAACACTTCGACGGGTCCAAAGCCTCTGAGGTCCAGCTTGCCGAGGCTAACGAGTTCCCAGCCGGGAGGATGCGCGGCTTTCATCCCCGGTCCGGCGAGGATTGCGGTGCCGGTCTGCTTGTTTGCGTCCTGCAGCCTGGCGGCCAGGTTGACCGCCGGTCCATGGGCGGAATAGTCGTATTTTGCGGCGGCACCAACGTCTCCGGCGAACACCGGACCGGTCTCGATACCGATACGGGTGCGGCCAAAGCCTGCGGCTTTGGCTGCTGGTTGCTGACGATAGGTTTCGGCGAAGCCGTAAATCGCATCGGCACACGCCAGTGCTGCCGCCTCATGGTGTGCCTGTGCCAGGGGCATGTTGAAAAAGGCGTGCGCGGCATCGCCGACGATCTTGTCGACCATGCCGCCGTGTTCGCCGATGATGCGTGTCACGCCTTCAAAATATCCGTCGAGCAGCCGCACGAGATCCTTGGGCGCCAGTGCCGAGGTCATCGTGGTGAACCCCTCGATGTCGGTGAAGAGCGCAGTGACGATCCGCTCCTCGCCGGCGATGCGTTCGCCTCCCGTGCCTTCGGCCAGCCTTGCCACGACAGACACCGGCAGGCGCTGTTCGAAGCTCCTGCGGATTGCCGCCTCGCCACGGCGGGCGGCCGCGTATTGCGACAGGCCACTGGCGATGCCGACAGCCGCGATGCCAAGCGATGGTGCCAGCGGATCAAACGCAATTCCCATGAGGTGATAGCCGGCGATGGCCAATCCTGCCGGCACCGCCGCGATTGCTGCCGTGACGGCCGCCGAGTTCATCGGCTTCAGGCTGATTGCGGCTGCGATGCTGACGCCGGCCCCCGCCAGCAAGGCCGCCATCTCGGCAATCGAGGTCCATGCAGGCCGCCAGGGCACGTGGCCGGTCATCAACTGCCCGGCCATGCGGGCCTGGATTTGAGTTGATGGGGTCAGAGGGTCAGCGGCCGTCGGCCGCAGGTTTCCGGCTTGAGCGAGACTGCTGCCGATGAACACCAGCTTGTCTTTCAGCCGTGCGTCGCCTGCAGGCTTCACCTCAGCGGCCGACATCGTGTGGACCGGCCACTCTTCCGGACGCGGCGCATGAAGGCGCAACTCGCCGCTGGAGTCGAGGTTCGCCACGGCGTCGCCGATAGCGATCCGGGGTGCGCTGCCGCCGCTGAGGATGGCAGCTGAGGCGTCCATCCACAGACGCACCGCATCGGCGGCAAAGCCGGGATAGAGTGAAGGTCCGACCATCACCACGCCGGGCACAGAACTCACCGTGGCGCTGGAGTCGCCGCCGATCGAAACGGAAGCCAGCCCTTCGGCGCGGGAAATGAATTCGGGGCAGGGCCATTCGGCACCTTCGGCCTGCCAGAGAAAGGGGATGTCGACGGGCGGCTGGACAGCGACGGGCGATAGCGGCTGCACCGGCTTTTCGCGGCCCGGCAGCACGAATCCGATGACGGTTGGGACGAGGCCAATGGCATCGGCCAGTTCGGAATTGCCGGGTTCTTCCGCACCGCAATGGCCGCTCAGCACGATGTCGAGGGCGATGGCCGTGGGGCTCGATGCCGCCACCGCCGCAATGAGCCGGGCCTGCTCGGCGCGAGGCCAGGGCCAGGTGCCGGTGTCGAGGGACGCGGCATCATCGATGTCGACCACCATGATGCCTGGCATAGGCGGAGGCGCCGCCAATTGCGAGACGACGCCAAGCGCCTGCTCGCGCACTGTCTTGTAGGGCTCGGATAGGCTGGCCAGCACGGCCAGACCCGCCATGGCTGCCAGTGCACCCACCAGGACAGTCCGATGCCGCGGCTTCAGGGCGGCCACTCGCATCGGCCTCAATCTCCGTCCGCGGCGGCGATGTCGTTGAGACGGTCGATATTGCACTCGAGCGCCCGGCCATCGCGGCGGATCGCCCCTTGCTCTTCCAACTCGGCCAGGGCCCGGTTCAGCTTGGGCCGGCTGGCGCCGAGAATCGCGGCAATTTCGCCCTGGCCGAGATCGAGTTTCAGGGAGGCGCGCAGCGGCAGGTCGTCGCCGTGGGCTTGCCGGAGGCTCGCGAGGATGAACCGCGCCAGCCTTGCCGAAAGCTCATAAAGAGCTACAGATTCAAGCTGATAGGTGGTATCCCTCAAGCGCTTTGTGAGATGTTGGATGATGCAGAGCGCCAGGCTGGGCCGCTCGGCCAGCAGACGCATAAAGGCGTTGCGGCGGATGATCGTCCCGGCCGTATCAGTATCCGCCGTGGCATCGGCGGAGCGCGCCTCATGATCGAGCACACCCATTTCGCCGAGTGCGGCACCGGCGGCGGCGTGGCGGATGGTAAGTTCCTTGCCGCCAGCCGTTGCCAGGCTGAGGCGGATGCGCCCCGAGCCGATGACGATGAGGAAATCTGCTTCGTCACCCTGCTGGAAGATGGTGGTGCCAGCCTTCCACTTTGCCGGAGTGGCGATAGCGCTGAGGGCGTGAATATCCTCTTGGCTGGCATTGCTGAAGAGCGCGCAATTGGCCAGCAAGGTGATTTGATCGATATTTCCGGACATCGCCACCGCCACCGCCTGTTCGCGTTACATGATTTCTGGTCTCGCCGCCGATGGCAACTGCTTTGTGCCGTCGCCGCCACTGGATTTCGGCCGGGCTTTCGCCGATCATTGGCTCCCGGCTAAGGACACGAACACGCATGGCACAGCTCAGTATACGCATCGATTTTGGCCCCGATCTTCGCATCGGTCCCGGAAAGATCGCACTTCTCGAACAGGTCGCGGCGCTGGGCTCGATTTCAGCGGCCGGCCGCGCCATGGAGATGTCGTACCGCCGCGCCTGGGAACTGATTGACGATTTGAACACGATCTTTGGCAAACCGGTGGTTTCCTCGAAGAGCGGCGGAAAGAAGGGCGGCGGCGCCACGCTGACCCCTTTGGGCCTCAGCCTGATTTCGCGCTATCGGGCGATGGAACGGGCTGCGGCGACGGCCACCGAAGCGCATTTGAAGGCCCTGCAGGCAGAAACGACGACGACTGAAGATTGACGGTAATTATAGTCATTCAGGAATAGCGATTCTCATATCTCATCAACGCGGTCAGGCGATCGAAACGGACTTCACAACGGCATAGACCGGCTGTCCGGGGGCCAGTTCCAAGGCTGCTGCTGACTGGCGGGTAATGCGGGCCATGAGCGGCGAACCGGCGCAATCCAGAGTTATGGTCATGGATGCGCCGCCGGACTCCTCCATCCGGCTGATACGGCCGGAAATAATATTCAGTGCACTGATGAATGTTGGTTCCTGCGTGGCGATCATCACGTCGCGCGCTCTGATCCGTATACGGAGCAATTTTCCAGAGGTGCCAGCGTGGCCCTGCATGCGCAATGTGCCGGCGGCTGAAGTGAGGGTCGTCATGTCGAAGCCAGAGTCATAAGACAGAACCTGCATGTCGAGGATTGCACCGCCTTCACCGCGCTCGTCTTCCGGCACGAGGTCGAGGCGCTGCATGATGTCTTGCGCGGGGCCGTATGCCGCGACCTTGCCATCGGCCAGCACCACGATGTCGTTCGCCAGCCGTGCTACTTCCGCCAGCGAGTGGCTGACATAGAGAATGGGGATCTCGAGATCATCGCGAAGCCGCTCGATGTAAGGCATGATCTCGGCCTTTCGTCCCGAATCGAGCGATGCCAATGGCTCGTCCATCAGCAACAGGCGCGGCGAGGCAAGCAAGGCACGGCCGATCGCCACGCGCTGCTTCTCGCCACCCGAAAGTTGACTTGGCTTGCGGCTGAGCAATGGTTCAATTCCAAGCAGCCCAATAATGTTGTCCTCGTTGGCGTAACGCTGCTGCTGCGGCGCAAACCATTTTCCGTAGCGCAGGTTCTGAAACACTGACAGGTGCGGAAACAACCTCGCATCTTGAAAAACATAACCGACACGGCGGCGATGAGCAGGCTGAAATACCTTACGGCTTGTGTCGATCAGGGTCTCACCATCGACAATAATGCGGGCGCTGGCGGGGTGGACCAGTCCGGCGATGACATTGACCAGCGTTGATTTTCCGGAGCCGGAGGCACCGAAGAGCGCCGTGAGCGGACCCTTCGCCTCGAACTGTGCATCAAGATGGAAGTCACTAAGTTGATGACTGATGGTGACGGACAAGCTCATGACGCAAGCCGCTGACCAATGCGCCTGGCGAGAACTTCAGAAACAACGAGCGCTGCAAGAGAGATGGCAATCGAGATGAGCGTCAGGCGCAAGGCGCCAGCGTCACCACCTGGTACTTGGGTGTAAGTATAAATAGCTGATGGAAGCGTCTGCGTCTCACCGGGAATGTTTGACACGAAAGTTATCGTGGCGCCAAACTCGCCCATTGCCTTGGCGAAGCTCAGGATCATGCCGGCAATGATGCCTGGCAGAGTCAGCGGCAGAGTAATCGTCAGGAAGACCCAGAGTGCATTTGCGCCCAGCGTGGCGGCCGCTGACTCAAGCTTTCTGTCAACTGCTTCAAGCGACAGCCGGATGGCTCGCACCATCAGTGGGAAACCCATGATGGCGCAGGCGAGCGCCGCACCGGTCCATCGAAATGAGAAGACTATTCCCCAGTCCGCCAATGCAGCTCCCAGTAATCCGCGTTTGCCGAAACTCAGAAGCAGTAAATAGCCCGTCACCACCGGCGGCAACACGAGTGGCAGATGCACGATTCCGTTGATCAGCTGCTTGCCCCAGAATTCTGTCCGGGCCAGTAGCAAAGCTACGCCGAGTGCCACCGGCAAGCTTGCGAACATGGCCACGAGCGCCACCTTCACGCTGAGGCGCACCGCATTCCATTCATCCGGACCGAGGGCAAGAAATTGCATGATCGCGTTGCTAGCAGGTGGCAAGCGCCCAGTGAAGGCCTGGCCAGTGTTATAGTCAAACGGTTATAACAAATTTGCCATTCAGTCCAAGCGATAGGCAAGCTTCGCGGCGTCATAGGCAAGTTGGCGGGCAATTTCGGCGGCAGAGGAGGCCGACAGCCGGTGTTCGGCGACGAATGTTCCGAGAAACCGCGCGACCTCGCGCCGCCAGACGTCATGGCGGGCAGGAATGGAGAGCAGCGCGCGGGTGTCGTCGTTGAAGCCCGCCAGATTGTGGAAGCCGGCTGTTTCCACCACTTGATCGAGGTAGCGCCGGATGCCGAGAGGGCTGTCGTGGAACCACCACGGCGGCCCGATCATCAGGCAGGGCCAATAGCCCGCCATCGGCGCAAGCTCGCGGGCATATGTGGTTTCATCCAGCGTGAAGAGGATCAGCCGGAAACCCTGCGATGAGCCAAATCGCTTCAAAAGCGGCTGCAACGCATTCACAAAATCGCCTGCCGACGGAATGTCGGCGCCGAGATTGGGGCCGTAGTAGGCCACCAGGGCTGGGTCGGTGTTGCGGATTGACCCCGCATGGAGTTGCATCACCATGCCGTCCTCGGCTGATAGCGCTGCCATTTCAGTCATCATCTGGGCGCGGAACAGCGCTTTGCCTGCCGCATCGAGTTCGCCTCTCAGGGCGCGGGTCAGCAGCGCCTGTTTCTCGTGAAGCGGCAGGTCTGCCGTCATGGCGTCCGGCACACCGTGATCGGTGGCGGTGGCGCCATGATCACGGAAGAAGGCCCGGCGCTTGGCATGGGCGGCGATCAAGCCGTTCCACAGGCCCACGTCTTCATTGGTGATCTCGGCCAGGCGCTGGAGGTTGGCCACGAAAGAGGGATTGACCGGATCAGTCACATCATCGGGCCGGTATGTGGTGCGGATGCGATGGTTGAGGCCCCTGGCCTTCAAAGCCTTGTGATGGTCGAGCGGATCGAGTGCGAATTCGGTGGTGGCGATCGTTTCGACCTTCGCCCGGTCGAGCACAGCGAGCGGTTTGAGGTCCTCATCAGCCAGCCGCCGGGTAATGGTCTCGTAGAGGGAGGTGGCGTTCTTCGCATTGAGCTTCTCCTCGATGCCGAAGGCCCAGCGGAAGGCGTGGTCGATCCATAGTTCGGACGGGGTTCCCGCGAACAGATGATAGTTCACTGCGAAGAGTTTCCACGCCGCGAGATCCGAAACCTTTGGCGCCTCGCCCTTGCGCGCCAGGCCGAGCGCCTCATAGGACAGTCCCTGGCTCCGCAACATGCGCAGCACATAATGGTCGGGCGTCAGGAACAGCGATGCCGCATCGGCGAAGTTGCGGTTTTCGGCAAACCAGGCGGGATCGGTGTGACCGTGCGGACTGACAATAGGCAATTCGGAAATCGAATCATAAAGAGCGCGCGCATGGTTGAGCGCCGGGCCGGAGGCCGGGAAGAGACGGTCTGGGTGGAGATTGCTCATGCGCCATGCTCCAGTAGCCGGACCGCCTCATCATAGGCTGCGGCGATTTTCGCAGCATAGGCTTCCGCATTGCCCGGGCCATTATAGACCCTGGCGAAGCCCAGCCAGTCTCTCGCCGTCAGTGCGCCGATGATGTCCTTCGCCGTGCAGAAATCGAAGAACGCGCAGACTTGCCAGCGCTCGCTGCGGCCAAAGGCCTGCCGCATTGCTTCGGCCGTGGGATAGCCGATGACATCATGATTGAAGCCCATGATCTGCGGCCCGCCGAAGCTGGCGCATTGCGCTGCGATCTCTGTCCCGGCCAAGGCCGATGCCAGCTTCAATGCCCGGTATTCGGCGGACTGATCGCCATGAAAGCGCTGCCATTCCGCCTCAGCCTTGAGCCGGAACACATGGTTCTGCCAGCGCGCGCCATCGACACCGTTGCGGCCACCAAACTGGAAATGCCGGTCGAAGTCCTGTTCGTGGTCCTTGCCCCAGCGATTGTAGAAGATGTGTGGTTCAAAGCGCAGTGCCGGCCGCCCGCGGATGAAGGCCAGGGAGCCGCATTCAACCCTCCAAACGGCAAGAGCGGTGGCGGGAGCTATGCCGGATACCGTGCAGAGTCTGTCCAACAGGCCGCCGAGACGGTTCCAGGTGACCGCAATCGCTGTTTCACCCGGCAACCTTCGTCGCGGCTTCAGCCCTGCGCGGGTCAGTTCCACGTTGTTGCGAAAGGGCGCAGGATTCACGGGGCCGCCTGAAGCGTCTCGATATAGCGGATAAGAGCAACGATGCGGCGCGACGTGTCGTCTGAAGCCTTCATGGCGTCTTCCAGCTTCGTGCTCTTGCCGACACTCTCGGTGATGAACACATCGCCCCAGATTGGCATGTCGCGGCTACCGTGGCCTTCGGGCAAGTCGAGGCCGGCGATGGTCTCGAAGACGCGGTCCTCCGGAAACACACCGCCATACTTGGCAGTGATTTCGGTGAGGTCGGCAGGCTTCTTGGCCAAGCCGGGCGGGAACGGTCCGCGGCCCTTGCCGTCGGTGCCGTGGCAGGGCGCGCAATGAACGTCGAAGTCCTTCTTTGCCGCGACCATGCGTTCATCGGCCAGGGCGGCATCGCTGCCGGAGAGGCCCAGCACCACAAGTGTGGCAAGGATCGCGAGCCTGCTCATGCGATCTGGCCGATGTCCTTCAGCATATCGGCAAACCAGGACACTTTGGGGTCGAAGTGCTTGCCGCCCTTGATGCGCGGGAACTCGATGGCGCGCAGTTCGTCGCCATGCTCTTCGTCATGACCGACAACGCCGGAGACGCCGGCAAGTGCCGAGTCCACAGCCACATGCACCATGGAGCGGATGAGATCGAGATCGGCCTTGTTTGCGGCGGCGGAGCGGCCGAAATAGCCGGATTTCTGCACCAGCGTCTTGTCGGCGCCGATTTTCTTGCCGAATTGCTTGCCGAACCAGTCGCCCACTTTGACCTGATCGAGCTTCACATGACCGAAGGCATCGCGGTCGACCTTCTCGCCCTTGGATTCCAGCTCGGCGACGATTTCGTTCACGCAGGCGCCCTCGCTGACGAATATCGAGACCGAGTCCTTTTCGTCCATGACCTGCTTCAGGCGCTTGGCCTCGGCCTCGATGTCGATCGGCATCTCCGGCACATAGATGGCATCGATGTCCTTGTGGCGGCGCGACAGGTTGAACTCGGGAAGGAATTCCAGTGCATCGAGCTGCTGGCGCCAGGCACGGGCCGTCGCCGCGGTCAGCCAGCCGCAGTGGCGGCCCATTACTTCATGGATCACCAGCTGGCGCGACGACGTCGACTGTTCGTTGACGACATTGGCGAAGAATACCGCTCCCTGTTCGGCGGCCGTCCAGGCCCCCAGCGTCTGGCGGATGGGCACGACGTCATTGTCGATTGTCTTGGGCAATCCAACGACCGTCAGATTGTAATTGTTGTCCTTCAAATAGGCCGCGAGATCGGCTGCCGTCGTATTGGTGTCGTCACCACCGATGGTGTGGAGGATGGTCACGCCATCCTTCACAAGCTGATTGGCGGCAACCTGCAACGGCACTTCTCCTTCCTTGACCAGGCCGCGTTTCACGCAATCTGCGACATTGGTCAGCTTGACGCGGCTGTTGCCGAGGGGTGAGCCACCATGAGCGTGAAGAACGTGCGCGCGGGCCCGCACTTCAGGCGTCACGGCGATGGATTTGCCCTGCAGCAGTCCCTTGTAGCCGCTCAGATAGCCGATCATCGGCGCATCCGGCTGCAGCTCGGAATAGCGCTCGATCAATCCGCCGACGGCCGAGGACAGGCAAGGCGCGAGGCCACCGGCGGTCAGCATGGCGATCTTGATCTGGGTCATGGGAGGCCTCCACTGGATTTCAAGGCTTGAGGGTTACGCATTCCGGTGAAATTTCGCAACCTGCCAAAATCGGCCGCTGCCGGTCCAATTTCCATTGACGGGGGCCCAAGGCTTCCTATCTGAATTCCTGTCAATTGAACTCAAGGAGAGGACAAAGAGATGAACAGTACAGCTTCGGCAGGTTTTGACCCGCGGAGCGAATCCCATCGGCGTCGGTGTGGCGGTGGCATCAAGTCACGCTGGTCGGCCTGGGAAGTTGGCGCAATGGTCGCCGGTTTCGTGGTGTTCTGGCCGCTGGGATTGCTCGCTCTTTTCCTGAAGTGGAAGAACGGCGAGATGTGGCGCGGCTCTTCCGGCAGCGAAGCCCCGTGGCAGGGTTTCAAGGCTCCGGACTTCCAGTCCTGGAAGACCTGGAAGAGCCAGTCATCGGCCTACGGTTTCGCCGGCTCCGGCAACGCGGCCTTCGACGCCTACAAGCGTGAGCAGATGCAGCGCCTCGACGATGAGCGCCGCAAACTGGAAGACGAACAGAAAGCCTTCCGCGAATTCGTTGAGAAGGTGCGCCGCGCCAAGGATCAAGAAGAGTTCGATCGGTTCATGGCCGATCGTTCTGCTCCTCCCGCCCACAGCCCGGATGCGCCGCAGGCGTAATCAGGCCTTCTTTACTCAAATCGAAAAGCCCGGCGGTGACGCCGGGCTTTTTCTATTGTCTTCTGCAGTCTCTATTCGAGATCGGTTCCGTGGCCGCGAGGCGGCGGCGTGTCCACGGTTCTTAGCGGCGGTGGCTTGCGATCCCCGAATACCGCCGGCCGGGGGGCCGGCCGCACTGGCGGCACGACCATCGGTTCGGCCATGGATGACGCCCCCGGAGCATATGAGGCTGCAACACCTGCCGCGGTGATGCCGCTTTCGACGACAACATCCTGCGGGCCGCCGATCAGCAGAAGGTGTTCGACATTGTCGCGGCGGATCAGAACCAGCCGCCGCGACTTGTCAATTTCGTGATACTCGCTGATGCCCAGCCGTTGGCCGCGCCGCCCGCCCATGCGCGGGCTGATCGTCCGCCACACGGCAATGAGCACGAGGAGAATGATCAGCGCCGCCAGTGCCGCGATGATCACCTGCATGTTCTGGTTCAGAAACTCCATGCGCTGGTTCCCCCCTTGCGTGGATGTTCAGGACATCAGTCAATCCCTGTCTGGGATTAGTTCCAGACGCGGGTGACCGCAGTGATGCGCCCGGTCGAGCGGCTGACGTTAATAAGATAGTTCTTGCCGTTGCGGCGTCCGTGATAGCGGTAATTGGCGCCCGAGCAGTCGCGGATCTTCACATTGTTGAACCGCTGGTCGACGATGCGGGCACCGGTCTTGCAGGTGATGTTGCGGCCGTAGAAACCGCCGTAGCCGAGGTTGATCTTGATGTCGATGTCGACGTCAGCGCGGGCGGCAGGTGCGGCCGCTGCAGCAACGGTGAGGCCGAGGGCGAGAGCGATTAGGGTTTTGCGGATCATTCAGAGAAACTCCAATTCTATGTTGAGGTGTGCCAGCCCCTGCACACATTGGGGATTCTGGCTGTCCCGGCGTTATTTGTAAAGGACAATGCGCGCAGCAATTGCGGCGATTCCGCCGGGGGCGGTTTCGCCTATACTGCCTGTGATTCGGGGTGGCATTGATGACTGAAAGAAACGTGCCGGGCAGGGGCGAACTGACGGCACAGGGGGCGTTCAGCAACCGTGGAGGCCGGGCCGCCATCGCGGTCATGTTGGCGGCTCTGGTCGCAGTCGCGGTCGTGTTCGGGGTGAGGCATGCCGTACCGCACTATCCCCTGTGGGTGGCCGTTCCGGCAGCGGTGCTTGCCGGCTTCGGCTTGCTGGCGGCTCTTGGACTGCTCTCCGGCCTGGTGCGGGTCTCGAGCGGCGACAGCAGCGAGCGGGCCTTCTTCGATTCCCTCGTCGATGCGCTGGGCGATCCCCTCGTCGTTACAGATGCGCGCGGCCGCGCCGTCTACGCCAACGGCGCCTATCTGAAGCTCGCGGCCAAGGCTGGCAGCGGCCGGCTGGTCGGCGTGGATGTGATGTTCGCCGGATTTCCGGAGTTCTCGGCGCCAATTTACCAGCTGTCACAGGCGATCCAGGAGGGGCGGCCGGAATCGCGAGAAATCCGCCTGCCGCAGGGATCTTCTGCGCCGGTTGCTTCGCCGGAACGGCCGGTCTGGATCCGCATGTCGGTGATGAGCGGCCAGGGCAGCGCTGCGTCCTATCGCATCTGGCGGATCGAGGACATCAGCGCCGACCGGGCCCGGCAGGAGCAAGCCTTCTCCCGCCTGCAATTCATCATCACCTATCTCGACAACGCCCCGGCGGGGTTTTTCTCGACGCTGGCCGATGGTCATGTCGACTATCTCAACGCCACGCTGGCGCAATGGCTGGGAATTGATCTGAGCGCGGGCATGCCGATGAATCTCACAACGATTCTGGGCGAGAACGGAGCGCGGCTGATTGCCGGGGTCGAGGCGCGGCCGGGCAGCGCCGTCACCGAAAGTTTCAGCCTCGATCTGCGCAATGCCAACACCGGTGCGCTGATCCCGGTGCAGCTCATCCATCATGTCGACTTCACGGCCGATGGTTCGCCTTCGCCGTCGCGCACGCTGGTGGTGCCGCGGGCGCTGGCGCGCGGGTCCGGTGGTGGGGCCGAAATCTCGGCCCCGCGCCTGTCGCGTTTCATCAACAACGCACCGCTGGGCATTGCCGAAGTCGATGGCCAGGGCCTCATCCGCATGGCAAACGCCGCTTTCATCGACTTGTCCGACAAGGCCAGGCGGGGTGCTGCCCTTTCGGCTGCCATCATTCCGGCCGAGCGTGCGGGGCTTGAACAAGCACTCACTGCGTCGCTGTCGGGCGAAGGCAGCCTGCACAAGGTGGAGGCAACCGTCGAGGGTGAGAAACCGCGGTCGGTCTTGTTCACCTTCACCCGTCTGGCAGCCGAAGACGACACCGCCGTGGTGTTTGCCGTCGACAAGACCGAGAGCAAGGCGCTGGAGGTTCAACTGGCGCAGAGCCAAAAGATGCTGGCGGTGGGCCAGCTGGCCTCCGGCATCGCGCATGACTTCAACAACGTGCTGACGCCGATCATCGGATTTGCCGATCTGCTGCTGGCTAAAATGCGCCCCACCGATCCGGCCTTCGCCGATGTCATGAACATCAAGCAGAACGCCAACCGCGCCGCAAATCTGGTGCGCCAGCTGCTGGCCTTCTCGCGCAAGCAGACGCTGCAGCCCAAGGTGCATGCGCTGACCGAGGCAATGTCGGATCTCGGCAATCTTCTCGGACGTGTTCTGGGCGAGAAGGTTGAACTGCGCATCCAGCACGAGCGCGATCTGGGGCTTGTGCTCGTCGACATTCACCAATTCGAGCAGGTCATCATCAACCTTGCTGTCAATGCCCGCGATGCGATGCCCAACGGCGGCACGCTGACGGTGCGCACCTATAATCTCGGCACCGAGGCCTCGCGCCCGATTGCTCCCAATCTGATGCCGCCCGGCGAATATGTCGCCTGCGAGGTCGAGGACACCGGCACGGGCATCCCGGAACACATCCGCGACAAGATCTGGGAGCCATTCTTCTCGACCAAGGAAGTGGGCAAAGGCACCGGTCTCGGGCTCTCGACCGTCTATGGCATCATCAAACAGACGGGCGGTTTCATCTTCTGTGACAGCGTGATGGGGCAGGGTACCACTTTCCGCATCTTCCTGCCGCGCTACTATCCCGAAAAGACGGCCGACAAGGTTGTCGAAGACAAGCCGCCGGAGCCTGCGAAGCGGGCGGATTATACCGGCAAGGAGCGCATCCTGCTGGTCGAGGACGAGGATGCCGTGCGGGCCTTCGCGCTCCGCGCCCTCACGTCGCGCGGCTATACGGTGATCGAGGCGGATTCAGGCGAGAGCGCGCTGGAGCGGATTGCCGAGGAGGAGAAGGGCTTCGACCTGATCATTTCCGATGTCGTCATGCCGGAGATGGATGGGCCGAAGCTGCTGCGTGAACTGCGCAAGCGCGGCAATACCACCAAGTTCATCTTCGTCTCGGGCTATCCGGGAGAGGAATTCGAGAAGGACCTCGAAGGCCACAGCGACTATTCCTTCATGCCCAAGCCATTCTCGCTCAAGCAGCTGGTCGAGAAGGTGAAGGAGGCGATGGAAACATGACCAGTGCCGGCGTCCTGCCCCGCTGCCGTGCGCCTTTCGCCAGCGATGATGAGATTGAAGTGCTGACCGCCGGATTTCTCGACGGCACGCTGCCGGCGAAGGCCTGGACGCATGACGCGCATTGGGCGGTGAGTGTTTGCCTGCACATGCGTCATGCCGGTTTCGATCTGCGGCGCGACCTGCCGGGCGCCATCCGGCGCTACAACATCGCCTCGGGCGGCGAGAACACGGACACGGCGGGCTATCACGAGACAATCACCCGGGCCTCGATCGCCATGGTCGAGACTGCCGTGCGGACAGCAGATCCGGGCACGCCGGCCGTCCAGATCGTCAACGGAATCCTCGCCTCCGATCTTGGCAAAGCCAGCTGGATCTTCGAATACTGGACGAAGGATCTGCTGATGACACCCGCAGCGCGGAAGGCATTCGTGGCGCCGGACCTCAGGCCGGTGCCAGGCTTGCCGTTGGCGACATGAATCACCGGGGGCGGCTGGAACAGCGTATGCGTGAGGCGCAGGGAAGCGCTAACCAGTGTTTTCGGCCCATATCCACGAACGTTCCGTTCTGTTCCGTCTGTGTTCTGGCTAACCCTAATATTTACCAATAGATTTTAGGTTTTTAGTTTCTGCTTGCGTAACGAACAAAATTAGAACATAGTGGAAACACCGGTGCACGAAAGACCTTTCAGTCAGTGATATTTGCGTCCGGTGGGCCTGTGTGAAATAAGGATTATGGTGATGGCGCAGTCGAATCTTCGGGTCGTTGAAAGTTCTTCCATGGACAAGAATAAGGCATTGGACGCGGCGCTGAGCCAGATCGAGCGGGCTTTCGGCAAGGGCTCGATCATGAAGCTCGGCGCCAATACGGCCCTTGAAATCGAGGCGGTCTCGACCGGGTCGCTCGGCCTCGACATCGCGCTTGGCATCGGCGGCCTGCCGCGTGGCCGCGTCATTGAAATCTACGGGCCGGAATCCTCCGGCAAGACCACGCTGGCGCTGCAGACCATTGCCGAAGCCCAGAAGCGCGGCGGTATCTGCGCCTTCGTCGATGCCGAACATGCGCTCGATCCGGTCTATGCCCGCAAGCTCGGCGTCAAGATCGACGATCTTCTCATTTCGCAGCCCGACACCGGCGAACAGGCGCTTGAAATCGCCGATACGCTGGTGCGCTCGGGTGCCGTCGAAGTTCTGGTCATCGACTCGGTGGCAGCCCTCACGCCGCGCGCCGAACTCGAAGGCGAGATGGGCGACCAGCTCCCCGGACTTCAGGCCCGCCTGATGAGCCAGGCGCTGCGCAAGCTCACCGGCTCCATCTCCAAGACCAATTGCATGGTCATCTTCATCAACCAGATCCGCATGAAGATCGGCGTGATGTTCGGCTCGCCCGAAACCACCACCGGCGGCAATGCCCTGAAGTTCTACGCCTCCGTCCGCCTCGACATCCGCCGCATCGGCGCCATCAAGGACCGGGACGAGGTGGTCGGCAACCAGACGCGCGTCAAGGTGGTCAAGAACAAGGTGGCGCCGCCCTTCAAGCAGGTGGAATTCGACATCATGTATGGCGAAGGCATTTCCAAGGTCGGCGAACTGGTCGATCTCGGTGTCACCGCCGGCGTGGTCGAGAAGTCGGGCTCGTGGTTCTCCTATAATGGCGAGCGTATCGGGCAGGGGCGGGAGAACGCCAAGAATTTCCTGCGGCAGAATCCCGACATGGCCAATTCCATCGAAGCGACGATCCGCTCCAATGCCGGGCTTCTCGCCGCGGCGCTGAGCAACGGCACGCCCGAGAAGGACGACGCTGCCGACGATTGAGCCTTCGGGTTCTCTCCCGCTCCAATTATTCCCCAAACCGGATGCCCTGCGCCCAAGAGGGGCATCCGGCCGCCCACGGTGTTGCCCCACACCGCACGCGACAGCGCTCCCCGTTCCCCCGGGGAGCGCTTTGTCGTTCTTGATATGCCGCAACGGAGAAGCGGCTGACGGTTCTGGCCCCAGACCGTTCGTATTTCTGGACAGGGGGCGCCGGCGCGACTAAAGACCCGCCGTCATTCACCTCATTCATTGCTGGACGTCACATGACAGGCCTTGCGCAAATCCGTTCCACCTTTCTCGATTTCTTCAAGCGTCAGGGCCATGAGATCGTGGCCTCCTCGCCGCTGGTGCCGCGCAACGATCCGACCCTGATGTTTGCCAATTCCGGCATGGTGCAGTTCAAGAATGTCTTCACCGGCGTCGAGAAGCGGCCCTACACGCGGGCCACCACGGCGCAGAAATGCGTGCGCGCCGGCGGCAAGCACAACGATCTCGACAACGTCGGCTATACCGCCCGCCATCACACCTTCTTCGAGATGCTCGGCAATTTCTCCTTCGGCGACTATTTCAAGCCGGACGCGATCGAATGGGCTTGGACGCTGATCTCCCGGGAATATGGCCTGCCGAAGGACAAGCTCTCGGTCACCGTCTATCACACCGATGACGAAGCCCACGCGCTGTGGAAGAAGATCGCCGGCATCCCCGACAGCCGCATCATCCGCATTCCAACGTCCGACAATTTCTGGGCGATGGGCGATACCGGTCCCTGCGGCCCGTGCTCGGAAATCTTCTATGACCATGGCGACAAGATCTGGGGCGGACCTCCCGGATCGGCGGAGGCCGATGGCGACCGGTTCATCGAAATCTGGAACCTGGTGTTCATGCAATATGAGCAGATCACCAAGGACGAACGCGTCAGCCTGCCGAAGCCGTCGATCGACACCGGCATGGGGCTCGAGCGCATTGCCGCAGTCCTCCAAGGCACCCACGACAACTACGAAACCGACCTGTTCAAGGCGCTGATCGCCGCCATCGTCGAGCGCACCGGCGTTCCCGCCGAAGGCAATGCGAAAGCCTCGAACCGGGTGATCGCCGACCATCTGCGCGCCTCGTCCTTCCTCATTGCCGATGGCGTGCTGCCGTCGAACGAGGGCCGCGGCTATGTGCTCCGCCGCATCATGCGCCGCGCTATGCGCCACATCGAGTTGCTGGGGGCGCGTGAACCGCTGATGTACAAGCTGGTGCCCACCCTGGTGCGCGAGATGGGGGCAGCCTATCCCGAACTGGGGCGCGCTGAAGCCATGATCAGCGAGACGCTGCATCTGGAGGAGGGCCGCTTCCGCAAGACGCTTGAGCGTGGCCTGCGCATTCTCGACGATGAATCCGCCAGCCTCGCCAAGGGCGACACGTTCTCGGGCGACACCGCTTTCAAGCTCTATGACACCTACGGCTTCCCGCTCGATCTGACGCAGGACGCGCTGAAGCCGCGCGGCATCGTCGTTGATACCAATGCCTTCAATGCGGCAATGGAAGCCCAGCGCGAAGATGCCCGCAAGGCCTGGAAGGGCTCGGGCGAGGCCAAGACCGAGACCATCTGGTACGAGTTGCGCGAACGCATCGGCGCCAGCGAATTCCTTGGATACGATACCGAGACGGCCGAAGGCGTCGTCCGCGCCATTGTCGTCGATGGCAAGGAGGTCTCAAGCCTCACTGCCGGCGACAAGGGGTCGATCATCGTCAACCAGACGCCGTTCTATGGTGAGTCGGGTGGCCAGACTGGCGACCACGGCGTCATCCGCACGGCGGAAGGTGCTGTCTTCCGCGTCACCGATACGCAGAAGCGCGTTGGCGATGTCTTTGTCCATGTCGGCGAAGTCGAGCAGGGCGCCTTCAAGCCCGGCAATGCCGTGGAACTGCATGTCGATCACAAGCGCCGCTCCGGCAATCGCATCCATCACTCGGCGACGCATCTGCTGCACGAGGCGCTGCGGCTGACGCTTGGCACGCATGTCGCCCAGAAGGGCTCGCTGGTCGAGCCCAACCGGCTGCGCTTCGATGTCAGCCACAACAAATCCATGAGCCATGACGAACTGGCGCAGGTCGAAGCCATCGCCAATGAAATCGTGCTGCAGAATGACGCCGTCACCACGCGCCTGATGAGCGTCGACGACGCCATAGCAGAAGGCGCCATGGCGCTGTTCGGCGAGAAATATGGCGACGAAGTGCGTGTCGTTTCCATGGGCCGCAACACCCACGGCGCGGGCAAGCCCATCTACTCGCTCGAACTGTGCGGCGGCACGCATGTGTTCCGCACCGGCGATATCGGCCTCATCAAGGTGATTTCCGAGAGCGCCGTGGCCGCCGGTGTTCGCCGTGTCGAAGCGCTGGCGGGTCCGGCCGCACGCGCCTACCTCGAGGAGCAGGACCGCCGTGTGCAAGCGGCGGCGGCCGCACTGAAAGCTCCGGCCTCCGAAATCGTCAGCCGCATCGAAACGCTGATGGACGAGCGCCGCAAGCTCGAGAAGGAACTCGCCGAAGCCAAGAAGCAACTCGCCATGGGCGGCGGTGCCAAGGGTGGCGACGAGGGTATTTCGGACGTCAACGGCGTCAAGCTGATGGCCCGCATCCTCAAGGGCGTTTCGCCCAACGACATGAAGGGCCTGGTCGATGAGGGCAAGGCCAGGCTCGGTTCCGGCATCGTGGCGCTGATTGGCATCAACGACGAAGGCCGTGCCGGCCTCATCGTCGGCGTGACCGCCGATCTGACTTCCCGTTTCAACGCCGTCGATCTGGTGAAGACCGGCACGGCGGTGCTGGGCGGCAAGGGCGGCGGCGGCCGCCCCGACATGGCGCAATCCGGCGGGCCGGATGCGAGCAAGGCTGATGAGGCCATTGCCGCGATCAGGTCGGCGATCGGAGGCTAGTGCAATGACGGACAAGCGCGACGACGCCCTGTGGCAGGCGCTGAACGGTGCAAACAAGGCACGCGCGCGCGTCTATGTCGAATTCTTCCGTTCCATCGAACAGCGATTTGGCCGCGGCATGGCCATCGAAATCTGCAAGGAAGCGATCTATCGCTGGGGCGAGGGCCTCGCCGGAGACCTGGGGCGCCACCTGCCTTCCAACTTCGAAGGGGTGAAGGAAAATTTTGCTTTCCCTCCCGATGATGGCGCGATGTTCACCCCGCGTGTAGATCTTTGCAGCGCGCAGGGCCTGGACGTGCAATTCGAAACCTGTCCGCTGAAATCAGCCTGGATTGAGGCGGGATTGCCGGAAGAGGATGTCGCCATGTTCTGCGACATTGCCGCCCGCGCCGACTACGGCACACTCGAGAAGGCCGGCTTTGCCGTCGACATCGAAACCTGGACGCCCGGTGCCGCCGGATGCTGCAAGCTCAAGATTCGCGCCCGGTCTGGCTGACAGACGCCGCTATCGCAGGAAGCGTCCCGCCTTTGCCTCCAGCACCGCGATCAGCTCCGGCTGCATGAAGCTGTAGTCATCGGCGATCCCGAGGCAGATGACGCGTTTGCCGTTGAGATATTTACGGAACTGCCGGCTGAGCCGGATACGGTGGGCATTTTCCATCACGAATATGATGCTGGCCCAGTCGATCTGCTCGGGCGTCAGCGGGGTTTCGGCATCGGGGCTCAGGCCTGCGGAATCGGTTTCGATGCCCGGCCATGCTGCGAAGATCTGTTCCGCCGTCGGACTCCTGAGCCGGTTGCGCGAGCAGATGAACAGTGCACGGATCATTTCCTCAGATGTATCCCAATGGCAATTCGGTCGTCTCCTTCACCTTTTCCATGACGAAGAAGGACGAGACATCGGTGAGCGGCACCTTGGCGATCAGCCGCTTGTAGAGCTGGTCGTAGCCGGCAATGTCGGGCACCACGGCGTGCAACATGTAGTCGGTCTCGCCGGTGGTGCGGTAAACGCCGATGATCTCGGGAATGCCGCGCACGGCGGCGCTGAACTGGTCGAGCCAGGCCTGGTCGTGGGCGGAGGTGCGGATGGCGATGAAGGCGGTGAGGCCGAGGTTGAGCTTTGCCGGGTCGAGCAGCGCCACCCGGGCGCGGATGATGCCCTGGTCCTCGAGCTGCTTCACCCGCCGCCAGCAGGCATTGCGCGACAGGTGCACGCGGGCCGAGAGGTCCTCGATCGACAGCGAAGCATCGCGCTGAAGTTCCCGCAAAATGGCGCGGTCACGCTCGTCCATATCCGGATTTCTCCCTTTGTTGGGATATTATCCAATATTGGTTGAAATCTCCTCAAACAACGGGAAGAAAATCTTGCCCAGCACTGGCATAAATCAATGAGCGGCCGCCACGTCCGGTCCAGTTGGGGAGACGAGATGCCATGCCGAACCTGAAATCCATTTTCCACGACCACCCGGCCAAGGTCGGCGAGAGCTATGCCGAGCATATGGTCTTCGCCTTCGGCTTCTCCTTTCGGCTGTTCCGGGCGGCCTTTGCCGCGCTGGTTCACGGCGTTATCCCCTGCCTGCACGAAACCACGGCTTCCTCCGAAGTACTGGCGATGAATGATGAAATTCGCGCGCGCCGGGCCTTGATGGCCACAGGGGCGGACGCGCGCGCAATAGCCCAGTAGAGGGGGCTAGTCCCGGTCGGGGTGCTGGCGGCTTTTCAGCTGTTCCATCATCCCGGCCGGGATATCGTCTTCGGTCCGCGTTCCGGGCAGGGTGTGAAGGATTTCGAAGGCTGGCAATCGCGCCTCCATGCCATACTGGTTTTCGGGCCGCACGGCCTCCGGATGATCGAGTGAACCGATCGACACGGAGATCCGCTCGGAGCTGTCATAGGCAAAGTAAAGCGGCGTGCCGCAGTTGCTGCAGAAGCCACGTTCGACGATGGCCGAACTCTTGAAAACGGCCGGCTTGCCCTTCTTCCAGACCAATCCCGACCTCGCGGTGCCCACCAATGCCGCGAAATAATTGCCGAAGGCCTTCTGGCACATGCGGCAATGGCAGATGTGCGGATTGTCGAAGGGCGTGGAAATGGCATAGCGCACAGCGCCACACTGGCAGCCGCCTGACCTGATCTCAGCTTGCAAGGGAATCTTTACCATGATGGCCCTAGTCTGACGGCAGCGAGATGGGTTGTCCAGCACATGGGGCAGCCGTTGCCGTGGCCGACGGACGGCTGCGCCAGTGGGGAAGGAAGACGGCATGGCTGAGGATCAACCGCTGTCGCAGCGGATACAGGACGCTGGAGTCCTGCTCGACATTCTTGACCACTTGCCGACCTCGATCTTTGCCAAGGACGAGAATCTGCGCTTTGTCTATTCGAACGACGCGCACTGCGCGATGATCGGCCAACCTGAATCGACCCTGCTTGGCCAGTCCGACGCCGATTTCTATCCGGCCAGGGAAGCCGCGGACTTTCTGGCACGCGACCGGCAGGTCATCGAGCAAGGCGTTACAATCGAAGTCGAGGAGACGGCCACCGGCTCTTCCGGAATCACCATTCCCGTTCTCACCCGCAAGACCCGCATGATGACGGCGGACGGCAAGCGCTATCTCATCGGCACCAACACCAATCTCACGGAATTGCGCAAGCGCGAGGAGCAGCACAGGGCGCTGGCGCAGACAGTTCCTGTCGGTGTCTGGCAGGTCGATGAAACAGGTGTTACGACCTTCGCCAATCCGCGTTTCATGGCCTATCTCGGAGTCGATACGGACGAGCTGCCGAACACCGATGTCGCGGCCATGCTGGGGGGCGCGCGGCAGGATTTTCCGGGCATCGCATCGAAATTCGAGACCGACCTGATGTCGTCGACAGGCGATCAGCGGCGCGTGCTCGTCATCAGTTCGGGATGGCTGTCGTTGTCGTCAGACGGGTTGCGCTCCGCCATCGTCAGT
This sequence comes from Pseudomonadota bacterium, assembly GCA_963205315.1. Lineage (GTDB taxonomy): Bacteria > Pseudomonadota > Alphaproteobacteria > Rhizobiales > Aestuariivirgaceae > Aestuariivirga. The sequence goes on along the minus strand of CAUJIO010000071.1, from coordinate 4,170 downwards.
GTCGTCGACATCTCGGAGATGACGCAACTGAAACGGGTGAATGACGAGATCTCGCGCCTCAATCGCGAACTTGCCGATAACATGGCCAAGCTCAAGGATGCCCAGGACGAAATCCTCCGCCGCAGCCGCATGGCCCAACTGGGCCACCTGACGGCGACAGTGGCGCATGAGATCCGCAATCCGCTTGGCGCAGTACGCACCGCAGCCTATCTGCTGGAGCGCAAGCTGAAGGACAAGAATCTCGGTGTCGAGGCGCAGTTCCTGCGCATCTCCAACGGCATCACGCGATGCGACAACATCATCTCCCAGTTGCTGGACTTTTCACGGTCGCGGGCGCTGCAGACGGAAGAAATTGCCGTCGACGAATGGCTGGCGCGCCTTGTCAGCGAAGAGGCGGAGAAACTACCGGCCGCCGTTACCATCGAATGCAATTTTGGTCTAGGTGGCGTTTCGGCTTCGATCGATACCGCGCGCCTGAGCCGTGTGTTCATAAATCTCGTGTCCAACGCATCAGAGGCCATGGTCGGCAAGGGTGACGATCCTTCGAAGTTTGTCGTTCCCGAACCGCGCATCTCGGTGACAAGCCGCCTGGCCCAGCGTGGAATTGAGATCTGTGTCGAGGACAATGGTCCGGGAATGACGCCTGAGATATTGGCGAAGGTCGTCGAGCCGCTGTTTACGACCAAGAACTTTGGTACCGGCCTCGGCCTTTCTGCCGCCGACAAGATCTTGCGCGACCACCACGGTGGCCTCGACATCAAGTCATCGCCGGGAGAGGGCGCTTGCTTCACGGCGTGGTTCCCCCTCAGACAGCCGATAAGCGAAGTCGCGTAGACGAATGAAACTTTTTAGGAAATCTGCAATTGACTGAAGCCCTGGCATCCCGTGTCGCTGGATGGAAACTGAGCGGGATCGTCGGCGTCCTGCTGCTGCCGATGCTGGTGCTGTCCTATCTGATGGTCAACTCGCTTCGCGAAGACATTCGCGTCTCGGAACGGGAGATGAAGGGCGTGGCGCTGAACCGGCTGGTGATGCCGGTCGCGGTTGGCGCAGCGCTTCGCTACATTGATCCGAGCGATGTGGACCGGTTGCGCGAGAGGGGGCCGGCGCTGGCTGCAGAACTCGGTGTGAAGCGGCCGCTTGCTGGCGCGCTTGCCGATCTGGTGACGTATGGATTCGACCAGCGCCTCTCCGTCAATTCCCTCCGGCAACTGCAGGTCGCCGCAGCCGCCAGTTCGCTGATCATTCATGATCCGGACTCGGAGACCTATCATCTGGGCGCCGTCATGAGCCAGCAGGCGCCTTCGCTGCTGGGCGACTTTGCCAGGATCTGGACTTTCAAGTCGAGCAGTCTCAAGGATGGCCAGGTCAGCCGCGAGGAGAGCACTGCAATCCTTCTGGCAACGGGATCGTGGGAAGAATCGCAGCGCCGCCTGGCGGCAAGCCTTGCTGCCGCCCAAACAGCATCCGGTTCCGATGCCGCCTATGGCGACGCCATGGCTGCAATAAAAGTCATGTCGGGCCGTCCGGGCAGGGTCGCCACGGTCATTACAAAATCTGCTCCCGCAGACCTGACGCGGGCCCTCGCGCAGATCGATGACTTCGGGGTCAAGTCTCCGGATGTCGTCGCAGAGATTTCCCAGGTTTGGTCGTTTGCTTCCAGTCGTTTCGAGATGCTTCTTCGAGAGCGCCTGACCGCAATGCAGATCAGGCTCTATGGCTTCCTGTCCATTGCCGCTGCTGCCTGCATCATCGGCGTGGGAGCGGCAACATTGATGTTCAAGTCGACGCTCAAGCAACTCGACACCGTGAAGCTGTCGCGCGATCAGGCCGATGCGGCGCGCAGCGAAGCCGAGCAGGCGGCACAGGATGTCCAGCGCATCAACGAGGAAGTGATCAGGCTCAATGCCGGCCTGGCACGCAACATCGACATGCTGCGGGAAGCGCAAGACGAGAGCGTGCGAAAGGGCAAGATGGCGCAGCTTGGCCAACTGACCGCGACTGTCGCGCATGAACTGCGAAATCCATTGGGTGCGGTGCGCACCTCCGCCTTCCTGCTCGAGCGCAAGGTGAAGGGTAAAGGTCTGGGCGTGGAACAGCAACTCGACCGCATCAACAATGGCGTGACCCGTTGCGACAACATCATTTCGCAGCTTCTCGACTTTGCCCGCACCAAGACCATCCAGCCCGAAACGATCGTGCTTGACGACTGGCTGGCCAAGATCATCGAGGAAGAGGCGCAAAATCTTCCAGCAGCTGTCGATATCGAGTGCGACCTATCGCTTGGAACCACCGCCGTGCCATTCGATCCCCTGCGCATGCGCCGTGCACTGATCAATCTTGTCAGCAACGCGGCCGAGGCCATGGTCGGAAAGGGAGACACTTCCGTGCGGCCCGGGGTGAAGTCGCCGTTGATTGTCATCCGCACGGCGCGCACGGCGCGTGGCGTTGAAATCTCGGTGTGCGACAATGGCCCGGGGATCGCACCGGAAAATCTCCAGAAGATTTTTGAACCGCTGTTCACCACCAAGAATTTCGGTACCGGCCTCGGTCTGCCGGCCGTCGAGAAAATCATGGAGCAGCATTCGGGAGGTCTCGAAGTCGTATCGAAGCCGGGCCAGGGTGCGGCGTTCATCGCCTGGTGGCCGGTGACCGCCTCATCCGATGCGGCCGCCTGAGAGAGCGGTTGAACGCGAGCCATGACCTCGAGTCTGGACATCACGGACGAGCAGACGGAGTCGGAACGGCCCCGGGTGTGGCGCGTCCTGCTGGCGTCGGCAGGCCTGCTTGCCGTTCTCATTCCGCTGGTTGCCTTCGGCCTCGGCGCGGCGATCTCGTCGCTGACAAGCAATACGCTGGAAACGGCGCTCCGCCGCAACGCTGCTGAAACTGCGCGCAACTGGGCCAATTATTTCGCGTCCCGCTTCGACGGGTTCGAGCGTGTGCTGGAGACTGGCGCACTTACCACGGGGCAGCGCAAGTTCATCGCCAGTGCCCGGCAGGTCGGCCAGGTCTATCGCTTCAAGCTCTACGATGTTCGAGGCCGCCTGGTGATCGTGTCGGATGCGCCTCAGGACATCAATAGTGATCCGGCGCGCCGCAGCCACGACGTTCACGCGGTGCAGGTCGTTCAGACCGGCAGAGGCGTGGTCACGCTTGATCCCGCCGATCGCAAGATTGGCGATCCGCTGTTGCAGGCCGCCGCCTACGTGCCGGTGAACAGCTCAACGGGCGAGCCTCTGGGCGTGGTTGCCGTCTATATCGATCAAACCGTTACTCGAAATGCGCTTGCAGAGGGCTTTCAGGGCTTGGGACTCAAGCTCACTCTGATTGCCGTTGCGGTGTTCCTGATTCCGGCTATCGGCTTTGCATGGCGGAATGTTCAGGAGTTCCGCCGCGCATATGACGTTGCTGACGAAATCAATCAATCCGAGGCCGAGATCGACAGGCTGACGGCGGATCGCGAGCGGCTCGGATTGCGGCTCGCGGCAGTCGAGAAGCAACTGGAGGGGCGGACACGCGAGCTTGGCGAGGCGCGCAGGAAAGACGGATCGCATGTCTTTCCACTGAGCTTTGAAACAATCCGGTTTGACGACTGGCTGGTACAGGAGATCGAGACGCAGGTTGAGGCGCTGCCAGCTGGCGTCGACGTCGAATGCCGTCTTTCGCTCGGCGATCTCGATGTGGATTGCGATCTAGCGGCCTTGAGAACCGTGTTTTCCCAGATGCTCGGCGAGGCAGCTGCGGCCTTTGACGGGCCCCGTGGACAGGCCGATTCCTGCCTCGTCATTTCCACGCGCCACACGCATCGGGGAATCGAGCTTGCGGTTGCCGCAAGAGGTGGCGGGAGAGCAGCGGGGACAGATCTTGCCGAGGCGGTTCGCATCATTGAGCGTCACGGGGGTGGTATCGACGTTCTGCAGCATCCGGAACAGGGCGTGTCGCTCGTGGCGTGGTGGCCCGAGCATCACGCCGCCCTGAAGGCCGCCTGATGTCTCGTCCCAATGCCCCGTGCCGCAGGCTTCATGATTCGCTAACCAGATTTATTGAGCCGCTGTTCACCACAACGGACTTTGGCAGGCGACTTGCGCCAGCGTCCGTGCACAGAGTTCCGGTGCAGCATGGCCGCAGTCTGCGCTTTCGAGATCAACCCGGCCGTGATGCGGTGTT
>CAUJIO010000070.1 GCA_963205315.1 Pseudomonadota bacterium | reverse complement strand
CGAAAAGATCAACCGGACCCGTGGCGCGGACGGTCTGCCACAGCGTGAGGCGCCAGCGGCGCGGCCCAGTCTGGCTGAGGCGCTGCAGAGTGATACGCCGCGCCGGTCGTGGCGTGATCTCGATCCGCCGCCCCCGGTTTTCCGGCCAAGCATCGTTGAGCCTGAATATGTCGCCCCGCCGCGAGCCGAATACCGTGCGCGGGCAGAAGTGCAACCGGAACCTGTGTCATCATATGAGCCAGAGCGCTGGCACGAGCAGCCTGAAGCGCTGCCGCCGCCGCGCGACACCTATCGCCCCCGGGCGGAGCCGGCCAACACCATGATGTCGGGAGATGCCGCCCAGGCCGTCAACTCGGCATTCAACCGCCTGACCGAGACGGTTCTTGCCCGTGCGACCGGGGACCGATCTCTGGAAGAGCTGACGCGTGACATGCTGCGAGGCATGCTCAAACAGTGGCTCGATGACAATTTGCCCAAACTGGTGGAACGACTGGTGCGGGAGGAGATCGAGCGCGTGGCGCGCCATGGCCGATAGCTCGTATAAGTAGAGTAAATCATCGCTTAACCAACCAAGAGTAGTGTCTGGCGCTGTACCATTCCTGTGGTACTGCGAGGCATCATTATGGGCGGTGAGGAGAAGCGGCGGTCTGTCCGCCACCGGGTTCTGAAGGACGGAAAGATCGTCATGATGAACAACTGGTCGGTGATTGATTGTTGTGTCCGTGACCTGTCAGCAACCGGTGCGCGCATCCGGTGCCAGGATCCGGCGGCCGTTCCCAACGAATTCCGGTTGTTGATTCCGCATGACCAGACAATTCGCACCGTGCGCGTGGTCTGGCGCCGAGAGGACTATTGCGGGTTGCATTTCACCAGTCCGCCGAAAGCGCCGCCACCGCGCAAATGGTAGGATCTGAAATCGATTAAGGTCTTTCACACCAATCGTCCTCTAAATCAGGCTCCCTATCATTGGTGGCAAGGGTCATGCCTGGGCAAGACAACCCTGAAGACAACAAGCGTGTCGCGCGTCGCTCGCGCGTTTTGAAACAGGGCAAGATGCTGTTGCCCAACAACATGACCTTGCTCGATTGCACAGTGCGCGATCTCTCCGAAACCGGCGCCAAGCTGATGTGCTCCGACCCGGGCGCCATCCCCAACGAGTTCAGGCTGGTGTTTACGGCGGACCGCATGATGCGCGACGTCAAAGTGGTGTGGCGGCGCCCTGGCATGCTCGGCGTTCAGTTCACATCCGAGCCCCGCAAGGCGCCGTTGCTCAAGTGGTGAATGGGAAGAGCAGGGCAACGCCAGCCATCTGACACCTGTGGCACTGAAATTGCTTTGCCGGAGTGCAGGTGATCCGGAGTGAAGCACATGAATGACCCTGCTGACTTCAAAGCCCATACCGCACCGCGGCAACCCGATGAAAACCGCAGGACCGTCCGCATGCGGCGCCTCAAGGAAGCACGGCTGGTCTTCAACAACAGGCAATCTGTGATGAGTTGCATTGTGCGTGATGCCTCGAAGTTCGGCGCGCGGGTGACCATCGGCGAGCCCTATCTGGTGCCATTCGAGTTCGATTTTATGACACCGGGGGAAACACCACGGCAAGCCCGCAAGGTGTGGGTGCGGCAAAACGAGATGGGATTGCAGTTTATTGACTGAATGAGACCGCGGACCGCCCCGTCAGAGGCAGGTTGCATGGGGCTTGCCTCTGGTGTTTAAGGCGGCTCAACGCCAACACCGGTAGCTCAAGTCCCGCCATGCTCGACAAGACCTTTACGCCAGCTGAAATGGAAGCCCGGCTCTATGCCGAATGGGAAGCCCGCGGCTTTTTCAAGCCGGGCCGCAAGCCCAAGGCCGAACCCTACACCATCGTAATTCCGCCGCCCAACGTGACGGGCTCCCTGCACATGGGACACGCGCTCAACAACACCATTCAGGACATTCTCATCCGCTTCGAGCGCATGCGGGGCCGCGACGTGCTGTGGCAGCCGGGCACCGACCATGCCGGCATCGCCACGCAGATGGTGGTGGAACGGTTGCTCCAGAAGGAAAACAAAACTGACCGCCGCACCATGGGGCGCGAGGCCTTTCTCAAGCGCGTCTGGGAGTGGAAGGCCGAATCGGGCGGCATCATCTCGCAGCAATTGCGCCGCCTCGGCGCCTCCTGCGATTGGTCGCGCGAGCGCTTTACCATGGACGAGGGGCTGTCCAGGGCCGTGCTCAAGGTCTTCGTGCAGCTCTACAAGGAATGCCTGATCTACAAGGACCAGCGGCTGGTGAACTGGGACCCTGTGTTCCAGACAGCGATCTCGGACCTTGAAGTCGAGACGCGCGAGACCAAAGGCGCCATGTGGTCGTTTGCCTATCCGCTGGCCGATGGCCCGGTCGACGGCATCTCGGAAATCGTCATTTCCACAACGCGGCCTGAGACCATGCTGGGCGACGGTGCTGTTGCCGTGCATCCGTCAGACGAGCGCTACAAGAATCTTGTCGGCAAGCTGGTGCGGCTGCCGATCGCCGAACGCCTCATTCCGATCATCGCCGACGAATATCCCGATCCGGAATTCGGCACGGGTGCGGTGAAGATCACCGGCGCGCATGACTTCAATGACTTCGAAGTGGCGCGGCGCAACAACATCCCGCTGATCAAGCTGATGGACACCCAGGCGCGGATGATTTCCACGCCCGAGAACAACGTGCCCGAACGCTATGCCGGCAAGGACCGCTTCAAGGCGCGCGAGATGGTGCTGGCCGAGATCGAGGAGTTGGGCTTCTTCCGCGGCAAGGAGGACAAGGTCATCGCCCAGCCGTTCGGCGACCGCTCCAACGTCGTCATCGAACCGATGCTGACCGAGCAATGGTATGTGAATGCCGGCGAACTCGCCAAGCCCGCCATCGCGGCGGTGGAGAAGGGCGACACCGTCTTCGTGCCGAAGAACTGGGACAAGACCTATTTCGAGTGGATGAACAACATCCAGCCGTGGTGCATTTCCCGGCAACTCTGGTGGGGCCACCAGATCCCCGCGTGGTACGGGCCGGATGACACGGTTTTCGTGGAAGAGTCGGAAGAGGCGGCTTATGCCGCCGCCAAGGCGAAATTCGGCAACCACGTCGAGCTGAAGCGCGACGAAGACGTGCTCGATACGTGGTTCTCCTCCGCGCTGTGGCCATTCTCGACGCTGGGCTGGCCGGACGAGACGCCGGAGCTGAAGCGGCACTACAAGACGGACGTGCTGGTCACCGGTTTCGACATCATCTTCTTCTGGGTGGCCCGCATGATGATGATGGGACTGCACTTCATGAAGGAGGTGCCGTTCCACACCGTCTATATCCACGCGCTGGTCCGAGACGAGAAGGGCCAGAAGATGTCGAAGTCGAAAGGCAACGTCATCGATCCGCTGGAACTGATCGATGCCTATGGCGCCGATGCGCTGCGCTTCACGCTCTCCGCCATGGCGGCTCAAGGGCGCGACATCAAGCTGTCGAAGCAGCGTGTCGAAGGTTATCGCAACTTTGGCACCAAGTTGTGGAACGCCGTGCGCTTTGCCGAGATGAATGGCGTGTCACGCGACTGGAACTACGATCCCGTCGCGGCGCGCATCACGGTCAACCGCTGGATTGCCGGCGAGACGGCACGCACCCGCAACGAGGTGACGCGTGCCATCGAGGAGCATAAATACAACGAGGCGGCGGGCGCGCTGTATCAGTTTGTCTGGAACGTGTTCTGCGACTGGTATGTCGAACTGATCAAACCGATCCTCACCGGCACGGACGAGGCGGCCAAGCAGGAAACCCGGCAATCGACCGCCTGGGTCATCGACCAGATCCTGTTGCTGCTGCATCCCTTCATGCCGTTTGTGACGGAAGAGCTCTGGCAGAAGATCGCGCCGCGTTCGCAGTGGCTGATCGAGTCCGAGTGGCCGTGGTACAAGGGCCTGGGTGACGCCGCAGCCGACGCCGAGATGGAATGGGTGATCCGCTTCATTTCCGAAGTGCGCTCGGTGCGCGCCGAAATGAATGTTCCGGCGGCTGCGAAGATCGCCTGCATCGTGGTCGGCGCCAACAGCGAAACCCGCATGCGCGCCGCCAACTGGGAGGCCGAGATCATGCGGCTGGCCCGGCTGTCGTCGATCTCGTTCGAGGACCAAGTGCCGAAGGCCGCCGCACAGATCGTGCTGAACGAAGCGACCATCGCGCTGCCGCTGGAAGGCGTCATCGATTTCGCAGCCGAGAAGACGCGGTTGACGAAGGAACTGGAAAAGATCGCCAAGGATACGGCCGCAATCGACGGCCGCCTCAACAATCCCGGCTTCGTCGCCAAGGCGCCGCCGGAGGTTCTGGATGAGAGCCGCGAGAGAAAGGTCGAGCTTGAGGCCCGCAAGGCGAAAGTCGACGAGGCCTTGAAGCGTCTGGGGTGACCGTCATCCCGGCTTGTCGCCGGGATGACGGTATTCCGGAAAATCAGGAATCGGGTGTCGCGGCGCCCGCCGATGTGATGATTGGGATCATCAGGAGGTGACCCATGTCCCATATCCATTTCATCGCGATGCCAACGGCCGAAGCCCGGTATTTTCAGGCGGGGGGACCCGATGCCTATGGGCTTGAACCCGAGCGCCGCACGTCGGACGGTGACGGCGTTCCCTGCCGTCACTGCCTCAAGGATGTCGAGGCCTGCGAGGACTATCTCATCCTGGCCTACCGGCCGTTTCCGGAGCTGCAACCCTATGCCGAAACAGGGCCGGTGTTCCTGCATGCCGGGCCGTGCGAGCGGGCGGCGGATTCCGTGGTCATTCCGCCGATGCTGGCCAAGCGCAAGGCGCATCTGATCAAAGGTTATGGCCAAGACGACCGCATCGTCTATGGCACGGGCCAGATCGTGGTGTCAGCCGAGCTGGAGGCCGAAGCGGCGAAGGTGCTGGCGCGTTCCAACGTCGCCTATGTACATGTGCGTTCGGCGGTCAACAATTGCTACACATGCCGGATCGAGAGGGTCGACTAATTCGTCTCCGCCTTCTGCAAATAGACGCTCTGGCCTTCAAGCCTGAAGAGATTGGACTTGAGCAGATAGTTGCGCATCGTCCGGTGGCCCCTTTTGTAATCCTTCCTTGCCGACGCCAATGCACGTCCGAATGCCTGAAGGTCGGCGAACTCAGCGCTTTTGCGCGTCTCATGAAATATCTTGGTCAGCCATGCGGCATCAATCGAGACGGGGGCCAGTGGTTTTGAATTCTTGGAGCCGGCATTTTGCTGGGTGGTTTTGGGCGCTGGCTGTGGCTGGGGTTGGGGCTTTGATTCAGTCTTGGGTTGGAGCTTGGCGCTGGTCTTGGTGTCTGGCTTTGACGTCGCGGTTGCCGCGATCAGCGTGAACTTATCGAAAGCCGACTTGAGCGATGGCCGGGCTTTGGTTTCGCCGATGCCGTAAATTCCTTTGCCGTGTTCGCGGATATGGACCACCAGAAGTGTGAAGTCCGCATCGCTTGAAGCGATGAGCGCATGATCGAAGAGGTCGCGATGCAACAGGGACACGGCGTCAATGGTCAGTGCGAAATCACTTGCGTTGGCCTTGTTGGCGCTGGGTGGTGTCTGAACTGGTATCAGGTGATGTTTTGTCATTGCTGGCTCCCAGGCCAGAAGCGCGGTGGCGCTGCCATAGCATCTGGCTATCGTCAGCTTGCCAAGCTCTCTGGCGCGCTCCCGAAATGCCTCGACGTGGGACGGCGAGGCGTTTTCGGCGTCGATGAACAGTGCCACTCTCTTGGTTTCGGCCATACCTTCCTCCGAGCGGATTTCCATTCTAACGCTGGGTCATGAAGAAAGTGGAAATTCCAACGGCGGCTAGATGTGTGAGCAGTTGGTTATATTCGGACAGCTTGATGTTCTCACCCCACAGAACCGGGGAGAGGACAATCACGGCATCCATCCAAGCAAGTCTTGACATTTTATTCCTAGTGTTTATATTCCTACTCATCCATCCCCTCTTGGGGTCCTGCTCATGACGGTGAGCTCTGGATAGGGTGGATGGCAGGCCTGCGGGTGCAGTTCAGCGTAAGCTGCATTCCCGGGGGCGGGCGGAGAACCCCGGGGACATTACGATCCTCGCGCCGCATGGCAGTTAGGCAGCCGAGAGGCGTAGCCGAAGTGTTCTCCGTCTCGCGAAGAAGTCCTGCCGGTTCGCGGGCGCTGTCCAGCGCCACACAGCTGGTCCTTTACCGGATCAGCAACCTCGCGCCGGGCAGCGCCCGCGCCTCCCATTCGAAACGCGACATGGTCGAGGTTTCGAACCGGGAACAAGTCTTCCTCGAGGGACGCAATGTCACCCTCGCAAAGGCGGACGCATGTCCAATCCACATGGGGTTCCACTATGTCAAAGCCCGAACACAAGCCGTTGCAAGTGATTGAGCGGGCCTCTAATTGGAGATAACATCGCACCATGAACAAAATCCTCGCCGACCGTTTCGAGACACCGCTCGGTCCCATGGTGCTGATGGCGCGGGACAAGATATTGCTGCTGCTCGAATTCGAGGATGCCACGGACAGGGTGGCGCGCGAGATGAAGGTCCGGTTTGGAGCAGCGGATCATCAGCAGACGGATGATCCGTTCGGCTTGTCTTCACGCGTGCGGGCTTATTTTGACGGTGACCTGAAAGCAATCGAGGGGATCGAGACGGATGGCGGCGGCACCGATTTCCAGCGTCGGGTGTGGGCGGAGCTGAAGCGCATACCCTGTGGCGTTACCATGTCCTATGGCGATCTCGCGGCGCGGCTGGGTGATAGGAATGCCATGCGGGCCGTGGGTCTGGCCAACGGCCGCAATCCGATTGCCGTCGTGGTGCCGTGCCACCGGGTGATCGGTGCGGATGGTTCGATGACCGGTTATGGCGGCGGTGTGGACCGGAAAATATGGTTGCTCAAGCATGAAGGGGTGCGCGTGCCGGCGCACCAGGCTTCGCTTTTCTAACCGCCGCGGCCAAGTCTCGTCATGAAATAGGCGCCGAACTGGCGGGTAAGATGGCGCAAGGCAAGCGAGGGTCCGGTTTCGGTATAGGCTCGCATGATGCGCTCCATCACCTCACCCACCGTACCTTGCGCCGTCGGGGTCGAGAGGACGGCCATGGCCATGCGGTTCAGCACATAGTTCTTCTGGCCTTCTTGCACCCGCACCAGGCCCTCGAGTCTGATCCAGTCATCGGCACGGCTGGTGAAGGCGCCGGCATCATTGTCGTCCATCGCCTCGGTGACGGTGCGCATGATGGCGCGGCTGAAAGGGGCGACAGGCACCGGCGTCTTGCCGTACATATTGGCCAGCGACAGAACGAGAAGTTCCATGAAGCGCTCGCGCGTCGAGGTCTCGGCACTCAGCGGTTCGGGCGCCGGATTGGCCGCCAGAATGTTGGCGATTTCCTGGACCAAGGTGTCAAGCGGAGACAGCTCGGTTCCGGACAGCAATGTCGGCGCAATCTGGTTCATGGCACCCAGATCTAGCGGCAAGGCTTGTGAAATCCGTTAACCGGTAGCCTTAACGGTCTTCCGGTTGCGCAGCACGTGCTCGTGGGCACCGTCGTAGAGGGCGGAATCGCGGAAGTCGTGGGCATCAAGCACATGGCCGACGAGGATCAGCGCGGTGCGCGTGAGCTTTGCCTCGCGGACCTTCCTGGCGATGGTGGAGAGCGTACCCTTGATGATCATCTGGTCGGGC
>CAUJIO010000069.1 GCA_963205315.1 Pseudomonadota bacterium | reverse complement strand
AGATATTTAACTATTTAACAGAACTCTGATACCGCTTTCGGAAACCCGTTTTTTGTCTCCTAGAAGCAGTATCTTTGAACATATTGATTTTCATCAATCCCTCATCACTCCCTATGGGCTAACCAAGTAAGTAGGGAATTTGTAGCTCTTTATGTGGCACTCCCCTTTTTGACGGTATGAGACACCGCGGTAGGTATTACAAAGAGCCAAAAGAAGATTGATATGCAAAAGCAAATTCGACTTTCAGTAGCGCTCTTATTTCTTGCCGCGGGGCCAGTGTATGCTGATTTTCGCTTCGAGCCTTCAACTTACGGAAGCTGGAAGTTGTACGCTATCGATGACTTCGAGGTCGCTTTGGGCGGAAAACACCTTGTTATCAATGGTGCCTGCGTGGCCGAGGTGGTCAAAGGAGAATACAAGTTTGCATTCGCTACTTTCCCGAGAGAAATGAACCAGGGAAATGATCAGTATGCAGGAGTGATCATTGGGCAGGCGACCTCATCAAGGTGGAAATTCAAAGTGCGCACGGGAAGCCTAGTGATGTCGTCGGCCGCATCACCTGGCATCACCCTGACTATCGAAAACACACTGTTTGATGACGATATGATAATGTTCAATATAGGCGGCCATGGGCAACAGCCTCCCGAGTTGAAAGTTTTTGTAACAACCGCAGTGGGCGAAATCTCGTTGAGCGGCGAAGTCGGCAAGGTACTGGCGACGTTCCCGGCAGATGGTGCCAGTGTGGTATACTCGAAACTGTTGGATTGCGGCGGCATAAAATAACCTGTGAGGGCAGTCTGGCGCTTTCGACTGGGAGCCAACAGGGGGAGAGAGATTTACTTCCCGCAGGGAGCGCCAATTCACTTAAGTCCCTGATCTCATTGCGTTGCGACGTGGCAGCGTCAATGTCGTCGGATAGCTGGTGACCACAAGGATTGTGTCGGCGCGGCTGTTGGCTCAGGCCGCCTTCTTCAGGGACGGACTAAAATACATGAGGCTGAGGATTTCAAACAGCACCTGCGCCGCGTTCTGCGCGGTGTTGGTTGTAGCATCATATTGTGGCGCCACCTCCACGACATCGCCACCGACGACGTTCATGCCCTTCAGGCTGCGCAGGATTTCCCGCACTTCGCGCGGCGTGAGGCCCGCCACCTCAGGTGTACCGGTGCCCGGTGCGAAGGGCGGGTCAAGGCTGTCAACGTCGAAGCTCACGTAGACGGGCCCGTCGCCCAGAACGTTGCGCGCCTCAGCGATGATGGAGGCCAGACCGCGCGTCTCGAAGTCCTGAGCGTGCACCACGGTCATGCCAGACACGGTTGAGAACTCCCAGATGTATTCGGTGGCACCCCGGATGCCGATCTGGATCGCGCGTTCGGGATCGACCAGCCCCTCGAGGACGGCGTGGCGGAAGAAGGGGCCCCCATGGTGGAAGCGCTCGCGGTCAAAGGGGCCACCCGTATCGCAATGGGCATCAATGTGGAGGAGTCCGACGGGCCTGTTCCGCGCGACCGCGCGGAGCAGCGGCAAACTGATGGAGTGGTCCCCGCCCACCGAAAGCGGCAGAATACCCTCGGCCACGATCTTTTCGGCATGCGCTTCGATGTCCCGATGGCTTTGCGCCAGGTCGTATCGGGAGAGGAACGGCACGTCGCCGATGTCCGCCACCTTCATCTGGTGCAGGGGCGCCACGCGCAAACCTTCGTTGTAGGGGCCAATCCGCTCGACCGTGCGCACCGCCCTTGGCCCAAAGCGAGACCCACTGCGATTGGTAACCGCCAAATCCATCGGCACCCCAAGCATCGCAACCTGCAGCGATGTGAATTCGGGCGCCGTGTGCGCCATCAGCGGCGCGGCGAGGAAGGACGGAATGCCCGCATAGGGCGCGGGCCGGTATCCTCCTGCGCCGAAGATGTATTCGCTGATCTCCTTGAAGTGAGGATCGAAGACTGTGACGCTGTCGCCGCCCGGGTATTTCTCCCTCAGGGCCTGAAGCTTTTCCGCGTTCCAGCTCATCGTCTGCACTCCTTCCAGCCCCACAAGATGTGCGCCACGTGCGCCATCCAAACGGCGCGAAAATGCTTGACTGACCGGCCCCTAATTCACAGCCTAGCTTAAATGTTAGTGCATAATTAGCTTGCGCGCCAGCGCGGGAAAGTTTCAGATAACTTCTGAAAAGTAGATCTCTGAAATCCGGACCGGTGTACCTTTGCCCAGTCTCATCGTCCGGGCGTCTCTCAGAACTCTGATTGCGGGATCTTGCTCTCAAGCCGAGGCACGACTGGCGCTATGCCTGACGTTGGAAATTTGTTAAAGTAACTTCCTATCATCGCAATGGGAGGGGAACATGCCTCCAAACGAAACGCGCTCAGGGGCGAATGCCGCCATTGGCATGACGCGGAACCAGATGATTGCACACATCCGCGCCGCCGACGTGGTCGCGCGCGATTCAGTCGTGCACGGACACCACCCGTTCGGTGCGGTGCTGGTTGGTCCCGATAATGTCATTCTCATGCGCCAGGGCAACATCAACACCGTACGCCACGCGGAGACAGAACTTGCGCGACGCGCGGCGGATGCCTATCCGCCTGAGTTTCTCTGGACCTGCACGCTGGTTTCAACCGGCGAATCCTGCGCGATGTGCGCGGGCACGATCTACTGGGCGAATATCGGCCGGTTTGTCTACGGCTATGAGGAGGCCAAGCTCCTCGCGCTCACCGGCGACGACCCTGAAAACCCCACGATGCACCTGGCCGCGCGCACGGTGCTCGGTTCGGGCCAGAAGAAGATCGAGGTGCACGGACCTTTCCCCGAGCTTGAAGACGAGCTGCTGGCTCCGCACCGGGACTTCTGGAAACCCCGATCGAGGGCCTGAAGGCCAGTCCGAAAGACCACTCGTCACCGCCGGCCCAAGAGAGCGCCGCTCGCTGTGCGCATCTTCCGGCCGTTTCGCACCGGCGCATCTCTGCCATGGTGAAATGGCGGTTGTTGCCTGTGTGCGGTGCAGGTAGGTCTGGATGCTCCCTCCTGACATCGGCGGCATATGAAATCTTCCTCACATCTGCGCGGCATTCTGGCGATGCTCACGGCCATGGGCGTGCTGATTGGCAGCGACACCTGCATGAAGCTTGCGCTGCCGGATGCGCCGTTCTTTCAGCTCGTGGTGATGCGCGGCATTGGCGGCGTGCTGGTGTGCCTGCTGCTCCTGCTGGTCCTGGGGCAGGGCCGCGATATCTCCCGGGCGGTCAACCCAATGTTGCTGGCACGTGGTGCCTGCGAAGTCGTTGCCAACTTCGCTTTCACGCTGGCGCTGTTCAACATGGCCATCGCCGATCTGACGGCCATTGCCCAGACCTGCCCGCTCTTCGTGCTGCTCGGCGCGTGGCTGATATGGGGAGAGCGCCTGCAAACGCCGCAACTGCTGCTGATCGGTCTTGGCATGTGCGGGGCGCTGCTGGTGGCGCAGCCCGGCACATCGGCCGCGTCTCCCTATGCCGTCCTTGGATTTTTCACGGCCATCGCCGCGGCGGTGCGCGATCTGATCACCCGCAAAGTTCCAGGCGAGATTCCGGCTCTTGTCGTGGCGCTGACGGTTCTTGCCATGCTGACGCTGGCGGGCGTCGCTGGCATGTTGCTGTTCGAAACGCCCGTTGTACCGCAGCCGCGGACGATGGGGCTGATGCTATTCGCCGGCGCATTGATGGTGGGGGGCCACGCCTGTGTTTACCTGGCCTACCGCATCGCTCCGGCGCGAACGGTGGCGCCGTTCATGTATTCGCTCACATTGTGGGCGGTGCTGGCCGGACTGCTGTTGTTCGATGATGTGCCGAACCCATTGGCGATCGCCGGGATGGCGCTTGTCGCGCTGGCGGGTCTCCTGGTCATTTTTCTGGATCAGCGGCGTGTGGTGCTAGGATAGCGGCCGCACACGGACTGCGAGTTTTTCCAGCCATCGCTCAAGCCGCTTGCGGTTGACGCCGAAGTCGCTGCGTCCAAATTGCGAACGTGAGTAGAGGGCAATGGTCGATCGTCCCTGGGGTCTGTCGATGAAGCGGACGACAATCGTATCGGGAAACCCCAGCACCCGGCTGCGCTGGACATAGCGGTCGGTGAGTGCCGCCGCATCGCTTTCCACAACCGTCATGCGAGGCTCGCTTGCGAGGATGGCGTCAAGCTCCTGCCGCAACCGTTGTGGCGATACGTCATAGACCGGGGCAGGGATGTCGCTTGGAGCGGTGCAGATATCGGGCGGGCAGACGAGCGCATCATTCGGCGTTGACCGGCGCTCGAGCGTTGCGAAATCGACAGGCCCGAGATCCGGGTTCCCGAAAAGCCCCCAGACCCGTTCAGGCCAGATGACGATTGAGAGGAAGACCAGAATTCCGGCGGTGAGCAGTGCAGCGAGAAGTGTGAGCATTGCGGGCCTGGCTCTCATGTTCGTGCTTTCAGTTGGCATCGCACACGCGAAGGGTGTTCCGCGCATGAGGTGCATTGGTCTATCAAGGCCGTAGTTCGATTCGCTGGTTCATCCGAAGGAGGCCGATTTGCGTGCGATGTGTTTGACATGTTTCGTGGTGATATCCGCTCTCGCCTGCAACACCGCGATGGCGCACGAGCAGAAGCTCGAGGGGAGTGAGTGGGGCGTTATCGGTGATCAGGGTGACAGCGCGCGGTATATCAGCTTCGCGGGTTCGGGGCGGCTGTTCGGCTTTGGCGGCTGCAACCGCTTCACCGGAACCTATGAGCAGCATGATCAACACGTGACAATCGCGCCGCTTGCCACGACCAAGATGGCCTGCGCGCCGGACGCCATGCAGAAAGAGTCGGACTTTTTGACCATCCTGAGCAAGGTTGCGGCGGTGAGAGTTGATCACACGCTGTTGCTGCTCCTCGACAGTGCTGGCGCCGATCTCAAGGCGCTCAGCCTGCGCAATGCCGAAACCTCCGGCAGCAGCGAGGAATAGGCTGGCGCTAAATAGTGCCAAGTCCCTTCTTCAGATCGCGAATACGGTTGGCGAGAGAAATGACATTGGCAACGGGGGGCTGATTTTGGGCGTTTGACGCGCCGCTGGCCTCCTCTGGCCCGGTCATCTGATCGAGGCGGCTTGACCATTCTGCGTCAAGCTTCTCGAGTTCCTTCTGAAGATCGTTGGTCTCCTGTTCTGCGTCCTTGAGCTTGGCGATGATCAGGGGATCGGATGGCGCCTCGATAAGCGGTTCCGGCGGTTCTTCGTGCGTGTCGCCGAAGTCGTCATCTTGCGGCTCGGCGCGATCCAGAGCTACGGTCTGTGCCATCAGGTTCAGCCGCTCGATCCGTCCGCGCAGACGGCGTTCTGGCTCTCCGTCAGCCAAGAGACTTGCCGATTCCGCCTCGAGTTCGCGGTGGTGCCTGTCTTGGGTCAGTTCATGCTGCCGTCGAACCTGCTGGTCGCGCAGGGCCTGCTGCAGTTGCGCCTGAACAGCCTGCGAGTCCGCCAATTGCGCGGTGAGAGCGCTCACCTGTTCCTTGAGGCCGGCAATTTCGGCCATATTGATCTGTTTCTCGGATTCTAGCGCTTCCAGCCGGTTGCGGTGGCGGCTGACTTCAGCCATCTGTTCGGCCATCCGCAGTTTGGCATTTTCGAGTCTCACACCAAGCCGTTGAGACAGCATGGCATATTCGGCCCGAAGGCGGTCACGTTCGGTTTGCAGGCCGACGAGCGTGGTCGGAACCTGCTTCTGCATGCGCCTAGCCCCTAGCTTAAGGGCCGCCGCCCACAGCAGGCGGCCCAAAAACAGGGCTATGAGTGTTGCCAGTGCAAAACCCAGGACGACCAACAAAAGTGTCTCTGTTTGAGACATGCGACCTCCGGCAGTTACTTATCAATAACCAATCTCTGCCGCCGATGCAAAACATTGGCCATCGACTGTGGCGCAATGTTGAAACACTGAAGATCAGTTGGCCTTGACGAAGGTGTTGGTCTTGCAGAACACCCCGGCGACGCAGCCTTTGACTTTCAGCGTGCTGCCGCTCTGGCGAACGCTGGCGCTGTAAACCTTGCCGTCGTCCGGGTTATAGATGGCGCCCTGCCATTGGCCCTCACCCGCCGGCTTCATGCCGATGAGGATGGACAGGCCCATAAGTGGGCGATTGCGCTTGGAGGGATTGGGGTTCTCGCGATCGACCTTGGGTTTGCCGTCAATCTTGCTGATTGGTTCGGCAAGTCCGACGATGCGGGCGCACAGGTTGCTGCCACAATTGGCGACCTTGACGGTCACCTTGCCATTCGTCATTGCCCATACGCCTTCCGGTCCGGCCGGCGCAGCGTGTCCGGGTGCCGCAAGGAGAAGCAGGGATGAGGCCACGATTGCCCGAGTCAGAGCATTTTTCATGTCATGTCTCCTTTGATTTCCGGCCAGAAACCGGAAAATCATGACCAAAGCATGACACACCGCGCGAGCCGCGGCCAGAAAATCGATGGCGTTCGGTCTAGAAGGGATTCCAGTTCGGCCGCTTGGAATACTTCAGATAGCCGACATTGGCGCCGAGTCTTGCACCGACGCCGGTGCGGATGGGCGCCAGGATGACGTCGTCATGGCGCTGGAAATTCACGCCGACGCCGCCGATCATGTATGCGGAGCCCTCGACACCGGCGAAACGGTCATACAGATCCGAAGGGGTTGTGGAATTGTAGACGAGCACCAGGCTTCGCGAACCATTGCCGCCGAAGTCAAAGCCCACGGAGGGACCTTGCCAGTAGATGCGCTGCTTCGTTCCATCCTTGTAGTAGATGGTGCCTTCGCCATAGCGCAGACCGCCGATGAAGGCCGCCGCTCCTTCCTCACCGACAATATAAGCGGTGGGTTCACCTTCACGCTGGAATACGTATTCGACGGCCTTGGCCAGGCCACGCGTGGTTTTGCCGAAGAACTGGTGACCGACGGCCAGAACTTCCTCGTTGGTGTAGGTGGCGGAACTCGTCTGCTCCGATTTGGAGACTGAACCGGTCGTCTGTGCGAAAACCGGTTGGGAAATGGCCAACGCCAATCCCAGGCCCAGTGGTGCAATCAGCTTCTTCATCATTCCTGTCCCCATTGCTTCGGCGAGGCCTGAGAGTTCCATGAAGTCATGGCAACTCCGTGGCCCGCACAGACCATGGCAGGGAGACTAGCAGCGGGTGATTGCGGGATGGTTAATGCTTCGTCAAACCAGCGGGAAACTCACCAGCAGAAACTCAGGCGCTGGCAATGAAGCCCGGATTGTCGTAGCCGCGCGCCCGCTTGCCATAGGCGAGGGCAGGGCCGTCGACGGTCAGCACTTTGCCACCGGCGGCAAGCAGCACGGCGTGGCCAGCCGCCGTATCCCATTCCATGGTACGGCCGAAGCGGGGATAGAGATCGGCTTCGGCTGCGGCGACAAGACAGAATTTCAGCGAGGATCCGGCCGAACACAGCGATTTCACTTTTACGGTCTTGAGAAAGTCTTCCGTCGCCTGGTCGCGGTGCGAGCGGCTCGCGACGACGGTGGCACCTTCTGCCGGAAGCTGGCGCACGGCAAGGCTGGTCCAGCCCGAAGCTACATCGTTTTCGATGTTGCCCTGGGCCGCGCCCCGGCCTCTCTCGCCCCAGAAGATGCGCTTCAGAGCCGGGGCATAAACAACGCCAGCGACGGGAATGCCGTGCTCGACCAAGGCGATGTTGACGGTGAACTCACCATTTTTCGAAATGAATTCCTTGGTGCCGTCAAGCGGGTCAACGAGGAAGAAGCGCTCCGAGACTTCCGGGATCTTGCCGGCGGCGGCGGCTTCCTCCGAAATCACGGGAATGCCGGAATCCAGCCGGGCGAGGCCAGACAGGATGATGCGCTCGGCTGCCTCGTCGGCCTCGGTCACCGGGGTCAAGTCGCCCTTTTCCTTGGCGGAGAAATCCGTGGCGTAGATAGCCATGATCTCACGGCCCGCGACAATCGAGATATCGATCAAGGATTGCACGAGGCTGGACGGGGCGATGGTCATTTGCTGCTGTACTCCGGTCGGTTGAGGCGCCTTTTGTCGGTTGTGGCCTGCGCCGTCAATGCGGAATTTCCCCGCTTCAAATGCTACAAGTGTAGAAGCGAATCACACTCCGGGAACAATCATGTCCGAACTCAAGCTTTCCGATCTCGACCTCGCAGCATTGCTGTGCAGCCGCGTTTGCCATGACGTGATTTCACCGGTGGGCGCCATCGCCAACGGTCTCGAACTGATCGACGATCCGGAAATGGACGAGGAAACCAAAGAGACGGCACTCGCCATGGTGCGCTCGTCGGCCCGCACGGCTTCGGCCAAGCTGAAGTTCTGCCGGATCGCATTCGGCGCCGCAGGTTCCGCCGGTGCCTTGATCGACATGGGAGAAGCGGGCGAGATCGCCAAGGCCTTTGTCGGCGAGGAGAAGGTGAAGCTCGACTGGCTGGCGCCGCGCGAAAACCGGCCCAAGCAGCAGGTGAAACTGGTTCTCAACATGATGCTGATGGCGATGGCCGGCATTCCGCGTGGCGGAGTCGTCACCATTGCCGTCGACGGCGATGTCTTCACGGCTCGCGCCCAGGGTGACCGCGCCAAGGTGCCAGAAGCCATTGCCCAGGTGGTCGACGGCACGGCCGAGCTTTCCACCCTCGATGCCCGTCTGGTGCAGCCCTATTATGCCAAGCAGCTTGCGCAATCGGCCGGGCTGACGCTGACTATGGCGATGGACGAGGCCGACGTGCTGGTGAAGGCAGCCGCCTGAAGGCCCGACTGATCCAGGACATCGCCGGTGGCCGGCTGCGCCGGTGTCGAATCATGTGTTCCGGTCATCGCGCCTTGCGGACCTGCCACAAACGCCGGTTCGTTAACCCGTCATTAGTCGTGCGCGAGCCGTTTGGTAGAGTTTGACTGAACGCGTTCAGCACCACGTGACCGGTGGGGCCGCAATGATAGGACACAATCAGGCAGAGACGAAGGATCTGGACATGACCATATCGCTCGGCATCGCGATAGCGATTTTACTTTCGGCCGGAATAGGCATTGTGGCCAGACACGTTTCGATGTCGCAGACGGCCCCAAGCGCGGTGCGCGTTCGTTCCAAAGCGTCGAGATAGGGCGGGGCACGCCGCAACTGCCCCGGCAATTTAACCCAAACTGTTTGGTCTGATGTGAGTGCTCAGGCGATTTCGCGGAGGTCGGCTTCGCCCATCGGCGGCGCGTTTTCACGCAGCACGTAGCCGCGGCCCCAGACCGTCTCGATGAAGTTCTTGCCGCCTGCCGCATTCGCCAGCTTCTTGCGAAGCTTGCAGATGAAGACGTCGATGATCTTGAGTTCGGGCTCGTCCATACCGCCGTAGAGGTGGTTGAGGAACATTTCCTTGGTGAGGGTCGTGCCCTTGCGGAGCGAGAGAAGCTCCAACATCTGGTATTCCTTGCCGGTCAGATGAACGCGCGCTCCACCCACTTCTACCGTCTTGGTGTCGAGGTTGACGCAGAGATCGCCAGTGATGATGACCGATTGAGCGTGGCCCTTGGAGCGGCGGACAACGGCGTGGATGCGGGCGACCAGCTCATCCTTGTGGAAGGGCTTGGTCATGTAGTCGTCGGCGCCGAAGCCCAGCCCCTTGACCTTGTCTTCGATGCCGGCGAGGCCGGAGAGAATGAGGATCGGCGTGTTCACCTTGGCGACACGCAAGGTCTTCAAGACTTCGTACCCCGACATGTCGGGCAGGTTCAGGTCGAGCAGGATGATGTCGTAGTCATACAGCTTGCCGAGGTCCACGCCCTCTTCACCGAGGTCGGTTGTATAGACGTTGAACCCTTCGGACTTGAGCATCAGTTCGATGCTCTGGGCCGTCGCGGTATCGTCCTCGATCAGCAGTACCCTCATCTCGAATCCCCTATGGTCCGGACTCCGCCGTGGAGCCCTTTCTGTCCTGCGCATCCGACCAGGATCGCGCACAACGAACCGTTAACGTTGCCACTTAAGATAAGCCGGGAAAGGTTAACAAAACCTAATCCTCCCGCCGCAACTTATTGACAAAGAAACCGAGATGTAGGGAATACTGAGTCGTAGCCCTATATCTGGTTTCCCTCGTGCCGAACTGGCCGACAAGTTGCCCAGAACCGGCTGCCCCTGCCGGTTTACCCACCCTTAAGCTTACCGGTACATCATAATACGCGAGCGACCACCGGAATCTTCTGCGTAGTTGATTCGTGGAATCGTGAAAAGGGGGACAGTCCAAGTCCTCGTAGTATGTTGAGTAGAGTGAGGGGCACAATGCGTTCACGCGAGACGCTACTGCGGCTACATCGGTTCCGCACCGAGGACAAGCGCAGGCAGGTCGCTGATATCGACAGCATGATTCAGGACTTCATGCGCAAGTATGATGAGCTGGACGCGCAAGTGAAATTCGAGGAAAGCCGCAACGGCGTCACCGATCCAACCCATTTCAATTATTCGCTTTCGGCAAAGGCTGCGCGCGGACGCCGCGACAATCTGATGCGGTCGATCGCCGAGCTGAGGGATCAGCTTGCCGATGCCGAGGCTGCTCTTGAGGAAGAAACGCAGGAACTGCGACGCGCCGAGATGCTGGCTGAAAAAGAGGGCGGGTCACCCGCTCTCATGATTTCGCAAGGCATGGCGGCCCAGGGAATCCGCTGATACCATTCGACGAGGCGGAAGCGCCTCATCTGTTTTAAATAGGGCCGGGCGGTTTTGGCGATCCCGGCCAATTTGTGCGGCAGCGTATTGGGTTTCGTCTCGGGCCTGGCCGGTCCAGGCGAAGCCCATCCGCGATTGCACTAGGTACCGCATGCGCCGCTTAGGCTTTTGGTTTGGCTTTGCAACGCGTTTCGGATGCTCCGGCAGCGCGTCCGGCAAAGCGAGCTGATCGCCTTGACTTCCGTCAAGCGGATCGGACCGGAGATGTATTAAGCCAGCGCCATGCGCGATCTAGTCCTTCTTCCGCTTCAGGCCGTTCTGCAGCAGATCGTCTGCGGCGTGGCGCGCCGGCAAAGTGCCGTATTCGAGCGGCTCGGGTCGCATTGCTACACCACATATCTCATCGATCCGGTCAATTTGCCGATCGTCCTGATCCTCAAGCCTGATCGCGCCAATCCGCTATTGCGCGCGGCGTGGCGCGGAAGGTCACCGCCAGCGGACTGCCGCATTGCCGGAACTCTGCAGACGCTGCTGGCACTTGTCGATGGCCGTGGTGACGGCGATGCCTCGTTCTTTTCGCGCGACCTGACGGTGGAAGGCAATATCGACGCGGTCGTCACGCTGCGCAACGCACTCGACGATCTAGACGTGACGCTCGTGGAAGACATCCTATCGGCGTCCGGGCCGCTGCGCGGGCCTCTCGAGGCTGTGTTGCGTGTCATGCGTGGCAATCAGACCCGGGAGGTGCATCATGTTCGCTGAATCAGCAACGCAGCGGCCGGAACTCGTATGTCCGGCCGGAACGCCGGGCGGCTTGCGCACCGCCGTCGAGGCTGGCGCCGATGCCGTTTATTGCGGTTTTCAGGATGCCAGCAATGCGCGCAATTTTCCCGGTCTCAATTTCAGCCGCAAGGAGATGGAAGAAAGCATCGGCTGGGCGCATCAACGTGGTGCCAAGGTGCTGGTGGCGCTCAATACTTTTCCGCCCGCAGGACAGATGGACATCTGGAAGACGGCTACCGATGACGCGGCGCGCTTCGGCGTGGATGCCATCATCGTCGCCGACATCGGTGTCGCCCGTTACGCCGCCAAGCGTCATCCTGACCTGCGCCTGCATCTGTCGGTTCAGGCCGGCGCGGCCTCGCCCGAAGCGATCCGCTATTATTGCGAGGCGTTCAATGTACGTCGTGTGGTGCTGCCGCGCATTTTGACCGTCGCCGAAATCAAGGAGGTTAAGGACGAGGTGCCGTGCGAGATCGAGGCCTTCGTCTTCGGCAATATCGGGATGATGGCGGAAGGCCGCTGCAGCCTCACCAACTACGTCACCGGCATTTCGACCAACATGGACGGCGTCTGTTCGCCGGCCAGCGAAGTGAACTACAGCCAGGACCAGAACCAGGTGATGACCGCCAGCATGGGCGGGTTCACCATGGATCGCTTCGCCAAGGGAGAACCGGCCGGCTATCCGACGATCTGCAAAGGCCGTTACAATTCGCCGGCAGGCAAGCCCTATTACGCGTTCGAGGAGCCGGTCAGCCTCAATCTGTCCATGCTGCTGCCTGATCTCATCAAGGCCGGTGTCACGGCCTTCAAGATCGAAGGCCGCCAGCGCAGCCGCGCTTATGTGAAGGCGGTGGTCTCCGCGTTCCGGGAAGCGGTGGACGATTGCCTGGCGGGCCGCGAGCCGAAGCTCGCCGATCTCGTGGCGCTCACCGAAGGCCACAAGCAGACCGAAGGCGCATTTGCCAGCAAGAAGTGGCGATAGGTAGAGCGATGAAGCGAGAGATCACGATCGGCCCGGTGATGTTCAACTGGACACCCGAAGTCTGGCGGGATTATCATTTCAGGATCGCCGACGAAGTGCCGGCCGACGCCGTCTATGTCGGCGAAGTCGTGTGTTCGAAGCGCGCGCCGTTCATCGAGCCGCATTTCGAAGAGGTGGTGGAACGGCTGCAGCAGGGCGGAAAGCAGGTCATCGTCTCGCTGCTGGCGGAAGTGATGAGCAAGGTCGACCGCCGCCTGGTGTCCGGCATGCTGGACCTCGTAGGTCTGATGTTCGAAGTCAACGACGCGTCGCAATTGGCAGCCGTCGCAGGCAAGCCGCATGCGGTGGGGCCGTTCCTCAATGCGTATAATGAAGAAACGTTGTGCTACCTGTCGCACCGGGGCGCCACGGTATTCACCATGCCATACGAACTGCCGGGCCGGTCGATTGCGGTTATGTGCAAGGCTGCAACGGAACATGGTGCGGCGGTCGAGATGCAAGTGTTCGGGCGCATTCCCTTGGCGTTGTCGGCGCGCTGCTATCACGCCCGCGCCCATGGCCTCACCAAGGACGGTTGCCTGTTCGTGTGTGAAAAGGACCCGGACGGCATGGATATCAAGACGCTCGACGGCGCGCCGTTCCTGACGATCAACGGCATTCAGACCATGTCGTCGAAATATCTCAATCTCATCCCGGCAACCGATGCGCTTTGCGCCTTGGGCGTCAGCCGCTTCCGCATCTCGCCCGACAGCCGCGACGTTACGGCCGTAGCCGCCGCGCTGCGCGACCGGCTTGATGGCCGGATCGATGCAGAAGAGGCCTTGGCGCGCGTCAAGGCGGCACGCGAGGGCGATGCCTTCGCCGACGGCTTCCTGCATCGCCGCGCCGGTACGGCGTGGAGCTTCGGCGGCAAGTCCGCGACGGCCGCTATGTGAGGCGATAGGGCCGCATCTTCTCGTAATAGGGCCGGGCCGTTTCGGCAATGTCCTGAAGCGGTTTGGGCAGTTCGATGGGCTTCGTTTCGGGCTTCGATAGCCCCGTCGAGGCCCACACGGCATTGTACCAATGCGGCGCCCAGACGCCGTCGAAGGGCTTGGGGCCGGGGGGCCATGACAGCATCGCGTCGTCAAATGGGATGCCGCAAGCCTCGCATAGTTTCGTCAGGACGGACCTCGGGTTGGCCAGGATGTCGTCGGCATCGACGACCGGGGGTGCATGCCCCAGGTGATCGGCGACCATGTCAAAGATCTCCGCCTGCTCGACAAAGCCAATGTCGCGCAAGGTGACGTCTGACCATTTCTTGGTGTAGCTGGCCAGCACGCGCTCCGGCGTACGGATCAGGAACGCATTTGTCAGTCCCTTGATCCAGCCGCGGTCGAAGCCCTTCAGCATGTGGTGGGTCATATGCTTCTGGTAGAATATCGGTGTCGCGGCGGGGGCGAGGCAGCGTGCGACCAGCCTGTCCCAGTCGCTGTCATTGGCGGCGATGATCTCGTCCCGCATGGGATGGTCATTGCCGTGATGGACGAGGGAGAAGGCATAGAAGGGTTCATCCCAGGCGGTGCAGTCGGGCCGGTTGCCGAAGGCATACATCATCGCCGTCGAGATGTTGCGAGGCCCCGACCACATGGCAATGTTGGTCATGCGAGACTCCTGGAGGCGTCCCTCACGCAGAGTTCCTTGTAGGCGGACGAGAGCCGCCTGGATATCGGGCCGGCACCGGCCCAATCATCAGTAGACAGAGGATGTCGGACCGCGCGGCCGTCGATCTCGCGCACCGGGATGAGGCCGGCGAAGGTTCCGGTGACGAAGGCCTCGTCGGCGCCGTAGACATCATAGAGCGAGAAGGGTTTCTCGAAGACCGGAATGCCCAGCTCCTTTGCAAGCCTGATCATGTTGCCCCGCGTGATACCGGGAATGCAATACTGGCCAGTCGAGGTCCAGAGTTCGCCACGCCGCACGATGAAGAAATGCGTCGAGTTGCAGGTGGCGACGAAGCCGTGCGGGTCAAGCATGAGGGCTTCATCAGCACCGGCATTTGCGGCCTGAATACAAGCAGTTATGCAATTCAGCTTGGAATGTGAATTAAGCTTCTGATCCTGCACATCGGGATAGCCGCGCCTGACGTTCACGGTATGCAGCGTCAGGCCGTGTTCGAACTTCTCCGGGTTCGGCGTCTTGTATTCGGGAATGATGACGATGGTGGGCTTGCCGATGGTGACGCGCGGATCCTGATAGGGCGTTGCCTTCACGCCTCGCGTGACCATCAGGCGGATATGTACGCCGTCGCTCATCTTGTTGGCATCAAGGCATTCGAACACGCGGCGCACCAGCTCCTCCGGCTTCAGGCCGATGTCCATGAAGATGGCCTTGGCACCTTCGTAAAGACGCTCGATATGCTCGCGCAGGAATGGCACGCCGCCCTTGACCAACCTCAGGCCCTCCCACACGCCATCGCCGAGAATGAAGCCGGAATCAAAAACCGAGACCATGGCGAGCGCCCGGGGCACGAGTTCGCCGTTCACGGAAATGAGGATGTCGTGGTTGCGCGGATCGATCTTGATGTCGTGAATATTAGTCTGTTGCATGACGCCGTATAACCTCGTGGCCGTGTGAATTGAAGGGGCCTATTCCCGCGTTTTGTCGGGCGCTTCCCAGCCGTGGTCGCGGGGCACTTCCTTCTGCCGCACGTCCTCGCCGATCACGTTCTCGATTTCCGCCCGGCCCTTGCGGGCGATGTCGACGAGGGCTGCCTCGTCATCGACATGTTGGGCGGCCTTGCGGATCAACTGCTCGTCATGCGCCATGAAAATGCGTGACGCACGATGTGCTTCGAACGGGTGTTGTCCCAATGCCCTCATGACATCCTTGCCCATTTCGACGGACGACGCGAACAACTCGCGATGCACGCCCATGACGCCCAGGTTGATGAGTTCATAGGCATGCACCCGGTCCCAGGCACGCGCGAAGAGCTTGAGGTGCGGAAAATGCTGTTTGGCGATTTCGACGATCTCGTTGATCTTGGCGCGGTCATCCACCGCCACCACCAGGATCTGCGCGTCCTTCGCACCTGCGGCCTCCAGCAAGTCGAGGCGTGAAGCATCACCATAATAGACCTTGTAGCCGAACTTGCGCAGCGCATCGATCTGCTCGACATCATGATCGAGCACGACGGACGAGATGCCCGAGGCGCCGAGCAGGCGGTTGACTGTCATGCCATAGCGGCCGTGTCCGGCAATGATGACCCTGGCTCCGCCGCCGTCGATGATGTCGGCCTCGCGCGTGTTCCCGTTCTTGACGAAGCGGGGCTGCAGGACATTCTCGTCAAGGAGCATCAGCAGGGGGGCGAGCGCCATGGAAATGGCGACGGCGGCAACGAGCATTCCGGATTGCGTGGCGGCCAGAAGCCCGAGGCCCGCGGCAAAGGAGATGAGGACGAAGGCAAATTCGCCGCCCTGTGCCAACGAAAACGAGAACCGGGACGCATCCGGCAGGCTCATCCGGAAGGCACGGCCAAGCCCATAGAGCACTGCCAGCTTGATGGCGACAAAGCCGAGCACCAGACCGGCAATGGTGAGAGGCTGGCTGGCCAGCAGCGAGAAATCAATTCCGGCGCCCACTGCCATGAAGAACACGGCCAGCAGAAGGCCCTTGAAGGGATCGAGGTCCATTTCGAGTTCGTGGCGGTATTCGCTTTCGGCCAGCACGACACCCGCGAGGAAGGTGCCGAGGGCGGCGGAAAGTCCAACGAACTGCATCAGCAGGGTGATGCCGACCACAATCAGCAGAGCGAAGGCGACGAAGATCTCACGGATACCGGAGCCCGCCACCAGGCGAAACAGTGGCCGCATCAAATAGCGGCCGGCGAGAATGATCACGGCGACGGCTGCCAGGACCAACAGGCCTTGGGCCCAGGCCGGCAGATCGGCGATCAGGCTGGAATTGTGGTCCTCCGCGCCGTGCGCCACCGCGATGAGCGGCAGTAGTGCGAGAATGGGGATGACGGCGATGTCCTGAAACAACAGCACGGAGAAACTCGACTGACCGGCGGCTGTCTTGAGAAGTCCCCTCTCACCGAGACTTTGCAGCACGATGGCTGTGGACGACATGGCGAGGACGAGGCCGACGGCAATGGCCGGTTGCCAGGTTGTGCCAAACAACCAGGACGCCAATGCGATGACACCGGCCGTGAGAGTCACTTGCAGGCCGCCCAGGCCAAGGATCGGCTTGCGCAATTCCCAGAGCTTGGACGGCTGCAGTTCGAGCCCGACGAGGAACAGCATGACGATGACGCCGAACTCGGCGAAATGCATGACGTCGGCCCCCTCCCTGCCGACGAGACCCAGCACCGCGGGGCCGATGACGATGCCGGCGATGAGATAGCCCAGCACGGATCCGAGACCGAGGCGGGTGGCCAGCGGGGCGGCAATGACGGCGGCCGTCAGATAGACAAATGCGCCGAGAAGAAAATCCGAGAGATGCATCAGGCGGCCGCCTTTGCCGCAAAACCCGGCGGCAAGACGTAGCCGTGGGCTAATCGCTCCAGAGGGTCGATCGAACCATCACGCAGGCCGATGACGAGGTCGCGGTATGACTCGACGGATGTGCTCAGGGCCTCCGGTGATGCCCGCCGTCCGGCATGGATGACGAAGGGTGTAAGGTAGGCCATGCTGCACAGATGGGTGGTCTGGTTGAAGGGGGCCAGCAGGTCCTCGACTTCAAACCGGTTGCGGCCCTGGGGATGGTAGGCCTGCTCCGCACCGCCCGTGGAAATTGCCGAGAGCAAGAAGCGTCCGGCAAGGCGGCTGCCGCCCGGACCATAGGCCCAGCCATTCTCCAGCACGAGATCCTGCCATTCCTTGATGATGGCTGGCGCGGAATACCAGTAAAACGGGTGCTGCAAAATGATCAGGTCGTGGGCGAGGAGGGCCTGCTGCTCGACCGCGATATCGATGTTGAAATCCGGATAGAGGGCATAGAGATCGCGAATGGTGACGCCCTCGATACCGCCGATGGCTTTCAGCATTGCGGCTTGGACGACCGAGGTCTTCAGCCGCGGATGGGCAAAGAGGATAAGGATCTTCATGGGGCGCCATTGTGCCAGAGTTCCGGCGCAGAGCAACGGCCCACAACGAGGCTGGAAAAGAATGGGGCCGGCCCCTTGTCAGGTCCAGCCCCGGATGACGCAGAAACTCGAAGATGCCGCTTACTGGCGATAGTCCTGGATGCGGGTTGTCCGCAATCCGGCCAGGCCGTGGCGGTCTATCGACCGCTGCCAGCTCAGATATTCCTCGACCGTGAGGACATAGCGTTCGCAGGCCTCTTCCAAACTCAACAAACCACCGCGAACGGCTGCAACGACCTCCGCCTTGCGGCGAATAACCCAGCGCTGGTTGCCCGGCGGGGGTAGATCGGCAACCGTCAGCGGACTGCCATCGGGCCCGATGACGTAGTTTACGCGTGGACGCAACTGACCGTTCATTGATACTAACTCAACCTAATACGCAGGTACTCACTGGGGTTCACACTACGGGTGCGGCCTTAAAATTCACCTAAGTACAGATGAAGATTTCCCAAATGGCCTTGGCTCCGGTGGTCCATTTCAGAACAGAAGGGCTGCCGAAGCGGTTTACTTTTTGCCCCTGATCGCCCATCTAGGCCGAATGAACATCGGGCAGGGCCTCATCGACAAGGTACGTGCGACCGTGGGACTGACGGGCGATCCCGCTGGAATCCGCGTCGTCTGCGCCATGTCGGGCGGCGTTGACTCGACGGTGACAGCGGCGCTGCTGAAGACCGCCGGCTTCGATACGGTTGGCATCACGCTGCAGCTTTACGATCATGGCGAAGCCGTGCGGCGCAAGGGTGCCTGTTGCGCCGGGCAGGATATTCACGACGCCAGGCGGGCTGCCGCGGCCATTGGAATGCCGCACTATGTGCTCGATTTCGAGTCGCGGTTCCGCGAAGCGGTCATCGACGAGTTCGTGAAGTCCTATCTGGCGGGAGAAACGCCGATCCCGTGCGTGACCTGCAACAGAACGGTGAAATTCGCCGACCTGCTGCAGCGCTCGCGCGAGCTTGATGCCGCGGCCATGGCGACAGGGCACTATGTCGAAAGCCGTGCAAGGCCAGGCGAGCCACATCGCCGCGACATGTTCACGCCTGCCGATCTGGCGCGTGACCAGAGCTATTTCCTGTTCGGCACGACGCAGGCGCAACTCGACTATCTGCGCTTTCCGCTCGGTACGCTGACCAAGCCCGAGACGCGGGCGATCGCCGCCAGCCTCAACCTGGCAGTGGCCGACAAGCCTGACAGCCAGGACATCTGCTTCGTGCCCGATGGGCGCTATGCCGACCTGATCCTCAAGCTCCGGCCCGATGCCGCGGAGCCGGGCGATATCGTGCACATGGATGGACGCCAACTGGGCCGGCACGACGGTATCGTGCATTTCACCATCGGCCAGCGCCGCGGCCTCGGCATTGCCGGGGCTGAACCGCTTTATGTGGTGAAGATCGACGCCCCGGCGCGGCGGGTGATCGTCGGCCCGCGCGACGCCCAGAGGCAGACCGACATTCGTGTTTTCGGCCTCAACTGGCTGGGTGACGCCGATGTGGACGGGACGCCGCAACCGGTCTTTGTCAAGATCCGCTCGGCCCGCCCACCGGTCCCCGGCGAAATCTGGAGGGATGAGCAGGGGCCAATGGTGCGAATTGCGGCGGGGGAATTCGGTGTGTCACCCGGACAGGCCTGTGTTCTCTACGATTCCGATGGGGTGGGCGCGCGGGTGCTGGGTGGCGGCACGATTGCCCGCTCCCGGGACTAAAGGTCCGCACGGCAGCCCCGTCATGTGGAGAGATTGATCTCCATCATTTGCCACGGGCCCCGGGCTTTCCTATAGTCGATGCACAGAGTGGGAGTATGCGCATCGTGGCCAAGATCAATCTTCATCCCAATATCGACCGGGATGTGAAACGCGGTGTCGCCTGGGCCGTCCACGCCTTTACCACCTGCGGCATCGTGCTGGGCTTTCTGGCACTGGTCGCCGTGCTGAAGAATGACCCGGTCGCGGCTTTCATGTGGCTGGGGCTCGCCCTGTTCGTCGACGGTGTCGATGGCACGCTGGCGCGCAAGGCGAGGGTGCTTGAATACACGCCCAACGTTGACGGCCGCACCCTCGACAACGTCATCGACTTCTTCACCTATGTGGCCGTGCCGGCGCTGATGGTCTACTGGTTCAACATGACGCCTGTGGATTTCTATTTCTCCGGTCAAACCTGGAGCCTGGTCTCGGCAGCGGCGATCATGGCGGTTTCCTGCTATACATTCGCCAATGTCGGCATGAAGTCGGACGATTACTATTTCGTCGGTTTTCCGGCATTGTGGAATGTGGTGGTGCTGTATTTCTTCGTGCTGCAATCGGGTCCCATCGCCAATTTCGTCACCGTGGCGTTTCTCTGCGTTCTGACCTTCGTGCCAATCAAGTTCGTGCACCCCTTGAGGGTGACGGACTGGCGCGAAATCACCATCCCCATGACGGTGCTGTGGGCGGCCCTGTCGCTCAGCCTGATCATTCAGGCCAAGGATCGCACCGACTGGGGCCGGGTGGAGGATATTCAGCTCTGGGTGTGGGTGGCCGCCAGCCTGTATTTCGTCTTCATCTCGGTCTGGCGCACGTTCCTCAAAAAGGATGGAGAAAGCGGCGAAGAGCCCGGTCAGGCGGCTTGACTTCCCGCTTCGGCTTTCATTATAAGCCCGGCACCGATGGCGGGGTAGCTCAGTTGGTTAGAGCACGGGAATCATAATCCTGGGGTCGGGGGTTCAACTCCCTCTCCCGCTACCATCGGTCTTCTGCGGAAATACTCGGCTTTCTATAGTACGCGTGACAGGAAATCCCTGGTGCGCGGCGACTGGGGATTCGCAATCATTTCGCGTGGGTCGCCCTGTTCGGCCACGACACCCTGATCCATGAAAATCAGCTGGTCGCCGACTTCCCGCGCAAAACCGATCTCATGGGTGACCACGACCATGGTCATGCCGCTCTGCGCCAGGTTGCGCATGACCACCAGCACTTCGCCGACCAACTCCGGGTCCAGTGCCGAGGTGGGTTCGTCGAAGAGCAGGACCTTCGGCTTCATCGCCAGGGCGCGCGCAATGGCGACGCGCTGTTGCTGGCCGCCGGAGAGCTGGCGCGGATAGGCATTGGCCTTCTCGGCCAGCCCCACGCGCTCGAGCAATGCAAGTGCTGCTTCGCACGCTTCCTTGCGGGATACGCCCTTCACCACCATTGGTGCCTCAATGAGGTTCTCCAGTGCGGTCATGTGGGAGAACAGGTTGAAGGACTGGAACACCATGCCGATGTCGGCGCGGCGCTTGCAGAGCAGGCTGTCCTTCACGGCGTAGAGTTTGCCGTTCCGGTAGTCGTAGCCGATGAACTCGCCATCCACGAGGAGAACGCCGCCGTTGACCTCTTCGAGATGATTGATGCAGCGCAGGAACGTGCTCTTGCCGGACCCCGATGGGCCAATGATGCAGGCGACCGAACCGGTCGGAACGTTCAGGTCGATGCCCTTCAGAACCTCCGTCGAGCCGAAAGATTTCCGGACCTGGCGGGCGAAGACCATCGAGTCCGCGGGAACGCCAAACAACGTTTGATTTTCGGATTTTGTTGTCACGTGCCGGCCACCTCGCGGCGCCACAGGAAGGCGCGCCTGAAGAAGCCGTTCTCCGCCTGCGTCTGGTGAAGGTCGCTGCGGCCATAGTATTTTTCAATGAAATGCTGGGCGACCGACAGCACGGTCACCACCGACAGGTACCAGAAGGCCACCACGATCAGGAGTGGAATGGTTTCGAAGGTGCGGGCATAGATGGCTTGTGCCGCGTAGAGCAAATCATCGACGGCGATGAAGGTCACCAGTGACGTCATCTTCAGCAGGTTGATGGTTTCGTTGCCGGTGGGAGGCACGATGAAGCGCATGGCCTGAGGCATGGTGATGCGCCGCAGGATCGTGCGGTGGCTCATCCCCAGACTGCCGGCGGCTTCTGTCTGTCCGCTCGGCACGGATTTGATTCCGGCACGGATGATTTCAGCCATATAGCCCGCTTCATGCAATGAGAGCGCGATCACGGCCGAGACAAAGGGCGTCATGAAGTCATTCGTCTTGACCGAGAAGATCGTGCCGAGGAGCGGAAGGGTGATTGAGATCTCGCGCACCACCAGCGACAGATTGAACCAGAAAATGAGCTGGATGAGAGCGGGAGCGCCGCGGAAGAACCAGATATAGGCACTGGCAAATGCATTGAGGATGCGGCTGGGCGAGAGCCGCATGATGGCAATGATGCCGCCGATGACGATCGACGCGATCATGATGGTCACGGTCAGGATCAGCGTCTGGCCGAGACCTCGCAGAATGGATGGATGGAACAGATAGCCCCCGGCAATCGACCATCCGAAGGCGGGGTTGGTTGCCAACGCCTTGACCACGAGGAACAAGACGAGAAGGGCGAGGGCGGTCCCGATCCATAGCCCGTATTGACGCCGTGGAACGACAACAAGCCGTTCAATCGGGACTCTGGCATTCGGAAGGCTCATGCCGCTCCCTGTTATGAATGTTGAAAAAGCAGGGCAGCGGGGCTTTCACGTGCCCCGCCGCACCAACGCGCGGTTACTTGCGGATCTTGTCGATGCTGTCGACGACATAGGCCTCTTCGATCATCGCGCTGGTCATCCCGTACTTTGCCATGATGGTCTTGTAGGTGCCATTCTCGATCAGGGTTTGAAGCGCACCGCGCAACATCTCGGCGGTTGCCGCGTCGCCCTTCGGGATGGCGACACCAAGCGGTGCCACGTCATAGAGGCCGGGTACAACAACCAGCTTGCCGCCGCTCGTCACTTCGAAATAGCCAGACGCCGTTGCGTCATCGAGTTTTGCATCGAGACGATCGGACAGCAGGGCCTGGATGATGTCCTTGCCTTCCGGGAAGATTTGCTTGGTCAGTTCGGGCAGGGATTTGGTCTTGCAATCTTCGTTCAGGCGGTCAGCGATCTGTTCCGAGACCGCACCTGCGATAACACCGACACGCTTGCCGCAGAGATTGTTTTCAGACTGGAAATTGGCCGCCTTGTCGGGTGTCGTGGAGGCCACGATCCCGGACTTGATGAACATGACGAAATCGACCGACTTCAAGCGATCTTCGGTGGCGGAGAACGTCTCCCACGCGACCTTGAACTTGCCCGCCGAAAGGCCGGGTATCATCGAGGGAAAGGGAATGCGCAGAATATCGAGTTCAGCACCGACGAGTTTTGCAGTTTCCTCTGCCAGTTCGATGTTGATGCCGACAGCCTTGCCATCCTCGGACGTGAATTCGAACGGGGCATATTCGAGCGTGTTGGCGATCGTCAGCTTTCCCGTCTCTGCAACCTCGGGAGACTTCTTCACTTCGGCCGCGGATACCATCGTTGCGAAGGCAAGAACGGCGGCAGCCGCCGACCCCAGTGTCAATCCAAATCGTTTCATGTGCGTCCTCCTGTTATGAAAATGGCCCGCCGTCCGTGCGCCGGGTTCTCGTTTCGCTGTCACGCGCCGCAATTCGCTGCGGACTGTATTTCTTCCATTTGACGAATGTCAATCTTGCCGGCGTCCTTGTCAGGCGGCTGGCGCAGATTTTTTGCGGCCCTGATAGTTCTTGTCGATGCGCTCCATCAAATAGTCGCCATAGACGACGGGTTCGTATTTTGCCTTCCCGCCAGGGCTGATGCAGGAGGGCAAAACCTCGATGTTCGTCTCCATGTTCGGGTCGAAGAAGAAAGGCTGTGAATAGCGCTCGCGGCCCGAGCGGTTGATGACGCGATGCGGTGTCGAAACAAACCGGTCATTCGACCAGCGGGCGAGAATGTCGCCGACGTTCATGACAAACGTATCTGCGATGGGTGGTGCTGCGATCCAGTCGCCGGCCTTGTTCTTGACTTCCAGACCGCCAACATCGTCCTGGGCGAGTAGCGTGATGAAGCCGTAGTCGGTGTGCGGGGCCGAGCCGAACAGGCCGTCTTCCTCGCGTTGCGTGGGATAGTGCAGGAGACGGAGAAATGTCGTCGGCTTTTCGAAGTGCGGTGCGATGGATCCGCGCGGCATGCCGAGTGCCAGCGTGATGGCGTCCAGCATCTGGCGGCCGAGCGCGTTCATCTGCGCCACATAGGTTTCGATGGTCGCGCGGAAACCCGGGACCGCTGCTTCGTCCGGCCACTGGTTCGGGCCCTGCAGTGGCTTCTCCGCGAGAGCAGCCGGATCATCGGCGGCGACTTCATGCATCAACATCAGCGACTCGCTCTGGTTGGGCTTCGTCACTTTGGCCACCGAGGACGTTACGATGGTGGACGTGTTGATGGGAATGTAACCGCGGAAATTCTTGTCCATCTTGATCTTGAGCTTTTCCTCAAGCGGCAAAGCGTGGAAACGCTTGCCCGCCTCACGCACGGCCTCGACGCTCTGGCGCGGCACGTCATGGCCCTTGATATAAAGAAAGCCGACATTCTCGAGATAGTCGCGCAATTCTGCTGCAACGGAGGTTACACCCGCGAGGCTGCCGTCACGAAGCTTCGATACATCGAGAATCGGAATGGCATTGAAATCGCGATGCTGGGTCGTCATGGGAATATCCTCGTCCGGAACAAATACAAACGGAGGCAATGTTGCGCGGAACATCAATCGTTTGACAAGGGCATAGCGTGCCTGCTCATCTTGCATGACGCAGACTTGAACAGGGGCCGGACACCTGTCAGGTTCCCCGTCCTCGGCAACGAACGGATGTTCCTGCCATCATGTTATCGACGGGGGACCACCTTGGCTGCGCGCAAGATCATCATCGATACAGACCCGGGCCAGGACGATGCTTTTGCGCTTCTGTTTGCGCTGGGTTCGCCGGCAGAACTCGATGTGATCGGCATCACCACCGTTGGCGGCAACGTTCCGCTCGCCCTCACGTCGCGCAACGCATTGCAGATCGTCGAGCTTGCAGGCCGTTCGGACATACCCGTTTATGCAGGTTGTCCGGGGCCGATGGTCAAGAAACTGAAAACCGCAGAGTATGTGCATGGACCGACCGGAATCGACGGACTCGAGGCTCCCGACCCGGTGACGCCGCTTCAGCCGCAGCATGCAGTCAATTATCTCGTCGACAAGATCATGGCGGAGCCCGAGGGCGATTTGACAGTGTGCACGCTGGGGCCGATGACAAATCTCGGCATGGCCATGGCGATGGAACCGCGCATCATCCCGCGTATCCGCGAAGTCGTATTGATGGGAGGCGGCTTTTTCCAGGGCGGCAATGCGACACCGGCGGCGGAATTCAATATCTTCGTCGATCCCCATGCGGCCCATGTCGTGTTTGAAAGCGGCGTGCCGCTGACCATGGCGTCGATCGACTGCACCTACACCGCACAGATGACGCCGGAATGGATCAACACGTTGCGCGCAGTTGGAACGCGCAGCGCCGTACAGGCCGCCAACATGGCAGATTTCTTCCGCCGCTACGGGTCGCACAAGTTTCCGACTGAAGCCCGGCCCATTCACGATGCTTGCGTCACAGGATTTCTGTTGGCCCCGCATCTGTTCCAACAGAGACTTTGCAACGTCTCCATCGAATTGATGTCGCCCGAGACGATCGGCATGACAGTGGTCGACTGGTGGCATGTCACCGGACGGCGGAAAAACTGCAACGTCCTCGGGCGAATCGATTCCGACGGCTTCTTTGCCCTGATGCTGGAGCGTCTGTCGACCTTGCCCTGATACCGTCGGTCAGCGCTTTTCTCCCGGCCGCCGGCCGATCTTCACATACCGCAGCAAACTCGGCGTCCGACAAGTTTCCGGGCGCGTTCGCGCGGAGACTGTCGAATTCACGCGTTCGTCACGCCGCCCTCACGCCTGCTGGGCTCTGCTCCCGTGTGGGTTGATGTGAGAGGCGGGGTTCGATCATGTGCAAGGCGCTGGCCACTGTTGTTCTGCATCTGTCGCGGGGTGGACAGACATGACCTGCCAGCGGGCGCATTTGATCGTCTTGCTGGCCGCCGCCCTGTGGGGGCTTGGCAATGTCGCTCAGACGACAATTCTCGAACACATGGGACCGTTGATGGCGACGGCGCTGACGCTGGCGCTGGGGGCTTTCGCTCTTGCCCCGCTGGTGAGGCTCGAGGGTCCGGCAGCGCACGTCGAGAAAGGTGTGCCTGGGCCGAGCGGCCGAGAAATCATCTTTGGCGCCCTGATGTTCGGTGCGTCGGTCGCCTCGATGCAGATCGGCTATGGCGGCACTTCGGTGTCGAACGCCGGCTTCCTCGTCAACACCTGCACGGTGATAACCCCGCTTGCAGCGTGGGCCATCCTGAGCGAACGGCCATCAGCGGCGGTGCTGCCGTCCATCCTGCTGGTGCTGGGTGGCGTTTGGTTGATGGGCGGGGCCTCGCTGACTGCGCTGGCGTGGGGCGATGGGTTTTGCCTTTTGGCGGCAGTGCTGTTCGCGTTCAGCATTTCGCTCAACAGCCGGCTGGTGCTGCGCTACGGCCGTCCGAGCCGGATGACGGTCGTCCAATTTCTGATCAGCGCCGCCCTGTGCTTCGCCATGGCCCTGATCTTTGAACGCAACAGCATCGGATCAATCATCATGGCCTGGCCGGAGCTCTTGATGATGGGCCTCATATCCAAGGCGCTACCCTATTTCCTCATGGCCTTTGCACAGCAGCACACATCTGCCACCGCAACAGCGATCATCGCCAGTGCGGAGGGCATATTCGGCGCGTGCAGTGCCGCCTATTTTCTCGGCGAAACCATGCCGGGCATGGCAATTGCCGGGGCAAGCCTCATCATGCTGAGTGTCGTGTTTCTCCAGATCCTGACACAGGGTAGTGTCTCAGTTTGAAATCGGCGGCTCTTGACATGCTATCGCTTCCGGCCATGGTTTCCTATATGCTTTCCGACAAGCATAGGGAGTTTTGATGGTCTGGGTTTCGGCAATTTTGGCATCTGCGGTGCCGGGTGTGCTCCTAGTCGGTTATCTGAACCGAAAGGGGAATGCATATGACGATGCAAAGGGCATAGGGTGGCAGTTTATCCGATACTCGGTCTTGTGCATGGCTATACCGGTGACAGGCGTTTTGGCGCTCAACAACGCCCTTTCTGGAGAGGCTGCGACAATTATCGCCGGAGCCATGGGCTATGCTTTCGGGAAGACCGACAAGCCAACCGGAAAGGCTGATACGTGATGCCACGCGGTCCTACAGGCGAAAAACGCCCCGCCGATGTGATCGGCAATGCCGTCAAGGTGATGAAGATTGCCGTGGGCGAGGAGTCGGATACTACGGAAGTGCAGGACGCAAAGAAAGACAATACAAGCGTTTCCTCGCTTGGCGGGCAAGCTCGTGCCAAATCACTCACGAAAGAAGAACGTTCGCGTATTGCAAAGGTCGCTGCCTCTTTACGATGGGCCGCCCGCACTAAGTGACATTGGAGCGGCCATGTATTGCACTTGCTGCTGCCTGACCATTGCCTTGCCCAAATGATTTTCAATGACCTTAAAAGCCGCTGTGTTGCTCAGAGTGTGCATGTAGCAGTGGTGGATTGTTAGCACCAAGTCTTGCAATGTGGGATCGTTCTCAAGACGCGCAACATTTAGTCCTGCCTCAAGGCATTTCGCATACTGAATATGGGTATTGTGAGCCCTGCCTTCGTTGTTTGCAAAGCTAGATTTCACACTTTCAGTTCTCTGATTCCTCAATTCTTCGCTAAGATTTGCGAACATATTTTGCCGAAGTGTTGTGTCCAGAAACTCGTTTGAATCTGCTACTGCCCATTCGCAGCGCTCAAGAAAAGATGGCGTAATTTTTTGCAGAATAGGCCCCCAAAACATTGCAAGGTTAGGGTTGGAGGCTATGTCTGCCTTGGCCTTTTTAACTTCTTCAAGAAGATTTGCTGCGCCGATTACGCCGAACTGCGGATCGACTGGCCCCAAGCTTGATTGCTTCCCCATGACAATCTCTTTACATGAGCACGCAATCATTGTTCCCGCCGACATTGCGATTTGTGGGATTATCGCTCGCATGTCATTTCCAAACATGCTTCTAAGATATTCGACCAATGAAATTGTGGCTTGACCATCACCGCCTGGAGTATGAAGAATCACATCTAGACCTTTACTGCGGTCTAGACCGTGAATGCAGAGCATGAAGCCATTCTTGTCTTCATCATTGATTTCTATGCCTTCTAAACGCGGCTTACTTAGAAATCCTGAGTAGTAGGCAATAACGTTTCTGCCTGTATGGCTGTAGAGCCGCTTAAGATATTTCCGCCGAGCTTTATCGAAAGCAGATTCGTTAGAAGTAATCTGTAACTGAGAAATTTCCTTCAGAACGCTGTCCCAATTTGGCATTACCGTAAACCCCATTACGAATCGGAATGTCAGGGGTACCATAGGTGGTAATGGCCGGAGTGGCGACAAATTCGCCTGGAAGGCGCATTTCTTCCATATGCACCACGGGCTTGAAATGGCCCTGTGCGATCATTTCCAAAAACATCTTGGTAACTGGCAAATCGGTCATGAGCGATACTCCCTTTTTCCATTTATGTATGAATTGTTAACAAATAAAGACCGAAAATAATGCTTGCTAGCAAGCATTTAAGTTCATATATTATGGGCATGAACAAGTTGCCCCCAAAAGTTCGCGCCCAAATGCTCAACATGCTCTGCGAGGGATCGTCCATGCGGTCGGTTTCCCGGCTAGCAGATGTGAGCATCAACACCGTCGCCAAGCTGCTAATCGACGCGGGCAAGTTCTGCGCTGCATTCCATGACGACAAGGTGCGCGGTGTGAAGGTGAACCGGGTGCAGTGTGACGAAATCTGGAGCTTCACCGCTGCCAAGCAGAAGAACGTTGCCGCCATGAAGAACCCTGTCTATGGGGCGGGCGACACATGGACCTGGACGGGCATCGAGGCCGACACGAAGCTCATTGTCTCATGGCTGGTGGGTGACCGTGACGGCGAATATGCCATCGCATTCATGGATGACCTGCGGTCGCGGATTGAGAACCGGGTTCAACTGACGACAGACGGCCACAAGGCTTACCTACAGGCCGTCGAGGGCGCGTTCGGGGGTGATGTTGACTATGCCGTGCTTCACAAGGTGTACGGCGCCGCCCCGGAGAGCGCCAAGGGCAAGTATAGCCCGGCTGAGTGCATCGGCACACAGAAGCACCGTATTGAGGGGGAGCCGGACCCCAAGCACGTCAGCACGTCCTACGTGGAGCGGTCCAACCTCACCATGCGGATGCATAATCGCCGCTTCACCCGCCTGACGAACGCCTTCTCAAAGAAGTTCGAGAGCCACGTTCACATGGTGGCGATATGGACCGTCTGGTATAACTGGGTCCGCATTCACAAGAGCCTTCGCGTTACGCCTGCGATAGCGACTGGATTGACCGACCGCCTTTGGACGTGGGAAGAAATCATCGCGGCGATGGATGAGATTGCGCCTAAGCCAGGCCGCCCTAAGACATACAAGAAAAAGGGATCTGCGGCATGAGCGAGCAAGTTAAGATGGGGCTGATTATTGCAGCGGCGATCGTGATCGCCGCTGCAGCGTATATCTATTTTTCACCGTACCAGTCCTGTGTTCGCGCCAGAATGGACGGCGGGACTATCCACCGGTATGACGCCCAAATAGCTTGCGCGAGATATTCAAACTGAGACACTACCTGACACAGAGATGGATTGACACGCGCCGCCCGCGATACGTCGCAGCCATGGTGCGAGTCGACGGCGCGACGAAATTTGCCGCCGACCGGAAGAAGACATATTGAGGGTGACGCCACACCGGGCTGGGAGTACAGATTGAAAAGCGCAAGGATTTGATGCAGCCTGACCTTCCGGCAATTCGTGGGCGAAGGGTTTGGCACGCTTCAAGTTGAATCTTCTGGGTGGCTGCCGGCTGTTCCATGGCGGGTCCGGGGAAGAGGTGAATTTCCGGTCCCGCAAGGCGCGGTGCCTGATTGGCCTGGTGGCGTTGTCACCGGATGGAAAGATCAGCCGCGAGAAGCTGGCTTCTTTCCTGTGGGACCCGGCACCGGAGGAAATGGCGCGCACTTCGCTTCGCCAATGCCTCAAGGAAATCCGTGACATATTGGGCGAACAGGCCGAGGAGCTGATTTCTGCGTCCCGCCTTGATGTGACAGTTGGTCTGGAAAATCTTGAGATCGACGCAAGAACTCTGCTGAACCTGGTGGCCGCGGCAAAAGCCGACCGAAATGCCGCGGTTGCGGCGGCGCGGCTGTGGCAAGGCGAATTGTTCGGCGATGCCGTACCTTCGGCACCCGTGTTCGAAGCCTGGGTTCAGGTCGAACGGCTCCACGTCCGTAGCAAGGTCTCCAACCTGCTGACCGATCATCTCCAGTTCATGCTGCGGAAGGCCGATTATTTTTCTCCCGATATCGCGGAAGAGCTGGTGCGCATCGAGCCAAGTCATGAGCTTGCCCATCAGTATCTCATGCGGTTCCACGCCGCGAGGGGAGACATGGCGGGCGCTCTGCGGCAGTATGCGCAACTGAGCAAGCAGCTTGCCGATGAGCTGGACAGCGATCCCTCACAGGAATCAATTGATCTGCTTGTCGCCATCAAGCGAGGTGATTTGCTGACCGCATCGCCAGCGGTTGCAGCAGAGGTTATGCCCCTGACGGCGGAAATGCCGGTGGTGCTGCCCATCCCGCAAGGCGGGGTGCCGCGCCTCGCCATCCGCCCGCCGCTGACACGGTCCGCCGATGAAAGCCGCGAATATCTGTCGGAAGGCTTCGCCAATCTGCTGAAGGTCTGCATGTCGCGATTTCGCTGCTGGATCATGCTGTCATGGCCCAGCAGCGGTTTTGATTCCAACATCCGCATTGACTACTCCGCACTCAAGGCAGCGGTCGGCGCCGACTATACCATCGATACAGTGCTCGACTGGCGGGACACGCAGGGCAAGCTGTTTGTGTCTCTCATCGATTGCACTGACGGCAGTCAAGTCTGGTCGGATGTGTTCAGCGTGTCCGACCTCGAACTGCAATCAATGAGCAGTTCGGTGGCGGGCGCCATTTCCTCCAAACTGGCTTCGCGCATCAACCACATCACACTCCTGCGCTTCGCCCGCAAGAAGCCTGCGGATAGCGAAGCCTATGACTACTGGCTGAAAGGGCATCAACTGTCGCGCGCGTGGTCGAGTACCGACGACATCGAGGCCCGCCGCCTGTTCCAGCTTGCCATCGATCGTGATCCGTCACTGGCCTGCGCCTATGCCAGTCTCGCCTCGTTGGTGATGACGCAAGGCATGGTGCGGCCGGGGCGCCCGATGGACGAGGATATCCAGAAAGGCTTCGAACTGGCGCAGAAGGCATTGGCGCTCGATCCCTTCGATTCACGCAATCATCTCAGCCTCGCCTGGAGTTGGCTGATGCACAATTCGCCGGAACGGGCTGACTCGCATTTCAAACTTGCCGTCGAGCTCAATCCGTTCGATTCCGAATCGCTCATCGCTAGCGCGATGGAATCCGCATTCCTGGGACAGCTCGATCAAGCGCGGAAATGGGCCGAAACGGCCCTGCAGCTCAATCCGCTGCATCCGGATTATTTTTCGGGCTATCTGGCGGCGATCCGCTATTTGCATGGAGACTATGCAGGCACGCTTTCAGCGCTGGCGCGATCGGGCGATGTGTTTCCGGAAATGCGGGCCTGGGCCGCCGCTGCACATGCAATGCTGGGACATCGCGACGAAGCGGTGAAGGCTTTCGACGGCTTTCTTTCATTGATCAAAAAAAGATGGGAAGGCATTTCGACGCCGGATTGGGAGAAAATCCGCATTTGGCTCGAAATGGCCGTTCCCATCAGGTGGCAGCCCGGTAAGGCTGTGCTCGATGCAGGACTTGAGAGGGCAAAAGCCTGGCATCACGCCGCCGGACTGCAGGGGGATATCAGCGGCATTTCCGCATGAAATACCGGGCGAGGAGGATTGGAAACTTGTGTTCGTAGGACGGCTCGTTCTCGACAGGCTTGCCCTTTATCTGCGCGATGTCGCCCTTCCATGGGATGCGCACATGCATGCGGGTCGGAGTGTCGTAGACCGGCACGATCTCTATCTCCGCCGGGATGTGGCCGTCGCCAATCCAGTCGCCATCCGCATTGCACCAACGATAACCGTGGGCATAGAGCCAGCCGCGGCGGTCGCTCTCGAATTTCGCCCATTCGCAACCCGGCTGGTCGCTGAAGGCCGTTTCGCTCACCTGGATGATCTTGATTCCGGTTTCATTCTGTTCCATCGGGTTGCTCGATGCGAGCTTGATGAACGCCATGATGTCTCCTCTCCATTCGCTGCAACATGATGATGGCCCGGCTATCGTGATTTCAGCGTGAAACGAGTTTGCGAGCCGCGTGAACGTGCTTGAATGGGGCGCGGGCGTGATGTTCACTTCCAACATGGCGGATTGGACAGAAAATCTTAGATTTGCGCAGCGCAGTCTCGAAACCGAGTTTGTTTTTCATCCTGTTGATCTGACGGATTGTCCGGTCTTTCTGACAGTTGCTCTGCCGCGTGATGCCCATGCCACTGGTTTGAAGCCGCGAATTCCTTCGGGGCGTGGCCTGTCGCCGGCCTTGGCGATGTCATCGGCGGTCGGCGAGGCGGTGGAACTGACCGCAAGCCTTGCGCAAAACGCGGCGCCGGAGGCCAATGACCTGGAAATGCGCGATGGACTTGCGCATGTCGCACTCGGGAATGCGATAACGGGGCAGAGGATATTCATTCCGGCGCAGGACGTTTATCTCGACTGGGCGGCAGTTCATGGCGAACGGCCCGTCGTCGACGCCAACAGCAACGGCTGTGCCGCCGGTCTGACGCAGCAAAGTGCGATGCTCCAGGCGCTCTTGGAAATTGTCGAGCGCGATGCCCTGGCGACCTGGTGGTACGGCCGGCAGCGGAGGCCACATCTTCCTCTGGCGATTCTCGATGACGTCGAGCCGCGGCTGTCGTGGTGGCTTTCAGGCCGCGATCGCC
The DNA here is from genome assembly GCA_963205315.1 of Pseudomonadota bacterium. Lineage (GTDB taxonomy): Bacteria > Pseudomonadota > Alphaproteobacteria > Rhizobiales > Aestuariivirgaceae > Aestuariivirga. Next base: position 96,796 of record CAUJIO010000069.1, on the reverse strand, counting down.
GGACACTATTGGTTGATGTCTCGCCTTCGGCAGCGGCGTACGTCGTTGCAGCTGTATCAGCGAATTCAGCCGGACGGCACATCGCTATCGGCTCGGCGGCAGGTTCATCATTGCGGGGTGCGGCCATCAGGGCCATCACGGAAATGATCCAGACCGAAGTCGCAATGGACTCCGCTTCGACACATTCCGATCAGGACTTCACAACCTGGATCGACGGCGCTTCTTTGGACATGGTCCAATTTCAACCTGCCGGACGAAGCGATTTGCACGGGCTTCCGCGTGTGCATGCGCTGGAGCGTGTCGCCCAAGCCGGGCACAGTGTGCTTGTCGCGGATATCACACGGCAGCAAAACTGGTTGCATGTCATGCGCGTGATCGTTCCCGGCTACAGCGCCATGCAAGGCCGGTTCAACGCTTCCCGCATACTCGACTTCGCATCTCTTCACCCGGAGTTCGGCGGTTCTCGAGAAGTCGCTGATTTCGAGAAGCTCGAACCATTTTAACCATCAGACTTGGAACCTCTCGTGAGCAACATCAATCTGGATCACGGCACCGTCGGCTTTGCTGAGGATGCACCCCACGCGGTGACCACAAGCAAATATTGCTACATGCTGCCGCATCTCGCGCGCGCAGAAGCCGTGCGCGGCGAAGAGAAGGACCGTGCAAGCTTTGCGATGCTGAATAGCCTCGCTGCAGCGATGGATCACGTTGCCTCGGCATTCGAAACGGCCCGTCCATCACGCCTTCCCGCGATCTATACCTATTTCGGACAATTCCTGAATCATGACATATCGGCGCCGGCCGGTACGCCTGGGTTTCGCTCGCTCACCAAAATGAGCATCGACAAGATCGAAGACCGCGCCTTGATCGAGCCATCGGTCATCGAAAACAACCCCGATCTCGTTGCGCTGATGTCAGTACAGCGGGCGCCAAGCAGCGAGCTTGTAGTGAAAAGCCTGATCAATCTGCATCCCTTGCCAATGCAGCTGAACAGTCTCTATGGCGGTGGACCAGCGGAGCAGCGAGCCGGTGGAAAGCCGATTTATGCCGCAGACGGAATGAAATTCGCGCTGGCCAGAGTCTCGCCGGTCGAGAACATGACGGACGCAGAACGCCGCAGCTTCGCCGCGCGCGGCGCCTTGCCCTTCGATCTTCAGCGTGACACCAAGAACGGCATCACATTCATCGCCGACCGCCGCAATGATGAAAACCTGATCCTCAGCCAGTTGCATCTGGCGTTGATGCTCTTCCACAACAGGGTGGTCGACGTTCTGCGCCCACGTTGCGCAACTCCGGAGCAGACGTTTGCGGCAGCTCGCGATCTGGTGCGCTGGCACTATCAATGGTGCATCCTGAAGGACTACCTGCCGAAAATTGCACCCCATGCGCCATCGGCACCAAAGGGCTTCCTGATCGAACCTGGCAAAGTGCCGCTGGAATTCACATCGGCGGCGTTCCGGTTTGGCCATTCGATGGTGAGCAAGCGCTACAATTATAACGAGATATTCTCAACTGGCGGCAGGGAAGGTCCTGCTACCCTCACACAGCTTTTCAATTTCACGTCGCCCGGCGGCATGGGCATGGATCCGCTGGATTTTCCGCGGACGGTCCCGCCGGAGCAGTTGCCCGAGACCTGGGTGATCGACTGGCGCCGCTTCATCGCTGTTGGTCCGCAAGCCACGGCCGCGGACAAGATCGATCCGGTCATTTCAGCCGAGATGTCGTCGTTGCCCGGCAGAATTCCGGACATGAAGGTTGATGCCGGACTTAAGGCGATCGCCTATCGCAATCTGCGGCGAGGCTATCACCGCTTCATCGCGAGCGGGCAGGAACTGGCAAAGGCGCTCGGCATTCCGCGGTTGGAAAAGACGGAACTGCAATCCATTTTCATGGGCGATGGTGACTACCGCCCCGGGATCAGCGGACTTGGGCCGGAGCTGGTGGCAGATAACTCCGAACTGTTTGAGCGGACGCCTGCCTGGTTCTATTTCCTGTGCGAAGCGCGGTTGAGGTCTGATGGGCAGGCGCTCGGGCCGACGGCGGGTGCCATCGTCGCCGAGACCCTTCTGGGGCTCCTGCTCGCAGACAGGAGTTCCATGCTCCATGCCGAGCATGGTGAGTGGACGCCATCCGCCAGTCCCTTGAAGCTGGCGAATGGTGCACCGATCGACGACATCGCCAACATGCTGAAATATGCCGGTGTGCTGGCCTGATGCTCATCTGACGACGGGTGGAAGCTGGAATCGCGCATGCCTTGGCATGTGCTGCGTCAGGTTCGAGCGCGGAGTGAGAGCATCGCCGTGAGGCGCGTGCGCTTCGATGTGGTGCGGATGTGACGCGAGGTGCGAGGTCTGAACTATCGCAGATCAAGCTCTTGACCATCAACATGGAGAGACGGCAGATAGCTGCAGGCAGTGACTTGCGATCCGGGTTGAACGGGAGCCTGCCAGCCGAATTTGGCAAGAGGGCGGTTTTACAAATGACCGAGATGATGCGTGCCGTGGTGTGCACTGAACCTGGCAAGCTGGACATCGTCGAGCGGCCGCTGCCGCGCCGTCAGGCCGGCGAGGCGCTGGTGCGTATCAGGCGGATCGGCGTTTGCGGCACCGACATGCATATCTATCAGGGCAACCAGCCGTATTTTGTCTATCCGCGCGTGATGGGCCACGAGCTCGCGGCCGAGGTGGTCGAAGTTGCAAGCGGGTCTGCCCTGAAACCGGGAGACCCGGTCTATATCGTGCCCTATCTCAACTGCGGGGACTGTGTGGCCTGCCGCGCGGGACGTACCAACTGCTGCACGACACTGAAGGTGCTGGGCGTTCACATCGATGGTGGCATGTGTGAGTATCTGGCGCTGCCCGAGAGCGCCTTGTTCAAGGCCGAAGGGATCACGCTCGACGAGGCGGCGATGGTGGAGTTTCTTGCCATCGGTGCGCACGCAGTGGCACGCGCGCAAATCAGGCCGGGGCAGCGGGCTCTGGTCGTCGGCACCGGTCCCATCGGCGTGGGTGTGACGTTGTTTGCGAAGCTTGGTGGTGCCGACGTGACGGTGATCGACGGACGGGCTGAACGTCTATCTTTTTGCACCTCGAAGCTTGGCATCAATCACGCCGTGACAGTTGGTCCGGATGATCTCGAAGAGTTGAGGACGATCAGCAACGGCGAATTTTTCCATCACGTCTTCGATGCGACGGGTAGTCCCAAGGCGATGGAGCGAGGCTTTTCGCTGGTCGCTCACGGCGGAACCTACGTGCTGGTTTCTCTGGTTCAGGGCAACATCAGCTTCAGCGATCCGGAGTTTCACAAGCGCGAAACGACGCTGTTGTCCAGTCGCAACGCCACGCTGAAGGATTTCGACACCGTCATCTCGGCGATGCGGAACGGGCTTGTGCCAACAGCAGCGATCAAGACACACCGCGCCCCCCTGTTTGAGGTTGCAGCGCGCATGCCGGAGTGGATCAGGCCCGAAGCCGGAACCATCAAGGCGCTACTGGAACTCTGAGCCGCGGCGAGGGCTTGACCAAAAAGAGGCCGCCGGTTCGACCGCGGCGGCCCAAGTCCAGGGAGGAAACATCCGGGCACGGAGCAATTTGTCCATGCAGGGATGCGAACTCAATATGACATACAATCCTTACGTAAGGATTTATGGATGTGGATCCCGCAAATTGAAGCGGGATACTGGACGAGGAGCGATATCTGGGTTTGGATACGCGCGATGAGGATCGATCATCTCGTTTGGTACACTGCCGATCTTGCCGCCGGCCGCAGCCTGTTTGCTGAACGCATGGACTGCGAGCCTCGCTATGGCGGCGTTCATCCGGGCGAAGGGACAGCCAATGCCGTGCTGGGCCTCGGGGACGCGACCTATCTGGAGATTCTCGGACGCGATCCCGCCCAGGCTGAGGCCGCTCTCGATCCGGAAGTGAAAAGCCTATCTGGTTCAGGGCTTTATCACTGGGCGGTCGGGGGCGTCGACCTGTCCGATCTGGCAGGCCGTGCAAAGGCGGCGGGCCTTGAGGGCGGGGCGCTGGTGCCGGGCGGACGCACAAAGCCGGATGGCAGCTGGCTTGGCTGGACATGCTGGGGATTGCGCGGCCATGGCTTCGGGTCACTGCTTCCATTCTTCATCGACTGGATGGACAGCGAGCATCCGGCGAAATCCGCTCCATTTGGCGGAGCGCTCGTATCATTGGAGGTTCATTCTCCGAAAGCCGACGAGCTCCGTCAGGTGTTTCAAGCGCTGGAACTTGAGATCATGGTAAAGGAAGCGGAAACTCCCCGTGTCGTTGCCGTTCTGGAAAGCAGCAAGGGACGACTGGAACTCAGTTCCTTCCAGCCGGTGCCGCGTGGTTACGTGATCTAGAGGGACATTCGAATGCGGCTGACGGGCAAGCGGGCAATTGTTACCGGTGGTTCCACCGGCATTGGAGCGGCCGTGGCCGAGCGGTTCCTCGCGGAGGGGGCCAGGGTTTCCGTGTGGTGCCGCAATCCCAAGAACGCCGAGGCAATTGCGGCCGATTTGCCAGCGCTCTCACATGTCGCGGCGGTCGATGTGGCGGATGCCCCGGGTGTCGATCTGGCCTTCGCCCAATCCGTGTCTGCGATGGGCGGGATCGACACGCTGATTTGCAATGCCGGAATTTCAATCCGCCGGAACTTCGTCGACATCGACCGCGAGGAATTCGACCGGGTGATGAAGGTGAATGTGCATGGCGTGTTCTATGTCAGCCAGCTGGCGGCGCGCCACATGCTCGCCCAGGACAAGGGTGGGGCGATCCTGATGACTGCCTCCACCTCTGCCGTCACTGCCTATCGCCATTATGCCGACTACAACGCCAGCAAGGGCGCGTTGCTGGCGATGATGCGGACGATGGCGATCGAGCTGGCGCCGAAGATTCGTGTCAACGCGGTGAACCCCGGCTATACGATGACGCCGATGCAGGAGGCGGAGTATTCGCCGGAGATGCTGGCACGTGTAAACGGCATCATCCCGATGGGACGACATGCGAGGCCGGAGGAATTGGCCTCGCTTTACGTCTATCTGGCCTCCGATGAGGCGGCCTATGCTTCGGGCGGTGTTTTCACGCTGGATGGTGCAGAGAGTGTGGCTTCAGGTGCCGCGACGCTGTGATCAGGTGATGCGGAGCTGATTGCCGCCGAGTGATGCAAATGAACGGGCTCTGCAGGTCAGGACGATCACTTGCTGATTGCGTCCGGCGCGATTGATGGCATCGAACATCTGCTCGATGCGGGCGTCATCCGAAAAGACGAGAGCATCATCAAGGATGATCGGCACGTCGTGGCCCTTCTCGGCGATCATGGCGCCCATGGCGAGACGGACGAGTACGGCAATCTGCTCCTGCGTTCCCGAAGACAGCCGGCCGAAGATCTCGCTTCCCGGGCCTGAGCGCTTCAGGCCTTCGACGCTGAAACCATCGCCCAGCGCGATCTCGGCCTGCGGAAAGACATCCTGCAGGAATGGCCGCAGATGGCGGTAGAGGGGTGCGTTCAACTGTTCGCGCCGCTTCTCATAGGCTGTTTCCACCACATTGCGCAGCAGTTGCAGCACATTCGCGCGTTCGATCTGGCGTTCGGCCTCGCTCAGCGCCAAGGCGCTCTCCGCCTGCAGCTCGGCGACGCGCTCGCCAAGCCCGTCACCGCCCGCCGTCTGCACTTGCCCCGTGAGCGTGGCGATGCGCTCGCGCAGGTCGCCGATATCCCTCGCGCGGTTTTCCGAAGCCCGCTTCAAACGCTCGGCGCGCAGGCGCAAGCGGTCGAGATCGTCAGAACCTGGCGTGGTCTGGCGCCTTTCGGCCAGAAGTGCTGCGCAGGTGCGGTGAATGGAGCCGTGACGTTCGACTTCCTGTCCGGCCGCGTCCAGCCGATGCTGGCGCCTGTCATCGGGCAGCAGCAGCAGATCGGCAGCGATGCGCGCCTCGAGTTCCCTGATCTGGCCTGTCAGGGCGGCGCGGGCCTGGGCATTGCGGTTGGCGGTTGCTGAGAGGCTTTCGACGATGGCTGCGGCCTCGGCGCGTTTGGCCTTCAGTTCGGCGCGTGCGTCCTGAAGAAGCTCACGCTGCTGCGCGAGTGCGTCGGGAGAGGGCAGGGTGTCCGATCCCAATTCGGCCAGCGCCTTCTGTGTTTCGCTGTCAAGCTGACGGATTTCGATCTGCAGGCGCATGATCTCGGTCGCGGCGCTTGCGTCCTTCAACCCCAGAGCCGTCTGCTCGGCCTTGAGCGTGCGTGCGGCCTCTTCGAGATCCGCGCGTTCGGCGCGGAGCTGGCGCAATTCCGAAGCGGAAGATACGCCGTGGCGCGAAAACAACGCGCGAAGCCTGGCCTGCTGCTCGCGCTGTGCCGCGTCGGCCGTTGCAAGCGATGAGGCGGGAGGAGAAATGGTCATCGTGACGTCGTCATTGATGGTGACGGTGAGTGGCTCGGTGATGGCGCGCGACAGGTGGGACGAGATTGCATTGCCGTTGAGCCGGACAGTGGTCCCGCCCTTGACGTCGATCGTGAGGCGGGCCGCGGCGGATTCCATCCGTGTACTGATGGATTCGATGTCGCGCTCGATATCCACCAGAGCCTTCAGTGCCGCATCGCCGACATTGGCGGATTTCAGTGCCTGCTCATTCTCCAACTGTCGCGCGTCGAATGACCGGAGCAGGGCAAGCCGGGTCTGCAATATGTCCCGCGTGGCTGCCTTGTGTGACAGTGCGGACATGCGTTGCAGTTTGAGATCTTCCGCATCCATCAGATCGGCCTCGCGGTCCAGCATGGTCTTGTGGCTGCTGGCCTTTGCGAGGGCTGACGCCGTCTCCTCCGACGCTTCATAAAGCGAATCAAGGTCAGCACTCAAACCATTGAAACGAGTGCGGTCTTTGTCGATGTTTACGGCTCTCTCCTGAAGCGCGGCCAGCGCCTCTTGCTGGGCCGTCAAGAGCTTGAAAGCCTGGCGCTCATCGCTTTCAAGACGTATCAGTGACTGGGCCGCCTCATCGGCAGCCTTGAAAGCGGTTTCGGCGTCCCGCAATTCCGCTGCGAGGCGCTGGGCCTCGGCAGGATCATTCAGCCGGATGAATTCGGTCCGCAGGCTGCCGAGCTTCTCGAGATTGGCATCGAGATCGTTGAGACGCTTTTCGGCCTCGATCCGCTGCAGTTCGATGGCTTCGTGATGACGTTGTGCGGTATCAATGGGGCCCTTGGCTTTTGGCTTGCCGGTGTCGGTGAGGAGTTTGCCAAGTGCCTCTTTCACATCCTTCAGCAATTGCCGCGCCCGCTCGCCACCAACAAGAGTTCCGACTTCCTGCTGAATGACATTGTTCAGGACCAGGGCGGCTGCTTCCGACGGTTCTGGAACCTTGAAGGATTGCCCCTGTTCGACCCACAGCACCCCATATGTGGAAAGATCGACCGTCTTGCCGGGCGATATGCCAAACAGTTCCCACACCGTTTCGTCAGCCTCGCGGTTGCGGGCGATCTCGATTCCGTTGCGCGCCAGCGTGGCCGAGGGACTGCGGAGAAAGGATTTCTCGAGTTGGTAGGTTTCGCCCTGATGTTCGAAGCCGAGCGTCACCTTGACGGGCAATGCCAGGCCTTCTGTCGCGAGCTGCCTGACCTCGTCGCGAGTGGTATTGTGGCGTTCGAACAGGCAGGCGCGGATGGCGCGGAACATTGTCGACTTGCCGGCCTCGTTGTGGGCGGACAGGATATTGACACCCGCGCCCAGGCCTTCAAGCCTTGCTTGCGTGCCGAAGCGGCCGACGCCCTCGATGGTGACGTGCAGCAGCCTCATGCCGTGCTCCCCGATTGCTGCGACATGAGGAACATCTGTACCAGCGCCTCTTCGGCGCGGCGCCGGACGAAGGCATTCTGGCCCTCGTCTTCCGCCATGGCCTTCAATGTTTCGGCGACCTCGCGCAACACGCCCTGAAAATCGATGCGTTCAAAATCCTCCAGCGTGGGTCTCACCAGCAGGCCGGACACGTCTGTCTCGAGCCAGAACAGAGCGGCCTCAAGCCGAGTGAGGCGCTGCTCAAGTTCGGCCCGTGCCGCCAGCGGCAGGGCGCCCTTGATATCCAGCCGAAGCAGCAGGACGGAGAGATCGGGACGTGACCGCAGCCTTGACTCCGCCGCGTCGAAGTCTTCGGCCGAGGTCACAGTCAGCGTTGCTGACTGCCACTGGTAGGCACCGGTGGTCAGAGGCACGACGCTGACGGGTGCGCGTGCAGCGGGGATGTCGACGAGCAGAATCTGTCCGCGTTCCTGGCTGTTGAAGCGGTCGGCCTCGGGCGTTCCGGCATACCAGGTGGCGGGTCCGGCCTGCAGCGTGCGGTGCCAGTCGCCAAGCGCCAGATAGTCCAGTCCGGCGCGCCTGGCGCGGTCGGGGGCAATCGGGTTGTTCGCCTCGCCGCCTGAGTCGAATCCGGTGATCGAGCCGTGCGCGAGGCCCAGACGGATCACGCCGGCAGGGCTGGCCGCCTCATCCATCCACTGGGTCAGGTCGTTGACTTCGGATTTCCGGCGCATCGGGGCGGGCAGCAGCACGGCCTCTGTCCCGATCATCACCGGTTCGGGCGTCAGGTGGGGCAAGACGTTCGCGGGCAGCCCATGTGCCAGAAGCCGGTCCCACAGGCCCTGGCCGCGATGCGGATCATGGTTGCCGGGAATGATGTGCCAGGAGACGCCGGGCGACTGCCGCATGCGTTCCAGCGGTTCCAGCATCGTCTTCATTGCCGGACTTTCGGTGTCATAGAGATCGCCGGCGACCAGCACATGCGCCACGCCTTCGCGCTTTGCCAGTTGGCCGATGGTTTCAATGGCGGCGAGGCGGGCCTGCCGCAGCACGCTTTCCTTGTCGCCGAAATTCTTGAAGGGCTTGCCGATCTGCCAGTCGGCCGTATGGATGAATTTCATCACCCAGAGATGCAAGCTTGCGGCGGAGGCGTCAAGCGGCCCGGCGGATCGCTGCAAAAACACTGGTGCAGCGGCGAAACCGTTCCCATATCTTGGCGCGAAAAGGAGACGGCACACATGTCACTGCTCTTGAATATCCTCTGGATCATCTTTGGTGGCGCGTGGATGGCGCTGGGCTGGCTGATCGCGTCGGTGATCATGGCGGTGACCATCGTTGGCATCCCGTGGGCGCGGGCGGCGTTCAACAACGCGCTCTATACATTTGCACCCTTCGGGTTCACGGCGGTGCCGCGTGACAAGGTGACGGGGCAGGACGACATCGGCACGGGTGCCCTGGGTGTCATCGGCAACATCATCTGGCTGGTGTTCGCCGGCTGGTGGCTGGCGCTCGGCCATGTCATCACGGCCGTCATGCTGGCGGTCAGCATCATCGGCATCCCGTTCGCGTGGGCGCATCTGAAGCTCGCAGGCCTGGCTTTGTGGCCGATCGGCAAGACGATCGTGGCCAATGACCGGCTGCAGGGTGCTGTCCGCGGCTAGTTCACCCGGCCGGCGCGGAAGGCGTCCACCGTACGCATGACGCCGCGCAGTTCGGCGAGGCCCTTCAGGCGGCCGATGCAGGAATAGCCGGGGTTCACTTTCTTGCCGATGTCATCGACAATCAGATGACCGTGATCGGGCCGCATCGGAATGGTGCGGCCCTCTTTGGTCTCGACGTCGCGCAATGCCGCGACGACGCCGATCATGTCGGTGTCGCCATCGAGGTGTTCGGCCTCGTAGAAGGAGCCATCGGCCTCGCGCGTCGTATTGCGCAGATGTGCGAAGTGAATGCGAGGGCCAAAAGCTTTCGCCATCTTCACCAGATCGTTGGACGGGTTGGCGCCATAGGAACCGGTACAGAGTGTCACGCCATTGGCGGGGCTCGGCACGGCACCGAAGAGCTTCTGCGTATCGGCCTGCGTTGAGTTCACGCGCGGCAGGCCGAACAGCGGGAAGGGCGGATCGTCGGGATGGATGGCAAGTTTTATCTGAGTCTCTTCAGCCACTTCGGCGATCTCTCTGACAAACTGGAAGAGGTGGTCGCGCAGGCCTTCAACGGTGATGTCGCGGTATTCATCGAGCTGGCGCAGGAAGCTCTGGCGGTCGTAAGTCGCCTCGCGCGCCGGCACCCATTCGATCATGTTGCGCTCGATCTCGGCGAGCTTGCCTTCGGGCCATGAGGCCATGCGTCTCTTCGCTTCGGCGATGCGTTCAGGCGGATGATCGGCCTCGGCATGGCGGCGCTTCAACACGAAGACGTCATAGGCGCAGAGATCGACCATGTCGAAGCGCAGCGCCGTGCCACCATTGGGTAGGGGCCAGTCGAGATCGGTGCGCGTCCAGTCGGTGATGGCCATGAAGTTGTAGCAGCAGACCTTGATGCCGGCGCGGGCGACGGCGCGCAGCGACTGCTTGTGATTATCGATCTTCTGGCGGAAATCACCGGTGCGGGTCTTGATGGCTTCCGGAACGGCAATCGACTCGACCACGTCCCAGGTGAGGCCCGCGCCCTCGATCATGGCTTTCCGCTTCATCATCTCGTCATCGGTCCAGGCCTGGCCGCGATTCATGTGATGAAGTGCCGAGACGATACCAACGGCTCCTGCCTGCCGTACGTGGGCGAGCGTGACCGGATCGTCGGGGCCGAACCAGCGCCAGGTCTGTCTCATTGGTGCGTCCTCATGAAGTCTTCATAGGTCTTCTGCGCGCCATTGTGGAACAGGCTGGCGAGGGCCGCGGTGACGGCGGCGCTGAAGACCGGGTTGGCGGGCAGGTCGCGGCCGAAGATCTGTTCCATCGACAGGAGGGAGGATGCGAGCTTGCCGGCATCGCGTCCCGCCGCATCGGCCCTGGCGCGCAGGCCGGCGGACAGCGGATCGCGCACGTCGATGGCGTTGCCTTTCTCGTCGATGCCGGTGACGTAGCGCATCCAGGCGGCGACCCCCAAGGCCAGAGCATCAATGGGCGCACCCGCCCTCAACCGGTCGCGGATGGTGCCGAGCAGGCGCTGCGGCAGTTTCTGCGAGCCGTCCATGGCGATCTGCCAGGTGCGGTGTTTGAGCGCCGGGTTGCGGAAGCGTCGGAGAAGTGCGGCCTTGTAGCTTTCGATGTCAGCGCCGGGCGGCACGGGCAGAGTCGACGTCACTTCGCGGTGCATGAGATAGGCGACGAGGCCAGCCAGTGCATCGTCCCCCATGCAGGCGGCAATGGTCTCGCGGCCCGCCAGATAGCCGAGGTAGGACATGGTGGAGTGTGCGCCGTTCAAGAGCCGCAGCTTCATCAGCTCGAAGGGCGCGATGTCGCTGACGAAGGTCGCGCCCCAGGCGGGCCGGCCTTGCGGGAAGACGTCCTCGACCACCCAGTTGTTGTAGATCTCGGTGACGACCGGCCAGGCGTCGTCGAGGCCGGTGGCGGCGGCGACGCGGGCGCGGTCAGACTCGGTCGTGGCCGGCACGATGCGGTCGACCATGGTGGCGGGGAAGGCGACATGTTCGGCCACCCAGGCACCGAGGGCCGGCTCGACGAGCGTCGCAAGCCGTGTGACGACCTTGGCGACGGTGCGGCCATTGGCGGGGAGGTTGTCGCAGGTGAGCACGGTGAAGGGCGGCAGGCCACGCGCGCGGCGCTCGCGAAGTGCCGCGACGAGGAAGCCGGGGGCGGAGCGCGGGGCCTGCGGGTTCGCAAGGTCGTGGACGATGTCGGGGTGCTGCTCGTTCAGCTCGCCGGTGGCCGGGTCATGGGCATAGCCCTTCTCGGTGACGGTGAGCGACACGATCTTCACCGAGGGCAAGGCCATCGCTGCGATCAGGGCCTGCGGGTTCTCGGGCGCGACGAGAATGTCCTTCAGGCAGGCGATGACGCGGAAGCGCTCGCCGGTCTCGTCACTTTCGGTAATCGTATAGAGCCAATCCTGCGGTTTCAGCGCGTTGCGTGTCTCGGGCGAGCGGAGTGACGCGCCGAGGATGCCCCAGCGGAGGTCCCCCGCTGCGATGGCCTGATCGGTGTAGTCCGCCATATGGGCACGGTGAAAGGCACCGACGCCAAGGTGGACGATGCCGGTTTCAAGCGCTGCCGGATCATAGGCGAGGGGCGGGCAGGTGGTACGGGAGAGGCGGGGCATGGGGAGCCTGAAATAGGGTTGCGGCTCGTATGTTTCGGGTGTTGTGCGGGATTTGTCCAGACTTCCGGGCGTGAAAGGTGACGGCATGGAAATTTGGATGGTGATCTGTTAGATTAAAAACATGAGCAGCGAGATTTCCCGCATTACGACAAGTCCCGATATTTGTGGTGGGCGTCCCGTCATCCGCAATTTGCGAATTCGCGTCTCCGACGTGCTTGATCTTCTGGCTGCTGGAGAGAGCCGCGAGTCCATTCTTGTGGACTATCCCTATCTTGAGGATGCGGATATCACGGCTGCGCTTGAGTATGCCTCGGCTGCTGCGTCGCATCGCGTTATCGCAGCGGAGTAGCATTGTATTTCCTTGTCGATGCGCAGCTACCAATTGCGTTAGCTCGTTGGCTCAGCACCAAGGGACATCATTCAGATCACGTCCATGACCTTGGATTGGAAGGGGCGAGTGATACCGCAATCTGGATCGAAGCCATCCGACGGAACGCAGTTATCGTCACCAAGGACGAAGACTTTGTGGCGATAGATCGGAAAGGGCCTGCCGCCCAAGTTGTTTGGATCAGAAATGGAAACCTGAAGCGCAAGGACCTGATCATTCACCTTGAGAAGGTAATCGATCAGGTCGTTAGAGCTCTGGCGTCAGGCGAGAAGATCATCGAAGTTCGATAATCCGGCGCTTCAAGCCCCTACAGCCATGCCCACCTCACCCCGCTCCGCCATTTTCGCGCGTTCCTTGGCCTTCTCGGCCATCGCTTCCTCTCTCCGTTTCATCACTTCGTAAATGATGGCGCCGGCCAGCGAGATGCCGATGATGATGACGGCGAGAGCTGACAAGGCGGGCGTGGTGCCCTGGCGCACCTGGCCTGCGAGGACGGTCACCAGCGTCTTGTCGGCGAGGATGGCGAAGGTCGTGGTGTTGTAGTTTTCGAAGCTCGAGAGGAAGGCGATGACGGATGCCGAGATCAGCGCTGGTTTGAGGAAGGGCAACAGGATGTGCCAGAAGACCTGCGGGTAGGAGGCGCCGAGGTCGAGAGCTGCTTCCTCCTGGGCGCGGTCGAAGCGCTGCAGGCGGGCCATGATGATCAGCAGGCAATAGGCGGCGACGAAGCTCGACTGGCCGAAGATCGACAGCACAATGCCCTTGTAGAAGACGGCCTTGGTGACATCCGTCACCGAGAGCACGTCCTTCCAGAAGATCACCGTCGAGATACCGATGATGACGCCCGGCGTCAGCACGGGCGAGATGGTGACGAGATAGAAGAGGCTGCGGGCGCGGTGATAGATCTGGCCCATGATGATCGCGGCGGCCAAGCCCACGGGCACCGAGATCGCCACGACGCCAAACCCGATGATGAAGGAGTTCCAGAGGCCGTCCATCATCTGGCGGTCGTTCCAGAGCTTGGGGAACCAGCCGAGCGTGAAGCCCTCGAAGGGCAGGGCGGTCGGATAGTTGGGCGTGTTGAAGGCGGTGACGCTCATCACCAGCAGCGGCCCGAAGAGATAGAGGAAGAACAGGAAGATGTAGAAGCCGATCATCGACTTCATGACCAGTTTCGAGCTCATCGGATCGTCTCCCCGAGCGAGACCTTGAAGAGCCTGAGCATCAGCATGACGAAGGCGATGCAGGCGGCGAGCAGGATGAAGGCGTAAGCCGCACCGCGCGGCCAGTTGAAGGACTGGAAGAAGAAATCATAGACGATCGAGGTGAACCACAGCGTCGAGGGACCTCCTAAGAACTGCGGTGCGGCGAGCGAACCGGCCGAGAGCATGAAGACCATGGTGCAGCCCGACGCGATGCCGGGCTTGGCATAGGGCATCACCACGTCGCGGTGGATCTTCCACCAGGGGGCGCCGAGATCGCGGGCCGCCTCGATCTGGTTCTTGTCGAGGCTTTCAATGGCATTGTAGAGCGGGAAGACCATGACCAGCAGATAGGCATAGGACAGGCCGACGTAGAGGCCGGTGTTGTTGCCGAGAAAATCGATGGGCGTTTCGGTGAGGCCGATGCCCATCAGCATCTGGTTGATGAGGCCCTTGGACGCCAGCAGCAGGCGGAGCGCGAAGGCGCGCAAGATCTCGTTCACCCAATAGGGGACGATGAGGCCCAGCATGAGGAGGCGCACCTTCTGCGCCGTTCCGGCCTGCGCCATGTAATAGGCGATGGGGTAGCAGATGGCGAAGTTCAGCGCCGTCACCGCCACCGACGCGAGGATCGAGAAGACGAAAGCGTAGATGTGCGTGCCGTTCACTTCATTGTCGATGGGATTGACGAAGAACGACTTGTATTGGGCGATGGTGAGGACATCAGTCGGCCCGCCGCGCTGGGCCGGCGGCAGCTTCGGGTGGAAGCTTTCGACCACCATGTAAAGATAGGGCAGCGTCACGAGGAACAGCGCCCAGAAGGCGACGAGCAATATGAAGACGATGCCGAGCGACGTGCCGTTGCGCTCGAAGAAGCTCTTGTGCGTCGGGTCATGCGCCAGCTTCGATTCGCGCCGCGCCATCGCCCAGAAAATGGCGATGACCACGACCGGCAGGATGAAGACGAAGAGGCGGCTACTCACGGGCCATCTTCCCTTCCGCAAGGACCACGCCCATGGCGGGGTCGTAGGAGATGGTAGCCTTGTCGCCCGGTCCTGGAATCTTCGCGCCGCCGTGACGGCCGACCGTCATGGTGATGTTCTTGACGGCCGCCCCCTTCAGGAAGACGTGGGTGGCATTGCCTTCGAAGGCCGAAGAGATAGTTTCGGCGGTGAGGGTCGCGTCTGGCGCACCCTTGCCCAGTGCGAAGGATTCCGGGCGGACGAAGAGGATGGCCTTGTCGCCAGACTTGAGGTTCTTGGGGTTGCGGCCGCGCAGGGGACCGAACGGCGTTTCAATCACGGCACCTGTTGCGTCGGCTTTGCTGACCTTGCCGATGAAAGGATTGTTTTCGCCGACGAAGGAGGCCACGAAGGGCGTATCCGGATTGTCATAGACTGTCTTGCCGTCGGCCACTTGCTGGATGACGCCGTCGGACATCACCGCGATGCGGTCCGACATAGTGAGGGCTTCGCCCTGGTCATGCGTGATGTAGATGAAGGTGATGCCGACCTGCTTCTGGATGGCGCGCAATTCGTTGCGCATGTGCTGGCGCAGTTTGAGATCAAGGGCCGAGAGCGGTTCGTCGAGCAGCAGCACCTTGGGCTGCACGGCAAGTGCGCGGGCAATGGCGACGCGCTGATTCTGGCCGCCGGAGAGTTCGCTTACGAGTTTCTTTCCCTGGTCCGGCAGGGCGATTAGGTCGAGAAGTTCCTGGGCTTTCCGGTCACGTTCGGCGCGCGACACGCCGCGAACGCGCAGGCCGTAGGTGATGTTGTCGGCCACCGTCATCAGCGGGAAGAGGGCGAGGTTCTGGAAGATCAGCGCGGTGGGGCGCTTGTTGGGGCCGATGCCGGACATGTCCTGTCCGCCGATGCGTACACTTCCTTCGGACGGATCGAGGAAGCCCGAGACCGTGCGCAGGATCGTCGTCTTGCCGCAGCCCGAGGGTCCGAGGAAGGAGAAGAACTCGCCGCCCTTGATGTCGAGCGTCGCGTTGTCGACGGCGGTGAAATGTCCAAACCGGACGGTTACGTGATCAAGCTCTACGCCTGCGCTCATGCGCCCCTGATGCCCCTGTTTCTTGCTGTCTTGTGCAGCTACTCACCGGACATTCTACTGAACGCGCACAGAGATCAAGTAGAACCAAATGATGCCTGAAAAACAACCAGCCCCGGCTGGTGATAACCGGGGCTGGAGATGGCCGGGACAAGCCCGGCCAAGACGAAAATCCAAGCCGATCAGGCGGCCTTGAACTTGTCGACGTACTGGCTGCGGATTTCCGCGTACCAGGTGGGTTCTGCCGGCCAGGGCCAGAGGTTCTTCAGGGCGTCGCCCGGGAAGGCTTCCTGGAAGTTCTTCTTGGCGGAATCCGACAGCAGCGCGTCGGCGCCGGTCACGACCGGGTTGTAGCCCGAGCCTTCGGCGACCATTGCCGATACTTCCGGGGAGTGCATGTAGTTGATGAACTCATAGACCTGGTCGAGATTCTTGGCGGCCTTCATGAGCGACATGCCGTCGACCCAGGCGATGGCGCCTTCCTTCGGTGCCGTATAGTTCACCGGCTTGCCGTCCTTCTTGAGCGACAGGGCGGGGCCGTCCCAGGTCTGGCCGATCCACACGTCGTTCTCCATCAGGCCCGACTTGGTGTTGTCGGCCGAATCCCAGAACTGCTTGACCCAGCTCTTGTGCTCGATGGCGAAGGCCAGGATCGGATCCCAGAGCTTCTTGAAGTTCTCTTCGTCCTTGTAGCCGTCAAGCATGCGGTTCGAAGGCATCTTGCCAGAGGCGTCCCACCACAGGCCGATGCCGAGCAGGAACGAATGGCCGCGGCCCTGGGTGTGGCCCTTGACGCTGTCTTCCCACAGCGAACCATAGCTGATGGTCGCCGGATCACCCTTCCACAAGTCGGTGCGGTAGGAGAGCGCTTCCGAGCCCCAGCAATGCGGCAGGTAATAGAGCCCGTCTTCCCAGGTCCAGAGCTTCTGGGCGCCTTCAAGCATCGAGGGAATGAGCTTGCCGGTGTTCTTCAGCTTGTTGGTGTCGAAGGGGGCGAGGACGGCGAGGTCCTTGTACTGCGGCGCACGGTTCTGGGTGGGCGAGCAAATGTCGAAGCCTTCGCCACCGGTGGCCTGCAGCTTGTTAATCTGTTCTTCGTTCTGCGAGAACGGGGTCTGGTTGACCTTGATGCCCGAAGCCTTCTCGAAGTTCGGGATGACGTCGCCCGGATATTCGTCCGACCACATCAGCAGGTTCAGTTCGCCCGAGGATGACAGTGCGCGCTTGATGTAGAGCGGGCTGGTAAGGCCCACAGCGCCAATGGCGGCGGCCGACTTCAGCAGGGTGCGGCGCGACAGGGCGGCAGCCGAAACGATTTCCTGCGTTGATGTCAGAATGGTCTTCTTCATGTTCGACGATCCTCCAAGATCATTTTGGGGCAGCATGCCCAGGGGTAACCCAACACTATGCGTCCGGCTCGACCGGCTTCTGATTTCATTTCAGTGCAGTATGACGGTCATATGACGGAGTGGCAATGGGGTAGTGGAACTGGCTCCATGCTGCCGAGGTCTCTGGTTGCGCGCCAAACCTGGACGCTGCGTCAGGCGATTTAGGCCCGCATGATGCCGGGCATTCAGGCTGCCACGCGGTTGCGGCCACCGGATTTCGATTCATAAAGCTTCGCATCGGTTCGCTGGATGATGCCGCTCGTGCCTTCGCCGTCGATGAGCTGGGCGACGCCAAAGGAGGCTGTCACCCGCAGCATGGTATTGGGTGCCCCGGGCTTCTTCCAGAATTGTGCCTCAAGCTGCTGTCTGATCTGGCCTGCCAGGATGACGGCGTGTTCCAATGCCGTCTGGGGCAGTATGATGGCAAATTCTTCGCCGCCGTAGCGGGCGACGGTGTCTCGCCCTTTCATGTTGTTCTGCAGAATTTTCGAGAACCACCTCAACACATCGTCGCCGGCGGGATGGCCATAACGGTCGTTGATGGACTTGAAGTGGTCGATGTCGGCCATGATCAGGCACATGGGCTTCGAGGAGGTTCGGGCGGCGGCAATCTCGGCCGCCAACGTGATGTCGAAGCTGCGGCGATTCTTCAGCCCAGTCAGCGGATCACTCAACCCCTGTGCCTCGGCAGCGGCGAGATTTGACTTCAAACGTTCGATCTGGCGCTGCGACTTCTCGAGGTTGCCCTGCAATTCAGCAGTGCGGCTTCGCATATTCTCGTTCTCGATCATCAGATATGAGACGACGAGGCGTACCTGATCAGGCTTCAAAGCATCGGGAAGCTGTTCCTTCGCCTTGCTCAATGCCACCGAAAAGGTGGCGTTGGCATCAACCTGCTTCTGCAACAATCCGACAATCTTGGCCACTTCGCCATGGACCTCGCGGTCGGCACTGGTGGCGGGCGGCGGGCCGGCGCCCGCCAATGAGGCCTGGTGCTGGACCACTGCGTCAGTCACCGTGGCGACAAGGTTCGTGGCGATCAGAAGCGAGATGCTTCCCAGCAGCCAGGCTTGTGGCGATCCCACAATGGCTGGCTGCAAGACCAGCAATATCGCGTAAAGCCCGGCAAGGCCGGAAATGACCGCCATGGTCAGGCGGAGAGCAGGCTTCATGTGTCACAGCGTGATGGTTAAGGCCGCTGCACCGTAGTGCCGGCGGCTTGCCGCAAACTTGCATGGCGGCTGCCCAAAACTTCTGCGTGACGGAGGTTGGCGGTCTGGTTAGGCTCCTGACGAATGCCGAAGGAGACAATTTTGCGCAAGAAATCCAAGACCATCATCACCTGCGCCATTACCGGGTCAATCCATACGCCGTCGATGTCGCCACATTTGCCGGTAACCCCGGACGACATTGCCGCGCAGGCGATCGATGCCGCGGAAGCGGGCGCCTCGATCCTGCATCTGCATGCGCGTGACCCGGAGAATGGCAAGCCGACGGCGGCGCCCGACACGTACAACCGCTTCCTGCCGCGGATCAAGCAGGCCTGCGATGCCATCGTGAACATCACCACGGGTGGCGGCCAGGGCATGTCGATCGATGACAGGATTGCGGCGGCTGAGGCCTTCTCGCCGGAGATGACGTCGCTCAACATGGGATCGATGAATTTTGGATTGTTCCCGATGTTGAACCGCTACAGCGACTTCAAGCATGATTGGGAGCGCACACACCTTGAAGGTTCCAAAGACTATATCTTCCGGAACACCTTCGGCGACATCGAGAAGATCCTGAAGCGCCTGGGAGAGGGCCACGGCGTGCGTTTCGAGTTCGAATGCTATGATGTCGGCCACCTCTATACGCTGGCGCATTTCCTCGATCGCAAGCTGGTGAAGCCGCCGCTGTTTGTGCAGACGATTTTCGGCATTCTCGGCGGCATTGGCCCTGACCCGCAGAATGTCATGACAATGCGTGAGACGGCGGAGCGGCTGTTTGGCGACCAGTATCACTGGTCGGTCCTGGCGGCGGGACGGTTCCAGCTGCCTTTCACGACGATGGCGGCGACGATGGGCGCCAATGTGCGGGTTGGACTCGAGGACAATCTTTATCTTGGCAAGGGACAGCTTGCGCCGTCCAACGCGGCACTGGTTGGCAAGATCCGCCACATTCTCGAGGAACTGTCGATCGACATCGCGACGGCTGACGAAGCCCGCGCGATGCTGGACACCAAGGGCGCTGCCAACGTGAAGTTCTGAGCCGGCGTCAAAGCAAGGAGGACAAGACCCATGCCCAAGCGTGTGATCATCGTCGGGTCCGGAATCATCGGTGCTTCGGTGGCCTGGCACCTGGCCAAAGCCGGTGCCGCCGTGACGGTTGTCGATGAGGCCGAGGCGGGTGGCGTTGCGACACGCAACTCCTGGGCATGGATCAATGCCAGCTGGGGCAATCCTGAACCATATTTCCGGCTGCGCATGCGCTCGATTGAAGAGTGGCATCGGCTTGCAGCCGCCGTACCGGGCCTCATCGTCAACTGGTGCGGCGGGCTGATCTGGGACCTGCCGTCGAATGAACTGGACGCCTATGCAGCGCAGCGCGCCGCCTGGGGCCATCCGGTTCGGCCTGTCGATCACGCCGAAATCCTTCGACTTGAACCCAATCTGAGGGACGTGCCCGCGCGCGCCTATCACGTGGCGGGCGAGGGCGTCGTGGAGCCCTTGCAGGCCACACTCGCACTCCTTGCCGCAGCACAGCAGCTGGGAGCCGAATTGCTCGTCAACACGCCGATCAAGTGGCTGGTCGAGGAGGATGGCAAGGTCAGCGGCGTGATGACCGACGTTGGCGCCATTCATGCCGACGAGATTGTCGTTGCAGCTGGTGCCGGTTCGGCACGCCTTCTCGACAGTATCGGCATTACACTCAAGATGTCCACACCGGCAGGATTGCTCAGCCATTCGAAACCGGCGCCGCCGCTTCTCCATGGCCTGGTGATGACGCCGGGCCTGCATCTGCGCCAGACAGCGGAGGGACGGATCGTGGCGGGAACCGATTTCGCCGGTGCGGATCCCGACGGCGACCCGGAGGGATTGGCCGCCGATTTGCAGTCCAGGGTTCAAGCTATGGTGAAGGGGGCGGAAGTCCTGCCTCTCGATTTCCACACGCTCGGCTTTCGGCCAACGCCCGCCGACGGGTTTTCTGCCATCGGCCGGCCACGTGACCGGCCGGGACTTTATACTGTCGTCACCCATTCCGGCGTGACCCTCGCACCCGCACTCGGTCTTTTCGCTGCGGAAGAAATCCTTGGTGGCGGACGCGATGCGCTCATCTCAACATTCCATCCAGACAGGCCTGCGCTCCAATGACCATGCTGCCGCTCTCCAAGGCTCCGCGCGAATTGCTCGCCGGAGTGATCGCCGTTCTGACTGATATCGACGACACGCTGACCCTGCACGGACGGCTTCCGGCGGAAGCCTTCGCGGCGCTGTGGTCACTGAAGCGCGCGGGCATCAAGGTAGTGCCGATCACCGGCCGGCCCGCCGGCTGGTGCGATCTCATTGCGCGGCAATGGCCCGTCGATGGCGTGGTGGGCGAGAACGGGGCGTTCTATTTCCGCTATGACGAAGACTTGCGGAAGATGATCCGCGTCTACGCGCAGAGTGCCGAGGAGCGCCGTGCCAATACCGGCAAACTCTGGACGGTCGCGAAGCGTGTTCTGAAGGAATTTCCGGGCACAGCGATTGCCTCGGACCAGGCCTATCGCGAGATCGATGTGGCGATCGATTTCTGCGAGGACGTGCCGCCACTGCCGCTGGCGACGGCGCAAGAGATTGCCGAAGCCTTCCATGCCGAAGGCGCCGCAGCGAAAGTCAGTTCCATCCACGTGAACGCCTGGTTCGGCACTCATGACAAGCTCACAATGAGCCGCAGGTTTCTGGCTGAAGCCTTTGATATCAGAATCGAAAAAGAAGGCGGGGCCATCGCCTATTGCGGCGATTCCCCCAATGACGCACCGATGTTTGCGGGCTTTCCGACGAGCATTGGCGTCGCCAATATCCGGCCTTACAGCAAGCTCATGGCACATCTGCCGCGATATGTTACCGATGGCGAGGGCGGACATGGCTTTGCCGAGTTTGCCGATGCAGTGATCCGTGCACGGATGACATGATCCGCGACACGCTGACAGGACTGCTTATCGGCGCAGCCGGAGGGGTGCTGTTCTGGCTGGCCGGCATCCCGGCGCCCTGGCTGGCTGGCAGCATGATTGCAGGCGTCATCGCGATTTTTTCCGGCGTCAAGCCCGGCATGCCCAACTGGCTGAAGGCCCTGTCCTTTATCTTTCTTGGCATTCAGACAGGCACATCGGTGACATGGGAGACCGTCGACCGTGCCGCGAACTGGCCGCTTTCAATTGCCTTCCTCGGGGTGACAGTGATCGGCGTTACCTGGGCCTGCGTCTGGTATTATGTGAAAGTCAGCAAATGGGACGCCGCAACGGCGCTGTTCGCAAGCCTGCCGGGTGCGCTGTCGCTGGTGCTTTTGCTGGCGAGCGAAGCGAATGCCGACATGCGGCGGGTGACAATTGCACAATGCATCCGGCTGTTCTTTCTGGTCGCGGCCCTGCCATCAGTCATCGTGTGGCTGTCGCCGCCCGAGGCCTTTCATGGTGGTGCGCCGGTCATGGGAAATCTTGTCGATATCCTGATCGTCATCGCCGTGTCCACGGCGGCGGGGTATGGACTCGAATGGCTCAAGGTCCCGGCCGGTCTCATGCTCGGTCCGATGCTGGCGAGTGCGGGGTTGGAATTGTCCGGCATCATCAATGGCGCGGCGCCCAACAGCATCCTCATTCCGGCGAATATCGTGCTGGGCGTGATGATCGCCTCGCGCTTTGCCGGCTTCACCTTTGGCGAATTCCGGGAGGCATTGCGCGAGGGATTCTCCGGCTTCTGCATCGCGTTGGCGATTGCAATGGTTGGCGCGGGGATGGCCAGCGCCGTTGCCGGTCTGCCCTACGCCTTGACGCTGCTGGCGTTTTCGCCAGGCGGCCTGGATGCCATGACCATCATTGCCTTTTCGCTCGATCTTGACCCGGCCTATGTCGGGGCGCACCAAATGGCGCGATATCTGGCGCTCGCTCTGCTGATGCCGATGGTGACCACCTACGTGTTGTCGCGCATCGGACATGGATCCGCTCACGGCAATGTCAGTTCGGGCGGCGTTGCCACCAGGCTAGAAGAACCATGATGGACATTCTTGCATGGCTCTTGCCCTATAAGGGAGCGTTGGTGTTGACGGCCCTCGCGGGTTTCCTGCTGCTCGACCGGCTGGTACCCGTGGCAAAGGTGAGGGGTGGCCTGATGCGCGTCGCGAAGAACCTGTCGCTTGCCGGGGTCAATGCGGTTCTGTCCTGGGCCATCGTCGTACCCGTGTCGGCCATTGCCGCCAGCCACGCACTCGACTGGCGGCCCGCATGGTGGAGTGGCGGGCAGGGACTGCTGCTCGATATGCTGCTGCTCGATTGCTGGATCTATTTTTGGCACCGGGCCAATCATGTGGTGCCGATGCTGTGGCGTTTTCACGAGGTGCACCATCTCGACACCTTCCTCGACGCCAGTTCCGCGCTGCGCTTTCACTTTGGCGAAGTGGTGTTGTCGTCATTGGTCCGGGCGCTGGTGATCTTTCTGCTCGGTGTTCCCCTGGCCAGTGTGATCGCCTTTGAGACCGTGTTGGCGGTGGTTTCAATGTTCCAGCATTCGAATGTCAGGCTTCCCCGCTGGCTGGAGCGCCCGCTGTCCTATGTCATCGTGACACCCTCCATCCATTGGGTTCATCATCACGCCTTGCGGCAGGATACGGATTCGAACTATGCCACCGTGCTGTCGGTCTGGGACCGGGTGTTCAACAGCCGCAGTGCCACGGACCGCACGCCCGCCATGCCGATCGGTGTGGAGGGACTTGGGGATCGGGGACTGCTGGAGCTCCTGAAGCGGCCGTTCACTCCTCGCTGAACAGGTAGGTCCGATCTCTGGCACGGGTACTGCACTGATCAAAGCCAGAGTCAGTCTACGCCGGCCATCCGTATCGTTCTGATACATGGCTGGTTCGGGAGGATCGAGAGTTTGGCCAATGCCGCACACATGCGCCGTGAGACCGGAGGGCTTACCGAAGCCCTGCGTGAGGCGCGCGTTGCGGAAGCGGCACATTTCGAGGCGGCTCTGAACCTGCGGGATGCCAAATCCATCCGGCTACAACTGCTCAAGGATGACCTGCAGCCTGCCGTCGCCGGGCCACCTGCATCCGAAGTATTCGATCTCGCGTTGGCGCCAGGCGAGCCGCCTCGCCTGTGGATCGACATGATTTCCTCGGTCGTCATGGAGCCGGACCACCGCACCTATCGCCTGGTCCGTGACCGGCAGGACGAGCGCGAGATCCAGTTCGAAAGTGACGACCGCGCGGCGATGGCGGACCACATCCGCCGTTACATGGCACACCGTTTGATCGCCCGCGAACGCCAGGCTGCCACTGCCGCGCTGCCCCAGCCGGTGACCGGTTATTCCACCGGGTCCCTCATTCTTGCCTGGACGTCAGGCTTCGCGTTCGGCGCCCTGCTTTTGCTCGGGTTGGCCATCTATATGGAAATATTGAGGTTTTAGCTTTCAGACTGCGGTTACATTCTGAAACAGCATTTGATTTTAATTGCCCGCTCAGCATTGATAGGTAGATACGGGGCCAGTCGAGTCCCGTTGATTTTTTTAATTCGGCTTTCGAATTAAATCAGTGGCCGAGGTTGAGTGTCTGGAATGCAGAGTGTTGCCTTATTGCGTGAAAAAGGCGGGGTCGAAGGGTTGGTTCGGACACCGCGAAACAACCGCGCCCTTCCGCAGGTGCTGGCGGCTTTCGGAACGCTGGCCGAGGGCCTTGATTATGCAGCCCAAGGCGTAACGGGTTTCAATTTCTATTCACCGCGCGGTGCCTTGCAGCACGTCCTCACATATGCGGAATTGCGCTGCCGGGCACTGTCTACGGGCCGCAAGCTCCTGTCCCTCGGCTTGAGGCGGGGCGACCGCGTTGCCGTCGTTGCTGAGACCGGGCCTGACTTCATGTCGGTGTTCTTCGGCTGCCAGTATGCCGGACTCATTCCGTGTCCGATGCCTTACACAATGTATATTGGCGGGAAGGACTCTTACATCGATCGCGTCGCCGGGATGCTCGCGGCCGCGCGTGCGCAAATCGCGATCGCGAGTGACGATTTGTATGGCCACATTGCGCAAGGCGCAGCCAAGGCCGGCGTATCACGGGTTTTGACCCATGCAGAGCTGCAAGACCAACCCGAAGCGCATTGCAAGCTGGAGTCTTTCGGACCGGACGAGGACGCCTATATCCAGTATTCCTCCGGCTCGACGTCAAGCCCCAAGGGCGTGCTGATCACTCAGAAGGCGATCACGGCCAATGCGCGCGGAATCCTGCGTGAGGGATTGAAGCTCACACCGCATGACCGCGCCTTCTCGTGGCTGCCACTTTATCATGACATGGGCCTGGTGGGCTTTTGCCTGTCGCCGATGATGGGGCAGGTGACGGTTGATTTTCTGGCGACGACGTCCTTCGCAAGACGGCCGGCGCTATGGCTCAAGCTGATGTCCGACAACAAGTCGACCATAACCTATTCGCCGAGCTTCGGATTTGATCTTGCGGCCCGCCGCGTCAATGGTGATGCCGCGGCGCTCGACCTTTCATCGCTCCGGGTTGCCGGCATCGGCGGTGACATGGTGCGTTCGGACGTTCTGGACCATTTCGCGTCGACCCTGTCGGTGGCCGGCTTCAAGCCTGCCGCCTTCCTGCCCAGCTACGGCATGGCCGAGACGACACTGGCGATTTCCTTTGCCGATTGCGATCAACCGGTGCGCGTTGACCGCATCGACCGCCTTGCGTTGAAGAACGAGGGCCGCGCCGTTGCCTCCTCTGAAAAGGGTGCCCGGAGCCTCGTGGTCTGTGGACGTCCAATGTCGGATTCTGAAGTCGAGATCCGCAGCGAAACCGGTGACGTGCTGATGGACCGTGACGTTGGCCGCATCTTCGTGAAATCGCCCAGCCTGATGGCCGGTTACTACAACAATCCTGAGGCGACCGAGGCGGCAATTGGTGCCGATGGCTTCCTCGATACCGGCGACATGGGGTATTGGCTGGATGGCGAGATCGTCATCACCGGCCGTGCCAAGGATCTGATCCTGCACAATGGCCGCAACATATGGCCACAAGACATCGAATGGGTGGCTGAACAGATCGAGCCGCTGCGCTCCGGCGATGTCGCCGCGTTCGCCGTTGAAGGCGATGACGATGACGACGATGTTGTGGTGCTGGTGCAGTGCCGCTTGCAGAACGAGGCTGATATCGAAGCATTGCGCCATGCCGTGTCGGCCGCTGTTCATCGCAGCGCCGGCGTCGAGTGCAAGGTGGTGATGGTGCCGCCCAAGAGTCTGCCCTTCACGTCGTCGGGCAAACTGTCGCGGTCCGGCGCCAAGCAGAAATTCCAGAGCGGCGAGATTGCCGAGTTGATGCCTTCGGTGTTCCTCCAGGCGGCTCAGTAGGCCAAACTCAAAGCCCCAACGTACAATACGCATGAGCCGGACGATTGCCATCACCGGAGCGACCGGATTCGCCGGCCGCCATACGCTGACTGCGCTCCTTGCCGAGGGGTACAGGGTGAAGGCGCTGGTGCGCGCTCCGCAGCGGGCTGCGATGCCGGCGGGCGTCGAGGTCATCGCCGGTGATCTGCATACGGATGATGCACTCTCGCGGCTGCTTGAAGGGGCCGATGCAATCGTGCACCTGGCCGGGCTTCTGGCAGGATTGCGGGTGCACGACTATTTCCGCGTCAATGCCCAAGCCACCGTGGCGCTGGCGGAAGCCGCCTTGCGCATGGGCGTCGCGCGCTTTGTACACGTTTCGTCACTGGCGGCACGCGAGCCGCATCTCTCGCCCTACGGCGCCAGCAAACGGGCGGGTGAGGATGCCATTGCCAGTCTGCAAGATCGGCTCAATGCCATCATCATCCGGCCACCCGCCGTCTATGGGCCGGGGGATCGCGGCACATTGCCGTTGATCAAGGAGTTGACCCGGCCAGTCGCCGTGATTCCAGGGCGCAGCGATGCGCGCTTCTCGCTCATTCACGTGCGTGATCTGGCGCGGCTGGTCACGCTGTCGGCCGTGAGCCAACTGCGTGGTTTGCACGAGGTCAGTGACGGGCGCGCGGGCGGATATGCATGGATGGATTTGATCGCTGCTGGTCAGACCTTGCGTGGCGGACGCATCCGCCCCGTGTTTCTGCCGAAAGCGGTTCCAGCGGCTGTGGCTCTTGCCGCCGAGGGCTTGTCCCGTTTCACCGGCAAGCCCGGCATGGTGAATCGTGGAAAAGTGCGGGAACTTTATCATCCGGATTGGGTCAGTCATGAGGGAAGTCTGCGGTTGTCAGATCCCAAACGATTTGACGATGGGTTGGCAGAGACGATTGCCTGGTACCGGGCCGCGGGATGGTTGCCTCAGTCGTCCCGGGCCGATAGAACGGGCCCGACTGAACAAGGACCGGGCCGAACATGACAGCGACCGTTGAACAGATCTGCACACTGCTGGAACCCTTCAACAGCAATGGAACTACGCTCAGCGCAAGGACGGATATTTCCAGCGACCTCAACATCGATTCCGTCACAGTGATGGACTTCGTCATGGAGGTCGAGGATCACTTCGACATCGAAATTCCCCTCAATCTTCTGTCCGAGACCCGCACGATTGGCGATCTCGCACAGGTCGTCGAGGCACGAACGAAGAAAGGCTGACGATTCAACATGGACCTCCTCGCGAAGCTGCAAGGTATTGCCGACCGCCATCAGCGCATGATGTCGATGGGGGTCAATGCCATCGGCATTACGAACGACCGGATCATCTCGCCAACCCGTGCGATGATCGAGGGCCGCGAGACCATTCTTGCAGGGACCAACAACTACATGGGAATCACGTTCGATCCCGACTGCATCGAAGCCGGCAAGCGGGCACTTGAGGAGTTCGGCACCGGTACCACTGGCTCACGCATCGCCAACGGTTCATTCTCGTTGCATGTCGAGTTGGAACAGGAGTTCGCCCGCTTTCTCGATCGCAAGCATTGCATCGTCTTCACGACAGGTTATCAGGCCAACCTCGGCATGATGTCGGGGCTCGCGGGCCCACGCGACACGATCTATCTCGATGCGGACTCCCATTCCTCGATCTATGATGGCTGCACATTGTCCGGCGCCAAGTTGGTGCGCTTCCGTCACAACGATGCTGCCGATCTCGACAGGCGGCTGACACGCGGCGAGGGCGATGAAGGCGGCAAGCTTGTGGTGCTTGAAGGCATCTACTCCATGATGGGAGATCGGGCGCCACTCGCCGACTTCGTGGAAGTGAAGAAAAAGCACGGCTTTCAACTGCTCTGCGACGAAGCGCATTCCTTCGGCGTGCTTGGACCGCATGGACGAGGACTGGCGGATGAGGCCGGGCTCGAGGACGATGTCGATTTTGTCGTCGGGACGTTCTCGAAGAGTGTTGGCGCCATCGGTGGTTTCGGTGCCGGAAATCATCCGCTGTTCGAATACCTGCGCTATGCGATGCGTCCCTATATGTTCACCGCGTCGTCGTCGCCGGCATCGATTGCCACCTCGTTGGCCGCCATCCGTAAACTGGCGGCCGAGCCGCAGCGCCGCACGCGTTTGCGGGACAACTCGGCGCGGCTTTTCCATGGCTTCAGGCAGCTTGGCCTCGACCT
Organism: Pseudomonadota bacterium; assembly: GCA_963205315.1. GTDB lineage: Bacteria > Pseudomonadota > Alphaproteobacteria > Rhizobiales > Aestuariivirgaceae > Aestuariivirga. The sequence continues at coordinate 68,898 of CAUJIO010000069.1, read as the reverse complement.
TGGCTGTGACCAGGTCAGTCCGGTAATCGCCGTGAAGTGCAAGGACGAGCCTTCGACCATCGCGATGTGGAACGCGCTGCTGAGGTCGGGGGTTTACGTCAATATCGCTCTGCCGCCAGGCACACCCAACAAGTTGTGCCTGTTGCGATGCTCTGTGTCGGCTGCGCATAGCGATGCCGACATCGACCGCATCATTGAGCTCTTCGGCACGGTCGTGGCGCAGGGCCACGGCCAGACGGCTGCAAACGTTTAAATCAGATTACCCGCAAAGATACGTGAAGACCGGACCCGTCTGCAGTTCAAGCGGTTCGTCTGCAGGCGGAGCAAAAAACTCACCGTCGATGACGAACATCGAACTCGACGTGATCTGCAGCTTTTCCGAACAGAAGCTCATGGCACCTTCCGGTGCCTTGCGTGTTTCGGCGCCATACATCATCGGCAGCAGCCAACGGAAGACCGATGGAACCGGATAGGGAAACACGGTTGTGCGGATCGGGCCCGTCTTTCCGCCCCAGAATGGTTTCGTGTTAAGGATCAGCGTGTCGAGCGTTGTCGACATCTGAAGCAATTGCTGACCATCTGCATATCGCTGACCATCGGCATCAATGGCAATATCGAAAGGCCGGTCGAGGCGGGTGTGGTCTGTCGGGTCTGGTTTCGAGAATGCTGTTTTCGATACGGCACTCGCAAGCGTTGCGAACGTTGCCCAGTTGCCCTTCACGCCCTTGGAATTGAAGGCCTCCTGACAGAATTGCGTGGCCGCGGCAACGGCGCCGGTGCCGACGAACATGCCGTGGCGCGGCCTGCCGTCGCCCGGATTGGCGCAACGGATGGTCGGCCGGTCGCGCATCGTATTCAGTCTGACGTCCCGAATGAACTCGGCCTGTGCCGTGATCGAACGGTGGCGCAGCCCCAGATCCGCGGCCGTCAGGTTGGTGGTGCCATGCGGCAACAGGGACAAGCGTGGAAACAGCCGAAACGGCTTTCGCTCGGCAATCTGGGTCAGGATTTCCTGGATCGTACCGTCGCCTGAGCTGATGAACAGGTCAGAGACATCGTCGCGTGCCATGTCGTCGATGAACCCCGTGATCTGATCGAAGCGCTCCAGAATACGCACGGTGATCGACGGATCGTGGCGGATCCTGTCGGCCAGTGCCAGACCCTTGCCACTATTCTTGCCAGAGCTCGGATTGACGATAAGGCCTGCTCGGCTGACCGGACGAAACGCGGCGCGCCTCGGCTCCATGCTTGTGTCCATTGCGTTGCGCATGACCTTGCGGCCGATGTCCTGGCTGGCAACTGAAACACGATCCCACGCCGGATTGGAATGAATGCGGGCTTCGGCCATGGAGTAGGTCCTTTCAGTCGAGACAAGCGAATGCAACAGGCATGCAGCCTGATGAGTGGCAGCCGATCCTAGATCGCACCACTTAAATTTCTGTCAGTATGAATCAGACGTTTTCGGCCTTGAGCGCCATTAGCACTGCGATCAGGCCAAAGAGCAGTGGCGATAGCCATGCGGCCAGCCAGGGTGCGACAAAGCCCAGTTCTCCCATGGTGAGAGCCAAGCCATCAAGAATGAAATAGAGAAAGCCCAGACCGACGCCAATGGCAAACAGGGCACCCAGCCCACCGCCGCGCCGGAAGCGCATGGCAAGCGGAATGCAAAGCGCAATCATGACGAGGCTGTTGAAGAAGACCGCGACGCGCTTGTGACGCCATGTCTCGTATACCCAGACGGGACGAATACCAAACCCGGCATTATCGATGAAATAGCTGAGGTCGAGGAAGGACATTTCCTCCGGGGCGCCCGACCGGGCACCCGCCTGGGCCGGTTTCATTGCACCGGAATAGACCAGTGTGGCGAGCTGGTTCGGTTGCAGATTATCACGATAGTAGACCTGGACGTCGGTCAGCGTCCAACGGTCGCCAGCGAGTGTGGCGGAATGGGCATAGATCTGTTCTCGCAGCAGGCCGTTGGCATCGCGTCGGAAGATGATCACGTCGCTCAGCTTGGTTGAATCCGTATTGGCGCTTCCGGCGCGCAGGATGTCAGGACCTGACCGCATCCAGATAGGATCCTTTTCGCCGACCTTGAGTTTGTCACGGCCATAGTCTCCCACACCCCAGTCGCGCAGCTGAGGCGTTGTGGCGGGAATGGCAGAATCGTTGAGAATGAATTGCAGGCCGCCAGCCACAAAGGCGAGGGGAAGAAGCATGATGCAAAGACGGGCCGGCGAAACGCCGATGCCCCACAGTGCCACCAGTTCATTGCGGTAGCTCAGTTCGGTCAGTGATAGCAGCGTGGCGAGCAGAATGCTGAGGCCGAGGTAATTGGCGAAGACTGTCGGCGCGCGGATGATGGAGTATTCGGCCATGATCCATGCACTGCCCGGCCGCAGGGCTTGAATATCCTTGATATTGTTGAGTACGTCGATCGACAGGGCGAACAGCGAAATTCCGATGAGGATGCCGATAAAGCGCAGGCCAATCATGCGGATCAGCATCCAGGCGACGATCTTCATGCTGGTTGTTCCCAGCCAAATCGGCGGAATAGCCAGTTCTTCAAGCCGCTGATGCGGTCGCCAAAACGGTCGATGGCGGTTCCCAGCGGATCGCCTGAAACGGTGAAACACATAGCGTAGTAGCGCCATCCGGCGAAGAGGGCGAGAAGCGCACAGGGAAGCCACAGCGTCAACCAGTGCGAGGCCGTGCCCTTGCCGGCAATGTTGGCGCCTTGCTGAATGATCTCGTGATAGATGACGATGAGGGCCAGAGCGAAGACGGTGCGCATGCTGCGCTGACTGCGGCGCGAGCCGACGGCAAAGGGAATGGCAAGGAATGGAAGAATGAGAATGCTGATGCCGTTGACAAGCCGCTCGCTCAGTTCGGCCACCATTTCACTGGGTGAGGATTCCTTTGGCGGCGTGTCGAGATTCCGGAGGAGTTCGGGGATCGTCATTTCCCGTTCATCATCACCGCGAGGACGGAAAATGTCCTTGCTGATCCGGCCAAGCGGCGTGTCGGCGAGGGAAAATTCCGTTGCCTGGCTGGCTGTGGGTGCTGTCTCGCCGGGAACCGGGCGCTGCTTGAGCGTGAGGCGGTGGCCGTCCTCGAGATGCAGCGTCGGACGCTTGCCACCGTCATTCTCGATCAGCAAGCCACGCGCGGCGGTCACCGTGTCTGATCCATCCTTGCCCTTGTCCTGAAAGATGAAGGCGCGCTGGAACGCGTTGGCATTGCGGTCGAGTTTGTCGATGATGAACGTGCGGTCACCGGCCTGCATGAAAACGCCTTCCTCCGCCAGATAGAAGACATCGACGTTCTTCACCTCGAAGACGACAGACCGGAACGCGTATCGCGCGTATGGTTGAACCCAGCCCTGAATGGCAAAGGACAGCATGCTCATGGCAAGGCCGAGCAGGACAACCGGTCTTGCCAGCCGGTTCAGGCCGATGCCGGAGGCCATGAAAGCGTCGATCTCGGAATTGGCCGACATTTTTCCAAACCCCAGCAGCAGACCGAGAAACAAGGCTGCAGGAATGGCCGTGCCGAGATAGTGCGGCACCAGATAGGCCAGCATCTCGAAAACGACGGTGAAGGAATTCTTCTTGCCAAGCGTCGTGTCGAGCAGGCTCACCATGCGGTCAGCGAGAAGCATGAGCAAGCCGATCACGAGGGCGCCTGCCAGCGGCAGAGACACCTGCCTCAGAACGTGGCGGTCAAGGATTGATAGCACGGCGTTTCATGCTTGGAGAATCCGGCATTTGCTGGGCGCAGGCGATGTGGCCGCCGCGGCGCCAGTTGGGTGACATGCCCGGTCTTTTACCGCAACCATCCTTCAGGTTGAAAGCGGGAAATCGGCAATTGTGGTGATCGCACGGGTTTCGGCATCGAGGCTGCGGGTCGTGATGTTCATCAGCCATTTTCCACCCTGACGCTGGATACGGTAGAGGTTCCAGGCGGCGAGCGGATGGTGCTTGCTCTGGATCAACGACGCCGAGGGAACGCCGAAGACATGGACCATGCCGAAGCGTGAGTTCAGGCTGTTCATCATGTGCTCGTGGTTGTGGCCGTGCAGGACCAGCTCGGCACCCTGATCCACAAGAATGTCGCGCAAGGCAGGTGCATCGATAAGGCCGCGGCGCTTGCTGGCCAATCCTGGCAGGGGCGGGTGATGCAGCATGACGATGCGTGCATAACCGCGCTCGCGCAGATCCGACAGAAGCTGGGCCAGCGATTCCAGCTGTGCCGGCCCCACGATCCCTGCGGCACTGTGCAGGGGTTGCGGGACGGCGGTTGAAATGCCGATCAATGCGATATTGCGGCGGAGGCGGACGTAGGGAAACGGCGTGGTGATCTGCGGTGTCGATTGCGTGAGCTTCACCCGCATGTCGCCCTGCATGTATGGCGCGAGGTGTTCCAGTCCATGGCTCCAGTCACACCGAACGTAAGTGTCATGATTGCCGGGCACAAAGCTGATCCACTTTGGATCACCAAATTCCTCCAACCAACGGGCGGCGGCAGGGAATTCGGCGCGGGCGGCAACATTCACGATATCGCCGGTCAAGGCCACATGGTCGGGCGAATGTCCGGCGATGTCGCGGGCAATTGCGTCGGCGATTGCGGTACTGTGGGTGCGGTGGCGGTTGATACGCCAATTGGTCACTCCGATGGCGCGCTTCAGGGCGAAATGGCGGCGGGCCGCGCCATGCGGCATGGGGCCAAGATGAACGTCGGAGAGGTGGGCGATGCTGAACAAAATCTGGATTCTACAGATGTGGGCGTGAGTGACTGCGGATCATGGCCGGGTGTTCGCGGTGAGGAGCTTAACGCGTCGCGCGCAAAGGTTTGAGGTCAGGTGATCGCCTTCTCATAGATACGGTATGTCTTGTAGGGTTTGCCGCCGAAGGATTCGATCATCCGGCGCACCGGCAGATTGTCTTCGAGGATCCACGACAGTTCGCCCCGTAACGTGCCGCGCGAGGCGTGATATTTCCGCACATGGGCAATCGCCGCCATGGCGCAGGCAGCACCGAGTGCCGAACCGTGATAGCGCTTGCGCAGCCCCATCAGCGGCATGCGGACCGAGCCGGGGGGGCGGGCGAACATGCTCCAGGCCAGTTTGGCCCAGCCGAACGGCAGAAGCCGGCCATTCAACCCGGCGATCCATTCGTTGATGTTGGGGAGCGACACGGCCATGGCCACCGGCTCGCCGCGATATTCCGCAATGGCGATATAATCTCCGGTGACGAGCATTTTGAGATTATTGCCAAGCGCCACCATCTCCGCCTGGGTCCAGGGCACGAAACCCCAGTTATCCGACCACGCGTCGTTGGAAATCGATACGATGACTTCCAGTTCGTCCATCAGCTTCTTCTTGTTCAGCGGGCGGATGATGACATCAGGATTGGCAGCCGCCTTGTCATGGGCGGCCTTTATCGCACGGGGAATGTTGCCGTCATCGAAATAGTCATAGGCAATCACGTCCTTGGCCTTGGCAAAACCCTGCTGTTCGACGCGAGGCTGATAATAGCGCTTCCCGTGCCCCATCATCATGCTTGGCGGCGTGTCGAAGCCGTCGATCAACAGTCCCATCTCATCATTGATGGAGAAGCTGAACGGCCCCTGGATTCGCGTGGCGCCGCGTTGCTTCAGCCAGGACATTGCAGCTTCGAAGAGTGCGCCAAAGACGGCAGGATCGTCGACTGCTTCCAGGAATCCGAACTGGCCCACCCCGTCCTTGTATCTTTCGCTTCGCAGCTTGCAGAGCTGTGCGGAGATGCGGCCGACGGACTTGCCATCTTTCTCGGCGACGAAGAGTTCGACGTCGGCATGCTGGAAATAGGGGTTCTTCTTCGGGTCCAGGTGCTCGAAGCGCTCGAGATAGAGAGGCGCCACCCAGTTGGGGTCATCGCCATAGATCGAGAACGGCACATCCAGAAATGCGCGGGTGCCGGACTTGTCGCGAACCGGCCTGACAGTGACATCTGTGCTCATGGGGTCCGGCATAGTCCCGGCAGGGCCGGAACTCAAGCTTGGCGCCGTGGGCGCGGCGCGGTAACCAGAGGCATGATCACAAAGACCCTGTTCAAGACGGCGCAACTGCTGGTGGTTCAGCCGCTCTACCGCCAGTTCAGAAGCCTCACTCTCGGTACGCGCACCATGGTGCTGCGTGACAATTCCGAGATTTTGCTTGTGCGGCATACCTATGCGCCGGGCTGGCTCATGCCAGGCGGCGGGGTGGAACGGCGCGAGACGATTTATGAAGCGGCAGTACGCGAGGTCCAGGAGGAGGCTGCCATCACTGCCGCAGAGGAACCCGAGCTGCACGGTATGTATCTCAACGACAAGAATTTCCCGGGCGACCATGTTGCCTGTTTCGTCTTGCGGAGATTTACCGCCGTACCATTCCGTCCAAATCTTGAAATCAAGGAAGCGAAGTTCTTTCCTCTCGACCAGCTCCCGGCTGGCACAACCGGGGGCACGCTGCGGCGGATCGATGAAGTCTTGAAGGGGGCGGCTCCCAGCCGGCATTGGTAGAAGCGCTTGACGTTCACCCGGCGGAAAGCTAATGCGTTCCACATGACATCTGTTGACAAGCTGAACCTGCGACGACGAGCGTGAATCTGGCGCGACAGTGCGCCTTGCTCTGCGTCCGGTTATCCAGTTGTCACATACGCTGCGTGATGTGCTTCGGGGCTCCGGGTCCCTTTTAAAGCCCTCCATCACGAGTTCACGTCCATGTGCGGCACGTCCGTCTGCGAAGAATCCCATTCTTGCGATCACGAAGCGATCGAGCATTTGCTTGATCTGAGCTTCGGATCTGATCGTCACTCCAAGACATCATATCGGCTGCGTGAAGGTAATCGGGCCGTCCCCGGCTTGTCGCTGGTGGTCCGTGATCCGCTCATTGGCATCGCCGGCACAATCAGTTTCTGGCCTTTGGAGATCGGTGCGGCCCAGTCTCCAGCCCTGCTGCTGGGGCCGCTGGCCGTCCATCCGGACCGGCAGGGGCTGGGCATCGGCCTCAAGTTGATGCGGGAAGGCCTGGCGCGGGCCAAAGCTCAAGGGCACGGACTTGTTCTGCTGGTCGGCGACGAGCCTTACTATTCAAAGGTCGGCTTCCACAAATTGCCAGCCGGACTGATTTCTTTGCCAGGTCCCGTCAACCCCGACCGCTTCCTGTACCTGGAATTGCGGCCGGGCTCACTTTCCGGTTTGTCGGGATTGGCGCAAGTGCCGGCGTCAGCGGCCTTCGCGATACCACATGGCGCAGAAGGCCAGAAGCAGCGCGCCGAGGCTTAGGAGTGACGCGAATAGCGGAATCTCGGTGACAGCCAGAACGCGATGCGCGCCATTTGCCCTGAGACCTAGCCAACCCGACCCCGAGAACTGACGGCCCGGCTGCACCTTCACCAATTGCGGCATGCCGTCTTCCAGCCACTGTACCGCGCCGCCCGTGACGGCGGCGACGGGTGCAAGAATGGCCGGTGTGCTGACGAGATTGGACATTTCGCGCGCATCTGCACTTCCGGCAGCTGCGACCGCATCGAGCGTGCCATCGCCCAGCCGGTGCAAGCCTGCTTCGGTGACCGGCATGTCGCCCCGCCAGCGGCCAGGCGAAACCTCTTTCAAAACCACGCTGACAGTCTTGCCGGAGGGTTGGGTGACGGCGACCGGTTCAACCTTTTCAGCCATGGTGCGGCGCTCGATGATCAGCGACTTGCCGGACTGTGCACCGGTCAAGGCCTCTTCTTCAAGGTCCGGCTCCTTCATCAGCCAGTGAGCGATCCGCCGCAGCAACTCGGTTTGAGGGCCACCGCCTTCGAAGCCGCGGGCCCAAAGCCAACCCTGATCCGACAGCATTTGGGCAACACGGCCCTTGCCGGTGCGTGACAGAACGAGCAGAGGCTTGTCTTCCAGACCGGACATGATGGTGTCGCCACTCAGCGCCTCGGTTTCGACCAGGCGGAACCAGCGGCCCCAGGTCGGCTCCTCGCCTGCACTGCCAGGCAAGGTGCTGGTGACGGGATGCTTGCGGCCGGCCGCTGTGAGTTTCGGCTTGAAACCGCCTTCCAGCACATGGCCCGTGGGTGCCGCTGCAATGATGTCCGAGAGGGGCGTGTAGAACAGACCATTTTCGCTGGCCAGGTCAGGCCCCGAGGCGATCAGCATGGCGCCGCCATCCTGAACGTAGCGGGCGATATTGGCCATGTAGACCGACGGAAGCACCGACTGTTGACGATAGCGGTCGAAGATCACCAGATCGAATTCATCGAGCTTGTCGATGAAGAGTTCGCGCGTCGGGAAGGCAATGAGGGCGAGTTCCTTGGTCGGCGTGCCGTCCTGCTTTTCCGGCGGACGCAGAATGGTGAAGTGTACGAGGTCGACCGAGGCATCGGCCTTGAGCAGGTTGCGCCAGGACCGTTCGCCGGGATGCGGCTCGCCCGAGACAAGCAGCACGCGCAAGCGGTCGCGTACGCCTTCAACGACGGTGACGGCGCGATTGTTCTGGGTCGATATTTCGCCATCGAGAGGCGGCACGGCAATCTCGACGATGTTCTGCCCGCCGTGATCGACCGGCACCGTCACATCGACACTCTGACCCGGGGAGACGGAGACCACAATCGGATCGTCGCGGCCAACGTTCACGGTCGCGTCCACCGGCTGACCCGGTCCGTTGGCTTCCTCGACATGGAATGTGATGATCTGTTCCTTGCCGATGATGCCGAATCGTGGCGCCTTGTCGATGACCACCTTGCGGTCGCTCTCGGATTTCGTTCCGGTCAAAAGGCCGTGCACAGGACCGCCAATGTTGCGGTTGGCCAGATCGGCCGGTGCATCGTGGATCTGGCCATCTGTGACCATGATCGCGCCAGCAAACCGCTCCGGTGGAATTTCAGCCAAGGCGCGATTCAAAGCGGCGAAGGCGCGGGTGCCATCATCTTCGCTGCTGATGCCGGAGGTTACTTCGACGGTCCGAAGCTCGGTGTTGCCGAGGCGGGAGACAGCCTCCTTGATCGCTGCCTCCGCGGCGTTTGTCCGGCTAACGCGATCGCCATTTTCCTGACTGAGGGAGCGGTCGATGATGGCGACAGCGATGTCGGTCAGAGGCTCGCGCACTTCATTGCGGAGTGAAGGGTTGAAGAGGGCGGCAAGCAGAAGTGCCAGTGCAATGACGCGAAGCAGAAGGCCACGGGTGCGCGAATAGATCATCAGCGCAATGACGAATACACCAACGGCGCTCAGCCCGATGATGACGGCCCAGGGAAGAGCCGGAGCGAAGCTGACCGTCCAGTCCATTACTGACCAAGCCTTTCCAGCAATGCCGGCACATGCACCTGGTCAGCCTTGTAGTTGCCGGTGAGTGCATACATGACGATGTTGATGCCGGTGCGGATGGCGAATTCACGCTGGCGATCGGTGCCCGGAACGGAGGCAAACAGTGGCTCGCCATTGTCGTCCATCGCCCAGGCTGCGGCATAGTCATTGGAGCCGATGATGATGGTCGAGACACCGTCACTGTTGTTCGACGCAGCGCCCTCGGAATCGCTCCGCTCGACCCAGAGCTTGCCCGAGTCATAGCGGCCGGGGAAACGGTCGAGCAAATAGAAGCTGCGAGTCAGAACATGCGACTCGGGGACTGGCTCGAGCGGTGGAATGTCGAGTTTTGCCAGCATGCGGCGCAGGGCTTCACCGGCGGCCGTCGCACCGCCAGACAGGGCATCGAGTCCGGCACCGTCCTCGCGCAGGTCAAAGAAGATCGTGCCGCCATTCTTCATGTAGGCATCCATGCGGGCCAATGCGGCGTCGGAAGGCACCGGCGCGTCGGCGCGTATTGCCCAGTAGAGGATCGGAAAGAAACTCAGTTCGTCGCGTTCGATGTTGATGCCGGCAGGATCGCCTGGATCGACAGAGGTGCGATCACGAAGGATTGCATTCAGCCCCGTCAATCCCTTCTGGCTGATGTCGTCAATGGTGCTGTCGCCGGTGATGACATAGGCCAGGCGCGTCTGCAGGGCATTCCGCAGTGCGAATTCATCTGTGGACTGAGCAATGGCGTCGGGCGGGGGCAGGACAAGCATGATCAGCAGGAGTGCGGCCACCACGCCACGTTTCTGGCGCAACCGGTTGATGCCTCCGCCGAGGAAGAGTGCTGCGAGACAATCCAGCAAGAACAGAACAGTGGCGGCGGCGAAGATAATGGGTGCCAGCGCCAGGGCGGGCAATGGCTCGAGGGAGCGGATGGCAATGGTTTCCGGCAGGCCGGTGATTGCCTTGAGGCCGTCGCCGCCGCGACTGATGTTAATGGCGCGTTCCTGCGCACCACGGCGGTAAAGCCCGGCGGGCGTTGCGGCTGAGGCCTTGGCCTTGTCAATCGCAGCAGCAGGGATCGGTTGCACGTCGGGGAGGGGATCGTTCAATTCACCAAACCCATCCAGGGCGCGCCACGGCGTAAACGCTTGCGCATCGGCCTGGGCGGTCGCGACTGCTGCACCGCCACCGGCCGCCGGGGCAATGTCCAGCACCCGGCGCAACATCTCGACGAAGAGGCCGCTCAGCGGCAGGTTCGACCAGTCGGCGTTGGCGGTAACATGGAACAGGACGATCAATCCCTTGCCCTCGCGCCGCGCCGTGACCAGCGGGGTTCCATCGGCGAGCGAAGCCCAGACGCGATCCGGCAGATCCGCATCGGGCTCGGCCAGAACCTGCCGATTAATGCGCACGGCGTCATCAGTCATCAAGCCAGCGAAGGGGGACTTCTCGGGAAAGGCCTGCATGGCCTGTGGCGTTTCCCAGCTGAGTGCGCTGCCGAGCGAGCGGCCACCTTCACGCAAAGCAACGGGCATGAGCGAATCTTGTGCGCCTGCCAGGCGCGGGCCCGCAAACCGGAGCAGAACCCCGCCCCGGTCCACCCATTGCGAAACACTGTCCTGCTGTTCCTGCGGCAACACGCCAATGTCCGCCAGCACGAGCATCGAAAGGCCTTGATCCAGCATGTTCTTCAAGCTGGCAGAATCTGACGGCTCGGACATTTCGGCAAAGGGTTCGAGCGCGCGCGTGACGTAATAGAGCGGCGACAACAGCGGCTGGGCGGTTTCGCTGGAAGCTCCCGATTGCAGGGCCACCGTCTTGCGGCGCCAGCGGTCATCCATCAGGAAGACGGCTGCGGCATTTCGCTCGCCTTCAATGGCGATGCGGCCCACCTCGTTGCGCAGTTCAATCGGTAACTCAATGGAGCCGCTGGCGCTGGCCGCGCCCCTGGCGAATTTCAGCTCGGCCTCGCCCAGCGGCCGGCCGTTGCCGGCGCGGGCCGTCACGCGCTGAGTGGATTCTTCTGTCGTGTTGGCCCGCAAGGCAGTGATCTTGATGCGGCCGCCTTCAAAACCCGGGGCCGTGAGAGCCACGGGCAAGGTGGCGGTCTCAGGGATGATCGCTTCGACGTATGCCTGGCCCTTTGCAAGGCTCAACAGGCCTCCGGCAAATTCCGCGGCCTTGCCGTCATCGATTCCGTCGCTCAGCCAGATGACGCGCAGGGCGGATGCGCCTCCCAATTTTTCTTGCAGGCTGGCGAGCAGGCCAGTGCGGTCGGGGTCCATGGCGCGCGGTTTCAGCGCGGCGGTGCGGGTTCTGGCGTTCTCGGCGTCACCGGGCTCCAGATTTTGCGGGCGTGATTGCGGGGTCGTCGTGGCCAACGCGACCGTGGCGCCAGCGCCGCGCGCCGCGTCGAGGATTTCGTTCAACACGGCCTGCCGCTTGTCCCAGTCCCGGGCGGCGGCCCAGCTGTCATCGACAATCAGCAGCAAGGGCGTTGGGGCAATGGTGGCGACACGGCCTGGCGCATAAAGTGGATGGGCGACGCCGAAGATGAGCAGGGCGGCCACGGCCAGGCGCAACAGCAACAACCACCACGGCGTGCGGTCTGGTTGTTCCTCGCGATTGACCAAATCGAGCAGCAGGCGGATCGGTGGAAACTTGACGGTCTCGGGCTTGGGCGGCGTGAAACGCAGCAGCCACCAGATAACCGGCAGCAACAACAGCCCGCCGAGGGCGAGCGGTGTGGTGAAGTGCAATGCGGACAACATGTTCATCGCCGCAGCTCTCCCGAAATCAGGACGTGCAGCATCATCAGCAGGCGGGCGGGCGGCTCATCGGTGCGGTGAATGGTGAACGTCCAGCCAATACGCCTGCAAAGATCGCGAAGCGCTTCACGGTGTTGCGCCAGCCTTTCGGCATAGACGCCGCGCAGCAATTCTGTCTTGGCCGAGAGGAATTTCAGCGGGCCTGCCATTTCCTGGAATTCGATGCGGCCGGCAAAAGGCAGCGTTTCCTCGGCGACATCGACGACCTGCACGAGATGACCCTTGATGCCGGCGGACGCCATTGGCGTGATGGCGCGCGCGACGGCTTGCGGCGTGTCGAAGAAATCGCCGACCAGCAGCGCACTGGAAAAGCGCGGCATGCGGACGAAGGCGGGCAGCGCGTTGCCGTCGCCACCATCGAGGAACCAGTTGGCGATGCGCAGCAATGTGCCACGCGAGTGGTCGGGGGCGTAAGGGCCACCAATGACACCGATGCGCTCATGCGCGCGCACCGCAAGCACGCCAGATGCAAGAGCGACAAGCTGGGCACGTTCGCGCTTTGTGACACTGGCGCGGCTCGAGCGGAAATCCATCGACACGGACGGTGATGACCACAGCCACAAGGTGTTCGCGGCTTCCCACTCATTCTCGCGGATGTAGACGCGGTCCGAACGCGCGGACTTGTGCCAATCGATGCGCTGGGTGGAATCGCCGAAACTATAGGGCCGGTATTGCCAGAAGCTTTCTCCCGGACCGGAACGCTTGCGCCCGTGGTCGCCCAGGATCACGCTTGCGGCAATGCGCTCGGCATCCACCAACAAGGGCGGCACAACGCGCGCCGCAGCACTGGCGCGGTCGGTGAGGCTCAAGGCAAGGGCGGGCATCGCCATTTGATCAGGCAAGCAGCTTGGCGAGATGCGCGATAGTACCGTCGATGGTGAGGCCGTCGGCCCGCGCCGTGAAATTCAGGGCCATGCGGTGACGGAACACCGGACCCAGCAAGGCCGCGACGTCATCGATCGACGGCGACAGGCGGCCCTGCAGCAGGGCGCGGGCGCGGGCGCCGAGCATCAGAGCCTGGCTGGCACGCGGGCTTGGTCCCCAAGCGATATTCTTGTTCACGTAGTCATCCGCGTCGGCACCGGGCCTCGCGGCGCGCACCACCCGCAGAATGGCTTCCGCCACCTGTTCGCCAACCGGAATGAGACGGGTCAGGCGCTGTGCATTCATCAAGTCGGTCGCCGACAGCACCTTCTCAGGCTGGACTTCGTCTGCACCCGTCGTTGCGAACAGCATGCGGCGCTCGGCATCGAGGGATGGATACGGGACATCGATCTCGACGAGAAAGCGGTCAAGCTGCGCTTCGGGCAGCGGATAGGTGCCTTCCTGCTCGATGGGGTTCTGTGTTGCCAGCACATGGAAGGGACGCGGCAGATCGTGGCGCACGCCCGCGACAGTGACGTGATGTTCCTGCATGGCTTGCAGGAGTGCTGACTGGGTGCGTGGGCTGGCGCGATTGATTTCGTCCGCCATCATCAACTGGCAGAACACGGGGCCGGGCACGAAACGGAATTGCCGGCTACCGGTATCGGTCTCATCGAGCACCTCCGAGCCGAGGATGTCGGCCGGCATCAGGTCGGGAGTAAACTGCACGCGCTTTTCGGCGAGGCCGAGAACCCGGCCGAGCGTCGTCGCGAGCTTGGTCTTGGCCAGGCCGGGGGCGCCAACGAGCAGTGCATGACCGCCGCCCAGAATGGCGATCAGGACCTGCTCCACCACCTCCTCCTGACCGAAGATTATACGGCCGATCGCTTCGCGGGCCTTGCCCAGCCTTTCGCCCGCCGTCTCAAGGTCGGCTACGATCTGACGGTCTGCTTCATTGATGCTGGGCATGAGGCTCACTATAGTTGGGTACCGGGCCATCATGGCCTGCGGCATGAGTTTGTTCTTAATGACATCCTCGTGAACGAGAATGGCCTAAAAGAGGCGGGTTACCCCCGACTCAAACCACTACGATCCGATGATGAACACAGATCAAAGTGATACAAGCAACCCCTTAAAGGGTTTGGCAGAAGCGCGGAAGGCCAAGGGCCCGCCGCCAGTCGAATTGTGGAACCCGCCGTTCTGCGGCGACATCGACATGCGGATCGCCGCCGACGGCACGTGGTTCTATATGAAATCGCCCATTGGGCGGAAGCCGCTGGTGCAATTGTTTTCCTCCGTGCTGCGTCACGATGACGACGGAAAGTTCTATCTGGTGACGCCTGTGGAAAAGTGCGGCATCCGCGTCGATGACGCGCCTTTCATCGCCGTGCGCATGGCCGTTTCGGGATTGGGCAAGGATCAGGTCATCCGATTCGAGACCAATGTCGATGATGAGGTGACGGTCGATGCGAGCCATCCCCTCCGATTTGCCCTCGAACCGGGCACGGGAGGCATGAAGCCATATGTGCTGGTGCGGGGCAGGCTTGAGGCGCTTGTGTCGAGGGCATTGTTCTATGACATCGCTGCGGCCGGCACCGTGCAGGACGATTGGTTCGGCGTCTGGTCATCCGGTCAATTCTACCCCATGCAAAGGGCAGCCGAAATCGGCGTGACATCGTGAGCTTTCGCTTTGATGAAGATGAATTCCGGGGCCGCGCGATGGCGTTGCTCCATGCCGCGCCAGCAGATGTGGCGCGGCGCAGCGACGATGACTTGAACCCCGATGCCCGTATCATTCCAGACGGGGTGGTGCCGAAGCCCGCCGCCGTGCTGGTGCCACTCGTGCCGCGCGCAGCGGGACTGTCGATGCTGCTGACCCAGCGCACGGCACATTTGTCGCGCCATGCGGGACAAGTGGCATTCCCTGGTGGGCGCATCGATGCCGGAGACGCGAGCCCGGTCGCTGCGGCGCTGCGCGAAACCGAGGAGGAAACCGGTATCGCAAGGGACTTTGTCGAACCGCTGGGCTATCTCGATACCTATCTGACCGGCACCAGCTATCGCGTCATTCCTGTCGTCGGATTGTTGCGCCCGGGGTTCACCGTCACCCCGCACGAAGGAGAGGTGGCCGATGTTTTCGAAGTGCCCTTGTCATTCCTGATGGATCCGCAGCATCATGAGCGGCATTCGCGCGAGTGGCAGGGCCGGGAGCGCTTCTACTATGCCATGCCCTATGAGGGCCGCTACATCTGGGGAGCCACTGCCGGCATGATCAGAAATCTGTATGCACTGGTCTATGGCCGGAATGCGTAAGTTGCCCTCCCTGTCGCGTGCCCGATGGCTGAGAACGCCGTCGCTGCAGCGTGTCCTGCATTTGATTGCGGAGGCCGGCGGTGAAGCGCGCGTGGCGGGCGGAGCGGTGCGAAATGCGCTATTGAAAGTACCCATCACCGAGATCGATGTCGCAACGACGCTGTCACCCGAGCGCGTGACTGAGGTTTGTGCGGCGTCTGGCCTGCATGTCCACCCCACAGGCATCGATCATGGAACGGTGACGGTGGTCAGCGATCACCACACCTACGAAGTCACGACACTGCGCCATGACGTCGAGACGGATGGGCGCCGCGCCAAAGTCAAATTCACCGACGACTGGCAGGCCGATGCCATGCGCCGCGACTTTACGATGAATGCGATGTACTGCGATGCGCGCGGAAAAATATATGACTTTACAGATGGTTACCGAGATGCGCTGAGAAGGAGAATCATCTTTGTCGGCAGTCCCTCGCAACGCATCGAGGAAGATTACCTGCGTGTTCTGCGCTTTTTCCGGTTTCATGCGCGATTTGGCAAAGGTGCTCCCGACAAGAGTGGACTGGACGCCTGTATCCGGCATCGCAAGGGGCTCGACGGGTTGTCGGCTGAGCGCGTCCGCCAAGAGATGTTCAAGCTGATGGCAGCACCCGGAGCCGTGCCGACGCTGAAGCTGATGGCCAGAAGCGGTATCCTTTCACACCTTCTTCCGTATACGGAGAATTGGCGGACGATCGGGCGCCTGCCGCCTGATCCGCTGCTGCGGCTGGCGGTGCTGAGTGCGGAGCCGCTGACGATGCGGGAGCGCTGGCGGCTTTCAAATGCGGAGGGCAAGCGGATCGAAGCCATCACCTCGCTTATGGCACCGTCGCCTGCGCTGCGGCCGAGCGAGCAGCGGGCGGTCCTGTATCATATCGGGCCCGAGGCGTGGCGCGATCTCGTGCGCATCGGGTGGGCGCGATCGAAGGCCGCGCTGGACGATCGGTCCTGGAAGCGGCTGTTGAGGCTGCCCGACCGATGGCCGATCCCGGTCATGCCAGTTTCAGGCCGCGACCTGATTGCGGCAGGCGTGACCGCTGGACCGGATCTGGGTTTGCAGCTCAGGCAGCTCGAAGACTGGTGGGTTGCGTCGGATTTCAAGTCCGGCAAAACGGAATTGCTGAAACGTGTGGCATGGGAGAAAGATGGTGGCTGACATTCTGGTGATGAAGACCAAGGGCAAATCTGCGCCGGCGGTCCAAAAGGGCAAGGCTGACCCCGAGAAGCTGATCAAGGGAAAATACGATACAAAAACCTGGAACCACTTCACCGGCGAGGATGACCGGCTTTATTGCGGCATTTGGGAATCGACGCCAGGCAAGGTGAACGTCGCCTATGAAGAATGGGAGTTTTGCCATTTCATCGAGGGCAAGGCCATCCTCACCAATGACAAGGGCAAGTCCTGGACGGTGAAGAAGGGAGACGCCTTCATTATTCCTGCCGGCTTCAAGGGCACGTGGGAAACTGTGAAAAAGGTGCGAAAGCACTATGTGATCCTGATGCCCAAGCCGTGACGCGCATGAAATCCGTTCTGGTCACCGGATCAGCAAAGCGCATCGGACGCCGGCTGGCGCTGGATTTCGCGGCCGATGGCTGGGACGTGGCCGTGCATTGCAACGCGTCGATCAGCGAGGCCGAAGCGGTTGCGGCCGAGATCCGCGGCATGGGGCGCCGCAGCGTCATCGTGCGCGGAGATCTCTCGGATGCCGATGTGCCGGACCGGCTGATCGGCGAGGCCTCCGTCGCGCTGGGCGGGCTCACCTGCCTGATCAACAATGCCTCGCTGTTCGAACCCGATGAAGTGGGCTCGATCACCCAGGCCAGCTGGGCCGAGCATCTCGACACCAACCTGCGGGCGCCGGTGTTCCTCAGCCAGGCCTTCGCCCGGCAATTGCCGAAAGAGCATGAAGGCAGCATCATCTCGATCATCGATCAGCGGGTGTGGAAGCTGAACCCCAAGTTTTTCTCCTACACCATGTCGAAATCGGCCCTGTGGACGGCGACACGGACGCTGGCGCAGGCATTGGCGCCGCGCATCCGCGTCAATGCCATCGGACCCGGTCCGGCACTGCCCAGCGCCCGTATGGACCAGGCGGAATTCGACAAACAGGCCAGGCTGACGCTTCTGGGCCGCGGCACGTCGCCGGAGGAAATCTCCGCGGCGGTCAAATTCATATTGTCGCAACCGGCCCTCACCGGCCAGATGATCGCGCTCGACGGCGGGCAGCATCTGGTGTGGCAGACGCCGGACGTCATGGAGGTCACCGAGTGAACAAGAAACCCATCATCAGCCACCATGTCGCCAGCGCGGCCTCGGGGCTTCGCCATGTGTTCGTGCGCGATCTCGACCTGATGGCGCTGATCGGTATCTATGATCAGGAAAAGGTCAAGCCGCAGCGTATCGTCGTCAACATCGACTTGTCCGTAACCGAAGGTGCAGGACCCAAGGACGACGACATCGGCCATGTCGTGTCCTACGAGATCGTGGTGAAAAAGGTCGAGGCGATCGTCGCCGAGGGTCACATCAACCTCATCGAGACGCTCTGCGAAAAGATCGCCGCCGCGTGCCTGCGCGACAAGCGGGTGATGGCGGCCCGGGTGCGCGTTGAAAAGCCCGACATCATCAAGAACGCCCGCAGTGTCGGCGTGGAGATCGAGCGGGCGCGCTGATTGCGGCGCGGGTTCTTCCGGTCATCGAGCCACCACCCGGCCTGGTCACCAGCCGGGCTGCTGACGGTTGTCGTCCGCCCGTCTGCCATCCTATATGCGCTGACATGACTGACGCCGCCGACTCACCCTCCGGACCGGAGATCATCCGCGATTTCGTCACCCGGCTTCCCGGCAAGCCAGGTGTCTATCGCATGTATGACGCCAAGGGCGACGTCATCTATGTCGGCAAGGCGCGGAACCTGAAAAACCGGGTGGCGAACTACACCCGCCCCTTCGGCCACACCAACCGGATTGCAGCGATGATCTCGCTCACCGTCAACATGGAGTTCGTGACCACCAGCACGGAAGCCGAGGCGTTGCTGCTGGAAGCCAATCTGATCAAGAAACTGAGGCCCCGCTTCAATGTGGTGCTGCGCGACGACAAGTCGTTTCCCTATATCCTGATCGCCCGCGACCATGCCGTGGCGCAGCTGGCGAAGCATCGGGGGGCGCGCAACCGGAAGGGGAGCTACTTCGGGCCGTTTGCCTCCGCCGGATCGGTCAACCGGGCGATCAACACGCTGCAGAAGGCGTTTCTCATCCGCACCTGCACCGACAGCGTCTACAACAACCGGACAAGGCCGTGCCTGCTGTACCAGATCAAGCGCTGCTCAGCGCCCTGTGTCGGCTACATCGAGCCGGCCGCCTATGATGCCCTGGCGATGGAAGCCGAGGACTTCCTGAACGGCAGGAGCCAGTCGGTGAAGGCCGATCTGGCAAGGCAGATGGAGGCGGCGGCGGAGGCTCTGGATTTCGAGCGGGCCGCCACCTACCGCGACCGCATCCAGGCCATGAGTTTCGTTACCCAGACGCAAGGCATCAACCCGCAGAGCGTCGCCGAAGCCGATGTGTTCGGGCTGGCGCAGGAGGGTGGCCAGACCTGCATCCAGGTGTTCTTCTTCCGCTCCTACCAGAACTGGGGCAACCGAGCCTATTACCCCAAGGCTGACCGGTCTTTGGAGACGCCCGAAATCTTCGCGTCTTTCCTGGCGCAATTCTATGACGACAAGCCGGTGCCGGCACTGGTGTTGCTCTCGCATGACATCGAGGAACGGGCATTGCTGGAGGAGGCGCTATCGACGCTGGCGGGGCGCAAGGTCGAGGTGGTTGTGCCGCAACGCGGCGAGAAGGCCAGCCTGGTCGAGCATGCCGTCACCAATGCGCGTGAAGCGTTGGGACGGAAAATGGCGGAATCCTCCAGTCAGGCGAAATTGCTGGAAGGCGTGCAGCGGGTATTCGGCCTGGCCGATGTGCCGGGCCGCATCGAGGTTTATGACAACTCGCATATCCAGGGCACAAATCCGGTCGGGGGCATGATCGTCGCCGGGCCGGACGGATTCATCAAGTCGCAATACCGCAAGTTCAATATCAAGACCGAGGATATCGGATCGGACGATTTCGCAATGATGCGCGAGGTGCTGACGAGAAGGTTCAGCCGGCTTTTGAAAGAGCAGGGCGACCGCGCGGAGGACGCCTCGGGCGGGGTTCAGGCCTGGCCCGATCTCGTGCTGATCGACGGCGGACAAGGGCAGCTTTCGGCGGCACGATCGGTATTGACCGAGCTTGGGCTCGGAGACCTGCCGATTGCCGGTGTGGCCAAGGGTCCCGACCGCGATGCGGGCCGCGAGCATTTCTATGTCGAGGGCAAACCGTCCTTCATGCTCGAGGGGCGCGATCCGGTGCTCTATTACATCCAGCGGCTGCGCGACGAGGCGCACCGGTTTGCGATCGGGTCGCACCGGGCGAGGCGCTCCAAGGCCATCGGCGTCAATCCACTGGACGAGATCGCTGGAATAGGGCCGTTGCGCAAGAAGGCCTTGCTGCAAGCCTTCGGTTCGGCCAAAGCAGTGTCACGGGCAAGCGTAACTGACCTTGCCGGCGTGGACGGCGTCAGTACGTCGCTGGCACAGGCGATTTACGACCACTTCCACGAGGGTGCAGAGTGAACGGGCGATGACGGGACTGGAAACACCAAAGATGGCGCCGTATTCGAAGGTCTGGAACCTGCCGAATATGCTCACCTATGGCCGCATCGTTGCGGTTCCGGTGGTGGCCGGCTTGTTGCTGTGGAGCGGCTCCACTGCGCGCTGGATTGCACTTGGCATCTATGTCGTCGCTGCGATCACCGATTTCCTGGACGGCTATCTGGCGCGCAAGTGGCAGCAACAGTCGTCGCTTGGCCGCATGCTGGATCCGATTGCCGACAAGGTTTTGGTGGCCGTGGTGCTGTTGGTGCTTTGTGCTGACGATATCCTGCGCGGCGGCCATATCTGGGCGGCCATCATCATTCTGTCGCGCGAAGTGCTGGTCTCCGGCCTGCGCGAATATCTGGGCGAATTGCAGGTGTCGGTTCCGGTCACGCAGATCGCCAAGTGGAAAACCACAGTGCAGCTCGTCGCCATTGGCTTCCTGATTGCCGGCCCGGCTGGCGACGCGCTGTTCCCCAGCTTGCCGGTCGTCACCACAGTCGGCATCGCCATGTTGTGGGTGGCGGCAGGGCTGACGCTTTATACGGGTTATGATTATTTCCGCGCCGGCATCCGGCACGTTGTGGACTAGCATGAAGATCCTGTATTTCGCGCGTATCCGACAGATCGCGGGCCGTGGCTCGGAAGAGATCGACGTTCCCGAGACAGTCAAGACCATCCGTGAACTGATCGATTTTCTGAGCGAGAAGGATGCAGCACTTGCTGCGGCGTTTGCGCAGCGCTCGACGGTGAGGGCGGCGATCAACCAGAACCACGTGCCGCTCGATGCGCCGCTGGCAGGGGCGGTCGAAGTTGCCTTCTTTCCGCCTGTGACCGGCGGCTGAGACACGGTTCATGCGCCTCAATGTCTATTTGCAGAAGGCGGGCATCGGCAGCCGCCGCGAGGCCGAGCGCATGGTGGCGGAGGGCCGCGTCAGCGTGAATGGTGTCAAGGCGCTTGCCACCACGCCGGTCGAGGCGGGCGATGAGGTTTGCGTCGATGGGCGCGCCGTGGCGCCCGAGACCAAGCCGCTGCCGCGCCTGTTTGTGCTGAACAAGCCCATCGATGTTCTGGTGACGCACCGCGATCACAAGGGCCGGCCCACCATTTTCGACCTGCCGTCCTTGAAGCCGCCGAAATGGCCCGCCACCATGCCGCGGGTGATGAATATCGGCAGGCTCGACGTCAACAGCGAGGGATTGTTGCTGCTTACGTCGGACGGCCCGCTGGCGCAGGCGATGATGAGTCCGGATACTGCGCTGTCCCGCGTCTACCGCGTGCGGGTGCGCGGTGCATTGAGTCCGGAAAACATCGCGGCACTGGCGGAAGGTGTGACCATCGACGGCGTCAGCTATCGGGGTGCGGAGTTCGTCGAGGAATATGGAAAAAGCGGCCGTTCCAACAGCTGGTACCGCTGCGTGCTCACCGAGGGCAAGAATCGCGAGATTCGCAAATTGATGGAGCATTTCGGCTGCGTCGTGAACCGATTGATCCGGGTACAGTACGGACCGTTCATACTGGATGACCTGCCCATTGGTGCGGTGAAAGAAGTGCCGCCAGCCAAGGTTCAATCGTTTCTGGACTATCTCGCCTCGAAAGGTGTGAAGATCTAGGGCAACCGGCGCTCAATTGAGCGCCGACAAGTTGCTCGATCACTTTGAATCTTGCGCACTTTTCGCTTCGCAAGTGATTCCACTTGCTCGCCCAATTCGCTAGGCCGTTACGAGCGCGGCCTTGCGCCGGGCGTCGACTACGGTGACCGCCACGGCGCACGATGCAAGACGCGAGCGGAGGGAGTCGGCGCGGGACGTGAGAATGATCGGCACGCGCGCGCCCAGGACGATTCCTGCCGCATCGGCCTTGGCCAGGAAGGTCAGGTTTTTGGCCAGCATGTTGCCCGCCTCGAGATCCGGCACCACGAGGATTTCTGCGCGACCGGCGACTTCCGAAACGATGCCCTTGATTCGCGCTGCGTCCGGATCGATGGCGTTGTCGAAGGCCAGCGGGCCATCGACCAAGCCGCCGGTGATCTGGGCGCGGTCGGCCATCTTGCACAGGGCCGCGGCCTCGATGGTCGATGGAATTTTTGTGGTGACGGTCTCGACCGCCGAAAGAACTGCGACGCGCGGCATGCCGAGACCCATCTGGTGATGCAGGTCGATGGCGTTCTGGATGATGTCGCGCTTGGCGTCGAGATCGGGAAATATATTGATGGCGGCGTCGGTGATGAACAGCGTGCGGGGATAGGTCGGCACGTCCATGACGAAGACATGGCTGATCCTGCGGGCGGTGCGAAGTCCGGTATCGCGCGCCGTCACCTCCTGCATCAATTCGTCGGTGTGAAGGCTGCCCTTCATGAGCAATTCAGCTTCACCGCGGCGGACGAGTTCGACGGCCTTTTCGGCCGCTGCGTGGCTGTGCGGCGTGCTTTCAAGCCGGAAAGCTGAGATGTCGATACCGGCGGCCGCAGCCACGGCTTCGATCTTGTGGCGGGGCCCGACGAGGATCGGAACGATCAGCCCGGCGGCCGCGGCTTCAACCGCGCCACCGAGCGAGGCTTCGTCGCAGGGATGCACCACGGCGGTTGCGGCCGGAGGAAGCGTCCCCGCCTCGGCAACGAGCCGTTCGAACTTTTCGTGCTGTGCATGTTCCGTCGTTGGCGGCAGATCCACAGTCTCGGCTCCGTGATTATTTGGCGGGTCGCATGGTCAAGACGCACAAACTTCGCCGATCAGCGGCCGGGTAACCACGATCCAGATCAAAAGATTGCGTTTCGCTCACCAATAGGGTGCGGCAGCCGGAAGTTTCGCGCCACAAGAACATATTCCGGCGCCACGGTTCATCCTTCCACAGGCATCGCAGCGGATGAAGAAGGGGTTGACGCGATGCTTTGTCCACACGCTGGTATATCCCTGACTCGCAAGGGAACCGTCGTAGAAACCCTTCTGGGCCTCAGAATGCGCGCCTTCCTTCATCACGCGGCGCGAATCTTCTGGAGAATCCCAGGCGCTGATGGTTACCATGCGGGTCCCGATCACAGCGGTCGTGGCGCCGATGAAGCCATCCATCTTGAGCATGTCGATCAAGGACGCGCGGGACCCCTCGCGGACTTTCTGAATTGAATCCGCATCTTTCGCCTCGAGATACGTGATCGAGAACGCTCCTGGCTCCTGTGTCTTGCCAGTCTGAACCGCTGTCGAAACGCCAAATTTGAAGGGGCCTACCTGATGCGGCTGCACCACAACATTGAGGCCGATCTGACGCGGCACCTGTCCCGGATCGAAATAGCCGGTGACGGTTTGGATCTTACCGTCTCTCAGGGTGAAGAAGTCTGCCCCACGCAGAATCACCGCCTTGCCGCTTGGAGGTAGCCCCATCATGCTGCTGGTGTTGGTGCCGCGCATGATCCATTGCACGGAAGCCGAATCCGTGGCGGTCTGGGCGAGACCAACATCCTCAAAAGAAAGATCGGGAAACGCGGACCACAGGCCGGACACATAGGCACGGATGGCCTCGCCGGAGATTGGCCCTCCTGTTGTCGGGTCCTCATAGGACCCGCCATCGTTCAGCGTAGCCAGAATTGCGTCTGCGTCGCGCCTCGTCCAGGCGTCGAGGTATTGTCGCACGGCTTCAAGATCGCCCATTGCATCGACTCCCAAGTCAGTGGGTGCGAGCATGCTCCTGGCCCGCCAATCAGCGCAAGAGGCAGACGTTTTTGCCGTGCGAGCGGCCTCAGGCCGCCTTCGGCCTCACCGCGTTGGTGTAAGAATCCATCATGGTCCGGCTGATATTACCCGGCTTGAAGGTATAGGGGCCAATCTCGGCCACCGGCGTCACTTCGGCGGCGGACCCGACGATGAAGCACTCATTAAAGGTTGGAAGTTCGTCCGGCATGATGCGCCGCTCGATGATCTCGAGGCCTTGGTCCTTGGCGAGCGCGATGACCGTTTGACGCGTAATACCATTGAGGAAGCAATCGGCGATCGGCGTGTGAATGGCGCCGTCGCGGGTGAAGAAGATGTTGGCGCCGGTGCATTCCGCGACCCGGCCCTGCCAGTCGAGCATCATCGCGTCGGCATAGCCCTTCTTTTCCGCCTTGTGCTTGGAGATGGTGCAGATCATGTAAAGGCCCGCGGCCTTGGCATGGACCGGCGCGCATTGCGGGTCGGGACGGCGGTAATCAGCGATGTCGAGCCTGATGCCCTTCATCTTGGTTTCCGGATCGAACATCGAGGGCCAGGCCCAGGTGGCAATGGCCACGTGAATTCGGTTATGCTGAGCCGAAACGGCCATCATCTCAGAGCCGCGCCAGGCGACAGGGCGGACATATTGATCGCCACCGCCGTTCAGTTCGACGACTTTGTCCTTGGCAGCATTCAACTCTTCGACCGAGTAGGGGATCTTGAAATCCATGATCTCGGCGGATTTGTGCAAGCGGATCGAATGTTCCGTCGTCTTGAATATCTTGCCGGCATAGGCGCGCTCGCCCTCGAAGACGCTCGAGCCGTAGTGCAGGCCATGGGTCAGCACATGGACCTTGGCTTCTTTCCAGGGCACGATTTCGCCGTTGAACCAGATCCAACCGTCGCGCTGGTCAAAAGGAATGATGGTCATGGCTTGGTGCTCCTGTCCGGCCTATAAGTGTTGAGGAGCGGACCGGAAAGAGTGGTTCGCGCAACAACGTTTCGTTATGAGATGGTTCAACGTAACAAAGATCGAAAAATATGTCAATATGACTGACATAATTTCTGCTCAAGAATTGAGCGATGCAGGATTGAGCGAGCAGCATACTGTGGCGCTTATCGAACTGCTGTTTTTCGCCTATCGCGATTTCGTCTCGGATCCCGATGAAATCCTTGGCCAGTTCGGCTTTGGCCGTGCGCATCACCGGGTCGTCCATTTTGTCGGCCGCGATCCCGGGATGACCGTGCAGCAGCTACTCGACATCCTGCGCATCACCAAGCAGAGCCTCGGCCGGGTGCTGAAGGAACTGATCGACAAAGGCTATGTTTTCCAGAAGGAGGGTGAGCAGGATCGCCGCCAGCGCCTGCTGTATCTTACCGAGAAGGGCGAGGAATTGCGCCAGCGATTGATGCAGCCGCAGATCAACCGCATCCGCCGGGCTGTTGCGCAGTCGGGCGGGGCGTCGGCCCAGGCCTATCGCAAGGTGCTTTACAACATGGTGAGCCCCGAAAACCGCGAGAGCGTGCGCGACTGGATCGAGAAAGCCACCGATGTTTTGCCGGTAGAGCCCAGCCGTGGATGACCTGCCACACATTCTGGTCGTAGATGACGACAGGCGCATCCGCCAGCTGCTGCAGTCCTATTTGCTGGAGAACGACTTTCGGGTTTCGGTCGCGGCAAGCGCTGCCGAAGCGCGCGAGAAAATGCGGGGCATGATGTTCGACGCTGCCGTGCTCGACATCATGATGCCGGGCGAGAGCGGGCTTGAATTGACGAAAGCCTTGCGGCGCGAGGGCAACCGGCTTCCCGTTCTCATGCTGTCAGCGCTGGCCGATACGTCCGACCGTATCGCGGGTCTGGAGACCGGAAGCGATGATTATCTCGCCAAGCCATTCGAACCCCGCGAGTTGTTGCTGCGCATCCGTGGTTTGTTGCGGCGACAGGATGGTGTGGGGCGATCGCGCGCCGAGGTCGTCTTCGGGCCGTTCGTCTTCAACGTGCAGCGGGGCGAGTTACGCAAGGGTGCCGATACGATCCGTCTGACGACGCGGGAGAAGGATTTTCTGCGCATCCTCTCGTCGCACGCCGGCGCTGCGGTGGCGCGCACCGATCTTGCGCCCGAAGGTTCGGAAGAAGGCGCGCGCAGCGTCGATGTGCAGATCAACCGCTTGCGCCAGAAGATCGAGGACGATCCATCCAATCCGCTTCATCTGCAAACAGTGCGGGGCGCCGGCTATGTCCTGCACATAGACTGAGGAGTGCCGGACCGTGCAGCACTCCAGGTTCTACAGGCGCTTCAACCTGTTTCTCGAACGGCACTTGCCTGAGGGACTGTTTCCGCGGGCACTGATCATTCTTGTGGCGCCCATGGTGCTGCTGCAGACGATCATGACTGGCCTCATTCTCGACCGGCATTCCGACAATGTGACGCGCATTCTGGCGCGCTCATTCGCCCGCGACATCAGTCTTCTGGTGCAACTCTACGAGGAGTCGGACAAGACGGCAGCGGCGGTTGCGCGGATCGAGCAACTGGCGAATACGAGACTGGCGCTTGGTCTTACGATACAGCGCAATGGCGTTCTCCCCGAGCCGTTGCCGCAGCCGTGGTTTTCTTTCGTCGATACCCGCCTGACGCGCTATCTCACAGTCGAGACCGGCAAACCGTTCTGGATCGACAGCCAAGGCAACGAGGGTTTTGTCGACATCCGGGTGGAAGTGGAAAAGGGAACGGTGTTCCGTCTGCTGACGCGTGAGAACCGGGCCCGCGCCACAAGCACGGTCCTGCTGCTGCTGCTGATGTTGCTGTCGTCTGTGCTGCTGCTCGGCATCGCCACCGTTTTCCTGCGAAAGCAAATTCGGCCGATCGCCGATCTCGCGGCGGCGGCAAAGAGTTTTGGAACCGGGCGTGATATCGGTGATTTCCGGCCACGCGGCGCGCGGGAAGTCCGCCAGGCGGGCGAGGCCTTTCTTGACATGCGCGACCGCATTGCCAAGCAAGTGGAGCAGCGCACGGCGATGCTGGCCGGCGTCAGCCACGATCTGCGCACCATTCTCACGCGCTTCCGCCTAGAACTGGCATTTCTGGGCGACGGGCCGAAGGTGACGCCGCTGAAGGAAGACGTCGAGGAGATGCAGCGCATGCTCGAGGCCTACATGGCGTTCGTCAAGGGTGACGGCGGTGAGAAGGCGAGCGAGGTCGAACTCCTCAGCCTGGTTCAGGCCGCTGCCCGCACAGTGGAGCGTGGCGAACGCAAGATTGCGATCGACCTACCGCAAGGCCGCATGTTGCGGGTGAAGCCCAATGCCTTCCGCCGGCTGGTGATCAATCTGCTCGGCAACGCGGTCCGGCATGCGAAAAATGTCTGGGTATCGGGAGTGGTCGGTGACCGCTTGCTGACGCTGTCTGTCGATGACGACGGACCTGGCATCCCCGCCGACAAGCGGGCCGACGCATTCCGGCCTTTCGTGCGACTTGATGATGCACGCAATCTCGATGAAACCGGAACAGGACTGGGTCTTGCCATTGCGCTTGATATTGCGAGGGCCCATGGTGGCGATCTCAGACTCGAGGATAGTCCGAGAGGCGGGCTACGCGCCGTCGTCCAAATTCCGGTATGAGGTTGACATGATGGACTATCGACTGGACCCGCTCTGGCTGAAACTGAATCTGATGAATGCGCAGGGTTTGCAGGCCTTCGCCCCGATGATGCAGATGGTGCAGCAACAGATGGGCGTCAATACCGAGATGGCGCAGCGCGTGATCGAGGAATATCGCAAGTTCCTGTTTCTGGCGATGCGCGCAGGTCATCAGGTGATTCCGCCCGGCGTGGTCAATGACGTGTGGATGATGCACCTGCAGAACGCGCAGAACTACTGGGAGAATCTCGGACAGCTGATCACGGAGAAGCCGGTGGCGCAGGGGATTGATGCCAAGAGCTTCGCCAGCATGGCTGATGCCTGGACCGCGACACTCAAATCCTATGAGACGATCTTCGGCAGCAAGCCGCCGATGGACATCTGGGGAAAGGGGCCTGCCGCTGAAAATCCGATGACGCAGATGATGACGAACATGCGCAAGATGTTCGGACTGGAATAACCGGACTCACCAGAGCGTTTCTTTGGCCCGGACCGGCCATTCGGCATCATAGCTGTTGGCGTCTATCGCCGATTTCGATAGCGAGTCGAGAATCTTCCCTGGAGTGGGCAAGGCCGCCGGATCAATCTGTGCCGCCGGTTCCCATAACCTCGACCGCACGATAGCGCGTGCGCACTGGAAGTAGGCCGCCTTGACGCTGACGATGATCGCGCTGCGCGGCGTACGGCCTTCGACCGAAAAAGAATTCAACAGGTCGGGATCGGTTGAAATCACAGCGCGGCCATTGATCCGGAAGGTGGTGCCGGCGCCCGGTATCAGAAACAACAGAGCCACACGCGGGTCGCGCACGATGTTGCGCAGACTGTCGATGCGGTTGTTGCCGCGCCGGTCAGGCATGACCACCGTGCGATCATCGATGACGCGCACGAATCCGGAAGAATCGCCGCGTGGGCTGCAGTCCAGCCCTTCGGGACCCACCGTGGCCAGTACCGCAAACGGAGAAGCTGCAATCAGGCGCTTGTAGTCCGATGTCAGATAGTCGATCTCCTTCACCGTCGAGGCAAGGGTTGGCGCAGCGCGGTAAATGTCCTCGAGGTCTTCGATCGTCCGTATGATGGTCATGCCGTCGTCACCCTGATGAGACGCAGCGGTTATGCGCCGAATGTGACGATTTCAGAACAGTCGGCCACCATTGGGAACCTGGCGTTCGACCGCCACCAGTACGACGTCGCCGGCCTCATCGGGGAAACCCAAGGTCAGGACTTCCGACATGAAGGGACCGATCTGGCGTGGCGGGAAGTTGACGACAGCTGCCACCTGCCTGCCCATCAGGGTCTCCGGCATATAGTATTTGGTGATCTGCGCCGATGACTTCTTGACGCCGATCTCCGGTCCGAAGTCGATCTTCAATTTGAAGGCAGGTTTGCGGGCTTCCGGAAATGGATCGACACCGACAATGGTGCCCACGCGGACATCAACTTTCATGAAGTCGTCGAACGAAATCGTCATCGTAATGTCTCAGCTTGCCAGTTCGCGCGAGCGTTGTGTCGCGGCATCGATCGCCCTGTCGAAAAGCGGTTGCATGCCATCCTCCGCCATCAGCACCTGCAGGGCCGCATAGGTCGTGCCCTTGGGTGAGGTTACGTTCTGACGGAGCGTCGCGGCTGCAATGCCGGATTGCCGCATCAGCTCGCCGGAGCCGGCGACGGTGGCCCGCGCCAGCTGCATGGCGAGATCAGGGGGGAGGCCAACCTTCTCACCGGCCGCCGCCAGGCATTCTGTGAGATAGAACACGTAGGCGGGACCAGATCCCGAGACAGCCGTCACGGCGTCAATCAGCGCCTCATTGTCGACCGTCACCACTTCGCCGACTGAAGACAGCAGCAATCGCGCCAAATCGAGCTGTGCTGCCGAGACATTCGGATTGGACGCCATGGCCGTTATGCCACGGCCGACGGCCGCGGGTGTGTTGGGAATGGTGCGGATCACTGCCGCGTCGGAGCCGAAGTGGCGCTCGAACGTGGCGATGGTTTTTCCGGCAGCGATCGAAAGAATCAGCGGTCTGGAGGATTTGAGCGAGACGAAGGACGGCAGAACCTCCTCCATCATCTGCGGTTTGACCGCGACGATGATTACCTCTGCGTCGGTGATATCGGAAAT
The DNA here is from genome assembly GCA_963205315.1 of Pseudomonadota bacterium. Lineage (GTDB taxonomy): Bacteria > Pseudomonadota > Alphaproteobacteria > Rhizobiales > Aestuariivirgaceae > Aestuariivirga. Next base: position 39,423 of record CAUJIO010000069.1, on the reverse strand, counting down.
TTTCGAATTGAGGCGAACGCTGTTCATCTCCAGCATCGCCTTCACTTCGGCGGGAGGGGCTGGGTCGAAGGCCACGATCTTGGCCGGGTTCGCCCCGCTCTTGAGCCAGCCCTCCAGCATGGCGCCGCCCATCTTGCCGGCCCCGACCAGCACCAATGTTCCCGTGAGGTTCAACATCAGGCTTCTCCCATGGTTTCGATCATGCTGGCGGCAAGGGCGTCTTCGGCATTCTGACCGGCCCAGACGACAAATTGCACGGCCGGGAAATAACGGTCGCAGGTTTCCACCGCAAAGCGGATCAGCGCCTCACATTGCGCGTCATTTACGTCGGCGCCTCCCGACAGCAGCAAGCCATTGCGGAACACCAGGCTGCCGTCCGCCTGCCACAAGTCGAAATGGCCGCAGAGCAGGTTCTCGTTGATGCGTGCCAGAAGCCTTGCCGCCTCGTCGCGGCGGGCGGGCGGAACCTTGGCATCGAAATTGACGGCAACGTGCAACAGTTCGAACTCATCGCGCCAGTTGAGGGAGACGGTCATGTCGCTCCATCCACCCTCGATGCGCATCGTCACTTCCGCCTGATTGGTGCGGTCGAACGCCCACTGATAGGTCTCGGCAATCCGCTCGACCCGGTCGAGCGGGTTGGGAACTTCTTCGCTTTCAAGGGCCTCAAGGGCCATTCTCATTCCTCCGTCGGCTGACGAATCAATTGGTCAGCTGTGAAGGTGACCGTGCCCAAGGAGTTGAGTCGCATCAAGAGTCGAGAGTGCCGCGCATGTGATTCCTCCACAGGGGAATGCGAGTTACGCGCGTTATCCTCAGGCAGGTGCCGGTTTGAACGCCGATGCTCAGTCGGCGCGAATGTCGGACGCGGACTCGCCGTTAGCCGCAAATCTCGCTTCCAGTGCTGAAAGCCTTGCGGAGAGCGCATCGTTCTCCTCACGCGCCTTCTGCGCCATGGCCTTTACGGCTTCGAACTCCTCGCGCTTGACCAGTTCCATGCCATTGAGCACCCGCTCCAGCTGGGCTTGGATCAACGTATCGATTTCGCGGCGGACACCTTGCGCGGCACCGGCTGCATTGGTCATCAGCTTCGCCATCTCGTCGAAAAAGCGGGTCTGTGTCGTGGTCATGGGAATAGCCTTTCGTTTTGCCTTGGAGCAACCGGCGCTCGATCGCTTTCAAGCTGGCGCATTTTTCGCGTCGCAAGTGATTCCACTTGCCCGCCCAGTTTTCTAGCTATGGGTTCTGGGCCTCCACTTCAAGATGCGGATTCGCCATGGCGGTCAGGCCTTGACGACGCAGCGGCTGCCGACCAGTGTCCGCCACCATGACCGATGCGATTGCTATTGCCGTCCTGACCTTTCCCAACATCGATCCGGTGCTGATCGAGATCGGACCGTTCGCGGTCCGCTGGTATGCAATCGCCTATATTGCCGGGTTGATCTTTGCGTCATGGTACATGAAGCGCCTCGTCACCAACCCGGCGCTGTGGGGGCCATCGAAACCGTCGATGAGCGTGCCGCAGGTTGATGAATTCTTCATTTGGTCGGTTTTCGGCGTCGTCCTTGGCGGCAGGCTGGGCTACGTGCTGTTCTACAAACCACTCTTCTACTTGTCCCATCCCATCGACATTGTGAAGATGTGGGACGGTGGCATGTCGTTTCACGGCGGATTTCTTGGGGTCGTCGTCGCCTGCCTGATCTACGGGCGGCGGATCGGAACAAGCCTCGACCGCATGCTGGACCTTGGGGCGGCCGCAGTGCCTGTCGGACTGGGGCTCGGCCGGCTCGCCAATTTCATCAATGGCGAGTTGTGGGGGAGGGCGGGCGACGTGCCATGGAGCTTCGTGTTTCCAGGCGATGAACTGGGCCTGGCACGGCATCCAAGCCAGCTCTACGAAGCGCTGCTCGAAGGTTTCGTGCTATTCATTCTGGTCCGGATTGCGACCCATCGCTTCGGTGCACTGCAGTTTCCCGGACGCGCGTCAGGCATATTCGCGCTTTGGTACGGCATGTCGCGAATCATCGCCGAATTCTTCCGCGAACCCGATGCCCATCTTGGCTATATCTTTGGCTTCATCACCATGGGCATGATTCTGTCCGTTCCGCTCTGTGCCGTCGGTGTGTGGCTGCTGGTGAGATCGCGCCGTGACTCCGCTTGAAGCCCTGATTCGCGAGATGATTGCGATCGAGGGACCGATGCGACTCGATCAATACATGGCCCTGTGCCTTGGCCATCCGCAGCACGGCTATTACATGACGCGCGATCCTCTGGGCGAGCGCGGCGATTTCATCACGGCCCCGGAAGTGTCGCAGACTTTCGGAGAGCTGATCGGCGTCTGGTGCATTGCAGCCTGGTCGGCGATGGGTGAGCCTGACACATTCAATATGGTTGAGTTGGGGCCAGGCCGAGGCACGCTGACAAGCGACATCCTGCGGGCGGCCCGGCGCTTGGCACCTGGATTTGCACAAGCGGCTTCCGTGCGCATGGTGGAGACCAGTCCCGTGCTTCGGGCCAGGCAGGCAGACATGCTTGCCGGTCAAGGTACATGGCATGATCGCTTTGAGGATGTCCCTGCCGGGCCATTGATCGTCGTCGCCAACGAGTTCTTCGATGCCATTCCCATCCGTCAATATGAACGACGCGGAGGCCGCTGGCACGAGCGCGCCGTCGGGCTCACGGATGATGGATTAACGATGGGCCTGGTGGAGGCCGATTTTGGGACACCGGGTTCGGATGGCGACATCATCGAAGCGGCGCCGGCGCGATGCGACATCGCCACGATCATCGGGCAGAGGCTGGCGCAGTTTCCGGGCGCAGCGCTCATCATCGACTATGGCCATGCGTTCAGTGCGCCGGGGGACACCTTGCAGGCCATGCGTCGACACCGGTATGTTCCGCTTACCGAAGCGCCGGGCGAATGCGATCTCACCTCGCACGTCGATTTCGAGGCGCTGGGCAAGGCCTTTCGGGCTGGCGGCGCGGACGTCATGCCGGTCATCACGCAGCGCCAATTTCTGCTGGCGATGGGGCTGGAGCAGCGCATGGCGAAGCTGACCGAGCGGGCTGATGCCGCCACACGCAGCATGCTGGAGCGGCAGATGACAAGGCTTGCAGGCGAGGACCAGATGGGTAACCTGTTCAAGGTTCTCGCGGCGACGTCGCCCAGACTTGCAACGCCTTATCCATTTGGTCGCTCATGATTCAGTCAGACGCACTCAAGCTCGATGGTTTGTCGCATGGGTTCTTCACCCGCCGCGGCGGCTTCTCCACAGGCATCTTCTCGTCGCTCAATTGCGGCCTCGGGTCCGGCGATGACAGAGACGTGGTGTTACAGAACCGGGCCCTCGTGGCGCAAACGCTCGGCGTCGATCCCGGCAAACTGCTTTCCGCCTATCAAGTGCACAGTCCGGATGCCATGGTGGTGACGGGGCCTTGGCCCACACAGGATCGGCCTCGAGTTGATGCACTTGTGACGAAGACGCCGGGCGTGGCGCTGGGTGTCTTGACGGCTGACTGCGGGCCGTTGCTGTTTGCAGATGCGAGGGCGCGCGTCATTGGCGCGGCGCATGCCGGATGGAAAGGCGCGCTGACCGGTGTGACCACCCGCACGCTGGAGACCATGGAGTCGGAGGGCGCGAAGCGTGAGAATATCGTCGCGGTGATCGGTCCGATGATTTCGCAGGCAGCGTATGAGGTGGGGCCGGAATTTCCGTCGCGCTTCATTGACGCCGACCCTTCAAACCAGCGATTTTTCGCCGCGTCGCCGCGGCCAGGACACTTCATGTTCGACCTGCCGGGCTATATCGAGGCCCGCCTCAGGTCGGAAGGTGTGGGCAGCGTCGTCAACCTGTCGCTCTGCACATTCAGCGACGAGGAGCGCTTCTTCAGCTATCGCCGCACGACCCATCGCAACGAGAAAGACTACGGACGGCTGATCTCGGCCGTCTCGCTCAGTGAGGACTGACCCATGGCCCTGCATTTTACCCGCGCCGAATATGATGCCCGCATCGCCAAGGTCACGGCGGCGATGCAGAGGGAGGGACTCGATGGGCTGCTGATGTTCCAGCAGGAAAGCATGTATTACCTGACGGGATATGACACGTTCGGGTTCTGCTTCTTCCAGTGTCTCTATCTCGGTGCCGATGGCCGCCTTGCGCTGCTCACGCGTTCGGCTGATCTGCGGCAGGCACAGCACACCTCGATCATCGAGGACATCCGCATCTGGACCGATCAGGCTGGTGCCCAGCCAGCGGTACAGTTGAAAGAGATGCTCGAAGAGCTGAAGTGCCGGGGCAAGCGGCTCGGCATCGAGAGCCAGTCTTATGGCCTGACGCATTTCAACGGCAAGGCGGTCGACGCTGCACTCGACGGATTTTGCAGCATGTCGGATGCCAATGAACTTGTGAACATGGTCCGGCTGGTGAAATCGGCGGCCGAACTCAAATATGTGCGCAAGGCGGGTGAACTTGGCGATCTGGCGCTCAAGGCGGCGATCCGCAAGACAAGGGCCGGTGCAGACGAGGGCGAGATCCTTGCGGCACAACAGGGGGCGGTCTTCGCGGGTGGCGGCGATTATCCGGCCAACGAGTTCATCATAGGGTCCGGCCGCGACGCGTTGCTCTGCCGCTACAAGTCGGGCCGGCGCAAGCTTTCCAAACGCGACCAGCTGACGCTCGAATGGGCCGGCGTCTACCGGCACTATCATGCGGCATTCATGCGCACGCTCATCATCGGCAAGCCATCGAAAGCGCATATGGCAATGGACGTGGCGGCGCGCGCTGCGCTGGCCGAAGTCGAAACGAAGCTGCGGCCCGGCTTCACCGCGGGCGAGGTCTTTGCCGCCCACGCGCGGGTCATGGACGATCACGGCATGAGAAATCACCGGCTGAACGCCTGCGGATACTCACTGGGCGCCAAGTTTACGCCAAGCTGGATGGATAATCCTATGTTCTACAAAGACAATCCTGTCCAGATCCAGCAGGGGATGGTGTTTTTCGCCCACATGATCCTCATGAATTCCGAGGCTGGATCGGCATTCTGCCTTGGCCGCACCTATATCATTGGTGAAAAAGTTGCGGAGGCAGTATCGAAGCACCCGCTGGAGATGATAATTCGGAACTGATGCGGTATCCGGGATTCACTGTGTGGCTGGACAAGTTACAGCCCTTCCGCTTCGGCGCGCTGATGGCGGTGCTGGTGTTTCTGCTTGCGTCATGCAGCAGCGCATCGCTGCTCAACGATTCAAGTCCGACCGAACCGCGGGGCAAGACTGTGCCGCCGGTGTCGTTGCAACAGGTGACAGGGGTTCCACCGGCGAAACTTGGTGACCTCAAGACGGCACTGGCCGTCAGCGGCGGCGAGCGCGACATCGGAATCGTCGAGGGCAATTTCCAGTCCGGCAGTTTCACCCTGACGGGACAATTTCAGGGTACGATTCAGAATTCAGGCGTTCATATTGTCTATCAATGGCAGTTGCGGGACGCCGATGGGGTATTGATCCAGACAATTGACGGCGAAGACAATGCTGGACTGCCAGCGGGCAGCGATCCCTGGTCGGCTGTCAGTTCCGCGGTCGTCGAGCGCATCGCGCGGCGCACCACAGAGGCGATGGCGAAGAAACTGGCGGAATTGGGCTTCGCAACCCGCATCTCAGCACTCTACGTGCCGCCAGCAGAGTATTTCGTGCTGGCGGGCTCTGACGCCCACCGCGAAGTCGATTTCGAGACTTTGAACGGTCCCGGCATGGAATCTGCCGGTCTCGACATGGTGGCGCCACCGGAGGACCCGGCTATGGCGGCCGCTTTCACCGAGCCACAGCCCAATGAAGCACTGATGGCGGAAGCGGCCGCTGCGGCGACCAAGCCCGGTGCCGATCCGGTGCCGGAAGAGACCGAGACCGCAACTCCACCTGGAGATGCGCAGAAGGGCAAGGCGGCAAAGGGTGTCCAGATTCGTGCCGTGGCGGTGATGCCCGTCAAAGGCTCCCCCGGCGGTGGCGATGCAGAACTGACAGCGGCGATGCGAAAGACGTTGTCGGCGGCTGGCTGGCCCGTCGTCACCCGGCGCGCGCCCAATGCGCTCACCATCGTCGGCCGGGTCAAGGTTGCGGCCAAGGGCACGGCCAACGAAACAGTTTCAGTACGGTGGGAAGTGCAGTCTCCGGACGGCAAGATGTTGGGAGACGTGAAGCAGGCGAACAACGTGCCGAGAGGCTCGCTTGACCAGGGCTGGGGTCCTGCCGCCTTTGCCGTGGCGGAAGGCGCCGCGACCGGTATTTTCGACATCGTCAACCGCTTCCAGTAGGCCCCATCCAGCCCGAATTGCTGCCATTCTGCACATGCGGAGAATTGGCGCTTTGATTCCTGTCATGCGGTTGTTATAGACGCGCGCATCCGGGCACTCAGGGGATTTCAGCATGATGAAGATCGTGGCAGGCAACAGCAACCGGCCACTGGCTGAAGGCATATGTTCCTATCTCAACATGCCGATGACGAAGGCGGTGGTGAAGCGCTTCAACGATATGGAAGTGTTCGTCGAGATCCAGGAGAATGTGCGCGGTCAGGACATGTTCGTCGTCCAGTCGACCAGTTTCCCGGCCAACGACCATCTGATGGAACTGCTGATCATCATCGATGCACTGAAGCGCTCATCTGCCAAACGTGTCACGGCCGTCATTCCGTATTTCGGCTATGCCAGGCAGGACCGCAAGCCTGGGCCCCGCACGCCGATTTCAGCCAAACTCGTGGCCAATCTCATCACTCGCGCCGGCGCCGACCGCGTGTTGACGATGGACCTGCATGCCGGACAAATCCAGGGCTTCTTCGATATTCCGACCGACAATCTCTTCGCCGGCCCCGTCATGGTGCGTGACATCAAGCAACACATGGATATCGCCAACACGGTCGTCGTCTCTCCGGACGTTGGCGGCGTGGTGCGCGCGCGGGCTCTCGCCAAACGCCTGGATACGCCGCTGGCCATCGTGGACAAGCGTCGTGAGCGTGCGGGTGAATCCGAAGTCATGAACATCATCGGCGATGTGCAGGGCAAGTCCTGCATTCTCATTGACGATATCGTCGATTCTGGCGGCACGCTTGTCAACGCCGCTGAAGCGCTGCTCACCAAGGGCGCCAAGGATGTCACGGCCTACATCACCCACGGCGTATTGTCGGGCGGTGCGGTGTCGCGCATTACGTCGTCGAAGCTCAAGGAACTGGTGATCACCGACTCGATCCAGCCGACAGAGGCCGTCAAGATCGCGCGAAACATCCGCAACATGCCGATCGCCTCGCTGCTGGGAGAGGCCATTGGCCGCACCAGCCGCGAGGAGAGCGTTTCGAGCCTGTTCGAGTAGACGCGTGCCCTGTCAGGCGGCGCGGTTCTTGGTGATCATGCCGTAGACGACGAGCACGATAATGGCACCGACGATGGCGCCGATAAGGCCTGCGCCCTCGCCAGGCGCGTAAAAGCCAAGTGCCTGGCCGAGATAGCTTGCCACGAAGGCGCCGACGATGCCGAGAATAGCGGTCAGCACGAAGCCTTGCGGTTCGTTCTTTCCGGGCATCAGGAACTTGGCAACGATGCCAGCGATGAAGCCGATGATGATCGTCCAGATAATACCCATGTGTCGTTCTCCCCACGGCCACGACGGCCATGAAGAGATTACATCAGAAGTCGCCGTGCGTCATCAGAATGGCTTTGCGGGGTGACGGGTGTCACAGTTTTGCAACCGATCCTGCCCTATGGCATCGCTCAACCCACTCAAGGATCGTTGCATGATGCGCGCTGCCGCCATTCTCTCTCTTGTTTATTGCCTGGTTCTGACAACTGGTGCTTTCGCTCAGGAAGAGGGTGAGGCGCCGCCCGTGACCTATCCGGATCTGGCGGAGACCGGTGACGACGCGGCATCATTCGTGCCCACGGGCTGGGTGCTGGAGAAGGAGATCAGGGGCGACCTGAACAAGGATGGGGCCGACGACCTGGTGATGGTGCTGCATGACACCGATGCCGCCAATTTGATCAAGCCGGATCTCAACATGGACGTACCACTCGACACGAACCCGCGGATGCTCGCCGTGGCGTTCGCCGACAAGGCGGGAGGCTACCGGCTTGAACTGGCCAACAGCAGCATCATTCCGCGCATCCAGTATACCAACGAGTCCGATCCGCTGTCGGAAGCCGGCGGGGTCTCCATTGATCGTGGCAGCCTCGTTGTCGCGCTCTACTATTTCTCTTCGTCGGGAGGCTCGGACACTGGCAACGTCACCTTCCGTTTTCGCCATGAAAAGAATGACTTCCGATTGATTGGCTATGACCGGTACAACCTCAACCGGATGAGTGGCGAGATCGAGGACGTCAGCGCCAACTTCCTGAACCGGAAGGTCATCATCAAAACCGGCACCATGGAATCAGACGCTGAAAAGTCGACACCGAAACGGCTCAAATCCGCAACCACCGTAACAATCGGCGATATTGCTGATCCCTGGGTGTTCGCGCCGGAGTATTGATGACAAGGACGCGCCTGCTTCAGTCGCCCAGCCGATCAAGTGCTGGTCAAGACGGCGCGGCGAAGGGTCAGGATTGCGGACATAATCCTCGCTCCCGTGATGCTGAGGCGTAGCGGAAACGGCTCGGGTTGCACTCGTTGGCTGGTTCGGCTATAGGGCCGCCGTCCGTCTGGCGTCGTTCACCCCTGGAGGAAGGCTGGCCGGTCTCATCATACTCAGGAGTATACCATGTCCAAGATCGTGCAGCTCAAGGCCGCGTCGCGCGCCCGGGCAGGCAAGGGGGCCTCTCGCGCAGTCCGCCGTGAAGGCCTCGTTCCCGGTGTCGTTTATGGCGACAAGCAGGAACCCCAGTTGATTTCCCTCGTCTACGGCGATGTGTTCCCGCACGTCCAGACGGGCCGCTTCATGTCCACGCTGATCGATCTCGAGGTCGATGGCAAGACGGTCCGCGCCATTCCGCGCGACGTCCAGTTCGAGCCGGTGCGTGATTTCATCATCCACGTCGACTTCCTGCGCCTCGGCCCCAATGCCCGAGTGGCGGTTGAAGTTCCCGTTCACTTCAAGAATCAGGAAGCTGCTCCCGGCATCAAGGCCGGTGGTGCCCTCAACATCGTTTCGCACACCGTGTCGCTCTACTGCTCGGCCAATCTCATTCCCGACGAGATCACTGTCGATCTCACCGGCATGCAGGTCGGCCAGTCGATCCATCTGTCGCAGATCACGCTGCCGGAAGGCGTGTCGGCGGTCAGCAAGGACGACGTGACACTCTGCGCCATTTCGGCCCAGGCCAAGGAAGAAGAAGTTCCGGTGGCTGCGGCTGGCGAAGTTCCGGCCAGCAACCAGAAGGCTCCGGCCGCTGCTGCAGCACCTGCAAAGGGCGCAGCACCTGCCAAGGGTGCAGCACCTGCAAAGGGTGCGGCTCCTGCCGCTCCGGCCGCCAAGAAGAAGTAATTCGCTTCACAGGCGGGCCAGATGCACCTTCTCGTGGGGCTCGGCAATCCGGGCTCCAAATATCAGGGCAACCGGCACAATATCGGCTTTATGGCGGTGGACGAACTCGTCCGCCGCCATGGTTTTTCGCCGTGGCGCAAGCGGTTCCAGGGTGAGACGTCCGAAGGCAGCTTCGCGGGCGAGAAAGTTCTGGTGCTGAAGCCTCAGACCTTCATGAACGAAAGCGGCCGCTCCGTTGGGGCTGCCATGAGTTTCTATGGCATCGACCCGGCAAACGTGATCGTGCTCTATGACGAACTCGATCTCGAACCGGGCAAGGTGCGGGTGAAGCTCGGCGGCGGTGCCGCCGGACACAATGGCATCCGCTCGATGATCGCGCATTGCGGCCCGCATTTTCAGCGCGTGCGGCTGGGCATCGGCCATCCGGGTGACAAGAACCTCGTGCATCCGCATGTGCTGAGCGATTTCGCCAAGGCCGACAAGGCATGGCTCGAGCCGCTGCTCGACGCGGTGGCCGAATACATTCCGCTTCTCGTCAAGGGCGAGGAGGGGACATTCCAGAACAAGGTGCATCTGGCGATCAATCCGCCGCCAGAGAAGCCGCCGAAGAAAGAGACGAACTGATGGGTTTCAAGTGTGGCATCGTCGGACTTCCGAATGTCGGCAAGTCGACGCTCTTCAACGCGCTGACGCAGACGGCTGCGGCGCAGGCAGCGAACTATCCATTCTGCACCATCGAGCCGAACGTCGGCGATGTCGGCGTTCCCGATCCCCGGCTTGAGGTTCTGGCGAAGATCGCCGGTTCGCAACAGATCATCCCGACGCGGCTGACCTTCGTCGACATCGCCGGTCTGGTGCGCGGCGCATCGAAGGGCGAAGGCCTCGGCAACCAGTTCCTTGCCAATATCCGTGAGGTCGATGCCATTGCCCATGTGGTGCGCTGCTTCGAGGATGGCGATATCACTCATGTCGAAGGCAAGATCGATCCTGTTGCCGATATCGATACAATCGAGACCGAGCTGATGCTGGCCGACATGGACTCGCTCGAGAAGCGTGTGCCGGCACTCGAGAAGCGCGGCAAGACCGGTGACAAGGAAGCCAAGGAGCTGGCCGACCTGATGAACCGCGCGCTGGTGCTGCTGCGCGAGGGCAAGCCGGCGCGCCTCACGGAGCGGACACCGGAAGAAGAGAAGATCTTCAAGGGCCTTGGTCTGCTGTCGTCGAAGCCCGTGCTCTATGTCTGCAACGTCGAGGAAGCGGCCGCTGACAAGGGCAACGAATTTTCAGCCCGCGTTTTTGCCCGCGCCAAAGAAGAAGACGCCGTGGCCTGCGTCGTCTCGGCCAAGATCGAGAGCGAGATTGCGGTTCTGCCCGAGGCAGATCAAAAGGACTATCTCGATGCCGTTGGCCTGACTGAGCCGGGACTGAACCGGGTCATCCGCGCTGGTTACGACCTGCTGCACCTGGTGACTTATTTCACCGTTGGCCCAAAGGAAGCCCGCGCCTGGACCATCACCAAGGGCACCAAGGGCCCGGGTGCAGCCGGCGTCATCCATACGGATTTCGAGAAGGGCTATATCCGCGCTGAAACCATTGCCTATGAAGACTACGTCGCCGGAATTGGCGAGGCGGGTGCGCGCGAGCTCGGCAAGTTCCGGCTTGAAGGCAAGGACTATGTCGTGAAGGACGGTGACGTGATGCATTTCCGGTTTGCGACGTGACGTCCGGGCTGTTGCATTATGAGGACTTTCCGGAAGGGCTGGTGATCCAGCTCGGCACCTATTACCTGTCGAAAGACGAGTTGATTGACTATGCCCGGGAATGGGACCCGCAGCCGTTTCATCTGAGCGAGGAGGCGGGGAAAAACTCCGTGCTCGGAGGATTGGCGGCGTCGGGGTGGCAGTCATGTTCAATCCTGATCCGCCTGTCGGTCGACGGCTACGCCAACAAATCCGCCGCCATGGCGTCGAATTCCATGGAAGAGGTGAAGTGGCTGCGGCCTGTGTATGCTGATGAAACTCTGACGGGACGAGCCACGGTTCTCTCTCGCCGCGTATCGTCGAAGCGCCCCGAAATGGGAATTCTCCGCATGAGGTTCGAGCTTCTCAACACAACGGGTGAGCTCAAGTGTGAAATCACCGGCGTGCAGTTCATGAGGGTGCGCAATCCATGATGGGGCTCTATCTCGAAGAGATCGAAGCTGGCTTCACCGCCGATCTCGGAAGCTACCACTTCACGCGCGAGGCCATTTTGGCATTTGCGAGGAAGTACGATCCTCAGCCATTCCATCTCGATGATGAAGCTGCTGCGGCTGGACCCTTCGGCAGGCTCTCGGCCTCTGGCTGGCATACGGCGTCTGCTTGGATGAAGTGTTATGTCGCCACCAATCAGGCGGCCTGGGACAAGATGCGCGCTGCGGGCCGCGAGCCGGCACCTCTTGGGCCTTCTCCGGGTTTCAATAATTTGCGCTGGCTGAAGCCGGTTTGTCCGGGCGACACGATCCACTACCGTTCGACCGTGACCGGCAAACGCGAGCTGAACTCGCGCCCGCACTGGGGACTGGTCTTCGCACTCAACGAAGGTTACGACCAGAATGGCGTCCTGACGTTTTCCTTCGAGGGCAAGGCCTTGACGCCGAAACGTCCTCAGTGACCCTCGAAGCTCACCAGCGTATGTACCTTCACGCCCTTGGCCTTCAGCTTTGCAGATCCGCCAAGGTCCGGCAGGTCGATGACGAAGGCGGCCGACACGACTTCTCCGCCTGACTTGCGGATCAGGTCGATGGCGGCACCCGCAGTACCGCCCGTCGCGATCAGGTCGTCGATCAGCAACACCCTGTCACCTTTCTGGACGGCATCGGCGTGGATCTCGATCGTGTCAACGCCATACTCGAGCTGATATTCCTGGCCGATGACCTTGGAGGGCAACTTGCCCTTCTTGCGGATGGGAATGAAACCGCGGCCAAGATTGTGCGCCACGGCTCCGCCGAGAATAAACCCGCGCGCTTCGATGCCGGCGACGTAGTCGATCTCACCCTTGAGGAACGGCCAGGCAAGTTCATCGACGGCGGCGCGGAAGCCGTGCATGTTGGACAGCAAGGTCGTGATGACGCGGAACATGATACCGGGCTTGGGATAATCCGGGATATTTCGGATGTAGCGCTTGATGTCGAAGCCGTGGCGAAGGTCCATGATCGTGTCCTTTGATCTCAGGGCCACTTTACCGCAGGCGGCATGGAGGACAAGATTGACTCGACGTTGCCGCCCGTCTTGAGGCCAAAGAGCGTGCCGCGATCATAGAGCAAGTTGTATTCGACATAGCGGCCGCGGCGTATCAGCTGTTCCTCGCGGTCGGCGGCCGAGTGGGCGAGGTCCATGTTACGGCGAACGAGGCGAGGATAGACGTCGAGGAAGGCGCGGCCGACATCCTGGGTGAAGGCGAAGTCGGCGTTCCAGTCTCCGGAATTGAAGTGATCATAGAAAATGCCACCGATGCCGCGCGGCTCATTGCGATGAGGCAGGAAGAAATACTCGTCGCACCAGCTCTTGAAGCGTTGATAGTCCGCCACCTTGTGGGCCTCGCAGGCGCCCTTCATGGCGGCGTGGAAATCGAGCGTGTCCTGATGCTCCTGATTACGCCGGCGATCCAGAACCGGCGTCAGATCGGCGCCTCCCCCGAACCACGTCCTGGTAGTCACGATAAATCGGGTATTCATGTGCACAGCCGGCACGAAGGGGTTCCACGGATGGATGATGAGTGAGATTCCGGACGCCCAGAATCGGGGATCGGTTTCCGCCCCCGGGATCTGTTTGCGAAACTCCGGGCTGAACTCGCCGTGGACGGTGGAGCAATGTACGCCCGCCTTTTCGAATACCTTGCCGTGTAGCATCGACATGACACCGCCGCCGCCGTCCGGCCGGTCCCAACTCTTGCGTTCAAAACGAGCACCACCCTCGATGTTCTCAAGAGCCAGGCAGATATTGTCCCGCAGTGTCTCAAACCATTGACGGGCAGCGGTCTTTTTTGCTTCGATCGTATCAGTCATCTGCAATTCCCAAAACTGTCACAGTGATCTTAGCATCCTGCTTACCGTGATTTACAGGGGCAACCTTTGGTAGCTACACGTTAAGGTATCTGATGCAACTTCCGCCGGCAGTCGATTGCGAGGATCATAGGGCTGGCCATGACGCACATCACAGACTTCTGCAGAAGCAGATCCGGCAACGTTGCCATCGTGTTTGCGCTCTCCATCGTTCCACTCCTGCTTGCCGTCGGTGCTGGCGTTGACATGGTGCGGGTCAATCAAGCTCAAACATTGCTTCAGGCGGCCGCCGATGCGGCGGCACTCGGCGGCGGGGCGTCGTCCGACACGTCCGAACAGAAGCTGCAACAGGTCGCAACCAAATATCTTGATGCCAATGGGGCTGACCGCGATTTTGCCGGCGTCAGCGCTCGCAAGATCAAGAATGTTTCGGGAACCGGCGTTTTCAGCGTCGAAGTCAAGGGGGCGATGCACACCAGCTTCATGATGCTGGCGGGAATCAGTACCGTCAACGTTACCGCTATCTCCGAAGTGAAGCGGGGTTCGAACGGCCCGCTGGAGCTGGTTCTGGCGCTCGACACAACCTACTCGATGATCGAGAACGACAAGATCGGAACCCTGAAAACGGCGGCAACCAATTTGGTCAACTCGGTGATGACCAATGACAACGTGAAAGTCGGCGTGGTTCCGTTTGCGGACTACCTGAAGGTCGGGATGAAATATGCCGGAAAGTCCTGGCTGAATGTTCCGGCGGACATCCATGACAATTACAAGAGCTGCGACTGGTCCTATCCCGACAAGTCAGGCTGTTCCATCCAGACAACGTGCTATTCCGATGGCGTGCCGTACAGTTGCAATCAGGAGAACTGCTCCTACTGGGGACCGGTGGTCGAGAGCAACTGCAAGATCATCAACTATGTCTACTCGTTCAAGGGCTGCGTGATGTCGCGTCCTGACGCGTATCATGCGTCAATCAGCGATGCCGATACTGTGCACTATGATGGCACGACATGGGATTGCGGCGCACCGATCCAGGAGCTGACGAAGGTCAAGGCGGAGGTGACGGCCGCCATCGATGCCCTGTCGCCAAACGGCAATACCTATATTCCATCCGGTCTCATCTGGGGCTGGAACATGCTGACGCCGCAAGAGCCCTTGACCGAAGCTGCGCCTGCGGGGGCAGTCAATGCCAAGGGCGGCAAGAAGGTTCTCGTCCTAATGACGGACGGAGCAAATACCATGGCCCCGCGGACTGGCGACTATTACTATACCGATCCCTACAACGCCAATCGCGGCACCAGCGCCAGCGACAGCAGCTATGCCGACGGAATGACCGCCACGCTGTGCACAAAGATCAAGGCCGAGGGCATCATCGTCTATACCGTATTGTTCGATGTCTCCGATCCGAACATCCAGAGTCTGCTGCATGATTGCGCCTCCGACCCGGACAAGAGCTATGTCGCCGACAGTGCCGCGGAGTTGCTCACGGCGTTCAATGACATTGGCGCTTCACTCACAAAGCTCAGGCTGACGAAGTAGCCTGGAACGCGCCGAGCTGCCGCAGCGCCTCGCCCGTGACCATCGCGCAGGCCAGTGCGACGTTGATTGAGCGCAGTCCCGGCTGCATGGGAATCACCACGCGAGCCTCCGCCGCGGCGTGAACGTCCTCCGGCACACCGGCGCTTTCGCGCCCCGTGAGGATGATGTCGCCGGGCCGGAATGCGAAACGTGTATAGGGGAGGGTGGCCCTCGTGCTCAAAAGGACGCTACGCCGTCCCGTCGTGGCGTTGCGAAACGTCGTCCACGAGGTGTCGGATATCATCGCGGCTCGATCAAGGTAATCCATGCCGGCACGGCGGAACGCAGAATCAGTCAACACGAACCCGGCGGGCTCAATGATACGGCATGTCAGCCCGAAGCAGGCGCACATGCGCAGGATGGTTGCGGCATTGGGGGCGATATCCGGCTGGTAGAGGGCAATTTCGATCATGTTTCCGGCTCCTTGACCGCCGCAGGGGATTGCCAGAATATCTCCGGCTGCTGCGACACTTGATGGCTAGACTTCTCATTATCACAATGCCAAAAGGTCGCGGGTTTAAGCGCCGGGGGGAACCAGTGCCCTCGATCCCCGGGGGCCGGCGCGGCAACAAAAAAGGGAAAACAGACGTGTCCACAGCGGAACATGCGGAAGTCAACCGGCGCGATTTTCTATATATCGCAACGGGTGCCGTCGGTGCCGTCGGCGCAGCGCTGACGGTCTGGCCATTCATCAACCAGATGAACCCGGATGCCTCAGTCCTAGCCATGGCCTCGGTGGAAGTCGACCTGGCTCCGATCGCCGAAGGTCAGGCGATCACCATCAAGTGGCGCGGCAATCCCGTGTTCATTCGTCATCGCACGGGGCCTGAAATCGAGGCCGCCAAGGCGGTGAAGCCGGAGGACCTGCCGGATCCGCTGGCACGCAGTGCAAATGTCAAGGAAGGCGATCCGGCCACGGACGAGAACCGTGTTGTCGGCGGCAAAGAGGCTATCCTTGTGATGATGGGCGTTTGCACGCATCTCGGTTGCGTTCCGATTGGCAATGAAGGCGATTTCGCCGTTGTCGAAGGCTCGACCAAACATGGGGGCTGGTTCTGCCCGTGCCATGGCTCGCACTATGATACGGCAGGCCGTATCCGCAAGGGTCCGGCACCGCAGAATCTGCCGGTTCCTGCCTACGCCTATCTCACCGACACCAAGATCCGCATCGGCTAAGAAGGACAATCCTCATGAGCGGACCCTCAAATTACAAGCCCACCACGGCCTTCGGAAAGTGGATGCACGAACGTCTCCCGATCATGGAGCTGGTGCAAGGCCAGGCGCTGGATTTCCCGACGCCGAAGAACTTGAACTACTGGTGGACGTTCGGCGGTATCCTGGCCGTCATGCTGGTCGTCCAGCTGGTCACGGGCATCGTACTGGTGATGCACTATACGCCGCATGCCAGCATGGCCTTTGCTTCGGTCGAGCATATCATGCGCGACGTGAACTCGGGCTGGATGCTGCGCTACATGCACGCCAACGGCGCCTCGATGTTCTTCATCGCCGTCTATATCCATATCTTCCGCGGCATGTACTACGGCTCGTACAAGGCGCCGCGTGAAGTGCTGTGGATGATCGGCGTGCTGATCTATCTCGTCATGATGGCAACCGCTTTCATGGGCTACGTGCTGCCGTGGGGCCAGATGAGCTTCTGGGGCGCCAAGGTCATCACAAACCTGTTCTCCGCCATTCCCTTCGTCGGCGAGTCGATCACGACGTTGCTGTGGGGCGGTTACTCGGTTGATAACCCGACGCTAAACCGCTTCTTCTCGCTGCACTATCTGCTGCCCTTCGTGCTGGCCGCTCTCGTCGGCCTGCATATCTGGGCGCTGCACGTGCCGGGCAACAACAACCCGACCGGCGTTTCGGTGAAGAGCAGCCAGGATACGTTACCCTTCCATCCGTACTACACGATGAAAGACGCGTTCGCGATTGTCGTGTTCCTGATGTTCTATGCGGCGTGGACGTTCTTCAGCCCGAACTATCTGGGCCACGCCATCAATTATCAGGAGGCGAACCCTCTTGTGACGCCCGCGCACATTGTGCCCGAATGGTATTACCTGCCATTCTACGCAATCCTGCGTGCCATCCCCGACAAGCTGGGCGGCGTCATCGCGATGTTTGGCTCGATCCTCATCCTCTTTGTGCTGCCGTGGCTCGATACCTCGAAGGTGCGTTCGGGCAGCTACCGTCCGGTGTTCAAGTATTTCTTCTGGATATTTGTCATCGTCTGCGTGGCGTTGGGCTATCTCGGCTCCAAGCCGCCGGAGGGAGCCTATGTCACCTGGTCGCGCATCCTGACCGCATACTACTTCGCGCACTTCATCATCATCCTGCCATTGCTGGGATTGCTGGAGAGCCCGAGGCCGCTGCCGGCATCAATTTCCGATGATGTGCTGGCCAAGAAGCATCCCGCTGCCGTGCCTGCTGAGTGATTGGGGGAAACTGACATGAAATTGCTCAACACACTCGGCATCGCAATAGCAGGCCTCATGCTGCTCGCTGCTCCGGTATCGGCTGCAGAAGGCCAGATGCCTTCCAAGGATATCGGCTTCAGCTTCGAAGGCGCCTTCGGCAAGTTCGACCGTGGCCAGCTTCAGCGCGGTTATAAGGTCTACAAGGAAGTCTGCGCCGCCTGTCATTCGATGCACTACGTGTCGTTCCGCAACCTGTCCGACAAGGGCGGTCCGGAATTCACCGAAGAGCAGGTGAAGGCCGTGGCTGCGACCTTCACCATGCAGGATGGTCCGAACGATGCGGGCGATATGTTCGAACGTCCGGGTCTGCCCTCCGACAAGTTCCCGTCGCCGTTTGCCAATGAACAGGCTGCGCGCTCGGCCAATGGCGGTGCCTATCCGCCGGACCTGTCGCTCATCACCAAGTTCCGTCCGGGCTGGTTCGGTACCTTCAACCAGCTGATCAATGGCATTGGTGGACCGAACTATGTGTATTCGGTGCTGACTGGCTATGAAGATCCTCCGGCTGAACTCGCAGCCGAGGCACCGGAAGGCAAGAGCTACAACCCTTACTTCGCCAACGGCCACTGGATCGGCATGCCGATGCCGCTGTCGGATGACCAGGTGACGTTCGATGACGGCACCAAGGCCACGGTGGACCAGATGGCAAAGGACGTATCAGCATTCCTCGCCTGGACAGCTGAACCCAAAATGGAAGAGCGCAAGCGCACCGGTTTCATGGTGATGATCTATCTCGGGGTGCTCGCCCTGCTGCTTTATCTCGTCAAGAAGAAGATCTGGGCCAATGCCCACTGATCACTGCTGCAACTGATAAGAAAAGGCCCGGCGTCGTCCGGGCCTTTTTGTTTGTTGGTGACACCTGCTGTCAGCCGAGGAAACTAGCACTGTCGTGAACAAGGAGTGTTTGCGATGACCTATGCACAGAATGTCTGGCTCTATTCCGTTCTGCTGTTCGGCATCATCATCGTGCCCGGCATGGACATGTTCTTTGTTATCGCCAATTCGCTGACCGCTGGCCGCATGCGCGGGTTGGCTGCTACGGCGGGAATCATGCTGGGTGGCATCTGCCATACTCTTTTGGGTACCCTTGGCGTCAGTGCCGTTCTGGCGACATCGCCACAAGCAATGTCGGGGATCCTGGTCGTGGGTGCCGGTTACATGTTGTGGATCGGGTATTCCTTGCTGAAGAGTTCGATCACGGTCGGAGAGATCGGACTTGCGTCGTCAGGCTCTCTCGCCGCCGCTTTCAGGCAGGGACTGATTACCTGCCTTCTGAACCCCAAAGCCTATCTGTTTGTGGTTGCCGTCTATCCACAATTCTTGCGGGCCGAGTATGGGCCGATCTGGGGGCAAGCGCTGGTCATGGGAGGGCTGACTTTTGTCATGCAATTCGTCGTCTATGGGGGGCTTGGCCTGGCGGCCGCCGGAAGCCGAGCGTTTCTGATGAACAGCCCCGGCATCACAACATGGATCGGCCGTTCCGCTGGTATGGTCTTCATCGTTGCCGCCCTTCTCACCCTTGCCAATGGACTGAGCCTCGTCTAGCCCGGGTGCATGTTCCCCCTTTCAAGGAGTGTCCGGCGTGACGGCAGCGGTTCTCGGCATCATCGGCGGCTCAGGAGTGTATGACGTTGACATGGACAATGCCCGCTGGGAAACGATCGCTTCGCCTTGGGGGGAGCCATCAGACCAGGTGCGGCGCGGTGAGATTCACGGTCTTCCCGTGGTGTTCCTGCCGCGGCACGGCCGCGGCCATGTCTATGCGCCAACGACGATCAATTTTCGCGCCAATATCGATGTCATGAAGCGGGCCGGCGTTACGGATCTGGTGTCGCTCTCCGCCGTCGGATCGCTCAAGGAAGAATTACCGCCCGGCACCTTCGTACTCGTGGACCAGTTCATCGACCGCACTTTTGCGCGGGAGAAGAGTTTCTTTGGCACGGGCTGTGTCGGCCATGTGCCTTTTGCGCATCCGGTTTCACCGGGTTTGCAGGACATCGTGGAGCGGGCGCTTGAGGCAGAGGGCATCACGCACGAACGCAACGGCACTTACGTGGTGATGGAAGGGCCGCAATTCTCGACATTGGCCGAGTCACAGCTTTATCGCTCCTGGGGCGCTTCGGTCATCGGCATGACCAACATGCCCGAAGCTAAACTCGCCCGCGAGGCCGAGATTTGCTACTGCACGGTGGCGATGGTGACCGACTACGATTCCTGGCATGAGCAGCATGGCGAGGTCGATGTTTCAAAAGTCCTCACCGTGATGCGGGCAAATTCCGACAATGCCAAACGTCTGGTTGGCCGCATCGCGCGTGAGTTTCCGCGCCAGCATGAGCCTTGTCCGATCCGGTCCGACCGTGCGCTTGATCATGCCATCATGACGGCGCCCGAAAAGCGCGATCCTGTGCTTCTAAAGAAACTTGAGGCGATTGCGGGGCGCGTTCTGTCGCCCTGAGCTATGGTGCTTTGGCCGCGTGCGTCTGCAGTGACCGTTTGTAGACCAGACGAACGAAGGGGTGCTGCATCAGCTTCTTCTGTTCGGCAGCATCGAAGGCCACATGCTTCTTGGAGCAGGACGCGCGCATCTTGTCCCAAAGTTTCTGCGCCTTCTTGTCTGCTTCTCCGCAGGTCTTGGCTTTGATGGTCTTGACCTTGGCCTCGAGCTCGGCGGCACATCCCATCCAAATCGAGCGGTGGGTTTCCTCATGCTTCTTCAGGAAGACCGAAAATTGCTGCCATCGCTTGCGATCGGCAACGGGCAAAACTTGTTCGTTCTTGATTTTCGGGAGCTTGATGGTGAAGTCGAGCTTCAGGCGGTAATCGCCAATGCTGCAGGACGCACCCTGCAAAAGCTTGCCATCCTGCGTGGTGACGGCAGAGGTCGCGGCGTAGGCTTTGGCCCCATTGACCCGGGGACCTTTGCGCAACATGGCGCTGTAGACGTCTTCGGCCGTGTCGCCGCCAACGCTGTAAAAGGTGTAGCGGGTGGACTGCACCGGCTTGGCCGTGGCGACGCCAGTGCCCATCACCAGGCAGACAATTCCCAAAATAAAGATCAGTTTGGCTGGCATGGACTCGCTTTCTCTGCCTGGTGGCAATGACACTATTGCGGCGGTGAGCCAGAAATCAAGCCCCGACATGCCAGAAGACCCCTCTTGCTGTTGGAGCATGGGTGCAGCATAATCGGTCTGTCAGGACATAAGCCGTCCTGGTGCCGGATGCGCTATTTCAACCTGGCAAGAGTTGTCCCCGGCCTCCGGGGAGAGGTGCCTGCCGTTTGAAAAGCCGCCGCGCCTAGTCTGTCCGCCGTTCTCCACCCGCGGCGGAACTTACCGATTAATGCGCTTAAACGGTTAGGGGAAGTCTTCCCATGCGCCAGAACGGCACTGTGAAGTTTTTCAATCAGGCGAAGGGCTACGGCTTCATTTCGCCAGCGGATGGCGGCAAGGATGTCTTCGTGCACATCACGGCCGTACAACGCTCCGGTATCCCGGAACTGAGCGAAAACATGAAGATCAGTTTTGAAATCCAGCCCGACAAGAAGGGACGCGGCCCCCAGGCCGTAGATCTCCAGCTCATCTGATCGTCAGGCGTCACGTCTGGCTTCAAGCGGGGTATCGTCATGGGATAGCGGTGGGGTCTGTTTCAATTGCCGGTGCCTTGCTGCTGATGACAAGCAGCGCCGTTGAACATCAGTGTTCGTGCCGGGCCAACGGCCGCGACTATGAACAGGGCCAGACTGCTTGTATCCGGGGCAAGCTCGCTTTATGCGGCATGCAGCTCAACAACTCCTCCTGGAAGATCACAACCGAGCCATGTCCCGAATCACGTCTGCCTGTGCCGTTCGCTCCGTCACTGCCGTTACAGGTGTTCTTGCGGTCCTCGCTGCCTACCTGCTGAGCGCAGCGCCTATTGCGGCGCGGGAACTTAACAAAGCGGGTGTCTTCGACTACTTCACGTTATCGCTGTCATGGTCGCCGACCTATTGCGGCAGTCCGGCGGGGACCGATGACCATCAGCAGTGTTCGCCCGGGCGGCGCTATGCTTTTGTCGTTCACGGGTTGTGGCCACAGTATGAGCGCGGCTGGCCTGAGTCCTGCGCCACGCGGGAGACATGGGTAGACCAGAAGATCATCGACAGCATGCTCGATATCATGCCGTCGAAGAAACTCATCATCCACGAATGGAAGAAGCACGGTAGCTGTGCCGGTGTTTCGGTGGCGGATTATTTCCGGGCGACGCGATTGCTGTTCAAGCGGGTTCGTATACCGGCCCGCTATCTCTCGCCCACTGACACCATCATGACGACACCGGAGCAATTGGTGACGGATTTCGTCAAGACCAACCGCAACCTGTCAGCGGACATGATTTCCGTGCAATGCGGCAATGCTTTAGACCGCGGGAGGCTGAGCGAGCTTCGCATTTGTCTCGACAGACGTGGCAATTTCAGTCAATGCGGCGCAAATGAGGATCGGCAATGCCGTGCGAAAACGCTGGTCATGCCGCCGGTGAGGTGATTTTCTGATGAAGCGCGCGCTTGTTCTGCAGCATATGAACCACGACCATCCCGGCCGCTTCCTTGACTATTTCGCCGAGGATGGGCTCATTCCGGAGCCGGTGCGCCTGTTCGAAGGGCAAGCCATCCCGAGCCTGGCTCCCTATGATTTTCTCTTCGTCCTCGGCGGGTCGATGGATACGTGGCAGGAGGACCAGCATCCTTGGCTTGCGGAGGAAAAGGCGGCAATCCGCGAATGGGTGATGGACCGTGCCAAGCCGTATTTCGGCGTTTGCCTCGGGCACCAACTGCTGGCGACTGCACTTGGCGGAGAGGTGGCGCTGGCAGATGAAGGCGAGGTCGGGGTTCACGATGTGCATCTGACCGAGGACGGACTGAGCAGCGAATTGATGGCGGGGCTTGGTCCGTCGCACAAAGTCATGCAATGGCATATGGCGGAGGTGAAGCGCGCTCCACAGCAGGCTCGCGTATTGGCGAACTCACCGCGCGCGGCGGTTCAGTCAATCGCCATCGACAGCCATGCCATGAGCACGCAGTTCCATTGCGAGTTCACGCCGCAGTCGATGGCGGGCTGGTCGTCTCTGCCAATGTATGTCGAGAATCTTGAAAAACATCTGGGCGAGGGGGCCTACCAGAGACTGGTGGCGGAGGCCTATCCGCTGATGCCGCAGATGGCGGCCATGACACGCCGCATGTACGACAACCTCGTCGCCTCCTCGGGCCTGCGCAAGTAGATCAGCCGGTCAGCTGTTCACGGGTAATCCAGAAGACTTCGCCGAGGCTTTCCTCTGTGTCGAGCCAAAGAAAATCGAGGTGCGGAAACTCGGCAACCAAAAGGTCGCGGCCTGTTCCGACTTCACACAGCACCCCCCCGCCTGGATTGAGATGTGCGGCCGCCTCGTCGAGAATGCGCCTGACGATGTCGAGTCCATCGTCACCAGCGATATGCGCCATGATCGGCTCATGGCCATATTCAGCGGGGAAGGCGGCAACTTCAGGTCCCGCCACATAAGGCGGATTGGCGATGATCAGATCATAGGTCCGGCCTTCAACCGCATCGAAAAGATCGCCCTGTAATAAATTGATCCGATTGGAGTAATTGTGATCAGTAACGTTGATCCGGGCGACTTCGAGGGCAGCTTCCGACAAGTCTGCCGCATCGATCTCCGCATCGGGGAAAATGCCGGCTGCCAGAATGGCAAGGCAGCCAGAACCCGTACACAGGTCGAGAACGCTCGCCACCTGCGCGATATCCTCGATCAGGCTCGTATCCTCGCCGCCGAAAATTCCGGAGAACATGAGCTCACCGATATAGGAGCGTGGCACGATTACCCGTTCATCCACGTAGAAAGGCACGCCGTGGATGTATGCGCGCTTCACCAGATATGCGGCCGGCATCCGTGACTCGATGCGCCGGGTGATAATCTCGGCCAAAGACTTTCGCTCGCCGTCCAGCAACGTTGCATCAAGCCATGGATTGATGTCGTCAACCGGCAGGTTCAGTGTTTCGAGAATGAGGAAGGCTGCCTCGTCGATGGCCGAGGTGGTGCCATGCCCGTGACTGAGACGGGCCTTGCGGAATTCCGACAAAGCCCAGCGCAGAAAATCACGTGTTGTTCGAAGCTGGCTGGCAGCGGCGATGGCGTCTGGCATGGTTGGTCTCCCGCGTGGCGCTTGAGAGCGCCTGAACGATGATAGCAGCTACAATCACTGCAGCGTCGATGAATGTCCAGATCGGAGGCAGTGAGCCCGGCTTCCGCCATGCGCCGCCCTGGCTTGCGGTACGTGGCCCCAGCAGCCGTGAATGCAAGGACCGTGGCTTGGCTGAAGCCATTGCGCCTCATGATGAACCCGCTCTGACAACGGCGCGGGCGCTGATGGCTGACGCCACGACGAACACCATGAAAATGACGGACATCGTGACGGGCAGTCCATCGGGCCCAAAGCCCGCAATGGACCAACCCGCGAGCAATGATCCTGTCAGGGCGCCGACGCCCCACATGGTCGAAAAGGCGGCCGTGCCGGTTACCAGCTCGTGGCCGGAGAAGCGTTCACCGAGCTCGCCGAGCGAGACGGTGTAAATACCAGCGGATGCGGCCCCCATTACGGTCAACACCGGCCAGAGCGCCACCGTTCCGAAGGTGAACGGCACGAGGGCGGCGCTGATGGCAGTGGCAATGCCGCAGGCCGTCATTACAATGCGCTTGGGGAAATGATCGGCGCACCAGCCGATAGGGAACTGCAATACGGTGTTGCCGATCACGAAGGCAGTAAGTGCAAGCGCTGCCTGGGACTGATCGAAACCCTTCTTCACAGAATAGACTGGCAGGAAGCTCAGGTTGGCGGCATCAATGATGGCAAACATGCCGACGGCGAAGAGCAGGATCGGCGCCTTGCGGCAGAAGGCCAGGACCGAGAGCGGCGCCTCGTCCTCGCTGTCCACGGGCTCATCCTTGACGAACAGGATTGGAATGGTGGCGAGCAGCAGGAAGGCTGCGCCGACGAGAAAAGGAGCGAGGCCTTCGATGCCGGTAAAGGTGATCACCACTGGGCCGCCGCCGAAACTCAGGGCGAGGATTGAGGCGTAGATCGCAAGAATGCGTGACCTCCACGGTCCTTCTGCGAATTTCACGATCCAGGCTTCGCTGATGGCAAAGAGGATGGAGACGAAGAAGCCTTGAAGGAAGCGCAGGGCGAACCACGCTGTGAAGACCGGGAAGAAAGGATATGACACGATCACAGCGGCCGTGATGAGCGCTGAGCCGATGACGGCACGCTTTGCACCGAAGCGACGTACGGCCATTGGAATGAAGAAAACCGAGAACACGATACCCAGCGGGTGCATGGCCGAATTGTAGCCGATGAGCGCCGAACTGATGTTCTGGCTCTCCATAATCAGCGACAGCAGCGGGAACATCAGCCCGAAGGTGAAGCCGAAGACGGTGATGGCCGAGATGGCAGCCAGGAGGTTTATGAACCGCTGCCTATCCATTGGCGGGCGTCCGCACAAGATTGCCGCCGGTGACGGCGAGACCCACAAGCAGAATGACATAGAAGGAGGCCAGCGTGACCGGCATTGCGTTGATGCCAAACGCGTCTATGGCAACTCCCGCTATCGGTGGCCCCAGCAATCCGCCGATGCCCCACATGGCGGCGAACGCGGCAGAGCCCGCCATCACGTCCGGTCCCTTGAAACTGTCGCCCATTGTCGCCAGCGCCACGACATAAACGCCAAAAGCATTTGCCGAAAGCAGGATCACGATCGGCCAGATGAGCCAGTGGTTGATGAAGGCGATGAGGCTGAGCGCCAGTACGACGGTAAGGCTGGCCGTGACCACCACGACTCCGCGCCGCGACCAGTGATCAGCAAGCCAGCCCATCGGATAAAACATCAGCACATTGCCGATGATACCGAAGCCGAGGATGCGGCTGGCGACGTCGAGTTCGACGCCGTGGCGCAGACCAAAAATCGTGAAGAAGGAAATGAAGACGTTGTCGAACAGTGTGACGGCGCAGACCGCAAAGAGCAGCAACGGCGCCTTCCTGATGAAGGCGAAAAAACCACCGCTCTCGGTCTGCCTGAATTCATCTCCCTCAACCTTGACGAATGCGAGCGGCAGAGTGCCCAGGCAAATACAAACAATGCCGATGATCCACGGCAGCCAGCCACTGATGCCCGTCCAGGGCACGATAAGCGGGCCCACGGAAAAGGTTATCGCCAGCACACTGGTGTAAAGCCCCATGACGCGGCCGCGGTTCTTGTCGCTGGCGAATGTCAGGACCCAGGCCTCGCTGATGGTGAAGAGGGCGCCGGTCGCCATGCCGAACAAGAAGCGCAATGGAAACCAAAGCCAGAATGGCGACATCGCGATTGCCAGCAACAGGATGATCATTGTTGCGATGATGAAGTAAGCGGCGCGCCTTGTGCCGACGTTGCCGAGCAGCCGCGGCAGAAACGGCCCGGCGAGCAAGATGCCGATCGGACCCATGGCTGCGTTAAGGCCGATGGCCCAGGCAGGTATGCCCTGCTTCTCCATCAAGAGCGGCAAGAGCTGGAGCGTCAAGCCGAGCGCAATATCACAGCAGCAGACCGCCGCCATGGCGGCGATCAGGTTTCCCGTGCGTTGTGGCTGGCTATCGGCGGCTGACATGATGCGTCTTCTGTTGAAGTTTCGTCCAGCAGACTCTAGCGAGGCGTCTGCGGCGGAGCAAGGGTGGGTTGTGCAGAGCTGCAATCACTCATCGCAATTGCAGTTCATCGCCTGCAAAGAGCTTCACACTCCGGTGGGACTTGGGCTATGGAGCGCGGCCATGACCAAGCTCCAGGCCTTCATCATCCCTGTTACGCCATTCCAGCAGAATTGCTCGCTCGTCTATGACGAGGTGAGAAAGATAGGTGCCATTGTCGATCCGGGCGGCGATGTTCCGCGCATTCTCGGAGCCATCAAGCAAAGCGGCATCGCCATCGAGAAGATCCTGCTGACGCACGGCCACATCGATCATGCCGGTGGGGCGGCGGCTTTGAAGGATGCCCTGCAGGTGCCCATCGAGGGGCCGCATATCGAAGACACCTTCCTGCTCGAGGCGCTACCCGAGTCGGGCGCAAAGTACGGCATGATGGATGCGCGCGCCGTGGTGCCGGATCGCTGGCTGAAGGAAGACGACGAGGTGACGGTCGGCGATCTGCGCTTCTCAGTTTACGAAGCGCCCGGGCACACGCCGGGATCGGTCGTCTTCTTCAACGGCGACAACCGCTTCGCGCTTGTGGGGGACGTGCTGTTCCAGGGCTCGGTCGGCCGCACGGATTTTCCGCGCGGCGACCATGAAACGTTGCTCCGGTCCATCCGCGAAAAGCTGTTCCCGCTGGGTGACGACGTGGTGTTCTTGCCCGGGCATGGTTCGCCGGGCCAGATCGGCGAAGAGCGGCTGAACAATCCGTTCCTGAACGAATAGGTGGTTAGACTTTCATCTCCACCAACCGCGACTTGGCGGCGAAATAGGCATCTCCGGTATTCTTGAAGTCACCGCAATCCTGGGCCGCGCCCTTGCCGAATGACTCACAGAACTGGGAGCCGTTGGCGGACCAGGTGCCGGTGCCGCCACCCTTGGCATCGTCCTGATAGCTGAATGTGCCATCGGCGTTATAGGTGATGAAGCCGTTGCCGTCAGAACGTGTGTACTGAAAGGTCTTGCCGGAAATAGCGGTGCGGATTTCATTTGCCGAGAGATTGTGGATCGGCTCGACCGGCTTGTCGGTGGTTGCGGATGTTCCCCCGTTGGTGATGCGCACGCCTGAAGGACCGGTCGAGCAGGCGGCCAACGCCAGGCCGAGGCCGATGATTGTCAGTGTACGAATGGTCGCGCCGCTCAAAATGTTCTGTCCTCAAATCGATGTTGCGCCGTGTGCCACAGGCCCGGCGTGGCTTCAAGTCATTTGCCTGAGAAGCGGGATGAGCCCGCCAAGGTTGTAGATGCGGCGAAAGCGCGGATTGTCCTCCGGGGCTTCTTCGTGTTCCAAAACCCAGGTCAGTTCGTGCGGCACGTGTATGCCCCAGCCGCCGGCGGTGATGACCGGCACCACATCCGACTTAAGCGAGTTGCCGATCATCATGGCGTTCTCCACGCCGTCACCATGGCGCGCGAAGATACGGCCGTAGGTTTGTGGCGTCTTTTCACTGACGATCTCGACCGCATCGAAATAGTCGCCGAGGCCCGACTGGGCGAGTTTCCGTTCCTGATCGAACAGGTCGCCCTTGGTGATGAGAAGGATTCGGTATTTGCCCGCCAGAGCGTCCAGCGTTTCATGAACCTGCGGCAGTGTTTCCACCGGGTTCTGCAGCATCTGTCGGCCAAAGGAGAGGATTTCGGCGATGACACCGGCAGAAACCGAGCCGTTGGTGACTTCCACCGCCGTCTCGATCATCGACAGGGTGAAGCCTTTCACGCCATAGCCATAGTACTTGAGATTGCGGCGTTCGGCTGCCAGCAGCCGTGATGAAATCACCTGATGCTCACCGTGGTCGGAGAGAAGTTCGGCAAAGCGCTGCTCGGTCATGCGGAAGAAGGTTTCGTTCTGCCACAAGGTGTCGTCAGCATCGAAGCCAATGGCGGTTATACCACGGGCCGGCATTTCAGGTGCCTTTCGATGGGCGGACGGTCACCGGCGTCCCGACGATGACGTTGTCGAACAAGTCGGCCACGTCTTCATTCAGCATGCGGATGCAGCCGGATGACATGGCAAGGCCAATTGATTTCGGTTCGTTGGTGCCGTGAATGCGGTAGAGCGTGTCGGCACCGTTGGAATAGAGGTAGAGTGCGCGGGCTCCGAGGGGATTTTCCGGACCGCCTGGCTGGCCGTTGACCCATTTCCTGGCGCGCTCGTCGCGGTCGACCATCTCCCTAGGGGGCACCCAGCGGGGCCAGCGGCGCTTCATTCCGATCTTGGCATTGCCTGCCCAGGCGAAGCCCGCCCGACCAACGCCAACGCCATATCGATTGGCAATGCCGAAGGCGAGGACGTGGTAGAGGTAGCGGTTGTCGGGATCGACGACGAGCGTTCCCGGTTCCTCGTTGCCCTCGAAATAGACCTGCGTCCGGCGGTATTTCTTCTTGATCAGGCGGGGGTTCACCGGTTCGATCGGGAAATCGATTTCGGATTCCGGCGGCGGCAGCAGGGCGGGGTCGTAATACTGCTCTTCGGTGGCCACCATGCTTCCGCCGAGCGTGGCCTTTGTCCCGTCCTGGAATTCGACATAGGGATCGTCAGCATGGGCCAGCGGCGGTGTTGCCATCATGGCAATGCCGCCGCCCAGAAAGCCGCGGCGCGAAAGTCGCGAAATCATAAGGTCAACCTGCGAATAATCCGGTGTTTCAGCCAATGCTATCGGGTCCCGCGGGGGCAGGACTTTGATCACCTTGCGGCGCAATTGTGGCAGATGTGAAACTCTACGACGCGACGCTGAAGGTCGCCTTGCCGGCCTGGTAGGTGTTGGGGGCCGTGCCGCGCGAGAACGGATAGCAGCTCATCGGAACGCCGCCCGGCAGGAAGGCCGCAGGGTCGAAGCTCTCGCACAGCTGGCCGTCCTTGGTGGTCCAGCGGCCCTTTGTCGTGCCCTTGCCGTCAACTTCGACCAGCGAGGAGCCATCGGCGGCATAGAGGGTGGTGCCGGTGTTGTTGGGGCCCTGGAAGCGCCAGCTCTTGCCGGCGAGGATGGTGCGAATCTCGGTGGCCGACATGCCTTGCGGTGCCAAGGGTTCGTCGGTGCTGCTGTCCGAGGAGCCACCCGTCATCGAGCAACCCGCCGCCAGAAGGCCGACCAGCGACAAGGCGGCCAGCCGGTTACCAACGCTCATCTTCACACCCATCAACGGCCAACTCCCCTTCGGTCCCACACTGAGGCAACTCAATACACAATTGCCGCGTGTCAAGAAAGACGGCAACGCCGGTTGTTCCTAGACCCTGTAATACTGGCAAGATTTTGACCGAGGCCGCTGGAAGCGGAAGACAATGGCGGGGCGCAAACCGCCGGGCACTCGCCAATTGCGATTCGCACCTGGCGCGGCCGCCATCATCGGGATCAGCCGCCGCCTTTCTTGCCACCCTTCGGACCGCGATGTTTGTTGCGCTTGTTGTCGTAGCGGATATCACAGCGGAACCAGCCTTCGGCATAGTTGATGTAGATGCTGGCACCATCGGGCATGTATTTCCACGACTGGCATTCGCGCTGCGCCCGGCGATAAAGCTCGCGGTCGGCCTCGGAGCGGCTTTTGGCGGTGGCGGGCAGGGCCAGGCCGGCAAGCAGGGCGAGGGCGGCGGCAGATGCGATCAGGTGTTTCATGGCATTGCTCCTTCGCTTCTAATGTAGTGTCATCCAGCGGGAAGGCAAATCCGGGGCGGGCACCTAAGCCTCCTCGGCCAGCGGCTTCACGGCGGTGCGGAAGCGCGGGTCCTCGTGCCACTGCCAATAGGTGGCGCGCACCTTCTCGTAGACCGGGCCGGGGCGGTCGTTGCCGAGGATGCGGGTCATGACGCGGGAGACTGGCATGACGCCGCCGGCGGTCGAGGTGATGAACACCTCGTCGGCGTCTTCCAGTTCGGCGCGGGTGACGGGGGCGATGGCGGCGGGCAGGCCGAGATGGGCGCAGACCTCGAGTGCTGTGCGCCGGGTGATGCCGCCCAGGCTGCCGCGATCCGGCGTCTTCACCGCACCGTCCTTGACGACGAAAACGTTGAAGCCGGGGCCCTCGGTGACGAAGCCCGCGGCGTCGCAGGTGACGGCGGTGTCGAAGCCCTCGTCATGGGCCTCGAGCAGGTTGGAGGTCAGGTCGCTCCACTGGTAGTTCTTGACGGTCGGATCGACCGCATGATCGGGCACGCGCGGCGTGGCGCCGATCCACATGTGGGCGCCACGGGCCTGCATGTCCTTGGGGACCACGTCGATCCACGGCACGGCATAGGCGATGAGATAGTTGTCGCAATCGGCGGGCCGGCGCGAACCGAAGACGCGCGGGCGGCCGCGCGTCGCCACCATGGCGACGAAGGCATCCGCGAGCCCCGAGAGCGCCACGCAGCGGTGGAGGATCCCGGCGATGGCGGCGCGATCCTCCGGCGGGTGGATGCGGCGCTTGCGCATCGAGGCCTCGAAGCGGTCGAGATGGTCGTCCAGCCGGAAAAATCCGCCCTTCCAGACATGCACCACGTCATAGACGACGTCGGAGCGGGTGAAGCCCCAGTCGGTGACCGGGATGGCGGCCTCGGCGATGGGAACGAAGCGGCCGCGCACATAGGCGGCGCCGTTGAGGAAGGGGGAGGAGGGCATGCGAAAGTCCTGTGGCACGGTGTGTTGCGAGGATGGACCCATTGCGGTGCGGAGCGCAACTGCGGTTGCGGGCAGGCGAGGCATGCGTCCGCCTTTGCGAGGGTGACATGTGTCCCTCAAGGAAAACCTGTTCCCTTCCCGAAACCTCTCGCCAAGCTGAGTTTCGGTGTGGGAGGCGCGGGCGCTGGCCGGCGCGAATATGCCAGCGGTGAGGCTGGCGGTGGAGCGCTGGACAGCGCCCGCGATCCGGCAGGACTTCTTCGCGGAGCGGAGATCACTTCGGCCACGCCTCTCGGCTGCCTAACTGCCATACGGCGCGCGGATCGTAGTATCCGCGGGGATCATCCGCCCGCCCCCGGAAGCCCCGGCTACGTTTGCCGGAGCCCGCAGGCCTGCCATCCCACCCCATCCGAGCTCACCGTCATGAGCAGGACCCCGAAGCGGGGAGGGACGGGGATGAAGATACATGAAATAGGAATAAAGTCAAGAAGATTGGGTAATCCGGCGGCCTTGGTCATGACGCGGGCAGGATATAACGTATTGCGTTATGTAACGCGTTGCGTTATAAACCCCACATGATCCGGAGTTTTGCGGCGCGTGAAACCGAACTCGTCTGGCAAGGCATCCGGCCGAGGCGATTGCCGCCGGACATTTTGCGTGTTGCGCTTCGCAAGCTACAGATGATCGAGGCGGCTATACGTGTGGATGACTTGCGGGTGCCACCTGGCAATCGTCTCGAAATGCTGAAAGGCAATCGCGATGGGCAATGGTCGATCCGCATCAATGACCAGTGGCGTATCTGTTTTCGATGGGTGAAGGAACATGCCGAAGACGTTGAAATCTGCGACTACCACTGATCGGGAGGAGTTTCTGGAGATTCCAACGGTGGGCGAAATCCTGCTGGAGGAATTCCTGAAGCCGATGGACCTGTCGCAGAACGCACTGGCCCGCGCAGTATCGGTGCCGCCGCGCCGCATCAACGAGATCGTTCTTGGCAAGCGCGCCGTCACGGCTGACACCGATTTACGCCTCACGCGCTATTTTGGTTTGAGCGAAGGGTTCTTCTTGCGTCTGCAGATGGATATCGACCTGCGGCAGCAGCGCCGCGCATTGGGAAAGACGCTGGAGGCGATCAAGCCAAGGGCGGCCTGACGCGCGGTGCAGGCGCCGTCGCGGTGCCTTCGTGCCGGCGTTTCACAATCCGGGGGAGGGAGATCGCATGGAATATCTCGTGGGCGCGGTGCTGGGCGTCGGCGTTGGCGGCTTTGCCGGGTTAAGCGGTTTCGACCGCGATCGCGCCTTCTACCCGACGGCGCTCATCGTCATCGCCTCCTACTATGTGCTGTTCGCGGTGATGGGCGCGTCGCAACCGGCGACGCTGATGATCGAGATCGCCGCCGGTCTGGTGTTCGCAGGCGTCGCGGTGCTCGGCTTCAAGGCGAGCCTGTGGCTGGCGGCGGCCGGCATCGCCGGGCATGGGTTTTTCGATTTCTTCGTCCACCACGCGCTGGTCACCAACCCCGGCATGCCCGTGTGGTGGCCGGGGTTTTGTGGGACGATTGACTTCGTGATCGGGGGATGGCTGGCGGGGCGGCTTTGGAGAGGGGCGAGCGGAGGCCTATAAAAGCCAGTGGTGTGACAGCGCGCGGTCGCGAAACATGCGACCCACCGGATGTTCTGCGATGCGACCGGGTTCCAACGTCTCGGGTTTGAGTTCGTTTCTGCAGAATCCGGGCGCATCCCGAACTAAGAGTTGACCTAAGGACGTTTTAGCAGAATGATCCGCGCTACGAGCAATAGGGCCCAAATATGTCGCTAGACCAAGAAATCAAAGTAGCCAGACGAACCATTGTCACCGATGGCTACGAAATGTCTATGGGCGAATTGATAAACCTTTACAAGAATGAAGAACTCAAGATTGATCCAGTCTTTCAAAGACTGTTCCGATGGGATGAGTCGCGGAAGACCCGATTTATTGAATCGATACTTTTGGGCATTCCGATACCACCGATATTCGTATTCCAGGACGAATCTGGAATTTGGGAACTAGTTGACGGCCTACAAAGAGTGTCAACCCTACTTCAATTTTCGGGTAACTTAAAGAACGGTACGGGGGAGGCGATTCAGTCTTTGGTCCTAAGTGGAACAAAGTTATTGCCCAGTTTGGAAGGTAAACGGTGGATTGCATCTAGCAAAAAAGCAAATGATGGAATTGGTTCGTCACTTCAGATAGACATCAAAAGAGCTCGACTGCGGGTCGAGATACTAAAAAAAGAAAGTGACAGCCAAGCAAAGTTTGAATTGTTTCAGAGGCTGAATACGGGTGGTGTTTCACTGACTGAACAAGAAGTTCGGAATAGCATTGCAGTAATGATCAACAAGGAGTTTTTTGACTGGCTTGTGAGCTGTTCAAAATTTGAAGAATTCGTGAAAACCACTGCTCAAACGCCGGATGCAATTGAAGCTCAAGCGGGCGTCGAGTTGGTATTGAGATTTCTTGCTTTCCGAAACATACCATATTCGAAGGGCCTAGATGTCCACGAGTATTTAGATGATGCTCTGTATAAGCTTGCTCAACCCGGATCGTTGAATCTTGCCTCTGAAACTAAAGTGTTTCAGAATACATTCCGAGAGTTAGATCTAGCTCTAGGAGAGTCTGCATTTAAGAGGTGGGACGGCAGTACCTTCAAGGGCAAGTTTTTGATCTCGGTATTTGAGGTAATGGCAACAGGCGTATCTTCAAATATCAAAGCTATCATGAAGATGACGCAAGCAAAAAGAAAGAGTCATTTGATAAGTCGAGCCAAAGACCTCTGGAATGATCCTGTCTTTACGTCCAATTCTGGGGCGGGGGTTCGTGGCACTACTCGGCTTAGCAATTTGCTCCCCCTAGCAAAACAATTTCTGAAGCCCTAGTTGATCTCTGCTCCTCATGAAAATCAAAACTCTAACCCAACTACAAGACGCTCTGGATGCCGACTTGTCATGGAGAAAAAAAGAGATCTTGTACCTTAGAACTCAAGCAAAATCTTCTAGCCCCAATATCCTCAAAACTATTATAAGGTCTGGGGTGGCTCTGCTCTACGCGCATTGGGAGGGGTTCATAAAATGTACTTCCTTGGCCTATATTTCGTATGTTAACGCTCAAGGTCACAAGTTCAAAGATCTTAATAGTAACTTCATTGTTCTCGGAGTGAAGGGTAAGCTCTCCATTCTGGGTGAGTCAAAGAAATCTCAAACTAATCGACAGATTATCGACTTTCTTTTGGCTGGTCTTGGTGAGAGGGCCTCTCTCAACCTAACAAGTGCAATTGATACTGAATCAAATCTCAGCTCTCAAGTTTTTGAAAACATTGCAACCACTCTTGATATGGATACAACTGCATACTCCACAAAATACAACCTAATTGACAAGAGCCTTGTCTACAGACGTAATCATATTGTGCACGGCGAGTACTTAGATCTGAAAATGAAAGATTGGGAAGAATTAGTTGATGAAATCATGGAAATTATGGAGTGGTTTAAGACGGACGTTCTGAATCTTGCATCCACAAAGAAATTCATGCGTACTTAAGCGATATCATGCCACCTTTAGAGACGGCCTGAGAGATTATTGGAGCGCCTTGGTCGAGTTGAGCACCCTCTACTCTGTTTCCTCAATGAAAGTTTGCGACCAACAGAAGTACCGTCGACTACCTTTTAGGCCCCCTGAACGCCCTTGTCCCCGGTTTTCCCGCCTTTGATCCCGCCTTCCGCTCGCCCTTCGGTTTGGGCCAGCTGGCGCTGGCGTCCTCGATGGCGGATTGGCGTGCGGTGGGGTCTTCCATGACGGCGAGTTCGACGGCTTTCAGGCGCTTGACCTCGTCGCGCAGGCGGGCGGCTTCCTCGAATTCGAGGTTGGCGGCGGCCTCGCGCATGCGCTTTTCCATGTCGGCCAGGATCTTTTCGAGATTGTGGCCGATGAGCGGGGTTTCGATATCCGCCGTGACGTGGTCCTGCTCGTAGACGCTCTTCAGGATGTCGCTGATGTTGCGCTTGATCGATTGCGGCGTGATGCCGTTGGCCTCGTTGTAGGCGACCTGCTTTTCGCGGCGGCGGTCGGTCTCGGCGATGGCGCGTTCCATCGAGCCGGTGATCCTGTCGGCATAGAGGATGACCTTGCCGTCGACATTGCGGGCGGCGCGGCCGATGGTCTGGATCAATGACGTCTCGGAGCGCAGGAAGCCTTCCTTGTCGGCATCCAGAATCGCGACGAGGGCGCATTCGGGAATGTCGAGGCCCTCGCGCAGCAGGTTGATGCCGATCAGCACGTCGAAGGCGCCGAGGCGCAAGTCGCGGATGATCTCGATGCGCTCCAGCGTGTCGATGTCGGAATGCATGTAGCGGACGCGGATGCCCTGTTCATGCATGTATTCGGTCAAGTCCTCGGCCATCCGCTTGGTGAGGGTGGTCACCAGCGTGCGGTAGCCGGCCAGCGCCACCTGTTTGCATTCGTCGACGAGATCGTCGACCTGGGTCTTGACCGGGCGGATGATGACCGGTGGATCGATGAGGCCGGTGGGGCGGATGACCTGCTCCGCGAAGACGCCGCCGGTCTGCTTCATCTCCCAGCCGCCGGGAGTGGCCGAGACGCAGATGGTCTGCGGCCGCATGGCGTCCCATTCCTCGAAGCGTAAGGGACGGTTGTCGATGCAGGAGGGCAGGCGGAAGCCATATTCGGCCAGCGTCGCCTTGCGGTTGAAGTCGCCCCTGAACATGCCGCCGATCTGCGGGATGGTGACATGGCTTTCGTCAATGAAGACCAGCGCGTTGTCCGGCAGGTATTCGAACAGGGTGGGCGGCGGCTCGCCGGGCTTGCGGCCAGTGAGGTAGCGCGAATAGTTCTCGATGCCGGCGCAGGAGCCGGTGGCCATCATCATCTCGATGTCGAACATGGTGCGCTGTTCGAGCCGCTGGGCTTCCAGCAACCGGCCGGCGGCGTTGAACTCGGCGAGGCGGATGCGCAGGTCGTTCTTGATGCGGGAGACGGCCTGTTCGAGCGTCGGCTTCGGCGTCACATAGTGCGAGTTGGAGTAGATCTTGATCTGCTCCAGCTCGGCGGCGCGCTGGCCGGTCAAGGGATCGAACTCCGAAATGGATTCGATCTCGTCGCCGAACAGCGAGATGCGCCAGGCGCGGTCCTCGAAATGCGAGGGGAAGAGCTCGATGGTGTCGCCGCGCACGCGGAATGTGCCACGGACGAAATTCTGGTCGTTGCGCTTGTAGTGGAGCGCCACGAGATCGGCGAGCAATTGCCTTTGCGGGGTGCGTTGGCCCTTCTTCAGCTGGAAGGCCATGGCGGAATAGGTCTCGACGTCGCCGATGCCGTAGATGCAGGAGACCGAGGCCACCACCACGACGTCGTCGCGTTCAAGCAGCGAGCGCGTGGCCGAGTGGCGCATGCGGTCGATCTGCTCGTTGATGGCCGACTCCTTCTCGATATAGGTGTCGGAGCGCGGCACATAGGCCTCGGGCGTGTAGTAGTCGTAGTAGGAGACGAAATATTCCACCGCGTTCTCGGGGAAGAAGCTCTGGAACTCGCCATAGAGCTGGGCGGCGAGCGTCTTGTTGGGGGCGAGGATCAAGGCCGGGCGCTGGGTGGCCTCGATGATCTTGGCCATGGTGAAGGTCTTGCCGGAGCCGGTGACGCCCAGCAGAACCTGGTCGCGCTCATGGGCGTTCACCCCGGCGACGAGTTCGGCGATCGCCGTGGGCTGGTCGCCCTTCGGCTCATAGGGCGAGACGGTCTTGAGGATGCGGCCGCCGTCGGATTTCTCCGGTTTCGGCGGCTTGACCGGGGTGTATTCGGCGTTGGGCGTGAACTCGGGCCGCAGGGGGCCCAAGCCCTCCGTCACCGGAATGAGCGGATAACCCTCGATCGGCGCTTGCGGCGCTTCGGCGAATCCGCCGTCCTGACGTGAATGTCCCATGGTGGGATGAGATATAGATGGTAATTGGCGTGCGGCAAGGACCTGCTGCTGCCAGTGCGTGTCAGGAGACGAGGGGTGCGGCTGACGGCTGGAACGTGATCACGCGTTCGTGATGATCGAGAGCGCTATTAAGGTAAACTCCAGAGAGACCGATCCTGGCCTCGGGTCAGCCTAGATTTCACCGCAAAGTCGATTATGATCCTTAAATCCTGATTAAGTTTTAACATAAGAAGACGGCATCACATGAACCAACGGTTATGGAAGCGGGCTGCGTGGTATTCGCGCGCCCTCGTTGTCGCAGTTCCCCTCGTCGCACTCGCCGCCTGCTCATCTCCAGAGCAAAGGGCGGAGGCGCATTACCAGAGCGGCAACGAGCTTGTCGCCAAGGGCGAATTCGTTCGCGCCGGCCTCGAGTTCCGGAATGCCATCAAGTATAACGAAAAGCTGGCAGCGGCCTGGGAAGGCCTGGCGCTGGTCGAGGAAAAGGCTGGCAACATCGCCGGTGCCATGGGGGCGCTGAACCGGACCCTCGAACTCGATGCGAAGAACGTCAATGCGCATGTCAAGCTGGGAACGTTCCTGCTTGCGGCACAGCAGACCGATCAGGCCCTCATCCATGCCAATGCCGCCAATGACCTGAAAAAGGACGACACGGCGGTCCTGGCGCTGCGGGCGGCCGTGTTGTTCCGGCTGAATGATCGCGAAGGTGCCAAGGCGGATGCCGAAAAGGCGCTGGCGCTCAATCCCGACAATGCCGATGCGCATGGGGTGCTGGCCGCCCTCGCCATGGCCGATGGCAACAACAAGGAGGCCATGCAGTTTATCGACCGCGGCCTGCAGGGCGATCCCAAGAACCTCGGGCTGATGCTGTTCAAGGCGCGGCTTTACGAGATGGACAAGGACGATGTGAAGCTTGAAGCCAGCCTGCGGCAGATTGCAGAGACATTTCCTGACGTTCTCGAGTTGCGCAAACCGCTGTTGGCGTTCTTGCTGTCGCGCAAGCGGGTCGACGAAGCCGAAGCCGAAATCCGCAAGCTTGCCGCTGCAAAGCCGGACGATCCGGAAACAGCGCTTGGACTTGTCGGCTTCATCGTCGACAACCGGGGTATGGAAGCCGGCCGCGCCGAACTCGACCGGCTAATGAAAGAGCACCCGGATGTCGTCACCTACAAGCTCGCCGCTGCACGGATGGATTTCAATGCCGGTAAACTCGATGCCGCAAAGGCGACCGTCGAGCAGGTCATTGCCAAGGGTGAACCGGCCGAGGACGTGGCCAAGGCCCGCGTGCTCCTGGCATCCATGCTGATCGACAGCAAGGACGAGAAAGCTGCTTCCACTGTGGTTGATGCGCTTCTGGCAGCTGACGCAAAGAACGCCGAAGGCCTGTCGTTGCGCGCAACACTCAAGCTCGCCCGCGGCGATACGGATGGCGCGATTGCCGATGCACGCGAAGCCCTGAACCAGACACCGCAGTCAGTGCCGCTGATGCTCATTCTCGCCCGCTCCTACGAGCGCATGGGCTCGATTGATCTGGCGGTGGACCGGTATGCAGAAGCCGCCAAGCAATCGAACTACAGTCCGCAAGTGACGATCGAGTACGTGAACTTCCTGGTGGCGCGCGACAAGACGGCGCCTGCTGTATCAGTGCTGAGCGATGCCCTCGCTGCCAATCCCGACAATGTTCAACTGCTCTCGACTCTGGGCCGCGTGAAACTCGGACTGGGCGAGGCGGAAGAGGCACAGAAGATCGCTGAAAAAATCAAATCTCTGGGTGACACCAGCGGGGCAGGGCAGGCCATCCTCAGCGATGCCCTGATGCGGCAGAAGAAGTATGGCGAAGTAATATCATCGTTGCAGGGAACCGCCGGGGCTGAGGCATTGCCCGTACGGCCGCTGGCGAACGTGGTCCAGGCCTATGTCCAGTCGGGCAAGACGGATGAAGCCGAAACCTTCCTCAACGCGGCGATCACCGCCAACCCGAAAAATGCCGAGGCACAGGTACTGCTTGGTGGCGTAAAGGCCTACCTCAAGAAACCGGCCGAGGCAGAAGCCCTGTACCGGAAGGCCATCGAGAGCCAACCGTCCAATGCCATCGGTTATCGGGCGCTGGCCGGCCACTATTTGAGTGCGGGGCAGGCGGATCAGGCCGAAGCCACCCTCAAGGATGCTCTGACGAAAATACCCGGCGATGGCACTCTGTCCCTGTCCCTGGCGGGACTCATGGAGAGAAGCAACCGCATGGAGGATGCGATCAAGATCTATGAGGCCCAGTTCGCGGCGACACCGGACGCAGGGGTCATCATCAACAACCTCGCGAGCCTTCTGGCGGACTACCGGACCGACCAGGCGAGCTTTGATCGAGCCTATCAGATCTCCCGGCGCCTGGAGAGTATTGCCATTCCGCAGTACAAGGACACCCTCGGCTGGATTGCCTATCGCCGCGGTGAATATGATCGTGCGGCGGATCTGCTGAAGGCAGTCGTCAAGGACCTGCCCAACGAGCCAATTGCTAGGTATCATCTGGGCATGACATTGGTTGCACTGAAGCGCAATGAGGATGC
>CAUJIO010000068.1 GCA_963205315.1 Pseudomonadota bacterium | reverse complement strand
AGCATCATGGCGAAGGTCGAATCTCCAGTGATGTTTATGGACTGGATCGGGTCCATCTGCACAGCTACCTTCAGGCCCATGTCAATCGTCTCCGTAGAATGCATTCTCGATGTGCAGCGGCCAGTGGTAGGGGCTCACCGCCACGATGTCAAAACGGCAGAACTGCAGGGCTGCCTTGCGGTCGCGCGCCATGAAGCTGCGGGCGGCTGCCGAAATGCGTTTCGACTGGTAAGGCGTTACCGCGGTGACGGCAGCGTCGATGTTATGGCGGGCCTTCACCTCGATGAATGCCGTGGTCTCGCCCTTGCGCATAATGAGATCGACTTCGCCCGCTCCCGACTTGTAGCGATGGACGAGCAGGCGATAGCCTTTCAGCCGCAAGTACCACAATGCAATGCGTTCCGCCGTGCGGCCGGCGTGCTCGGATCTGGCCCGGTCACGCGCCATCCTGTCCCTTCATCGTCAGAATGCGTTGGTAGATATCCGAACGATTGAGATTGAAGCGCTTGGCGATTTCGGAGGCGGCCTTGCTGGCGGACATCACCTGAATGGCCACCGCGATGGCTTCAGCCAGAACCTCATCGGAGATGGCTTCGTCCTCCAGCGGCGGGCCGACAATCAGGGTGATCTCGCCCTTGACGGCAGGGCGTGCCGCCAATGTTTCCGCGATCTCGTGTGCAGAGCCGCGCAGCACTTCCTCATGCAACTTGGTGAGTTCGCGCGTCACCGCAATCTGGCGGCCGGGGAGTGCGAGGCCGAGATCCTGCAATGTCTCGACAATACGATGCGGGCTCTCGAAGAAAATGAGCGTGGCTTTCAGTTTCTCGAATTCGGCGAAGAGGCGTTTGCGTTCACCCTGCTTTTGCGGCACGAAGCCGGCGAAGAGAAAGCGGTCGGTGGGCAGGCCGGACAGTGCCAGGCCGGTCAGAACGGCGGATGGGCCGGGGCAGGCGGTGACGGGCAGGCCCAGTTCTACCGCCTCCTTCACCAGCCGATAGCCGGGATCGGAGACGAGAGGCATGCCGGCATCGCTGATCAGTGCGATGGCGGCGCCCTGTTGCAGGCGTTCGAGGATGGCTGGCCGCACCTTCTGGGCATTGTGCTCGTGATAGGGCGAGAGCTTCGTCTTGATGGCGAAGCGCTCCATCAGCTTGCCTGAGGTGCGCGTGTCTTCGCACAGCACAGTTTCGGCAGCGGCCAGGGTTGCCAGCGCCCTGACTGTGATGTCGCCCAGATTGCCGATGGGCGTTGCCACCACATAAAGTCCCGGGGCCAGGCTTTCGGCGTCAAAGCGTGCGGCACCTATGATGTAGCTGCGGCCGGATTCGTTCATGTCTCACTTTCGCCGAGATGGCGGACAACTTGATTTGACGTTAGTGTTAGACTGCGAGTTCCGCAATCACCGCATTCAGCAGCTTGCGGCCATCGGCTGTCGCCATGAGGCGTGGGCCGATGCGCTTGATCAATCCCATGGATTTCATACCCGCAATCTTCGACGAGTCGATCTCGCGGCCGGCCAATGCGGTATAGCGGTCAAGGTCGATACCCTCGGTGATGCGCAAGCCCATGAGGAGATATTCCGAGGCCTGATCATGCGGCGCCACGGTGATGTCGGCGATGATGCCGTTGCCATGGGCATTGACGAGACTGCGCCAGGTCTCGGGGTGTTTCTCGGCCATGATGGCGCGACGGTTTTCTCCAGCGGCCAGGCGGCTGTGGGCGCCGGGGCCGACACCCGCATACTCGCCGTAGCGCCAATAGAGCAGGTTGTGCCGCGACTCGTGTCCCGTAGCCGCGTGGTTCGATATCTCGTAGGCGGGCAGTCCCGCTTTCTCGGTCAGTTCCTGCGTAACATCATAGAGGTCGGCGGCACGGTCATCGGTGGGCGTCACCAGCGAGCCTCTGGCATGCAGGTCGAAATAGGCGGTGCCTGGCTCGATGGTCAGCTGATAGAGCGACATGTGGCCCTGCTGCTCGCCGAGCGCGATTGACAGTTCGTCGTGCCATTGCGCCACGGATTGTCCGGGCCGCGCATAGATGAGATCGAACGACACGCGCGGGAAAATGCTAGCGGCGAGGCGGAAGGCGGCGAGGGCTTCGGTCGAGGAATGCTGGCGTCCGAGCGCCTTCAGGTCGGCATCGTTCAGTGCCTGGACACCCACCGACACACGATTGACGCCGGCACTGCGATAGCCACGGAAATTTTCCGCTTCGATGGATGTGGGGTTCGCCTCGAGCGTAATCTCGGCGTCCGGTGAGACGGTCCAGAGCGCGGCGATCGTGTCGAGCACGTGGGCGACAGCTTGCGGCGGCATCAGCGAGGGCGTGCCGCCACCGAAGAAGATCGAGGTCACGGTGCGTCCCGGCGTTTGCCCTGCGAACCATTTCAGTTCGGTTCCCAGGGCGCGGGCAAAGGACAGCGCATCCACCGGCTGGTGGCGCACATGGCTGTTGAAGTCGCAATAGGGGCATTTGGCCTTGCAGAAGGGCCAGTGCACATAGATGCCGAAGGCGTCTTCAGAAGAGGTCACGAACAAGGCTTTCAAGGGCTGCGGCGCGGTGCGAGATCTTGTTTTTCTCGGCCGGATCAAGCTCGGCAAACGTGCGGGTTTCTCCCAGCGGTACGAACATCGGATCGTAGCCGTGCCCCAGCTGCCCGCGGGGCGGCCAGGTCAAGTGGCCATGCGCTTTGCCTTCGAAGATCCGTTCTTCGCCGTCGGGCCACAGGACGCACAGTGTACAGACGAATTCGGCGCGGCGGTGATCCGGTGTTGTGGCATGGCGTGCCTGCAGCTTTTCCTCGACAAGCCGCATCGCACGGGTCCAGTCGCGGTCGGGGCCGGCCCAGTCGGCGGTATAGACGCCGGGCTCGCCGTCCAATGCTTCGACGCAGAGTCCGGAATCATCGGAAAGAGCGATGAGGCCTGTCGCCTGCATGGCAGACTGCGCCTTGATACGGGCATTGCCGACGAACGTGTTTTCCGTCTCGGCTGGTTCCGGCAGCCCGAGCTCCCCGGCCGAAACCGCCGTAACGCCGTAGGGCTTGAGGAGTTGCGCGAACTCCTCGAGCTTGCCCTTGTTGTGGGTGGCGACGACGATCTTTTGGCCGGTCAGCTTCCTCATGATGTGATGGTGGCCTTCTGCTTGGCGACGAGTTCATCGATACCTTTGCGGGCAAGGGCAAGAAGGTGCAGCAGGCTGTCCTGGCTGAAGGGCTCGCCTTCCGCCGTGCCCTGGATTTCGACGATACCGCCGGAGCCGGTCATGACGAAGTTGGCGTCGGTTCCGGCGGTCGAATCCTCGTCGTAGTCGAGATCGAGCACCGGCACGCCGCCATGGATGCCGCAGGAAATCGCCGCGACATGATCCTTCAGCGGCCAGGCCTTGAACATCGACCGCTTTTCCATCCAGTTGAGGCAATCGAACAGGGCGATCCACGAGCCGGTGATCGCGGCGGTGCGGGTGCCGCCGTCGGCCTGGATGACATCGCAATCGAGCGTGATCTGCTTTTCGCCCAGCGCCACCAGGTCCACCACGGCACGCAGCGAGCGGCCGACGAGGCGCTGGATTTCCTGGGTGCGGCCCGATTGCTTGCCGGAGGCCGCCTCGCGACGCATGCGTTCGTGCGTCGAGCGCGGCAGCATGCCATACTCGGCCGTGACCCAGCCCTTGCCGCCACCCTTCAGCCACGGCGGCACCTTCTCTTCCAATGAGGCGGTGCACAGCACATGGGTGTCGCCAAAGCGGACGAGGCAGGAGCCTTCGGCATGTCTGGTAAAGCCGCGCTCGAAGCTGACGGCGCGCAATTCGTCCGGATTCCGTCCCGATGGACGCATGATCGATCTTCCTTGTTGTGAGTGCGGCCTTGTAGCCGCTCGGTTGACCCACGCCAACTTGATTTCTACATTGGGGCCATGAGCATGATCCCGCCCAAACCGCCGAATGAAGACAAGCTGTCCGGCATCGCCGGACTGGACCAGCGCTCGCGCGACATTTTCCGGCGTCTGGTCGATACCTATCTGGAAACGGGGGAACCCGTCGGTTCGCGCACCATCGCGCGCATCCTGCCGTCGAACCTGTCGCCGGCGTCGGTGCGCAATGTGATGATGGATCTCGAGGACGCAGGCCTGATCTTCTCGCCGCATACAAGTGCCGGGCGCATGCCGACGCAGCAGGGCCTGCGGTTCTTCGTCGATGCGGTGATGGAGGTCGGCTCGGTCTCCACCGACGAGCGGGCCCGCATCGACGCGCAGATTGCGGCCTCGAACCGGCAACGGCGGATCGAGGACGTGCTGGGCGAGGCGACGACCATGCTGTCGGGCCTGTCGCACTGCGCCGGGGTGATCGTCACGCCGAAGATCAACGCGCGGCTGAAACATATCGAGTTCGTCAATCTGGGGCCCGGCCGGGCGCTGGTCATTCTGGTGGGCGAGGATGGCAGCGTCGAAAACCGGGTGATCGACGTGCCCCCCGGGTTGCCGCCATCGACCTTCATCCACGCCTCGAACTATCTGTCGACGC
Source organism: Pseudomonadota bacterium (assembly GCA_963205315.1). Classification (GTDB taxonomy): domain Bacteria; phylum Pseudomonadota; class Alphaproteobacteria; order Rhizobiales; family Aestuariivirgaceae; genus Aestuariivirga. The sequence continues at coordinate 16,922 of CAUJIO010000068.1, read as the reverse complement.
GCTTCCAGGGCAAGACCATCGACGAGGTGCAACGCTTCGTCCGCGACGAGGTCACGAGCCTGAGACGGGAGCTGGACGAGATTTCGGCTCGCATCGTCGAGGCCGGAATCGGGCAATGGTCAGGCGATACGGATGCCGACGACAAGACACTGATCGTGCGTGGCCAGGCCAACCTCATCGATAACGCTACGGCCACGAACGATCTGGAACGCATGCGGCGGCTGTTCGAGGACATCGAGAACAAGAAGGAACTGGTGCAGCTTCTGGGGGCTGCGGACGTCGGCGAGGGGGTGCGGATCTTCATCGGCTCCGAGAACCGGCTGTTCTCGCTGTCGGGCTCATCGATCATCGTGTCGCCCTACCGCAATGCCGAGGAGAAGATCGTCGGCGTCATGGGTATCATCGGGCCGACACGGATGAACTATGCACGCATCATCCCGATGGTCGACTACACAGCCAAGGCGATCGGCCGTCTCCTCACTTGATTTTTGGGGCCAAGCAGCCGATATGGCAGCCATCCCATTCGCAACAGACCGGAATCCCGCAGCCATGGCTGACGACACCAATATTTCTGACCAGACCGAAGTGCACGACGTGGACATGGAATCGCCCATGGCGGTCGAGCCAGATCCCAGGGACATCGAGATCGCACAGCTCAGGGAAGAGGCGGCCTCCTACAAGGACCGTTTGCTGCGGACCGCCGCCGACATGGAAAACCTGCGCAAGCGCGCCGAGCGCGAGAAGGCGGAGGCAACCCTTTATGCCGCCACGAATTTCGCCCGTGACCTGCTGAGCGTCGCCGACAACATGTCGCGGGCGCTGGCGGCCATGTCGGAAGAGGCAAAAGATGCGGCTGACGAGGCAACGCGCAATCTGCTGACGGGCATCGAGCTGACGGAAAAGGAACTGCTGACCGTCTTCCAGCGCTATGGCATCCGCCGCGTCGATACGGTCGGCCACAAATTCGATCCAAATCTGCATCAGGCGCTGTTCGAAGTGCCGACCAGCGAACACCCGCCGGGCACGGTCACGCAGGAAGTGCAGTCTGGCTTCGCGATTGGCGAGCGCTGCCTGAGACCTGCCATGGTGGGGGTCGCCAAGGCGGAAGGGTAAAGCTTCCCCCCTCAGCCGCCTTCAAGTCCCGGCACTACAATTCCGTCATGCCCGCGCCCGTTGCGGGCATCTTTTTTGTGCCACTTCAAACAAATAGCCGCACCAAGACAGCGCGTGTGGAGACACTCATTGCCCGGCAGGCGGGGCACCTGTCTTGTTGAGGGCGTCGCCCAGAATTGCCGCCGCGCCTTCAAAGCCTGATCCGGTGACCACCGTATTTGGCACGAGCTTGCCAAGAAGGGCGACGAGGTTGGGTTCGCGTTCCAAGGTGCCCAGCACTTTTTCCAGCGCCTGCAGCATGGCGACGCGGTCCTGGCCCAGCACGTTGGCCTGGGCCGACTGGCCCTGGGCGATTTCCTCGAGGTATTTGCGTTCGGCGCGGCCCAGTGCGGCGCGTTCGGCTTCCTTCTGGGCCGCCACCTGGACGGCGATCTGCGATTCGACGAGGCGCGGCTGCTCGTTGGCGGTGGCCTTGGCCTGCTCGGTCTCGATGCGCTGCTTCTGCGCCTCGGTTTCGCGCTTGTAGGCCTCGCCGAGCTGGTCGGCCAGCTGCTGGCGCTGGCGGCCGAGCAGGATTTCCGGCGGGATCGAGGGTTCGCCCAGCCGCACTTCCTTGATCTCGACGCCGGCCTTGCGGGCCTCGATCTTGATCTGCTCCTCGATCGTGTCCTCGATGGCCTCGCGGTTCTCGATGAAGTCGAGCACGCGCGTCGGGCGCACCTCGTAGGAGATGATCTTGTCGCCATCCTTCTTCGGGATGCGGATATTGGAGCCCGCGACGTTCCTGACGATGGAACGGATCAGCGGTGTCAGGATGCGGTGTTCGATCTGGTCGATGCCGCCGACCGAGCCCGCGACAATGGGCGCGTTCTCGGGCGAGACCTGGGCCACAGCGCGCAGTTCCTGCGGAATGTCCCAGCCTTCGACCTTCACGAGCACCGCGATGTCGACGGCACTTTCCGGCTTCGGCACATTGACGGAGCGTTCGACCTGGTTGAGGTTGCCCTGCTGGTCGAGCGATAGGTCGATGAAGCGGCGGGTATAACCGCCCTTGTATTCCCAGGTCTGCACGCGGGTATCGACCAGCGTCACGTCATAGGCGTGGCGGTTGAGATAGTAGGCGCCGGGCAGCAATGGGTCCTTCCACAGGCCGATGCAGCCGGTTGGAACGAGCGGCACCGACAGGGCTTCGGCATCGTGCTGGGCCTGGCTGACGCGGACCATCTCTTCCTTGCAGTTGAGGCCGGGCTGCTGGACATTCGACTTGACCACACCGACCTGTCCGGTCGGGATGATGGTGGCCGTGGTGTCCTGATCGATGCGGACATCGAAGAGATACTGGTTGAGACGATAGGAACCGGGCTTCAGCACGGTTTCCTGCGGCCCGCGGATGCCGCCCTGTTCGATAAACGACTGGGCATCAAGCATGGTAGCGAGCTTGTCATCTGAGATGACCGGCGCAATGAACATGCCCTCGGGCATCGGCGCACCATCGAGCGTGGTGATCTGGCCGTAGTAGCCCTCGGGAATCTGGACCACGCTGCGCTCTTCGACATCATAGAGAACGTTCAGCAGCGGGCGGAAGTGGAAGCCGGGGCCGAGGATCTCGGCCTGGGGGCCTTTCTGGCCGGGCAGGGCGATGATGCGGCCGGCGGGGAGGTCGTCCGCGAGGTAGACGCGCTTCAGGTGGCCGACACGGTCGGCGGCGATCAGCACGAAGGAGGTGGAGGCGAGCGCTGCGAGACCGGCAATGATCAGGACCACGCCCAGCAGGGAACCGCCGAGAATCTGGCCGATCACAGCGGCGCGTCCCGACTGGACGCCTTGCGGCGCTGGTGCCCGGCGGAACATGGCGGCGACGCCAAAAAGGATCAAGACGAGGCCAACGATCACGTAGAACATGCAAATCCCCTGATGCAGGTCGTGGTGCAACCTGGGCCGGTTTCATAACAGTTGAACGTCAAGTTTGTCTGAAGATCAGGCGTTGCACTCTCTGGACTCAACTTGTGATCGGCGTAGTATTCCGCAAGGTTCACTTGGGTGAATCGCTCATACGGGGATGGACAATGGCCGACTATACGCTTGAGATTTACAAGGACAAACGCGGCGAATTCCGGTGGCGCCGCACGGCTGCCAATGGCGAAATCGTCGGAGCCTCATCCGAAAGCTACAAGGCAAAGCGTGATTGCGAGGCGAATGCCAATCGCGACACCGGTGCCGACCGATGGGAGTTCTACAAGGATGTGCGCGGCGGCCACCGCTGGCGCTGCTTCTCCACCGCCAACAAGAAGCAGGTTGGCAAGGCGACGGAAGCCTTCTCGTCCAAGAAGAATGCCGAGAACAACGCCCGCATCAACGGCTGGAAAGGTTGAGGCGTAACGCCGCCGCCGGGCTGTTTGAATACCCTTCAAGCAGGCCACTGTCATGATCTGACGGTGGCCTTGTGCGAGGAGGATGGAGGTTGAACACGGGAGGTCTCGATGACCAATCACGGCATGATTGTCTGGTCGGAACTGATGACGACCGAAGTTGAGAAGGCAAAGGCATTTTACGCCAACTCGCTTGGCGTGACGTTCGAGAAGTTCAACGACCCCGAAGGAAAATACTGGGTGGCCATGGCTGGTGAAAAGCCGGCTTGGGGAATCATGGACATGACAGCCCGGCCTGACGGTCCTACGGGTTGGTTCACCTATATCGGCGTCGATGATGTCGATGCACGGGTGAAGGCGGCAGAAGCCGCGGGGGCCAGCCTGTGCATGCCGGTGTTCGACGTTCCAACGGTTGGGCGGATCGCCATCCTGCAGGATGCAACGGGATCGATCGTCGGCTGGATGACTCCGGTTTAAGCGATCAGGGCCAGCGCTTTTTCTGCTGCCGCCAGACCAGAGAAATGTGCGCCATGGACGGTCGAGAAGAACGGCAGCGAGCAATGTTCGCCAGCCATGAAGATCCTTTCGCCTATCGGTGTGGCAAATCGCAGGCGGGACGCGGCACGGCCGGGCCTCGCATGCGAGTAGCCGCCCAATGAAAAGGGATCTGACAACCAGCCGGTCATTGTGGTGGCGATCACCCGCTTGCGGATGCCGGAGCCGAACGCCTCGGCCATCTCTTCAAGCGCAATGGCTTTCACTGCGCGTTCGCCGGCCGCGATCAGATCGCGGCCGTAAGCACCGCCGAAATGCGAGATCAGCATGGGCCGGCCGAAGGGATTGACATGGAGATTGAATGTTCGCGTCACGGGCGGTCCGTCGACGACATCGCCATATGTGTGGACCATGCCCTCGATCGGGCGATCAAGCAGCACGGCGAATTTTTCGGAAACGCCCATCGGGCAATCGGCGAGAGCGACCATGAGGTCAGCCGGCAGGGCGGGGGTGAAGCGGATGCCGCCAGCCATCAAGACGTTGACGGGCACGGCGAGGATCATGGCCTTGGCGGCAATCGTGCCTTTGGTGGTGCCGATCCTTACACCGCGGCCCGACCAGTCGACTTGCGTGACGGGTGTCGAGAGCGTCACATGGATGGCTGAGGCATGGCGCGCCACCAGCGTACCGTAGCCGTCTTCCACTGGATAGTCGCCGCCCTCATCGACGTAGCGCGCATAGTCGAGCGTCGAACTGTCTTCAGGCTCGTGCGAGGTGATCTGATGGACGACGCGGCGGTTGAGGAGATGCCAGGGGCCGCTGGCATCCATCGCATCTGAGAACGCAATATCGCGGCCCTGTTCTCCCGCTTCACTGCAGCTTTCCAGGTCGCCCATGAGGCTGTTCATCTGTTGCCGGAGCAGGTCTTCGCCGGCGCGTTTTTCGCCTCCGGTGAAGAGGACCCGGTGCGACCAGTCAATCCTGTTGTTGTAGCGGATGCCGAGGTTGTCGGCGAACTGCACAAACGGATTATGCGCTGCCGCGTGCAGCCAGTGGGCGCCACGGTCGAAGGCGATACCGGGAAAACTCTCCGTATCCGTCCACGCGCGGCCGCCGATGCGGTTGCGGGCTTCCAGTACGATGAAGCTCTTGCCTGCGGCTTGAAGCGCCATCCCCGCCGCCAGCCCTGCTGCTCCCGCGCCGACGATGGCGATGTCATAGTCGGCACTCATTCCGTTGCTCCCGGTCTGGTCACACGCCTGAGCGTGAGGTTGATGCGGCCACCGTCTTTCAGCAGCGTCGAGGTACCGGTCAAGACACGGTCGATGCCGTGGTAGCAGAGCCGGGATTCGCCACCCATCACCAGCACATCGCCCGAGGAGAGCTTCAAGGTCTCGGTCTTGCCGCCACGTTCCTTGCCGCCGATGCGGAAGATGGCGGTGTCGCCAAGCGAGATCGAGAGGACCGGTGCGGTGAAGTCCTCCTCGTCCTCGTCGCGGTGCAGGCCCATCTTGGCGCCCTGGCGATAGTAATTGACGAGGCAGGCTTCCGGGTCTTGCGGATAACCCGAGAGTTTGCGCCAGAGGTCCAGCACCATCGGCGGGATCGGCGGCCAGGGCTTACCAGTTTCGGGATGCGTTGACTGGTAGCGATAACCGGCGCGATCCGACACCCAGCCCAACGGGCCGAGATTGGTCATGCGCACCGTGAAGGGCCTGCCGGTACGTGGCATGATCGGCGTAAAGAAGGGCGCCTCTGTCACGGCAGCGCGCAGCAGTTCGACGAAGTCCCTCTGGGCAGCCGGGTCGAGATGGGCAGGCAAATAGCGCAATCCGGATGTCATTCATCCTCTTTAACTTGGCTTTGCATGCGGTTCCAACCCGTCACATGAGGGGGCTTGACTTGTTCTGTGTTTAATGTCATTAATAGTGACATGAAAACACTAACAGTGCGAAAATATGTCAGCCCGCTACGCCAATCTCAGGCGCAGGAAACTCGCGAGCGGATTCTCGAGGCCCTCGCAGCGCTTTTGGCGCGTACCGGGGGCGAAGACTTCTCTTTCGATACCCTGGCCAAAGAGTCGGCCATCGAGCGGCGGACGCTGTTTCGTCACTTCGCGAGCAAGGATGCATTGTTCGACGCGTTCTGGGAGTGGATCAACGCCCGCCTGGCGCCGGCCGTGATGCCCAAGAGTTCTGATGACTTTGAGGCGCTGGCACCTGAGGTGTTCGACGGGTTCGATGCGCACGAAGGCGTCATCCGGGCCAGCCTGCACTCAGCATCAGGCCGAGCCATGCGCCAGCGAACATTGGCGGCGCGCCGAACCGCATTCGACGCAGCACTTCGAGAAGCGGCCTGCAAGATGAAGGAAGACGATGCCAAACGTTTCACGGCAATCGTGCACCTCCTCTATTCCGCCGCGGCGTGGGAAAATCTGAAGGACTATGCCGGGCTCTCGGGCCGCCAATCCGGAGAAACCGTCAGCTGGGCCATTGCCACGCTCAAGGAAGCTCTGACCCGCGACCGTTAGCGCCGCTCGCCCGCCATGCCCGACTGCCGATCAGTTTTCCTCCGGTCACTCCCGGCCGGGCCCACTTGCCTCAAAATCAGAAAAGGACCCTCTCATGACTTCACTTTCTGCAGCCGTCAATTCGGCCAGCGCCGAATCCCTCTGGGTCGTTCGCGACAAGGTCAGCTTCCTCAGCACGCTTCGAGCGCCGGGCTTTGCTCTGCTGGAGGTCACCGTACCGCCGGGCTCCGGAACGCCGCCGCACCGTCATGCCTCGCCCGAAATCTTCCACGTGGTCGCAGGCGAGATTACTGTTGGCAGCTTTGAAGGCCCAGTGCCGCAGTTCACAAGGCTCGTCGCGGGTGACAATGTCAGCGTTGCCTCCAACGTGGCCCACAACTATCAGAACAACGGCGGCGAGACGGCCCGGATGCTGGTGGTCGCAGAAGATACCATGGTGGCGTTCTTTCGCGAGTTGGGGGTGGGTGAACCGCCCCCGGCTGCACCACCTTCCGAAGCCGAGATCGGCCGGATCAGGACCGCCTGCCAACGGCACGGCATCGAGATGCTCGCGCCCTGACATCTCCGGCCCTGTCTCGGGGCGGATCAGCGCATGTTCCGCTGCGGGAGCTGCCGGAAACGTGCTACGTTCTGGGCCTCGCAAAATCTGGAGGCACCATGACATCCTGCAGGCTCATTCGTAACAAGGGTGAAACCTATGCCGGCAAGCAGGGCTTCGATTATTTCGCGGGTATTTCGAAGGAATCGGCAGGGTCGACAGCGCTATGCATGCATCTGCTGACGATTCCGCCCGGCGCCTCGGCCCGGCCGCACTATCATGAATCGCATGAATCGGCGATCTATGTGCTGGAGGGCGAGGCTGAAATGAAGCATGGGCCGAAGCTGGAACAGGTGATGCGGGTCAAGGCCGGGGATTTCGTTTACATCCCGGCAGGCGTGCCGCACCAGCCCTATAACCCGACCGACAAGCCGGTCCGCGCCGTCATCGCCCGCACCGACCCCAACGAGCAGGAAAGCGTCGTCCTGCTGGATTGATCCGGATCAAAAACGCCCGTTTCGGTGCTTGATAGGGAAATTCCCCCTGCCTATATAGCCCTCAACCCCGGACCCCTGGGAATCAGGGCAATCCGGACCACATTCTTAATCAGGAGGCGGATCCCTGAATTTCAGGGGTCAGGAAAGTGCCTAACGGGCTTTCCGAAGTCCGCCTGCCAACTGGAGGACTAAGATGGCGAAAGTGATTGGTATCGACCTTGGCACGACGAACTCGTGCGTTGCGGTCATTGAAGGCAAGAACCCGAAGGTCATCGAGAACGCGGAAGGTGCACGCACCACGCCGTCGATCGTGGCCTTCAACGCCGATGGCGAAACGCTCGTCGGCCAGCCGGCCAAGCGCCAGGGCGTCACCAACCCGGAAAACACCTTCTTCGCGATCAAGCGCCTGATCGGCCGCCGCATGGAAGATCCGATGGTGGCCAAGGACAAGAAGCTTGTCCCCTACAACATCATCAAGGCCGACAATGGCGACGCCTGGGTCGAATCGCGTGGCAAGAAGTTCTCGCCGTCGCAGATTTCCGCCTACACGCTGACCAAGATGAAGGAGACTGCCGAGCGCTATCTGGGCGAGCCGGTCACCCAGGCCGTCATCACGGTTCCCGCATACTTCAACGACTCGCAGCGCCAGGCCACCAAGGATGCCGGCAAGATCGCCGGTCTCGAAGTGCTGCGCATCATCAACGAGCCGACGGCCGCCGCTCCCGCCTACGGCCTCGACAAGAAAGAAGCCGGAACGATCGCGGTCTACGACCTCGGCGGCGGCACCTTCGACGTGTCGATCCTCGAAATTGGCGATGGTGTCTTCGAAGTGAAGTCGACCAACGGCGACACCTTCCTCGGCGGTGAAGACTTCGACATGCGCATCGTCGATTATCTTGCCGACGAGTTCAAGAAGGAGCAGGGCATCGACCTGCGCAAGGACAAGCTGGCGCTGCAGCGCCTGCGTGAAGCGGCCGAAAAGGCGAAGATCGAACTGTCGTCCGGCGCCCAGACCGAGATCAACCTGCCGTTCATCACGGCCGATGCATCCGGTCCGAAGCATCTGACGCTGAAGCTGACGCGCGCCAAGCTCGAAGCCCTCGTCGATGATCTCATCCAGAAGACCATCGATCCGTGCCGCGCGGCCCTCAAGGACGCCGGCGTGACGGCAGGCCAGATCGACGAGGTCATTCTCGTCGGCGGCATGACGCGCATGCCCAAGGTCATCGAGACGGTGAAGCAGTTCTTCGGCAAGGAACCGCACAAGGGCGTCAACCCGGACGAAGTCGTGGCGATTGGTGCCGCGATCCAGGCCGGCGTGCTCAAGGGCGAAGTCAAGGACGTGCTGCTGCTCGACGTCACGCCGCTGTCGCTCGGGATCGAGACGCTGGGCGGCGTGTTCACCAGGCTGATCGACCGCAACACGACAATCCCGACCAAGAAGAGCCAGGTGTTCTCGACCGCTGACGACAATCAGACGGCCGTGACCATCCGCGTCTTCCAGGGCGAGCGTGAAATGGCGGCCGACAACAAGATGCTCGGCCAGTTCGACCTGATGGGACTGCCCTCCGCCCCGCGCGGCGTGCCGCAGATCGAGGTCACGTTCGACATCGACGCCAACGGCATCGTTAACGTGTCGGCCAAGGACAAGGCGACGAACAAGGAACAGCAGATCCGCATCCAGGCGTCCGGCGGTCTCAGCGATGCCGAGATCGAGAAGATGGTCAAGGAAGCGGAAGCCAACGCCGCCGAGGACAAGAAGCGCAAGGACCTGGTGGAAGCCAAGAACCACGCGGAAGCCTTGATCCACTCGACCAACAAATCGCTGACGGAGTTTGGCGACAAGGTTTCGGCTGCCGACAAGTCGGCGATCGAAACTGCCATTGCCGACGTCAAGTCGGCGCTCGAAGGCAACGATGCCGAGGCGATCACCGCCAAGACCAATGCCTTGGCTCAGGCGGCGATGAAGCTTGGCGAAGCGATGTACAAGGCGCAGGGCGGCGGTGCCGCTCCTGGTGCCGATGCCGACGCCGGCGGACCGCAGGGTCCTGGCGACGACGACATCGTCGATGCCGACTTCGAGGAAGTCCGGGACGACGACAAGAAGGTCTGATCTTCCGTGAATGGCGTGATCCCGTCCATTCCCGCGCTTGTCATCCCGGCGAAAGCCGGGACCCATTGCGCGGGACGACGGGATGCGTCATGCCAGTGGAAACGGATCAGTGGGCCCCGGCTTTCGCCGGGGTGACGGGTTTTCAACGCCCATAGCGACTCAGGTAAAGACCTCTCATGGCAAAGCGCGATTTTTACGAAGTTCTGGGCGTCGGCAAATCTGCCGACGAAAAGGAACTCAAGTCCGCCTATCGCAAGCTCGCCAAGCAGTTCCACCCGGATGCCAATCCGGGCGACAAGACGGCTGAGGCGAAGTTCAAGGAAATCAGCGAAGCCTACGAAGTCCTCAAGGACCCGCAGAAGAAGGCCGCCTACGACCGTTTCGGCCATCAGGCCTTCGAAGGCGGCATGGGCGGCGGACGCGGGCCTGGCGGTGGTGCCGGCTTCGGACCGGAATTCAATTCATCGATGTCGGACATCTTCGAGGATCTGTTCGGTGACTTCATGGGTGCCGGCGGCCAGCGCGGCGGCGGCGGACGCCGGGGCCGTGGCGGCTCAGGCGCATCTCGCGGGGCCGATCTCCGCTACAACATGGAGATCAACCTGACCGAGGCCTATACCGGCAAGACGGCGCAGATCCGCGTGCCCTCGTCGGTGACCTGCGAGCAGTGCTCGGGGTCAGGTGCCAAGCCGGGGTCGTCGCCGAAGACCTGCGGCACCTGCGGTGGTCAAGGTGCGGTGCGCTCGCAGTCGGGTTTCTTTACCGTCGAGCGGACATGTCCGACCTGCCAGGGCCGGGGGCAGGTGATTTCCGACCCTTGCAACAATTGCGGCGGCCAGGGCCGCGTCACCAAGGAACGTACGTTGTCGGTCAATATTCCGGCCGGCGTGGAAGATGGTACGCGCATCCGCCTGGCCAATGAGGGTGAGGCGGGCTTGCGGGGCGGGCCGTCGGGCGATCTCTATATCTTCCTGTCGGTGCGTCCGCATGAGTTCTTCCAGCGCGACGGGGCAGACCTGTTCTGCAAGGTTCCCGTGTCGATGACGACTGCAGCCATGGGCGGCGAGATCGAGGTGCCGACGATCGACGGCAAGAAGGCGCGGGTCACGGTGCCGGAAGGCACGCAGACGGGCAAGCAGTTCCGGCTCAAGTCGAAGGGCATGCCGGTGCTGCGGTCCTCGCAGGCGGGCGATATGTATATTCAGGTGGCGGTTGAAACGCCCGTCAACCTGACGCGTCGCCAGCGAGAGTTGCTGAAGGAATTCGAGAAGGAAGCCCGCAACAACTCGCCTGAGTCCGAGGGTTTCTTCGCCAAGGCCAAGGCCTTCTGGGACGGCTTCAGTTCGTAGGAGTCAATCGACCGCTTCGCCAGGGTAGACGCCCCAAAGCTGGGTCTGCTCGATATAGCCGTCGTAACCGCCGGCGGTGATTTCGCACCAGTCGCCGGTGCATGAACTGACGTCTCCCACCACGCCTGCCGCGAGCTTGGCAACCACGCCGCCCTGCAAGCTCGGGCTGTCGTACAGCGAGATGCTCTGGCCCTGCTTCCAGGGCGCCATCATCGCTGTGCGCTTGCCCGACAGCATGTTCTGCAGGATCCAGCCTTCCTCGCCATCCGAATCGCGCACGCGGCGCCAGGTTTCGAACTCGGCGACGATTTCGACGGGCAGGCCCTTGCGGTTGAACACCCAGGCGACGGCATGATCGCTCGATGGACCGCGACGGACATTCACCTTTTCGGCCTTCAACGAAACGAAGCGGGGAATTGGCAGCCCGGAGGGGCCGAGCGCTTTGGGCTGCTGATCGATCGAGGCCGTGGTTTCGCCGGGTACCACGCTGGCCAGCGAATCATTGCGCTTGCCGAAGAACGACCAGCCAACCGCGCCTGCAATGCCGATGCAGGCAACCGCCACGATGATCGATCCAATACGCCTGCTGGTGATCCGGGCTTCTCCCATAATCCCGTTATTCCCCTTGCCGATTGCATCCGCCCGCCACCCACGCGGCAAAACGGAACCCCTGTTCGACACAATGCCAGTTTACACCATGGGTGCCGCTGTGCCAACGGATGAACCCATGGACGATCCCAATGACACGATTGGCCCTTCAGGGTTAAGAATGCGTTGAGCCGCCCGAGATCGAGCAAGAGTCAGGACATCATGAGCAAGCGCAAGCCCCTTGTCGTCGTTACCCGCAAGCTTCCCGACGTTGTCGAAACGCGGATGATGGAACTGTTCCAGACGCGGCTCAATACGTCCGACGAGCCGATGGGCAAGGCCGAGTTGATCGAGGCGATGAAGACGGCGGAAGTGCTCGTGCCCACCGTCACCGACCGCATTGACAAGGCGGTGCTGCTGCAGGCCGGCGAGCAACTGAAGCTGATCGCCAATTTCGGCAATGGCGTCGACCACATCGACGTCGAGACGGCGCTGTCGCGTGGCATCACCGTCACCAACACGCCGGGCGTGCTCACCGAGGATACGGCGGATTTCACCATGGCGCTGATCATGGCGGTATCGCGCCGCATCATCGAGGGTGCCAAGGTCATCGGGCCGGACAACAGCTGGGCCGGCTGGTCGCCCACCTGGATGCTGGGCCATCGCATCGGCGGCAAGCGGCTCGGCATCATCGGCATGGGCCGCATCGGCACTGCACTCGCCCGGCGCGCCAAGGCCTTCGGCCTGCAGATCCACTATCACAACCGCAAGCCGGTCAATCCGAAGATCGAGGAGGAGCTCGAGGCAACCTATTGGGAAAGCCTCGACCAGATGCTGGCGCGCATGGACATCGTCTCGGTCAACTGCCCGCATACGCCGGCAACCTATCACCTGCTGTCGGCCAGGCGCCTCAAGCTGATGAAGAAGGAAGCGATCATCGTCAACACGGCGCGCGGCGAGATCATCGACGAGAACGCCATGGCCCGCATGCTGGAATCAGGCGAACTCGGCGGCGCCGGCCTCGATGTGTTCGAGCACGAACCGGCGGTGAACCCGCGATTGCTGAAGGCCAAGAAGGCAGTGCTCTTGCCTCACATGGGATCCGCCACCATCGAAGGCCGCATCGACATGGGCGAGAAGGTGATCATCAACATCAAGACATGGGTCGACGGCCACAACCCGCCCGACCGCGTGCTGCCGAGCATGTTGTAGGAATTGCGGCCCGTCAGGCGCTGCGTTTTACCAAGACGCCCCTTGCCTTGGCATGCGCCCTGACCGCCTCACCAAAGGCTGCGAAGATCTTCACTGAATCCGGGTTGTTCATCGCCTTGAACTCGGGGTGCCATTGGGTGCCGAAGGCGAAGGTCTTGGCATCGCGCACCGAGACGGCCTCGATGATGCCGTCGGGTGCGGTGGCTTCAACCGCGAGGCCGGGTGCCAGGCGCTTGATGCCCTGGCGGTGGATCGAGTTCACCATGGTCTCGCGCTTGCCGAGGATTTTTTCCAGCATGCCGCCGGGGCGGATGTTGATGGCGTGGGCGGGTGCATAGCGGATATCGACATTGTCGTTCTTGGGCGCGCGGTGATCGAGCCGTCCCTCGCCACGCTGCAATTCGGTCTCGAGCGTGCCACCCATGACGACGTTCAGTTCCTGAAAGCCGCGGCAGATGCAGAACAATGGAATGCCGCGCGCGATGACGCGATCGATGAGCTTCAGCGTGGTGGCATCACGCGCATGGTCATAGGGCTCGTGATCGGCGGAGGGCTGCTCGCCATAATGCGGCGGATGCACATTGGAAACCGCACCGGTCATCAGGATGCCGTCGAAATGATCAAGCAGCGCGTCGATCTCGAGGGCGTCGATCATCGAGGGAATCATGACGGGCGTGCATTGGGCCGCTTCCGCTACGGCGCGCACGTATTTGTCGCCGATCGAATGATACATGAAACCGGCATTCTCATGGGTGTCGGCGGGCAGGCCGACCAAGGGAAGGTAGGACATCGATTGCGCCTTGTCTGATCGCTGATTTGACGTCTAGATAGCCCAATTCAGCAGAGAAAGTCCAACCATGGCCCCCATCACGCCCGCACATGAGCTGTTCGACCTGACGGGCGAGGTGGCGCTGGTGACCGGTGCGTCGTCGGGCCTCGGCGCCCGGTTCGCGGCGGTGCTGGCGGCGCATGGCGCGAAGGTGGTCGCGGCTGCACGGCGGCTGGAACGGCTCGATGCGCTGGCGGCTACTTCGCCCAACATCTTGCCGCTGGCGATGGACGTGACGGATACCACCAGCCTTGAAGTGGCGATGGATCAGGCACAGGACATTGCCGGTCCGCTGTCGCTGCTGGTCAACAATGCCGGGATCGCCGGAAGCGGGCGCATCGTCGACACGGCGGAAGAAGACTGGCGCGCGGTTCAGCATGTGAATGTCGATGCGGTATGGCATCTGTCGCGGGCCTTCGCCAAACGCCTCATCGCGCGCAAGGCACCGGGTGCGATCATCAACATCGCCTCGCTGGTCAGCTTCAAGGTCGGCATCTCCTCGGCGAGCTATGCCATCAGCAAGGCGGCGGTGCTGCACATGACCAAGGCGCAGGCAATGGAATGGGCCAGGCATGACATTCGCGTCAACGCCATCTGCCCAGGCTACATCTACAGCGAGATGACGGACGACTATCTCGACAGCGCTGGCGGCCAGGAGATGATCAAGCGGACGCCGCAGCGCCGCGCCGGCGATCCTTCCGATCTCGACGGCACCTTGCTGCTGCTGGCCTCGGCACGGGCCTCCGGATTCATGACGGGCAGTTCCATCCTCGTCGATGGCGGCCATGCCCTCACATAAGGATTGATACCAATGGATTTTTCGCTCCCCCCCGAGATCGACGCGCTGCGGCTCAAAGTGCGGGCCTTCGTGGCCGAGAACATTCTGCCGCTCGAGGCCGATCGCAGCAACTACGATGCGCATGAGAATATCCGGCTCGAGGTGCTGGGGCCATTGCGCGAGATGGCGAAGGCGCAGGGGCTATGGGCTCCGCAAATGCCGAAGGCGCGCGGCGGACTGGGATTGCCGATGGTGGGCTGGGCCGCTTTCTACGAGGAGGCCAACCGCTCGATCTTCGGGCCGCTGGCCTTCAACTGCTGTGCGCCCGACGACGGCAACATGAATGTGCTGAACAAGGTTCTGAAGACGGAGGCCGAAAAGGACCGCTGGCTGCAGCCGATCATCGACGGCAAGATGCGTTCGTCCTTCGTGATGACCGAGCCGCATCCGGGCTCGGGCTCCGATCCCGGTGGCATGATGCTGACGAGGGCGGAAAAGCGCGGCGGAAAGTATGTCGTACACGGACGAAAGTGGTTCATCTCGGGTGCTGAGGGCGCCACGCATTTCATTCTGGTGGCGCGGACGTCGGATGACCCGCGGCGTGGGCTCTCGGCTTTTGTGTACCACAAGGACCAGCCGGGCTGGCGCATCGTGCGGCGAATCCCGATCATGGGGCCGGAGGAACAGGGCGGCGCCTGTGAATTGGAGTTCGACGGGCTGGAAATTCCGGAAGAGAACCGGTTGCTGGAAGAGGGCGATGGATTGCGCCTGACGCAGATCCGGCTGGGGCCGGCGCGGTTGACGCATTGCATGCGCTGGCTCGGCCTGTCGAAGCGCTGTCTCGAGATTGCCCACGCCTATGTGAAAGAGCGCCGAGCCTTCGGTTCGACGCTCGACCAACATGAGAGCGTGCAGATCATGCTAGGCGAAGTGGCGGCCGAGATCGAGAAGGGCAGGCTGCTGACCATGCATGCGGCATGGAAACTGGACAGTGGCGACAAGGCGCAGAAGGAAGTGTCGATGGCGAAGATCCATGTCGCCGACACGCTGCAGCGCGCGGCGGATGTGGGCGTGCAGCTCTGTGGCGCCAAGGGCTATTCCAAGGATACGGTGCTGGAATGGATTTACCGATACGCCCGCTGCGCCAAGCTGGTCGATGGCGCCTCGGAAGTCCACAAGATGGTGCTGGCCCGCAGTCTCGCCAAGGAAGGCAATGATTTCTGGCGCTGGGGTTAGGACAACAACCTCCAGGCCGCACCGATCACGGCACAGAGAACGAGTGTCTTGACGATGCCGAGGTGAAAGCGAAGAAGGGCAAGCGCTGCGAGGAGGCTGAGTGCCAGGGCGAACCAGTCGAGGTTGATCCAGTCCGGCAGCCAGGGCTGAAACCAGTCACCCTGCAAACGCTCAACCTTGCCGAAGAGCACGTGCAGGCCGAACCAGACCGACAGGTTGAGGATGACGCCGACAACGGCGGCGGTGATGGCGGCCAGGGCTCCCGCCAGCCGCGGGCGGTTGCCGATGGCATCGATATAGGGTGCGCCAGCGAAGATCCACAGGAAGCAGGGCGCGAAGGTCATCCACAAGGTGACGACGGCGCCAGCGATGCCGCCCCAGATCGAGCCCATTTCCCGCAGTGCCGCGACATAGCCGACGAATTGCGTGACGAGGATCAAGGGTCCGGGCGTGGTTTCGGCCAGCGCCAGGCCGTCGATCATCTCGGGGGCCGTGAGCCAGCCTTTCTGTTCGACCGCAGCCTGGGCCATGTAGGTCAGCACGGCATAGGCGCCGCCAAAGGTGACGATGGCTAGCTTGGAAAAAAAGACGCCGATTTCGGTCAGCACATGATGCGGACCAAGGACCAGGGCGAGGGCCGCCAGGGGCAATAGCCAGATGACGCCCCAGATGCCGACCGTCCCGGCAAGAGCGCCAAGGCCCGGCAAGGCGCCCGAATGCTCCTCGCGGACGCCGCTGCTGCGGACGAAGCCGAACACCGCAGCGGCCAAGATGATGAGCGGAAAGGGCACGGCGAAGACATAAAGCGCCAGAAAGGCCAGCGCCGCAATGACCCAGTCGGCATTGGTCTTCAGCGCACGCTTCGCCACGCGCAGCAGCGCCTCGATGACGATGGCGAGGACGGCGGCCTTGATGCCATAGAAGAGGGCATCGACCAGCGGCAACCGGCCAAAGCTTGAGTAGAGCATGGTGAGCGCAAGCACGACGAACGCTCCGGGCAGGACGAAAAGCAGGCCCGCGGCCAGACCGCCCTTCAATCCATGCAGTTTCCAGCCTGCATAGGTCGCAAGCTGCATCGCCTCGGGGCCGGGCAGCAGCATGCAGAAGTTCAAAGCCGAGAGATATTCCTTCTCGGTGAGCCATTGCCGCTCCTCGACGATCTCGCGGTGCATCAGGGCGATCTGTCCCGCAGGCCCGCCAAAGGAGAGGCAGCCAATGCGGGCCCAGACCCTCAGGGCCTCGTTGAATGTCACGTTCACGGTTTCACCTTGTTCG
>CAUJIO010000067.1 GCA_963205315.1 Pseudomonadota bacterium | reverse complement strand
TGATGTGGCCGATCCCCGGCACCTTCGTGCGCGTGCCGTGGATGGAGAAGACGGCACAATATACTGCCGCCGTCCATGATCTCGACGGCACGCCGCATTATGCCGATCCCCGCAATGCGCTGGAGAGCGTCGTCACACGGTTCAAGAAGGAACTGAACATGACGCCGGTCGGCGCCGTCGAACTCGAGTTCTTCCTCATGGACCGCGCCTCCGCGATGGCCGGAAAGCCAGTACCGCCGACGTCGCTGATCAATGAACACAAGCCGCAGCACTATCAGGCTTACTATCTTCAGGACACGGATGATTTCGCGCCGTTCTTCAAGGATCTCTACGCCTGGTGCGAGATTCAGGACCTGCCCGCCAAGACCCTGATCTCGGAATATGCGCCGGGCCAGATGGAGATCGTGCTGCGCCATCGTGCCGATGTTCTCGATGCCTGCGACGAAGGCGTGATGCTGAAGCGCCTGATCAAGGCCTGCGCCGAGAAGCATGGACTGGCCGCCACCTTCATGGCCAAGCCCTATTCGGAATGGACCGGCTCCGGCATGCACATCCATGTGTCGCTGGCCGACGAAGAGGGCAACAACCTGTTTGCCGCGGAAGATCCGACGCAGAATGAGCTGCTCATGCATTGCCTCGGCGGCCTCAAGGCGGCAATGGCGGAATCGATGCTGATCTTTGCCCCCAACGCCAACTCCTACCGCCGCTTCCGCCGCAATTCCTATGCGCCGGTTTCGGCCTCCTGGGGCATCAACAATCGCACCGTATCCTTGCGCATTCCGGCGGGTGCGGCCAAGGCCTGCCACATCGAGCACCGCCCGTCGGGTGCCGATGCCAATCCTTACCTCGTCATGGCGGCAATCCTTGCCGGCATGCATCACGGCATTCTCGAGAAGTCCGATCCCGGCAACCCGGTCAGTGGCAACGGTTACGAACGCCGCGCCAAGTACATCCCCGGCAACTGGCACGATGCCATCGACGCCTTCTGGCGCGCTTCGATCCTCAAGGAATACTTCGGCAAGGAATTTGTCGATACATATTGCACCTTGAAGGAAGTCGAGGCCGACCGCTTCTATTCGGAGCCCACCTCCCGGGACTTCGAATGGTACCTGCGAACCGTCTGAGGAGCTGACAAGACGCCATGCCGCCGGACTTCATGTATGAGCTGCCTCCGGCGGCAATATTCTTCACCATCCTCGGCGCCACCGGCCTGCTCGCGGCCGGGCTGCATCTTGCCTTGAGGCTGAGGCCGATGAGGCGCCTGAGCGAAAATCTCGCCGATCTCTCGCCCGTGGTGATGACCCTGTGCGGCACGCTCTTCGTGCTCTCCGTCACCTTTCTCGCCAACTCGATCTGGCAGATGGAGGACCGGGCGCGCGAGACGATAAATTCCGAAGCGCGCAGCCTGCGGGTGATCCAGACTTACATGGAATCGATGACCGGCCCCTCCCGCGACAGTTTCGCCCGCATCATCGCGGGCTATGGCGCGGCAGTCGCCGCAGAATGGCCGGACATGCGCGGCGGCACGGGCCCGCTCGATGCCGAAAAAGACCTCAAGGATATCTACACCGCAGTCATTCATGGATTCTCGGAAGGAGATATGAATCGTCTGCTGCAGCAGCGGATGGTCACCGCCCTTGACCAGCTCTCCGCCGCCCGCCAGCAGCGCCTGTCGATGGCCCAGGACGTCGTCAGCGGCGGGCAATGGTTTCTTGTTTCCATGCTCGGCCTGTTGTTGCTGGTGATGATGGCTCTGGGTCACGGCCGGTTCCCCCTGCCACGTACCGTGGCTCTGGCTGCCATCTCGCTGGCAATTTCGATTGCGCTCTTCGTCATCGTCTCGCATGACCGGCCCTTCGTCGGCTATCAGGCGCTGACCCCGCAGGCGATCCTCGCTGCCGCAGGAGCCCCAGGCTGAATGCTGCGCATCGCCCAGAAGAACGGCCGCTTTCACATTGAGGGTCATCGCGGCGAGGCCGGCTTCTTCGATGTGATGAAATGGCAATTCACCAGCAGGCGGTCCCGCTGGCCGGCCTGGATCGACGGCCCGCCATATCCCCGCCCGCCGCAACGGGTCGAGGGCAACGCCATGCTGGCCACATGGATCGGCCACTCCACCGTGCTGATCCAGACCGCCGGCATGAATATCCTGACCGACCCGTTCCTTTCGCTTCGCGCCAGCCCGTTCCAATGGGCGGGACCAAAGCGCGTGAGGCCTGCCGCCCTTGATGCCGCATCGCTGCCGCCCATCGATGTCATCCTGCTCAGCCACAATCACTACGATCACATGGACTTGCCCGCACTTGCGGCCATCGCCCGCCATCATCAGGCGCACGTCGTGACTCCGCTCGGCAATGCCCGCTGGATCGGCAGGGCTTCCAGGAACCTTGTTATCGACGAACTGACATGGGGTGGCAACATCTTGAGCGGTGCGGTGAAGATCCATCTCACTCCCGCCTGGCACTGGTCGAAACGAAATCTCTGGGGCGCCAACACTGCGCTCTGGGGTGCCTTCGCTGTGGAAGCGCCGGGCGGCCTCATCTATTTTGCCGCCGACACAGGTTTCGGCAACGGCCAGACATTCACGGACATTCGCTCCACCTTCGGCCCTGCCAGGCTCTCGCTTCTGCCCATCGGCGCCTATGAGCCACGCTGGTTCATGAGACCCCAGCATATGAATCCGGATGAGGCCGCGGACGCCCACCTGCATCTTGAAAGCTCCACCAGCATCGCCATCCATCACAGCACGGTGCAACTGACCGACGAAGCCATTGACGCCCCCGCCATGGCACTGCGGCTGGCGATGGCCGAACGCGGCATTGACGCGGCGCGGTTCCTCGTGCCTGATCCCGGCGAAACCGTTTCGATTCCGTAAGGAAACCTTCCGTCATGTTGAACCTCACCGCCCATTGGTCCGGCTATCTGTCGCTCATCATCTTCATCGCCGCCTACGTGATGGTGATCTTCGAAGAGACGACGCACATGCGAAAGTCGAAGCCTGTCATGCTGGCCGGCGGATTGATCTGGGCGATGATCGGCATCGTCTACATGCAGGCGGGGCAGCCGGATGCCGCCCATGAGCAGGCCGTCCACATCATCGAGGAATATGGCGAGCTGTTCCTCTTCCTGCTGGTCGCCATTACCTATGTGAACACGCTGGAGGAGCGCCGCGTCTTTGACGTGCTGCGCGCCAGACTGGTGAACTTGGGCCTCGGCTACCGCCAGCTCTTCTGGATCACGGGAGCTTTGGCCTTTCCCCTTTCGGCGATCCTCGACAATCTCACCACGGCCTTGATCATGGGCGCCGTGGTCATGGCTGTTGGCTCGCAGTCAGCACGGTTCGTGGCTCTGGGCTGCGTCAACATCGTGGTCGCCGCCAATGCAGGTGGGGCGTTCTCACCCTTCGGCGATATCACGACATTGATGGTCTGGCAGAAGGGCAAGCTCGGATTCTTCGAGTTCTTCGTTCTGTTCCTGCCGTCACTGGTCAACTGGCTGGTCCCGGCCCTCATCATGCAGTTCGGCGTGCCGTCGGCGAAGCCCGATCCGCGAACCGACCGCGTTCATCTGAAGCCGGGTGCCCGCGGTGTCGTTGTACTCTTCGCCGCCACCATCGTTACCGCCGTCTGCTTCAAGAACTTTCTGCATCTGCCGCCCGCTCTCGGCATGATGCTCGGTCTGGGATATTTACAGATGTGGGCGTTCTTCCTGCAACGCAGGGGCCACAAGCGCAACGACCACGACATGATCCTCGACAGCTTTTCCCAGGTGCAACGCGTCGAATGGGATACATTGCTGTTCTTCTTCGGCATCATCTTCGCTGTGGGCGGACTGGGTGTCCTTGGCTATCTCACGCTGTCGTCCGAATTCCTCTATGTCGGACTTGGACCCACGGCCGCCAATATCGTCATCGGCGCGCTATCCGCCATCGTCGACAACATCCCGCTGATGTTTGCGGTCCTCACCATGGACCCGCAGATGAGCGACGGCCAGTGGCTACTGATCACCCTGACCTGCGGCGTCGGCGGCTCGTTGCTGTCGATCGGTTCGGCGGCCGGCGTCGCGCTCATGGGCCAGGCCAGGGGAATTTATACGTTCATGAGCCATCTCAGGTGGTCATGGGCGGTGGGCCTCGGATATGTGGCGTCGATCCTGTTCCACATGTGGATCAACGCCCGCCTGTTCTGACATGGTGTCAGTGATCGTCCCCCTTGTCCTTCTTCGTCTGGGCCATCACCCGGTCGATATAGGCCAGGAACAGTGCCGAGACGACGAAGGCCATGTGCATGATCGTCAGCCACATCAGCTTGTTGTCGGTGTACTGCGAGGAATTGAGGAAGATCTGCAGCAGATGGATCGATGAGATCGCCACGATCGTCGAGGCCACCTTGATCTTCAGCGAGCCCGCGTCGATCTTGCCGAGCCAGTTGATCTCGCCACCGGCATTGTCGAAGCGGCTGACGAAATTTTCGTAACCCGAAATGATCACCATGACGATGAGGCTGGCTACCAGGGCGGCATCGATCAGCCCGAGCATCTTGAGAATCGTATCCG
This sequence comes from Pseudomonadota bacterium, assembly GCA_963205315.1. Lineage (GTDB taxonomy): Bacteria > Pseudomonadota > Alphaproteobacteria > Rhizobiales > Aestuariivirgaceae > Aestuariivirga. Next base: position 41,694 of record CAUJIO010000067.1, on the reverse strand, counting down.
TCTCCTCCAGCACGAAGACCTTGGCTGCAAAGTCGTAAAGCTTCTTGCTGAAGGCGATGCAATAGAGCGCCAGGGCGGCCGTAAGGCCGAGATAGAACACCACCAGCAGCCAGCGGGAGGCGAGGATGATGGATTCAACGAAATGTTCGAGCTTTTTCATGGCCTGACCTGATGACGGATTGCCTCCCTGATAACTGATTTTATCAGGGAGGCAAGTGACTCAGCTCTCCTGGCGCTTCGCCACTGGTAGAGGTTCGGGCATGTCGTTGCGGGTCTTCCAGAGCGAGTAGAGAATGCCTCCGGCGAGCACGGAGATGGTCACCGCCAGCGACAACGCGGTATCGATCTTGATGCCCATCGGCACGAGGAAGATCTTGATGCCCACCAGCACGAGGATGACCGCCAGAGAATATTGCAGGTACTTGAACCGGTGCATCGCGGCCGCCAGCGCGAAGTAGAGCGCCCGCAATCCGAGGATGGCAAAGATATTGGACGTATAGACGATGAAGGGATCCTGCGTCACCGCGAAAATCGCCGGCACGGAGTCAACCGCGAAGATCAGGTCGACGAATTCGACGATGATGAGGGCGACAAACAGTGGCGTGATGAAGGTCGCCAGCTTGCCGGTCTTGGGATCGACCTGCTTCACGGTGAATTTCTCGCCGTGCAGCCGGTCGGTGACGCGGAAATGCCGCTTGATGAGCCGCAGCATCCAGTTGTCCTCGAGGCTCGGTTTGTCATGCGAGGTCTTGAACATCTTGAGCCCGGTAAACACCAGGAATGCGCCGAAGACGAAGAGGATCCACGAGAACGACATCACCAACGCCGCGCCGAGCCCGATGAGGATGGCACGGAACACGATGACGCCGAGGATGCCCCAGAACAGCACCCGGTGCTGGTAATTGCGCGGAATGCCGAGAAAGGCGAAGACCGTGGCGATGATGAAGATGTTGTCCATCGCCAGCGATTGCTCGATCAGATAGCCGGTGAAGAACTCGAGGCCCGGCTGTGCGCCTTTGGCCCACCACACCCAGCCGCCGAAGGCAAAGGCGATGGCCATGTAACCGGCATAGAGAATGAAGCTCTCCTTGGCCTCGATCTCCTTATTGCCCTTGTGCAGGAAGCCGAGATCGAGAACCAGGAGGCCGATCACGATCGACACGAAGATCAGCCAGAAATACGAGGGAGTGCCTAGAAAATTCGAATATAGCGCCGCCTGGACCAATTCCATTGCCGGACCCTTCTTGAATGTTGCCATCAAGCGGCTCCGACATCGCGAGAACTGATCTCGCCAGAGGGGCCCGGTGCCGCTTTTGGCGAGATGGGCGTGATTGCGGCAAGTTCAAGTCGCCTGCCAATGAAACTTTGGTAAGGTGGCTCGAATCGGAGTGAATTTGATGCGGACGAGCAAGACCATTCAGATCATCGCCTGCCATGCCGAAGGCGAAGTGGGCGACGTCATTGTCGGCGGAGTAGCGCCACCACCGGGGGCGACTGTCTGGGACCAGTCGCGATTCATCGCCGAAGACGGCAAGCTCCGTGCCCTTGTCCTCAACGAACCGCGCGGCGGGGTCTTCCGTCATGTCAACCTGCTGGTGCCGCCAAAAGACCCGCGCGCCAACATGGGCTTCATCATCATGGAGCCGGAAGACACGCCGCCCATGTCGGGCTCCAACTGTATCTGCGTGTCCACCGTCCTGCTCGACAGCGGCATTCTGCCGATGACCGAGCCCGAAACCCGGCTGGTGCTGGAAGCCCCCGCCGGACTGGTCGAAGTCGTAGCCCAGTGCCGTGATGGCAAGGCGCAGTCGATCACCCTCAAGAACGTGCCGGCCTTTGCCGACCGGCTTGGCGTGCCGCTCGAGGTCGAGGGCCTCGGCACCATCAACGTTGATACGGCCTACGGCGGTGACAGCTTCGTCATGGCCAATGCCAAATCCCTGGGCTTTGACATCCGGCCCGATGAGGCGCGCGATCTCGCTGTCATTGGCCGCAAGATCGTCAAGGCCGGCAATGAGCAGCTGGGCTTCACCCATCCCGATCTGCCGGACTGGCGGCACTTCTCCTTTGCCTTCCTCACCGGCGAACTCGAAACGGTCGACGGCTGCCTCTCCAGCCGCAATGCCTGCGTCGTCAAGCCGGGCAAGATCGACCGTTCGCCGACCGGCACCGGCTGCTCGGCGCTGATGGCCGTGCTGCATGCCAGGGGCCTGATGAAGCAAGGTGAGAAATACATCGGCCGTTCGATCATCGAGAGCCGCTTCATCGGCGAGATCGCCGGGCTCACGACCGTCGGCAACCACGCCGCCATCATCCCCACCATCACCGGCCGCGCCTGGATTACCGGGCAATCGACATTGATGCTTGATCCGTCTGATCCCTGGCCCGATGGCTACAAGATCGCCGACACCTGGCCACTGGATTCCTGACCGATGCAGATCACCGAAATCCCTGTCACCTGCCTCGTCGACTCAGGCGACAAACTGGGCGAAGGCTGCTTCTGGGATGTCGCGTCCCAAACCCTGTGGTGGCTCGATGCCATTGTGCCCTCGGCCATCCACCGCCTTCACGTGGCCAGCGGAAATTATCGCAAATGGCAGTTCAACGAGATGGTCACGTCCATGGCCATGCGCAAGGACGGCTCGCTCATCGTCGGCAGCTTCAAAGGCATCAACGTCTTTGAACCGCAAACCGGTGCCCTCACTCCCATCCGCGCGCTGGAGCCAGACAAGCCCGGCAACCGCGGCAATGATGGCGCCTGCGATGCCAGAGGCCGCTTCTGGTTCGGCACAATGATGAACAATGTTGGCCCGCTGGGCGATGACCTGCCGATCACCGCTTCGAGCGGCACATTGTTCCGCGTCGATGCCGATCACAGCGTGACGGCGATGGCGCATGACATCGGCGTCTCCAACGGCCCCTGCTGGTCGCCCGACAACCGCACTTTCTATTTCACCGACTCGATGGCGCAGGTCATCTGGGCCTATGATTTCGACCTCGATGCCGGAACCATCTCCAACCGCCGCGTGCTCAGCGATACGAAGGACTACGGCTATCCGGATGGCGCGACCGTTGATGCCGGGGGTTTCATCTGGAGCGCCCGCTGGGAGGGCTCCTGCGTGCTGCGCATCGATCCGAAAGGCCGCATCGACCGCGTGGTGCCGATGCCGGCGAAGCGCGTCACCAATGTCTGTTTCGGTGGAGCGAAGCTGGATACACTCTACGTCACCACGTCCCGCCTGCATGTCGAGGACATTCGCTTGCCTTTGCAGGGCGGCCTGTTCTGCTTCGATCCGGGCACGACAGGCTTTGAAAAACATGCTTTCGCCGGATAGCTGGACGCGCTATTTGTCATACAAATAAATTCTCACCTGGGAGCAACCGCCATGAATCTCGTCCAGTTTATCGACCAGAAGGGCAAGCGCCGTGTCGGCCTGGTCGTCGGCGCCAGCATCATCGTGCTGAAGAAGGCCGCCACCACGCTCGATCTCGCGCGTCTCGCGCTGGCAGAAGGCAAGAAGCTGGCCGCCATGGCATCGAGCCTCGCCGGAACCGCCACCGAGGATTACGCTGCAGCGCTGAAGGAAAAGCGCGTGCTGACCCCCGTCGATCATCCCGACCCCGCCCATTGCATCATCACTGGCACGGGCCTCACCCATCTGGGTTCGGCCTCGGCGCGTGACGGCATGCACAAGAAACTTTCGGGCGCCTCGGAAGAACTGACCGACAGTCTCAAGATGTTCAAGATGGGCCTTGAAGGCGGCAAGCCGAAAGCCAAGGGCGAGGCCGGCGTGCAGCCGGAATGGTTCTACAAGGGCGACGGATCCTGGCTGGTCGGTCCCGGCCAGCCCTTGCCCAAGCCGTCCTTCGCGCTCGATGGCGGCGAGGAACCGGAGCTTGCAGGCCTATACATGATCGATGCAAAGGGCCGCCCGGTGCGCCTTGGCTTCGCCCTCGGCAATGAATATTCCGACCACGTCACCGAGCGGCAGAACTATCTGTATCTCGCGCATTCCAAGCTGCGTCACTCCTCCATCGGCCCCGAAATGGTGATGGGCAAGATCCCGGACTCGATCGAGGGCATGAGCCGCATCGTGAGAAAGGGTCAGACGATCTGGGAGAAGCCCTTCCTGACCGGCGAGGCCAACATGAGCCACACGCTGGCCAACCTCGAATATCATCACTTCAAGTACGATGGCTTCCGCCGTCCGGGTGATCTCCACATCCACTATTTCGGCACCGCGACGCTGTCGATCGCCGACGGCATCAAGCCCGAGGATGGCGACGTCTTCGAAATCAGTGCTGCCGCCTTCGGCGCGCCCTTGCGCAATCCGCTGAAAGACATGAAGCCCGGCTACAAGCCTGACGGCGTCAAGATCATCTGACCCGATGGCCCCCGCCTTCATCGCCCTCGACTGGGGAACCACATCGTTCCGCGCCTATAAGGTGGCGGGCGATGGTCAAGTGCTGGACACGCTCTCGGCGCCGCATGGAATCCTGTCGGTGACGGATGGCAATTTCGAAGCGGCCCTCGAGTCCCACATCGGCACCTGGGACACGAACCTGCCGGTGATGGCGGCGGGCATGATCACCTCGCGCCAGGGCTGGATCGAGCTGCCCTATGTGGCCTGCCCGGCCAGCGCCGCCGATCTCGCCCGGGCTTTGCATCACCACACCACAGCATCCGGCCGCCGCATCGCCTTTGCGACCGGCCTCAGCTATCGCAGCCCGGATGGCATGCCGGATGTGATGCGGAGCGAAGAGGTGCAGGTCTTCGGCTCGCTGGGACAAGGCGCCAATCACTTCGTGACCCCCGGTACGCATTCGAAGTGGATCACCACGGATGGCGACCGGATTGTCCGCTATGCCACCTATGTCACGGGCGAGGTCTTCGCCGCATTGAAGGCTCACACGATATTGGGCCGCCTGATGAAGGATGGACCCGATGACGAACAGGCCTTCGCGCAGGGAGTAAGAGGTGCGCTCGCCGATCCTGCCGGCTTCCTGCACCGCATCTTCTCGGCCCGTTCACTGGGGCTCTTTGGCGAATTGGCACCGGAGTCGATTGCCTCCTATCTCTCGGGCCAGGTGATCGGCACCGAAGTGGCGCACGCCATCCGCGACAATCCGCGCGATGCCGAATATGTCGTGCTGGCTTCGCCCGGCATCGGCGGCCGCTATGTGAAGGCAATCGGCCTTGCGGGATTGAACGTGCGTTATGGCGATCCGGAGGCGATCGTCAAAGGCCTCACCATCATCGCCAGACAGGCAGGGTTGATATGATGACATTCGAAGAAGCGGCAAACGCCTGCGGCATCGTCGCAATCCTGCGCGGCGTGAAGCCGTCCGAGGTGCTGGGAATCGGCGACGCGCTCTTCGCAGCGGGTGTGCGCATCGTCGAGGTGCCGTTGAATTCACCCGACCCCTTCGTGTCGATTGCGGCCCTTGCCGATCACTTCAAAGGCCGCATGATTGTCGGCGCCGGGACCGTTCTCGACACGGCAAGCGTCGATAACCTCAAGGCGTCCGGCGGCACCATCTCCGTCTCTCCCGATTGCAATCCGGCGGTCATCGCCCGCACCGTGGCACACGGTCTCGTACCGCTGCCCGGTGTCTTCACACCGACCGAGGCCTTCACCGCACTCCGCGCGGGGGCAAAGCATCTGAAGCTCTTCCCGGCCGAGGCCGCAAACCCGGTCACCGTGAAGGCGTGGAAGGCCGTGCTGCCGAAACATGCGGGCATCTATGCGGTCGGCGGCGTGACGCCCGGCAACATGCAGGCATGGGCCGATGCAGGCTGCGCAGGCTTCGGCATCGGCTCGAATATTTACAAGCCCGGCAAGAACGCCGAAGATGTGGGCACATCGGCGGCCGCGTTTGTTGCGGCATGGAATGCATTGAAGAGGAATTGACGGACATGAAAGTTGCAGTGGTCACAGGCGCCGGTTCCGGCATCGGCAAGGCAGTGGCGCTGGCCTTCGGGCGCGAGGGCTATGGCGTCGTCCTCGCGGGCCGCCGTGCCGATGCGCTTGAGGCGGTAGCCAAGCGGATTGGCCCCAAGGCACTGGCCGTTCCTTCGGATGTGTCGGACCCCGCATCGGTCAAGGCGCTGTTTGCAGCGGCGAAGGCGAAGTTCGGCCGCGTCGACGTCGTCTTCAACAATGCCGGCACCGGCGCACCCGGCACCATCCTGCTTGAAGATCTGTCGATCGAGATGTGGCAGAACGTCGTCAACGTCAATGTCTCGGGCGTGTTCTACTGCATGCAGGAGGCCTTCCGCATGATGAAGGCGCAATCGCCGATGGGCGGCAGGATCATCAACAATGGGTCGATCTCGGCCCACGCGCCGCGCCCCAATTCCGCACCCTATACCTCGACCAAGCACGCGGTGACGGGCCTCACCAAGTCCGGCTCCCTCGATGGCCGCAAGTATGACATTGCCGTCTGCCAGATCGACATCGGCAATGCCGGAACGGAGATGACCGAGAAGATGAAGACCGGCATGCCGCAAGCCAACGGCACCACCGCGCCGGAACCGACGATGGACGTCGAGAACGTCGCCCGCACGGTACTCTACATGGCTTCGCTGCCTTTGGAAGCCAACGCCCAGTTCGTCACCGTGATGGCCACCAAGATGCCCTACATCGGGCGGGGTTGAGGACCGCTCAGTTGCCGTCTTCCGGCAACCGCGGCAGCGGATGCACCGCAATGCCTTCCTCGATCAGCGCCTTGGCGTCTTCGGCCGTCGCCTCGCCATAGATGCCGCGCTGCTCGGCTTCCTCGTAGTGAATCTTGCGGGCTTCCTCGGCAAACTTGTCGCCGACATAGTCCGCATTTTCTTCGACGTGTTTGCGCATGTCGCGCACCATCTGCATCATCGCCGCCAGCCGCGGATCGACAGGTCCGGCCACCATCGTCTTCGGTAACTCGGACTTTGTATTGGCCTTTGCCGGAATGCCCGGCGCCATCAACTGCTTCTCGATCTTCACCGAGCCGCAGGTGGTGCAGGATACGAGTCCTCGCTCCGCCTGCGCATCATAGGCGGCGCTGTCGCGGAACCAGCCATCGAACGTGTGGCCCTTGTCGCAGATGAGATCATAGCGGATCATGGTTGAGACGTAGCAATGCTGCTCGCAGGATTCAAGTTTTCAACCTCATACCGTCTGGCATGCATCAGCGCAGGTATGCGCCGCCTCGCCTCGGCCACTGCTCCCGGATCGAGATCGGCCATCAAGACACCAGGCTCGGTTCCACCCTCTGCCAGCACATCGCCCCACGGCGCGACGATGAGCGAGTGCCCATAGGTCTCGCGTCCGGATTCGTGGCGGCCACCTTGCGCCGCGGCGATCACGAAGCTTCCCGTCTCGATGGCCCGCGCCTGCAACAGAACATGCCAGTGCGCCTGCCCTGTCGGCACAGTGAAGGCCGAGGGTACGGTGAAGATGTCGGCCCCGGCTTGCGCCAGCGCGTGGTAGAGATGAGGAAACCGCATGTCGTAGCAAATCGTCAGGCCAAGTCTGCCAAACGGTGTCTCCGCCAAGACCGCGCAATCGCCACCCTGATAGGCGTGCGACTCGCGCAAGGACTCTCCCGTCGGCAGATCGACATCGAAAAGATGGATCTTGTCATAGCGCGCCGCGATCGAGCCATCAGGCCGGAAAAGCAGCGACCGGTTCAAGAGTTTTTCGCCCTCACCTTTCAGTGCGAGCGAACCGATGTTGAGCCAGATTCCCAACTCCCGGGACAGTGCCGCAAAGCCTGCAACGCTCATATCTTCCGGCTCACGCCGCGCCAGCGACCTCAGCCGGGGCCGGTCCGGCTCCAGGATGTTGGTCATCTCGGGCGTTGAGACAAACACCGCTCCATCTGCCGCGGCAGCGCGGATCAGTTCACCCGCCTCTGCCAGATTGCGGGCCATGTCGCGGCCCGTGCGCATCTGGATTGCTGCGGCGCGAACTCTCACGCGGGCTGCAGCAGCGCGTCGAGCCCGCCACGCCGGTCCAGCTCATGAAGATCATCGGAGCCGCCGACGTGGCGGTCGCCAATGAAAATCTGCGGCACCGTGCGGCGGCCCTGGGACTTCAGCATCATCTGCTGGCGCAAAGCCGGATCCTGCACGTCGATCTCTTCGAACGCGACACCCTTCTTCTTCAACAACGCCTTGGCTGAATGGCAGTAGGGGCACCACGGTGTCGTGTAGACAGTGATTTTTGGCTGTGTGGTCATGATGCTATTAAATATGTAACTTCGCCGGGGCCTGGACAAGCGCAAAGCTGACCAGCGTGACACGCGCAGCACCCGCCGCCTTAAGTGCCATCGCGCAGGCCTCCGCCGTCGCCCCCGTGGTCCGCACATCATCGATCAGCAGCACGGTTTTTCCGGCAATCGCCGCAACCGCCTTCGGCGCCACCACGAAAGCCCCTTTCACATTCTTGCGCCGGGCGGCGGGGTCGAGCCCGACCTGCGATTTGGTCCGCCGCCGCCGGTAGAGAACATCCGCCCGCCAGGGCTTCCGCGTCATCCCTGCAATGTGCTGGGCCAGAAACGCCGACTGGTTGAAGCGCCGCTGCCACAGCCGCCAGCGATAGAGCGGCACCGGCACAAGCACGTCCGCCTCGGCGATCAGCAAACGGCCCGCCCGCGCCATCAGCCGCGCCATCAGTTGCCCCGCCTCCTGCCGGTCCTCATATTTCAGCGCATGCACCAGCCCGCGCGACGCATCGTCAAACGCTACGGCGGCCCGCGACCGGTCCCACTCCGGTGGATTGGCGAGGGCAGCGGCACTCAAAGACCCCGGCCCCTGATCATAGGCGAATGGCGTTCCCAGCATGTCGCAGACCGGCTCATCCAGATGCTGCAACTTCCCCCAGCAGGCGATGCACAGGCTGGCGGGTTCTCCCACTGGCCCTCCGCAGCCAAGGCACTGGCTGGGCGTCACCAGATCGACAAATCCGCGCCAGGCGCGCCTGGGCCAGTGGACGAGCGAAAGCTGCATGCCGCTACGCTATCAGAGAATTGCGCAAACGTGGATTCGCAGCGGAGATTGGTCTAACAGCGGCACAAATCATCCGTTTGGAGTCCTCATGTCCTTCACCCGAGCCGATCTTGACCGCCTGTCCGCCATCATGGCTGAAGCCGCCGAAACCGAGATCATGCCGCGCTTCCGCGATCTGGGCAACGATGGCATCCGCGAGAAGACTGGCGCCCTCGATCTGGTGACCGATGCCGACGAGCAGGCCGAGTGGCGCATGCGCGATGCCTGCGCCAAGGCGTTCCCCAATGCTCTTTTCGTCGGTGAGGAATCGGTGGCCCGCGATTACGCGCTCCTCGACAAGATCAAGGACGCAGATCTCGCCATCATCGTCGATCCGGTCGACGGCACCTCGAACTTCGCCTGGGGTCTGCCGCTGTTCGGCGTCATGGCCGGCATCGTCTCGAAGGGACAGCCACTGGCGGGCCTGATCTATGATCCCGTCGGCAAGGATTGGCACAAGGGCCTCAAGGGAACCGGCGCCTGGGCCGAGAATTCGGCTGGCCAGGCACGCGACCTGAAAGTCGCACCGCCCGCCGCCTTGTCGGAAATGACGGGTCTGAGCTCCTGGTACCTGATGCCTGAGCCGATGCGCTCCAGGACCGTGGCAAATCTCGCCAAGACCAAGGCCTGCTTCAACTACCGCTGTGCGGCCTATGAATACCGCATGATCGCCGACGGCCTCGTCAACTTCACCCTGCATTACAAGCTGATGCCGTGGGACCATGCGGCCGGCGTGCTGATCCATTCCGAAGCTGGTGGCTACTCCGCACTGCTCGATGGCAGCCCCTATGACGCGACCCGCCACGACGGCGGCATCATTTCGGCACCGGACCTTGAGACCTGGACGCTGATCAAGTCTGAACTGGTTGGCTGACCGAGGTGACTTCACCTCTGTTCGACCGCGCCTTGATGGCGGAACGGCGGCGGCGCAGGCAACAGCCGGACGCCAACATCCTGACGCGAACGGTCGCTGAAGAACTGCTGGAGCGGCTGGGCGTCGTCAACCGACGCTTCGAGCATGTCCTGCTGATTGCCGCTGAGCCGCAATACATCTCGGAACGGCTGCGCGAGTCTGGGCAGGTGACTGATGTCGTCTGCAAGACGCCGTCTCCCGGTGATGATCTTGATCTGCTTGACGGTCAATTCGACGCCGTCTTCAGCCTGCTCGACTTGCAGGGCTTCAACGATGTACCGGGGGCACTGATCCAGATGCGCCGGGCCTTGAAGCCGGACGGCCTGTTCCTCGCCTGCCTCTTCGCGGGCGATACACTGAGCGAGTTGCGCCAGTCCTGGCTGGCGGCGGAGGCCTTGGTGACGGGCGGCGTTAGCCCCCGCGTCGCACCGATGATCGACATGCGCGAACTGGGTGGTTTGCTGCAGCGGGCCGGATTGGCGCTGCCCGTGGCCGATCTTGACCGCACCATCGTCCGCTACGCCGATGCCATCGCGCTCATTCACGAAATCCGCGCTCTCGGCTACTCCAACCCGCTGACCGACCGCTCGCGCAGGCCAGTCACCCGCACATTGCTGGGTGCTGCGGTGAATGCATATCATTCGAATTTCGCCGATGCCGATGGCCGCATCCGCGCCACCATCGAAGTCGCCTGGGCCACCGGCTGGTCGCCACATGACAGCCAGCAGCAGCCGCTCAAGCCCGGCTCCGCCAAGGCGAGGCTGGCCGACGCACTGAAAGTGGAAGAAAAGAAACTGTAATTGTCCGAGCCCGTCGCCGGAGAAAACCGGGCGGCTACAGCAGATCGATCAGATGCGGGATCAGCGGCACGTCCGCTGGCGGCATCGGATAGTCCCTGAGCTTCAGCGGTTTCACCCAGGCAATGGCCTGCCCTTCGGCACCCGTGACCTGCCCCTTCCAGCGGCGGCAGACATAGAGCGGCATCAGCAGATGAAACGTCTCGTAGGCGTGGCTCGCGAACGTCAGCGGCGCGAGGCAGGACTCGGCGACATCAATGCCAAGCTCCTCCTTCAGTTCACGGATCAGGGCCACCTCCGGCCGCTCGCCGGGTTCAACCTTGCCGCCCGGAAATTCCCACAAGCCGCCAAGCTGCTTGTCCATCGGCCGCTGCGAGATCAGCACGCGGCCGTCGGCATCGATCAGCGCCACGGCGGCGACGAGGACGATCTTCATCGCGCGCCCGCCCCAATACCGTCATGGCCGGGCTTGTCCCGGCCAACTCGTTCAGCGTGTTTGAAAGGTGGCCGGGACAAGCCCGGCCATGACGCATGTGGAGAATGTCGTTTCACAACACTCTAGCTACGATAAGACCCGTTGATATCGATGTAGCGGTGCGTGAGATCGCAAGTCCAGACGCGCGACTTGCCCTTGCCGACACCGACATCCGTTTCGATCACGATGTGCCGGCCCTTCATGTGCGGCATGATATCGGATTCCTTGTAGGAGGGATCACGCATGCCGTTCTTTGCCACCGTGATGCCGCCGATCTTGATCTTCAGCTTGTCACGGATGGCTTTCTCGCCCGCCTTGCCGATCGCCATGACGACGCGGCCCCAGTTGGCGTCCTCGCCGGCGATCGCCGTCTTCACCAGCGGCGAATTGGCGACCGACATCGCGATGCGATGCGCCGCCTTGTCATTCTCGGCACCGGTGATGGCGATCTCGATAAATTTCTCAGCGCCTTCACCATCCCTCGCCACCTGATGCGCCAGGTCCATGCACAGGGTGTCGAGCGCCTTCGAGAAACCCTTGAGCCGCGCATCATCCGCCGAGCGCAAGCCGGTGAGCGCACCACCCGCCGCGCCGGTCGCAAACATCAGCACCGTATCCGACGTCGAGGTATCGCCATCGACCGTGATGCAGTTGAAGCTTGGATTCACGGCGCGCGTCAGCAGTTTCTGCAGGATCTTTGCCGGCAGCGCAGCATCGGTGAAGATGAACACCAGCATCGTCGCCATGTCCGGCGCAATCATGCCCGATCCCTTGGCGATGCCGTTGATCGTCACCGTCTTGCCCCCGAGCTTGGCCTTCACCGTGCAGGCCTTGGGGAACGTGTCGGTGGTCATGATGGCATGCGCCGCAGCACTCCAGCGGTCGGGATCGGCCTCTGCCGCCAGCTGGCCAAGCGCGCCGGTGATGAAGTCCGGATTGAGCGGCTCGCCGATGACCCCGGTCGAGGCCTGGAAAATCTCCCCGGCCTTGCACTTCAGCTGGTGCGCCGCCGCTTTGGCCACTGCCGTCACCGTCGCAACGCCGGCCTTGCCGGTGAAGGCATTGGCATTGCCGGCATTGATGATGACCGCCCGCGCCGACCCACCGCCGAGATTGGCGGCGCACCAGTCAACGGGAGCCGAACGCGACTTCGACATGGTGAAACAGCCGGCAACCGTGGTGCCGGGGTCGAGAAGTGCCATCAGCACGTCCGGACGGTTCTTGTAGCGAATGCCGGTTTCTGCCGCAGCCAGCCTGACGCCGGCGATAGGCGGAAGCTCCGGGAACGCCGCTGGTGCCAGCGGCGAGACCTGATGTGCCATGAACAGCCCCCCTCCGAGTCGTCCTCAATGTGAAGATTATTGCTGGATCTGCAGGTCGCCCTTGCCGCCGGTCGATTCAATCAGCGCATCGCCGCCAGCCCCGGTCTGGTCCAGGGACTTCTGCTGCTTTTCCTGAAACGCCTTGGCAGCCTTGGCGGCGTCCTCGGCATATTTCTTCAGGTCCTCGTCGACGATCTCGACCTTGGAGGCACTGCGGATCTTCTCCATGGTCTCCGAAACCTTCTTCCGCAACAGCACGTTGCGGATCGCCGATTTCACCTGATCGAAAGGCTGGGCAGCGCCCTGCTTGCGGTCTTCCAGCCGGATGATGTGCCAGCCGAAATCGGTCTTCACCGGCTGCGAGGTCTCGCCGACCTTGAGCGCAAAGGTCGCCTTGGAAAACTCCGGCACCATCTCAGGCTGGGTGAAGTAGCCGAGATCGCCACCATAGTCCTTGGATCCGTCGAGGCTGAACTGCTTGGCCAGATCTTCGAACTTCTCGCCCTTCTGCAGGCGGGCGAGGATATCCTTGGCCTCTTGTTCGGTGCCGACGAGGATATGGCGCGCACGAACCCGTTCGGTCTGCTGCAGCTTGGCCGACTCCTCGTCGTAAACCGCCTTCATTTCCTCTTCCGTGACCATGGGGCGGATCTTCTGGAAGAAATAGGCGTCGCGCAGCGCCTTGGCCTGGTAAAGGGCCAGGCGGCGCTTGTACTCTTCCGTGTCGCCAATGCCCTCTTTCACGGCGTATTGCGCCAGCAGATGGCGCTCGATCAGATATTCGACGACGAAGGGAAACCTCAGCTTCGGCGGCAGGTCGGGCAACTGGCCAATGATATCATCGGTCGCCATCTGCACTTCCGAGACCTTGATCTCGTGGCCGTTGACGATGGCAATGACCTTGTCGTCCTTGATGGCGTCCTGCGCCAGGACGGGACCGGCGAGGCTCAGTCCAAGCACGGCGGCAACTGCGGAATATTTCAGGAAAGTGCGAGACAACGACATAGGTTCCACCGTATTACAAGGTCTCCGCGACTGGAACGCCCCGTTCCGATCGACGCTGTTTGGCCTTCAAAGAAGGCAACAATAAGCCTCGCTGCACCACCGGGGCGAGCCGCGAACTGCGCCGCACAATGGTCTTGTTATCCGAGGGTTGCAAGGGTCTGGCGCGACATTGAAAGGCCTGTTGCGTATAAGCAACACATTGAAATCGCGTGATCTTGATCCCATTTCACGATTTATCTTTCCGCGGCTGATTGCCCCCGCGCCGCAACTTGACTAGAAAGCGCCACGACGCCGGGGTTTTCCCCCTCCCTGAAGGAACGAATCAGATGCTCGGATTGCGCGGTATCGCCGCAAAGATTTTCGGCACGAACAACGACCGCAAGGTCGCCAAGTACCGTCCCATCGTAGCCAAGATCAACGCCATGGAGCCTGAATTGCAGGCTCTTTCCGACGAGGCGCTGCGTGGCCGGACGGCGATGTTCAAGGAACAGTATGCCGCCGGCACCAGCCTTGACGACCTGCTCGTTCCCGCCTTCGCAACCGTGCGTGAGGCCGCCCGCCGCGCCCTGGGCCAGCGCCACTTCGACGTGCAGTTGATTGGTGGCATGGTGCAGCACGAAGGCCGCATCTCCGAAATGAAGACCGGCGAAGGCAAGACGCTGGTGGCAACGCTCGCGGTCTACCTCAACGCCCTGACCGGCAAGGGAGTCCATGTCGTTACCGTGAACGACTACCTCGCCCGCCGCGACGCCAGCTGGATGGGACAGGTCTATGGCTTCCTTGGCCTCACCACAGGCGTCATTGTCCACGGTCTCAGCGACCAGGAGCGCCGCGACGCCTACGCCTGCGACGTCACCTATGCCACCAACAACGAACTGGGCTTCGACTATCTGCGCGATAACATGAAATACCATCTCGAGGAGATGGTGCAGCGTGGCCATCACTTCGCCATCGTCGACGAAGTCGACTCGATCCTCATCGACGAGGCGAGAACGCCGCTCATCATTTCAGGTCCTGTCGACGACAAGTCTGATCTCTATAACGCCGTCAACCAGTACATCCCCGCGCTCACCGCCGAGGATTACGATCTCGACGAGAAGCAACGCTCCTGCACGCTCACCGAAAAGGGCAACGAGCATCTCGAACAGGTGCTGGGCGGCGCCGGCCTGCTGCGCGGCACCAATCTCTACGACGCCGAGAACGTCACCATCGTCCACCATGTGCAGCAGGCGCTGCGCGCCCACAAGCTGTTCCAGCGCGACAAGGATTACATCGTCAAGGACAACCAGGTTGTCATCATTGACGAGTTCACCGGCCGCATGATGCCTGGCCGGCGTTATTCCGAAGGCCTTCATCAGGCGCTCGAGGCCAAGGAACACGTGGCCATTCAACCCGAAAACGTGACGCTCGCCTCGATCACCTTCCAGAATTACTTCCGCCTGTACGAGAAGCTTGCCGGCATGACCGGCACGGCTCTGACCGAGGCCGAGGAATTCATGGACATCTACAAGCTCGATGTTCTCGACATTCCCACCAATGTCCCGGTCGCCCGCAAGGACGAGGACGATCAGGTCTTCCGCACCGCGCGCGAGAAATACGAAGCCATCGTTGAGGTCATCGAGGAAGCCCGCGGCCGTGGCCAGCCGGTGCTCGTCGGCACCACGTCGATCGAGAAGTCAGAAGTGCTGGATGCGCTTCTGAAGGCCCGCAACATTCCGCATGCCGTTCTGAATGCCCGCTTCCACGAGCAGGAAGCCGCAATCGTCGCTCAGGCAGGCGTCGCCGGCGCTGTCACCATCGCCACCAACATGGCCGGCCGCGGCACCGACATCAAATTGGGCGGCAACCTCGAAATGCGCATCGCCAACGAACTCGCCGACGTCGCCGCAGGGCCCGAACGCTACGCCAGGATCGAAGCCATCAAGGCCGAGATCGAAGCCGACAAGCAGAAGGTTCTGGCCGCCGGCGGCCTCTTCGTCATCGGCACCGAACGCCATGAGAGCCGCCGCATCGACAACCAGCTGCGTGGCCGCTCCGGCCGCCAGGGCGACCCTGGACGCTCGCTGTTCTATCTGTCGCTCGAAGACGATCTGATGCGGATCTTCGGTTCCGACCGCATGGACAAGATGTTGCAGACCCTGGGTCTCAAGGAGGGCGAGGCCATCGTCCATCCCTGGATCAACAAGGCATTGGAAAAGGCGCAGCAGAAGGTCGAAGCCCGCAACTTCGACATCCGCAAGAACCTGCTGAAGTTCGACAACGTCATGAACGATCAGCGCAAGGTGATCTTCGAACAGCGCATCGGCATCATGAAGGGCGAGGAGGTGGCCGAAACCATCACCGACATGCGCCACCACGTGATCGACGATCTGGTCACCAAGCACATGCCTGAGAACGCTTATGCCGAGCAGTGGGATGCCGCCGGCCTGCGCGAGCATCTCCGCGAGTCCATCGGCATTGACTTCCCGGTGGAAGACTGGGCGAAGGAAGAGGGCATCGCGGACGAGGAAATCCGTGAACGCATCACAAAGGCGGCCGATGATCTCTATGCTTCAAAGCGTGAGAAGTATGGCCCGGAGATCATGGCCCAGGTCGAGAAGACCTTCCTGCTGCGCACCATGGACCAGTTGTGGCGCGACCACATCATCACCGTCGAGCAGCTGCGTCAGGTCATCCATCTGCGTGGTTACGGTCAGCGCGACCCGCTGAATGAATACAAGACCGAAGGCTACAATCTCTTCGAGGCGATGGTGAACAAGCTGCGCGAGAATGTCACCGCCCAGGTGATGCGCGTTGAAGTGCAGCTGCGTGGGCCCAACGATCAGCCGGACGAATTCGGCGACGATTTGCCCGACGAGGATGAACTGCCCGACATGCAAGCCCATCACATCGACGCCTTCACCGGCGAGGATGATGTGGGTGAAGGCATGGTCCTCATCGATATGGAGCAGGACGATCAGCAGCAGGCCGCCGCGATCGACCCCAAAGATCCCGCCACCTGGGGCAAGGTCGCCCGCAACGAGCCCTGCCCCTGTGGCTCAGGCAAGAAGTACAAGCACTGCCATGGGGCGTTCGCCTGATGAGTTGAGCATCCAGGCTACGAAACACCAAAGGGCGGAAGTGAGAATTCCGCCCTTTGCCTTTTGGTGATTTCAGGTGCCGGCTATCGGCAAACCTGACTGGACTGGGTGGACGTCGCTGCATCATAGACATATCCGCTCAATGTCACGCCATTCACAGTGAGTGCAAAGCAGCCGAGGTTCTTGGTGGAGGGTGATGTGAACTTGACCCGGCCGCGGCTGTCGGTGACCGCCGACGCACTTCCGGAAACAACGCCGCTCCAGGCCGCCGAAACACTTGCACCCGGCACCGCCACGCCGCTTGCGTTCACCACCTTGACGTTGCCGGTGACGCTGGCACTTCCGTTCTTCATCAGTTTCAGGTTGAGGACAATGCTGTCGACCTTCAGCGGCGGAACGACAACCGCATTCGTCGTGGTGATGGTGCCGGATGTTGACGAACTCAGCCCGTCGTTGTCAGTGACACGCAGCTGAACATTGAAGGCTCCGGCGGTGTTGAAGACCTTGAAAGTCGAGGCACCGGTGGAGGTCGTGCCGTCGCCGAAATCCCAATTATAGAGGCTGATGCTTCCATCGCTGTCGGTCGATGCTGACGCGTCGAACTGGATCTGAAGCGGCGCAATGCCGGAGGTGGAAGATGCCGTAAAGCTGGCAACCGGCGCAGTGCCGCCCGTTGCGGCAAAGCTTGCTGCCAGATTGTAGTAACCGGCACTGCCATACGCCGTATAGCCGGTGCCAAGGGGATCGCCCTTGCCGCTGCCCTTCACCATCACGTAGTAGGTGCCTGGCGATACGATCTGATAGGTCAACGCCGCGTTGAGCAGGTCGACTGGATTCTGCGTGGTGAGTGTGTTCCCCGCGCTGTTTAGAAGGGTCAATTGCAGGTCCGCGTTCGGCGCCCGGACGGAGGGTGTCAGAGTAAGATTCAGTGTTCCGGCGCCGGCGGAGACTGCGAACACATCCGCATCGGCAGCTCCTTCGATCACACCTTGAACGGCGGCCGAAGTAACGCCGTTGGCAGTGCTGCCGCTGAGCGCTGATGCAGTGGCGATGGTGCTTCCGACATCGTCCGCGCGCAACGGCAGGCCGTAGGATTGCGCGACGGCAAAGTCGTCTTCCTTGTTGTTGGCGCCGGCATACTCGCCTTTGCTGAACTGGGTGAGCGCCTGATAGTAACCGACGCCCATAATCGGGGCCCAACCGGTGGCGCCACTGCCGTGTCCGCTGTAATAGCCGACCGTCGACGTGCCATCATGCGACAGGCCGATGTTGTGGCCGACTTCATGCGAGATCGCTTCAGCCACATATTTCTCGTTGCCGCCACCCAGGGCATCATAGAACACCAGTGCCGGCTTGTAGTAATCGCCGGTGCTGTTGTAGACGCCGACATAGGCCACGCCACCGCAACTGCAGGAATAGATGCCGGACGACTTCGCGGTGATCAGCGCCACAGTTCCGTAGACGGCGTCACTGCTGCTGGAACGGGTGATCTTGTCCTGCGCCACCAGTTCGGTTGTGACATCGACGTCGAACGGCGCGTAATCCTCCGCCACGCGCTGCCAGATGTACTGAATGCGCTCGAGCTCGGTCGTGGAGAAGGCTGCGGCATTTCCGTCGATGTCGAATGCCGGGGCGTTGATGATCGAGGAGGTCGAGTTCCATACGGTCCCGGTTACGGCGGCCCCTTTGAAGTTGAGGACGATAGTCTTGTTGGCGCCCGGTTTGCTGTGCAGCAGGAATGTCTGGTCGAGCGGCTGCAGTTTGCCATCGAGAACACCTTGCGGTGCGGTAGGTGCTGGCGCCACGCCGAGCGGCACTGTCATTTCGTCGACAAAGAACAGGCGGCCCTTGCGATCGATGCGCTGGGTCTTGTCGCGCAGAAGGAGGTCGCGGAATTCCTGGGGCGACTTGCCGTACCAGGCGGCAACTGCAGGCAGCCGCGCGCCCAGCATGTCGATGGCCTTCTGTCCTGCCGCTTCCTTTGCCGCCAACGCGATCTCCGGGAAGGCGGGCCTGATCACTTCGGGATTTCGCCCCTTGTCCGCCGTCTGAGCCATCGCAGGAAGGCTCGACCATGCGCCCATGACCAACAGAGAGCCGAGAAGCGCATTCCTGATCGCGTTCATGTCGTCCTCACAACGTTGCGGCCGTCAGCATGAGCTACGGCCCTTGTGTGAAGAACTATGTCAACAGGCGCGGAAAATGCGAAGTGAAAGGCGAAAGATTAGTCAATCTACGTAGATAACAATTGCTTTACGTGCAATTTTACTTACTCAATTGATTATTAAAACTTATACACTCGAACTTTGTTCTTGATTGGCTCGTCAGAGCCTCCGCTCTGCGGGCCGGCCGCCAATGGCTATGCCGCGCTGGTATACGCAATCGTACCCATCATGCCGGAGTTCATGTGGTAGGCATGGTGGCAATGGAATGCCCAGGTGCCGGGATTGTCAGCATCGAACATCACCGTCACGGTCTGCATCGGTGGCACCAGCACCACGTCGCGCAATGCACCATCGATCACCGTATTGCCGATTGCCACGACCTTGAAATAATGACCGTGCAGATGCATCGGGTGCGACATCCCTGTCATGTTGTGCATCATCACCGCAATGCGTTCGCCTTCGCGCACGCTGAAGATCGTGTCATGCATGCCGGATTTTCCGTTCAATCCCCACACATAGTCGGCGCCGCCACCGGTGAGCATCAGCATTTCGGTCCGCGTCACGGGTTCATTCGGCAGCTTGGCGACCGAGCGATATTTCAGCTCCTGAACCAGATCAACGGCGGGAGCGACATCGCCCTCGCCAGAAACGCGCGCCACACCAGCACCGGCCGTAGCGAGGATGATCCCCGTCTGCCGGGCAGTACCTTCTGGACGGAAAAGAACCGGGAAAGCGCCACCATCTTTCGGAATGCGGATGCGAAGATCGGCGCGCTGGGCGATGGCCAGCGGAAAAATCTTGTCCGCCACCGGAACGATGGCGTTGCCATCGACCGCAATCAGCTCGCCCTCCAGTCCGCCAAGATCGATCCACATGTTGCTGGCCGCGGCGCCATTGATGATGCGCAACCGCAGCACGCCGCCCTTTTCGACGGCAACCACTTCCGGATCGTCCAGCGTCCGGTCATTGGCGAGATAGGCATCATAGGCGACATCGTTCAGCATGCCGGCCATCCCGGCGCCCCCCATGCCACCCATCTTGGAATGGTCCATGGTGGCCATGTTCGTATCGCCCGGCGTCATCGCGTGACCGGCATGCGCGCCGCCGCCACCCGTGAGTTCCGCCAGGATCTCTTGTGGATCGCGGAAGGTGAAGTCATGCAGCAGCACGACATGCTCTTGCGTGTCGAACAGCGCTTCGGCGGTTTCACGGACGATCAGCGGAGCCGCGAGCAATTGCTGCTCCTGCAAACCCACGTGCGAATGCATCCAGTGAGTGCCGGCACGGCGGTTTACGAAATCGTAATCGTAGAATTGCCCGGGCTTCAGGGGATCCTGCGACAGCATTGGCACACCATCTTGCTCGATGGGTGGCGTAAGTCCGTGCCAGTGGATCAATGTTTCCGCGTCGCTGTCATTGCGCAGGTTGACCTTGAACGGATCCTGCAGCAGCAGGTTCAACCCCGGCTTTCCATCTGGTCCGGTGAGACCATAGACACTGGCCGCCTTGCCATTCACTTCCAGCGTGCGCTTCGCCACACGCAACTGGTGCGGCACTTGTGCCACCACGGGCGAGGAGGCGGCGAATGGCAAGACCGCGGCGCCGGTAAGGCCAGCGATGACGGTGCGTCTGGAAAATTGCATGATTCAATCCCTGCTGCGGTTTTCACTTATGTGGGACTCACAAGACACCGCGCAAAGGGACAAATTGAGGCACAACTTCAGGATCTGGTGAACTAAAAATTAGGAACTGACTGCTACCGGTAATTGCAGAGTCAACAAACAGTGTGCGGGGACCCATGAAAATGAAGGCATTTCGTAAATCAATCAGTGCCTTTTTCCACTGCGACCGCGGTGCTGTGGCAGTTGAATACGTGGTCATTGCCGCGGCAATGTTTCTCGCGCTGATCCCCAGCTTTCTTTACGTTGCCTCGGGAATGACGACCAAATTCTCCAGTGTCAGCGGGTATTTCAACGGCATGTAGACTGGCTTCGGTCACCACCGAAGCTACTATTTTAGGTAACAGGTTAACACCCTCTTCAGCCGGGACGTGTTCAATACATGGCATCTCGCCGCCGTGCAGGCAGCACCATGGAGCGACACCAGTGAGCACTCTCCTCCGACGACTTCGAGATCTCCTGAAGAAGGACAATGGAACGACAGCGATTGAATACGCGCTAATCGCCTCGATTCTTGGAGTGGCCTTGTTGCCGGTATTGGGCAACACAACCTCGGGCATTGCCTCGCTCTATACACGCGTTCAGGGATATTTCGACACCGTCAACGGCGGCTAGCGCGTCGGGCGAGCAAGCCGAATTGGTTATCTGTCAGACGCAGATTCTCGTCTGTGTTCAGTGAACCGCTTTGATCGTTGGCCCCGTCGCGGATCTGGCTGGAACACATTCCGCCCCGACGCAACGGCCGTAGGCCATGAATGATCATGGCGGCAATCGGCAGCGCCAGGGTACCTGGTCCTATAGCCCTCGGCCGATCGACAGGAACTTCTCGCGCCGCTGCGTGCGCAGCACATCTCCGGACACACCGTCATAGGCTTTGAGCGCCCGGGCGATCGCCTCACCCGCCGCAGCGATTGCCTCTGGCCGTCCGCGATGTGCGCCACCCTTGGGTTCCGGCACGATCTCGTCGATGATGCCGAGCTTTTTGAGGTCCTGCGCCGTGATCTTCATGGCCGCCGCCGCATCCTTGGCGCGGGCCGCGTCGCGCCACAGGATCGAGGCGGCACCCTCCGGCGAAATCACGCTGTAGATCGCATGTTCCAGCATCAGCACCACATTGGTCGTGGCAATGGCGATTGCACCACCCGAACCGCCTTCGCCAATGATGATCGAGATTGTCGGAACGCCCAGCGACAGGCAGCAATCGGTTGACCTCGCGATGGCTTCCGCCTGGCCGCGTTCTTCCGCATCGATGCCCGGATAGGCTCCGGCGGTATCGACGAAGCTGATCACCGGCAAGCCGAAGCGCTCGGCCATTTCCATCAGCCGCACCGCCTTGCGATAACCCTCGGGCCGCGCCATGCCGAAATTGCGCTTGATGCGCGATGTCGTGTCGTTGCCCTTTTCCTGGCCGATGACCATGACAGGCTCATCCCGGAATCGTCCCAGGCCGCCGATCACCGCAAAATCCTCGGCGAACTTGCGGTCCCCCGCCATCGGCGTGAACTCGCTGATCAGGCTCTCGATATAGTCCACCGCATGCGGCCGCTCCGGATGCCGCGCCACCTGCGCCTTCTGCCACGGATCGAGATTGACGTAGAGATCGGACAGGAGCTTGGCCGCCTTCTTTTCCAGGCCCTTGACCTCATCGGCAATCGACACGGTCTTGTCGCCCTGGGCAAGCGTGCGCAGTTCGGCAATCTTGCCTTCGAGTTCGGCGACCGGAGCTTCAAAATCGAGATATGTCGGCATTGGGCCTCAAGCGTCATGGGTTGGGCGGAAACTGGCTGTCCAGGCCGCGAAAGTCAACTTTTCTTGGTCGAGAGGGGGTGGTGGCTTTCGACCACTTCGCGCAGCCGTTCCGGTTGCACATGCGTATAGATCTGGGTTGTGGAAATGTCCGCATGACCGAGCATCTGCTGCACCGCGCGAAGATCGGCCCCCCCTTCCAGCAGGTGACTGGCAAAACCATGGCGCAGCACATGCGGTGAAATCTTGGCGGCATCAAGTCCGGCTTCGCGGGCCAGCGCCTTCAGTTCCAGCGCGCAATGCTGCCGCGTCAGATGGCCATCTGCTCCGGACGATGGAAACAGCCACTTCGCAGCTCCGCGCGGTTGCTTGGCCATGAAGGACAGATAATCGCGCACTGCCTTGCGCGCCCCTGCTGAAACCGGCACCAGGCGCTCGCGACCGCCCTTTCCCTTCACCAGAATGAAATCCCGCTCGGCATTCACCGCCTGAACGGTCAGGCCGACAAGCTCCGACACGCGGAGCCCGGTGGCATACAGCAATTCCAGCAGGCACAGCATGCGCCACGCCTTGGCAAGGGCCTTGCCCTCCGCCGTTTCAATCCGCGCCCGTGCCGTTGCAATCAGCTGCGACACCTCAGCCTCGGAAATCATCTTCGGCAATGGCCGGGCGGCGCGCGGACTCTCGATGGCCGTGGCCGGATTATCGCCCGACAACCCATCGCCGTGCAGAAAGCGGTGGAATTGCCGGATCGCCGACAGCTTGCGCGCCGCCGAACTCCGCGCCATGCCGCCGGCCTCCAGTTCTTCCAGATGCGCCTTGATATCGTCCGGGCCGCACGACTTGAGATCGGCAATGCCTCCCGCATAGGCCTCGAGATCACGGCGGTAGGCAGCGAGCGTGTTGGCGGAAGCTCCTCTCTCGGCCGCCATCATTTCGAGAAAGCGCTCGATCAGTCGGTGGTTGCGGGAGGCCGGGCCTCCCTCACTTCTGGCGGAGTTTTTCACTGGAAATCGGCTTCACGATCTCTGTCTGCTCTGGCGGATAATGCGCCAATGCCCACGCTCCGCCATAGATCAGTCCGCCGATCACCGCGAGCGTCAGGACGAATTTGACTGTATCAGGCATTCCATCACCATTGGTGTTGAAGTGTAGCGGTTAAGTCCTGCTTCGGAAAGCCTTTGCGGTTGCAATCCATGCACGATAGAAACCGAGCCCAAGTTCAGGGATTGGTGAATGGCGCGCCGTTCAATTGCAAGAGAGGCCGAGGCAGTGCGGCAACGACTGGGGACGCACCCCATCGTGCTGGTCGGACTCATGGGTGCCGGGAAGACCAGCGTCGGCCGCCGGCTGGCCGAAAAGCTCGGCATTCCTTTCGTCGATGCGGATCACGAGATCGAGACGGCGGCCGGAAAATCCATTGCTGAAATCTTCGCCGATCATGGCGAGGCCTATTTCCGCGAAGGCGAACGCCGCGTCATCCAGCGCCTCATCGGCAATGGCGCGCAGGTGTTGGCGACCGGCGGCGGCGCCTACATGAATGACGAAACCCGCGCCCGCATTCAGGACCATGGCATTTCCGTGTGGCTCAAGGCCCCGTTGCCCCTGCTGATGAAGCGTGTGATGAAACGCCAGGACCGGCCGTTGCTCAAGACCGATGATCCGGAAGCCGTGATGCGCAATCTCATCGACAAGCGCTACCCGGTCTACGCGCTGGCCGATGTGACCGTCGAAAGCCGCGACGTGCAACATGGCCAGATGGTGAATGATGTGATCCGCGCCTTGGCGCAATGGAGCGGCTGGGAAACTCTTGACCATGACTGATACCGACCACGCGGCCCGAAGCGAAAGCGTGCCCGTCTCGCTGGGCGACCGCAGCTACGACATTTCCATTGGCGAAGGCCTGCTGGCGCGCGCCGGCGGCATCGTGGCGCCCTTGCTGCGGCGGCCGATGACCGCCATCGTCACGGATTCAAATGTCGCTGCGGCCCATCTCGCCACGCTCGAGCGCGCCTTGGCCGCACATGGCATCCGGTCCACCGCGATCGTTATGCCGCCGGGCGAGGCCACCAAGAGCTATCAGCATCTGGCCGAACTCTGCGACCGGCTGCTGGCCGCAGGCATCGAACGGCGCGACCGCATCATCGCCTTCGGTGGCGGTGTCATTGGCGACCTTGCGGGATTTGCGGCAGCGATTCTGCGGCGGGGTGTCGACTTCATCCAGATCCCGACGACGCTGCTGTCTCAGGTCGACTCCTCGGTTGGCGGCAAGACCGGCATCAATTCACCGCACGGCAAGAACCTCATCGGTGCCTTCCATCAACCGCTCGCCGTCATCACCGACATCTCGCTGCTGAATACGCTGCCAAAGCGCGAACTGGCTTCCGGCTATGCCGAGGTGGCAAAATATGGATTGCTCGGCGACAATGGATTCTTCGAATGGCTGGAGGCCGCGGCCCCAACCATCATGCGCGGCGATGCGCAGGCCCGCATTCACGCCATCAAGCGCTCATGCGAAGCCAAGGCCCGCATCGTGGCTGAAGACGAGACTGAAACCGGCGTGCGGGCTCTTCTCAACCTTGGCCACACCTTTGGCCATGCGCTCGAATCCGCCACCAACTATTCGCAGCGCCTGCTGCATGGCGAAGGCGTTTCGATCGGCATGGTGCAGGCCTTCCGCTTTTCGGAGCGCCTGAAACTCTGCGCTCCTGGAACGTCCGAGCGCGTGGCGCTGCACCTGAAGGGCGTCGGCCTGCCCACCCACGTCTCGCAGATCCCCGGTGATCTGCCGCCAGCCGCCACACTCCTCGACATGATGCGGCAGGACAAGAAAGCGCAGGGTGGCAAGCTGACCTTCATTCTGGTCAAGGGTGTCGGTGAAGCTTTCATCGCGAAGGATGTTCCTGACCATGACGTGCTCGATTTTCTCACCGAGGACTTGAGACAGCGATGATCTGGAGTCATGGATGGGCGCTGGCAGCGGTCCTGTTGTTGCTGCTGTTCTCGTCTGCTCTCTCAGCTGCCGCCGCCGCACTGACCGATGTGACCCGCAGCAGGCTCGTGGAACTCGAGCGCAAGGGAGTAACGCGGGCGGCACGGGTGCTCGAACTCTTGTCTCAGGAAGACCGCGTTCATGCGGCCCTGCGTATCTCAAAGCTGATTGTTGTCATGCTGGCCGGCATGCTCGGCGCGTTCGCAATTGCAGGCGCGATGACAACGCCGCTCGCCGGCGCCGGCATCTGCGCCGCCATCGTCTTGCTCTTCGCACTGTTCGGCAGCGCCATGCCGCGCGCCTATGCGAGAATTCATCCCGAACGCGTGGCGGTGCTCCTGGCCCGATTCACCGCTTTGACCAGCCATCTGGCCGGGCCGCTCGCCGCCCTGCTCGATCTGCTCGCCCGCAATGCCCTGGGACTCAGGCGCTCGGCCGACCAGCCGACCGTGCATGAGGAATTGCGCGAAACCATCGACCTTCATCACAAGGAAGGATCGGTAGTGAAAAACGACCGCGATATGCTGGGCGGCATTCTCGCCATGCAGGAGCTTGAGGTCTCCGACATCATGGTTCACCGCACCAAGATGACCATGATCGACGGCGACGAAGACCCCAAGGACATTGTTGCCAAGGTGCTGAAGAGCGGTCACACCCGTATTCCGGTGTGGAAGGATACGCCCGACAATATCATCGGTGTCCTTCATGCCAAGAATCTCTTCGCCGCCCTGCAAAAATACAATGGTGACGCGGCCAAGGTCGATATTGAAGATATCCTGACTCCACCGTGGTTCGTGCCCGATACCCGCGCCATTCCCGATCAGCTCAACGCATTTCTCAGGCGCAAGAGCCACTTCGCCATCGTCGTCGATGAATACGGCGAGGTGCAGGGGCTGGTCACCCTCGAAGACATCATCGAAGAGATCGTTGGCGACATCAAGGACGAGCACGACGCCGTGGGCATCGGCGCGCGGCCGAAGCCCGATGGGTCCTATCTCGTCGATGGCAGCGTGCCGATCCGCGATCTCAACCGCGCATTCGACTGGGAATTGCCCGATGAGGAAGCGAACACCATCGCCGGCCTGGTCATTCACGAGGCTCGCATGATTCCGGATGTCGGCCAGGCTTTCAGCTTCCACGGCTTCCGCTTTGAAATCCTGAAGAAGCGCAAGCATCAGGTGACCGCCCTGCGCATGACGCCGCTGAAACGCGAAGCCGATGGCCAGGCGGCAGGTTGATCTTGTCATCGTCGGCGCCAGTTTCGCCGGCCTGATCTGCGCCCGCACCGCCGCCCTCAGGGGGCTGAAGACGGTGGTCATCGAAGCCAAGGATGAGCCCGGTGCCCGCATCCACACCACCGGAATTCTGGTGAAGGAAGCAGCTGACGAGGTGGATACGCCGCCACAATTTTCGCGCGCCATCCATGGCGTCAGGCTCTACGCGCCGTCATTGCGGCACATCGACCTGTCATCCCGCGATTATTTCTTTCTCACCACCGATACGGCGGGTCTCATCCGCTGGTTTGCCGATCAGGCGCGACTCGCCGGCGCCGAAATCATCTGTGGACGGAAGTTCGAACAGGCAAGCCGTGGGGAAGGCGGCCTCGACTTGCCGCAGTTCGATCTGCAGACCCGCTATCTGGTGGGCGCCGATGGCGCGCGCTCCACCGTGGCCAAGCTCTTCGGCCTTGGCCGCAACAGCCGCTTCCTCACCGGTCTTGAAGTGGAATACCATGCACTTCCGCAGGCCGATCCGGATCTCCTGCATTGCTTCCTCGACACCAGGCTGGCGCGCGGCTATCTCGCCTGGGTGGCCCCGGCGCCCGGCTTCTTTCAGGTCGGGCTTGCCACCAACGACAGCGTCAAGCCCGATCTGCGGGCATTCCTCTCGCACACCGAGCACCTCTTCGGATTTTCATCCGCCGATGTGAAGGAGCGCC
Organism: Pseudomonadota bacterium; assembly: GCA_963205315.1. Taxonomy (GTDB): domain Bacteria; phylum Pseudomonadota; class Alphaproteobacteria; order Rhizobiales; family Aestuariivirgaceae; genus Aestuariivirga. Next base: position 14,547 of record CAUJIO010000067.1, on the reverse strand, counting down.
GTTCCGGCCTCATTCCCTGCGGCGGACCTGTCGATCCCTTCGCCGCCGAGAAGGTGCTGCTGATTGGTGATGCCGCAGGCCATGTCTCGCCCTTGACGGGAGGTGGCATTCGCCTCGCCTTCCGCTATGGCCGCCGTGCGGGACAGCTCATCGCCGATCACCTGACGCGCAACGGCCCGCCGCCCGAGCTTGTACTGCGTCGGGAACTCCCCGGCTTTGCAAAAAAGCTGGCGTTGCGCACCGTCATGGATTTCGGTCCGCCGAACTGGCTCTATGACCTCATCATCGGCACGCCGCCGATGCGCTGGTTCGCCAACACCGTCTATTTCCATCGCCGCGGTGAAAAGCCCCGCGACACGCCTCACGCCGGCGCCGAGGATTGAATCGCCAGTGCATGCACCCGTTCGCGCAGTTCTTCCGCCAGCACCGCATTCACCATGCGATGCTGCTCGACGCGCGATTTCCCACGAAAGGCCTCGGCCACGATCTTGATGCGGAAATGGCTTTCGCCATCGGGCCGTGATCCTGAATGCCCAGCGTGCTGGTACGACTCATCGATCACGTCCAGCGCCGCCGGCGCGAGATTTTGCCGGAGCTTTGCGGAGATTGTTTGGCCGACCGGGCCTAATTCGCTCTCAGGTGTCATCTTGTCTCTCATTCATGGCAAGGCTTGCTTGCAGAGGCCACTACCACCATAATCACCCGCGATGAAACTCGATTCAAAATACTTCGACAAGATCCGCGTGACGAAACCCGGGGCCGAGAAGAAGGCTGCCGATACGGTTCCGCAATGCGATTGGCCAGATTGTCCCCGCCCCGGACGCCACAAGGCGCCGATGGGCCGTGGCCATGAAGGCAAGTTCTTCAACTACTGCACCGCACACGTGCAGGAGTACAACAAGACCTACAACTATTTCGCCGGCATGAAGGACGACGAGATGCAGGATTTCCAGAAGGACGCACGGCTCGGCCATCGTCCCACCTGGAAGCTCGGACAGAATGCCCAGGCAACAGCGTCCAGCGTGCGCCGCAAGGCTGCCCAGATGCGCTCGGATCCCTTTGGCCTCAACTCCACAGCGGAAAAGCAACCAGGCCGCCATACCTCGGGCCGCATGCTTCGCTCCACCGAGCTGAAAGCCTTGCAAACACTGGGCCTGGACGACAGCGCCACCCCGGATCAGGTCAAAACCCAGTACAAGACGCTGGTGAAACGCCTTCACCCGGATGCCAATGGCGGCAGCAGGGCCAACGAAGACACGCTGAAAGCCGTGATCCAGGCCTATGACCACCTGCGTTCAAGTGGGTTCTGCTAGTCATTTGCGAGCCTTGCCCCGGCTGCCGTGACCGTCTAAAACCCGCCCCGACGAACCCCGGAACATGAAGAATTCATAACATGAATGCAAAGGCCACTGCGGAAACGAACGGCATGCCCGACATCAAGGTGTCGGTGAAGCAGCTCTTCGGCTTCGATTCGAACCTCGATGTCCCCGCCTATTCCAAGACCTCGGAGCACGTGCCGGATCTCGACCCGGACTACCTGTTCAACCGCGAGACCACCTTGGCCATCCTCGCGGGGTTTGCCTACAACCGCCGCGTCATGGTGACCGGCTATCACGGCACCGGCAAGTCGACCCACATCGAGCAGGTCGCCGCCCGCCTCAACTGGCCTTGCATCCGCATCAATCTCGACAGCCACATCAGCCGCATCGACCTGATCGGCAAGGATGCCATCGTCCTGCAGGATGGCAAGCAGGTCACCGAATTCCGCGAAGGCATCCTGCCCTGGGCCTATCAGCACAATGTGGCGCTCGTATTCGACGAATATGATGCCGGCCGCCCGGACGTGATGTTCGTCATCCAGCGCATTCTCGAATCCTCCGGCAAGCTGACGCTGCTCGACCAGTCCAAGGTCATCCGCCCGCATGCCGCCTTCCGCCTGTTCTCCACCGCCAACACCATCGGCCTCGGAGATACCACGGGCCTCTATCACGGCACCCAGCAGATCAATCAGGCGCAGATGGACCGTTGGTCGATTGTCACGGCGCTCAACTATCTGCCGCATGCGCAGGAAGTCGGCATCGTTCTGGCAAAGTCGAAGTCCTACGAAAACGACAAGGGCCGCAAGATCATCTCCAATATGGTCCGTGTCGCCGATCTGACGCGCAATGCCTTCATGCAGGGCGATCTGTCCACCGTCATGAGCCCGCGCACCGTGCTCACCTGGGCACAGAACGCCGAGATCTTCGGCGATGTCGGCTTCGCCTTCCGCGTCACGTTCCTCAACAAGTGCGATGAACTGGAACGCTCGATTGTCGCCGAGTTCTATCAGCGGTGCTTCGGCGAGGAACTGCCTGAATCTTCCGCCCACATCGCCATTGCCTGAGTGACAGACGGTGGCCACTGACAAGGAGTCGCCGTCGACCGGCTTCAAGCGCGTCCTCACCGTCGCGATGAAGACCATTGCCGAAGACCCGGAGCTCTCCGTCGTCTTCGGCAACGAGCAACCGGCTCTCTCCGGCAATCGCGCCAGGCTGCCGCAGATCGCCAATGAACTGAAGGCCTCCGACGTCGCCATCGTCCGCGGCTTGTCGGATGCATTTGCGCTGCGCGTCGCCAACCACAATGACAAGGTGCACGCGCACTATCAGCCGCAGGGCAAGAACGCGCGGGCAGTGTTCGAAGCGGTGGAAGAGGCGCGCGTCGAAGCCTTGGGCGCCAATGCCATGCCCGGCATGAAGAACAACCTCGCGGCGATGCTCGACGACCGCTACGCCAAGAAAGATGTCGCCCGCTACACCGACCGTCAGGATGCGCCGCTCGATGAGGCCGTTGCCCTGATGGTGCGCGAAAAGCTCACCGGTTCGCCGCCGCCCGAAGGCGCGCGCACCATGGTCGATCTCTGGCGGTCGTGGATCGAGGAGAAGGCTGCCGATCAGCTCGCGCACCTGACTGAAAACATCCACGATCAGGCCGCCTTCGCCCGTATGTCGCGCGACATCATCGCGGCCCTCGACATGGCCGACGAGCTGGGTGACGATCCCGACCAGGCGGACGAGAGCGACGAGGACAACGAGCCGGAAGAAGATTCCGGCGAACGCCAGGAAACCCCGGAAGGCCAGGAGCAGGAAAGCTCGCAGCAATCCATGGAGGAGATGCAGGACGCCGAAGGCGAATCCGACTCCGCCGAAATGGATGCCCGCCAGATGGACGTCGAGGAACAGCCTGACGACGAAGCCGGCGAAGAGGAATCCGAAGGCGAAGAACCCTGGCGCCCGCAGCTGCCCTTCTCTTCGTTGTCGAACGAGGACTTCTACAAGGTCTTCACCAACCAGTTCGACGAAGAGATTTCGGCCGAGGAACTCTGCGATGCCGAAGAGCTGACGAGGCTCCGCAACTATCTCGACAAGCAGCTCTCCAATCTCCAGGGCGTGGTCGCCAGGCTTGCCAACCGCTTGCAGCGCCGTCTCATGGCCCAGCAGAACCGTTCGTGGGATTTCGACCTCGAGGAAGGCGTGCTCGATGCCTCGCGGCTGACGCGCGTCGTCATCGATCCGATGCATCCGCTCTCCTTCAAGATGGAGCAGGACACGGAATTCCGCGATACCGTGGTGACGTTGCTGCTCGACAATTCCGGCTCGATGCGTGGCCGCCCCATCACAGTCGCGGCAACTTGCGCCGATATTCTCGCCCGTACGCTCGAACGCTGCGGTGTCAAGGTCGAGATCCTGGGCTTCACCACGCGGGCCTGGAAGGGCGGGCAGTCGCGCGAGAAGTGGCTGGCGACAAACAAGCCCGTCAACCCCGGCCGCCTCAACGATCTCCGCCACATCATCTACAAGTCGGCCGACATGCCGTGGCGCCGCGCCAGGCGCAATCTTGGCCTGATGATGCGCGAAGGCCTTCTGAAGGAGAACATCGACGGCGAGGCGCTGATCTGGGCGCACAACCGTTTGTTGGCCAGGCAGGAACAGCGCCGCATACTCATGGTCATTTCGGATGGTGCGCCGGTCGATGACTCGACACTGTCGGTCAACTCCGGCAACTATCTCGAGAAACATCTGCGTCAGATCATCGTCGACATCGAGAATCGCTCACCGGTCGAGCTGATCGCCATCGGCATTGGGCATGACGTGACGCGCTACTACAAGCGCGCCGTCACAATCGTCGATGCCGAGGAACTGGGCGGCGCGATGACCGAGAAGCTTGCCGAACTCTTTGCCGAGAAAGAGAAGAAGCAGGTCCGCCAACCCGCCAAGCCAGCGAAGAAGCGCGCCACGGCGTGACCGGCAAACCGCCTGTCCGGGGCAAGTGGTGGAAAATCGGGCTGCCAGCCGTGGCGGCACTGGCACTGCTGCATCTCTCGGGCACGCGAACTCCCGCCCAGACTGGACCGCTCTATGTCGAAGCGTCACCAATCACCACGTTCAACAATTTCACCTCGACGATCGGGTTCGGGGCCTTCACCTGGCGCGGCGGGCTGACGCTCACCAGTCCGTCGGACGGTTTCGGCGGCCTCTCGGGCCTGGTCCTCAGCAACAATTGCGAAGATCTGTTGGCCATCAGCGACCAGGGCCGCTGGTTCACCGCGACGCTGACCTATGACGGCGCCACACTGACGGGGCTGAATGCCCACTCGCTGCTGCCGATCCGCGACAGCGCGGGCAAGATACAGAAGAACGAAGTCTGGACCGATGCCGAGGCGGTCACCAGGCTGCAGTCGGGCCAGATCGCCGTCGCCTTTGAACGCCGGGTGCGTATCGGCACCTACGATCTCGCCGCCAAAAACCTCTCTGCACCTTTTGTTCCAATCCCCTATCCGCACGCGATTGACGAAGGTCCGTGGAATGGCGAAATCGAGTCACTGGGCCAATTGCCCTCTGGCGATCTCATTGCCATCGCCGAGCGGCAGCGCAATGCCGATGGCAACAGCCTCGCCTGGATCTGGAACGGCACCCGCACCACGGCGTTCGCCATCGAGCGCTACAGCACTTACAACGTCACCGATCTCGCCGTGTTGCCGGATGGAAGCGTCTTGACGATGGAACGCAGCCTCACCAAGACGTCGCTGCCCGGCATGGCCATCCGGCGCTTCGATCCCAAATCCGTCAAGTCCGGAACTCTGGTGAAGCCCGAACTCCTGCTCGAAGCCAGTGTGCCAATCTACGCAATCGACAACATGGAAGGCATCGCACTTTGCGAGCGTGATGGCGAAACCCGCGTGACCCTGTTGTCCGACAACAATTTCAACACCTACATCCAGAGCACAGTGCTGTTGCAGTTCGCCTACAAGCCGTAGCCGAAGCATCCTTCATTCGTACTTCTCAAGAAACGCCTCGACGCTCAAAGCCCGCATGTCATCCACGGCTCTGGCCAGGCGCTCGTGCTCCCAATCCCACCAGCCGAGTGAAATGATCCGTGCACTGATGTCCGGCGCAAACCGCCACTTGATGAATGCCGCGGGCATACCGCCCGCCACCGCATGTGGTGCGACATCCTTCGTGACCACCGCGCCTGCCGCCACCACCGCGCCGTGACCGATTTTCACCCCCGGCAGAATGATGGCGCCATGGCCGATCCACACGTCATGCCCGATCTCGACGGCGTCTTGAATACGGCTTTCCCGGAAGGTCTTGTCGAGCTTGGCGCCAACGAAATATTCATTGGGCCGATAGGTCATCTTGTGCTGGCTGATGCGCTCCATCGGATGGCGCAGCGCATTGATCCGCACATCAGCAGCAATCGCGCAGAATTTCCCGATGCGGCTATAGATCACCTCGGAATGCCGCTCGATATAGGAATAGTCCCCAAGCGTGGAATCGCAGAACTGCACGCGTTCCTTCAGTTCGGTGAAGCGCCCGAGAGTCGCATTGCGCAATTGCGCCGTTCCATGCACGCGCGGCGAGCCATCGCGCGGCGCGGAAGCGGGACGAGGCGTTGGCTTTTCATTCGCGGTCATCGCCTGACCTTAAAACAAAAGCCGCCCCGGAAGGAGCGGCTTTGCAAATTCGGAGAACGCCGTGCCCGGTCAGGCGGCGGCCTTCTGGGCTTCGACCTTCTTGGCGATCGAACGCTTCAGCTTCAGCGCCTTGTCCGACAGGCTCTCATTGTTCTGCTTCAGCAGGAACGCATCGAGACCGCCGGCATGCTCAACCGACTTCAGCGCGATCGCCGAAATGCGCAGGCGATAGGTCAGGCCCATCGCATCGCTCATCAGGCTGACATCGCACAGGTTCGGCATGAACCGGGTACGCGTCTTGTTGTTGGCATGGCTGACCTTGTTGCCAACCTGTGCATTCTTACCCGTCAACTCACAACGGCGAGCCATGGTGATAACCTCACAAATGATTGCCGCCGGAAACGAGGGTCCCCGGCTCAGTTGCCGGTTCTATAGTGGCAGACCACACAGCGGTCAAGCCAATGAGTCTGCTTTCTGACAGGAACGATGAGAATCCCGCATGTCCCATTTTGGCACGGATCAGTTAACACCTTGAAGTCGAATTCCGTCTGGACGGCGGCCTCTTGTAACCCGGCTTGTGGTGCGACCCGCAGCCTGCCCCCACATCTTGTGAGAACAAAACCGGAAAATCTCAGGTTCGCCGATTCGGGCCTGCTCTGTTCCGGAAGGGGAACGCTTCGTTAAGATCGGCGGCCCCGTCGGCTTGGCCGTCGCAACACTTCCACAACATCTTGCCATCACAGGTTAACGGCAAGGCCGCCAGACCATCACCATATGACGGTCACCTTCTGTTGTCCTGAAGGCCAGACCGCACGATTGCTGGGGAACAAATCCTGAATCGCGCCGAGTCAGCGATTCGGGCTCACTTCGTTCCTGATTGAATCCATTTCCTAACGCGGCGGCTCAGAACGGGGCGAAAGAACTTGACCGGACAGCCCCGCAGCCCCAATTGAAACAAAAGGTTTTTCGACGCCCCGCTCTTTCATGCCGTCTGCAAAAAATGTCACCGCCGTGCTGGGTCCCACCAATACGGGCAAGACCCACCTCGCCGTGGAGCGCATGCTGGGCCATGGCGGCGGCATGATTGGCTTGCCCTTGCGGCTGCTGGCGCGCGAGATCTACGACAGGGTGAGACTGAGGGCCGGCGATCCAAATGTGGCGCTGGTCACCGGCGAAGAAAAGATCATTCCGGTCAACGCCCGCTATTGGATCTGCACCGTCGAGGCCATGCCCTCCGACATCGAAGTGCCGTTCCTCGCCATCGACGAGGTGCAACTCTGCGCCGATTTCGAACGCGGCCACATCTTCACCGACAGGGTGCTCAATCGCCGTGGCCGCGACGAGACCATGCTGCTGGGTGCGGCCACCATGCGGCCGATCCTCGAAAGCATGCTGCCGAAGACCAATTTCGTGTCGCGGCCCCGCTTCTCGCAATTGCTATATGCCGGACAGAAGAAGATCACCCGCCTGCCCCGCCGCTCGGCCGTCGTCGCTTTCTCGGCTGACATGGTCTACGCCACCGCCGAATTGATCCGCCGTCAGAGTGGCGGCGCCGCCGTCGTGCTGGGTGCCTTGAGCCCCCGCACCCGCAATGCCCAGATCGCTCTCTATCAGTCCGGCGATGTCGACTATATCGTCGCGACCGACGCCATCGGCATGGGCCTGAACATGGATGTCGACCATGTCGCCTTCGCCTCGACCCGCAAGTTCGACGGCTTCCAGTACCGCCAGCTGAATCCGTCCGAACTGGGCCAGGTTGCGGGCCGCGCCGGCCGCTACATGAATGACGGGACTTTCGGTGTCACCGGCGAGGCCGATCCCTTCGATCAGGAAACCGTCGAGCGTCTCGAAAGCCACAACTTCGACAGCGTCCGCATGTTGCAATGGCGGAACCGCGATCTCGATTTCGCCTCGCTCGAGCGGCTGAGAATGTCGCTGAACGCATTGCCGCATGTGCAAGGCCTTACCCGCGCCCAACCCAATGCCGATCTGCTGGCACTTGAATCCCTGGCCCGCGACCCGGAGACCCGCGATCTTGCCGCCACGTGCTCCGACGTCGAACGCCTGTGGGAGGTCTGCCAGATCCCCGACTATCGCAACATCTCGAATTCCGAGCATGCCTCGATCGTTTCAAAGATCTATCACTACCTGCAGACCGGCACGGGCTTCATCGACGAGGACTGGTTCGTCCGTCAGCTGAAATTCTGCGAAAACACGCAAGGCGACCTCGATACCCTGTCGAACCGCATCAGCCACATCCGCACCTGGACCTTTGTCGCTAACCGTGCCGACTGGCTCAAAGCACCTCTCTATTGGCAATCCTACGCGAGAGAGATAGAGGACAAGTTGTCGGATGCCTTGCATGAGAGGCTGACACAGCGTTTTATCGATCGCCGTACCAGCGTGCTGATGAAGCGCCTGGCCCAGAAGGAAGAATTGATGTCGAGTGTTGAGGAAGACGGCGCCATCCATGTCGAGGGCGAATATGTGGGCCGGATCAACGGTTTTGTGTTCGTGCCGGATGGAACGGCGGAAGGTGCTGAGGCCCGCGCGCTGAAAGCGGCAGCCCTGTCGGCGGTAGCCGCCGAGATCACCGCGAGGGCCAAGGCCGTTGCCGCCTCCTCCGACACCGCCCTCAAGCTCACCCGCGACGGCCAGATCATCTGGAACCATTCCGCGGTCGGCAAACTCGAACCCGGCGCCAGTCTCTTGAAGCCCCGCGTCACTGTTCTGGCCGGTGACCAGCCTTCCGGCAGCGACCGCGAAGAGGTTCAGGCCCGCCTGCAGAAATTCATCGACCGCCATATTGGGGCTGTCCTCGAACCGTTGATCAAGCTGGAAGAAGGCGAAGGCCTCGAAGGGATTGCCCGCGGCATCGCCTTCCGCCTCGTCGAAACCTTGGGCGTTCTGCCGCGCAACGAGGTGAACGAGGAAGTCAAAGCCCTGTCGCAGGACGACCGCGCCAAGCTCAGGAATTTCGGCGCCCGCTTCGGCGCCTTCAACCTGTATGTTCCGGCACTGCTGAAGCCGGCCCCCACCGAACTCCGTCTCCTGCTCTGGGCGCTGCAGATGCAGAAGGACGGCAAAGTCGATCCTGCAAACCTGCCGCAAGCTCCCGGCCAGGGCCTGACGTCCGCGCCCTTTGATCGCACGACGCCCAAGGGTTTCTACGGTGTCTGCGGCTACCGCATCTGCGGCAGCCGCGTCGTCCGCATCGACATGCTGGAACGCCTGGCCGACATGATCCGCGACCGCGTCTTCTGGCGCCCGCGCTTCCCCGATGAGCCGCGCCCGGCGGGCTCGGTGGAAGGCGGCGGATTCATGGTGGTGGCCGACATGATGTCGCTGGTGGGCTGCTCTGGCGAGGATTTCCTGGGGATCATCAGGAGCCTCGACTTCCGCATGCAGAAGAAACTGGTGAAGCGCCCGCTGGCCACACCGGCCCCGGCCGCCGCACCCGAAGCAGCTGCAGCGTCCGCGCCAACCGACGTTCCGCCGGTGGCAGAAGCGGCATCCAGGCCGGTTGCCGAAGCCGCAGAAGTCGAACCAACGTCGGTCGCCACATCTGCCGAAGCCCCGGCATTGCCTGAAACCCCTGCGGCTGAAGCACCTGCTGAAACCCCAGCCGAGGCACCTGCAGAAACGGCCTCGGAGGTCACGGCACCCCCGCCTGCTCCCGAAGTCCCGATGGAAGAGGTGGAGATCGAAGTCTGGTGGCCGAAAGACACCGGTCCCTTCCGCCATCGCCCGGAGCGCGCCCGCGAGCATCACCGCCGGGGACCCCCGCGCCGCGCTGCGGCAGCGGGAGACACGCCTGCCGAAACCGGCGAGGGTGCCGCGGAAGCCAGTCCCGCCGATGCCAAGCCCGCCGGCGAGAGACAGAATGAGAAGCGCGACTTCCGCCCCCGCCGCGACAGCCGGCCGCGGAGCGAGGCCCGGCCCGAAGGTCAGCAGCCCGGCGGCAATCGCCCCCGCGAAGACCGCAAGCCCCGCGGCGAGGGCCAGGACCGCGACAGCCACCGTGGCCCCCAGCGTGACAATAAGTCCCGCTTCGAGAAGAAGTCCTTCGACAAGCCGCGTTTTGAGGAGCGCAAGCCGCGCCCCGAAAAGCCGATGGACCCCGATTCTCCTTTTGCCATTCTCGGTGCGCTGAAGGAAAAGCTTGCCGGCAAGTGACACCAGACCGGCGGGTGAGACCCGCCAGCGCATCGACAAGTGGCTGTGGTTCGCCCGCGTCGTCAGGACCCGTGAGGCCGCCGCCAGCCTGGTCGAGGCGGGTCATGTCCGCATCAATCGCAGCAAGGTGACGAAACCCGGCCATGACGTCAAACCGGGCGACATGCTGACGATCGTCCTCAATACCCGCGTCCGCGTTCTTGAAGTCAGGGATCTCGCCCCGCGCCGTGGCCAGGCCAGCGCCGCCGTGCTGCTCTATCGCGAAACATCCGCATCCGGTCCCGGCATGCCCGATCCGGAGGGCTCTCCCCCGTAAAAAGGGGATGCAAGCGGGACCGGAAATTGCTAGACCACCGTTCGGTTTAAAGAACGGTTGAGCTGCAATGACCTACATCGTCACCGACAATTGCATCAAGTGCAAGTATATGGATTGCGTCGAAGTCTGCCCCGTGGACTGTTTCTACGAGGGCGAGAACATGCTGGTCATCCATCCGGACGAATGCATCGACTGCGGCGTCTGCGAACCGGAATGCCCCGCCGACGCCATCAAGCCGGACACCGAGCCCGGCCTTGACTCCTGGCTGGCGCTGAACACGGAATACGCATCCAAGTGGCCCAACATCACCGCCAAGAAGGAAGCGCCCGGCGACGCTAAGGAATTCGACGGCGTTGAAGGCAAACTGGCCAAGTATTTCTCCCCCAATCCGGGCGAAGGCGACTGAGGCAAGTCCCGTTTCGCGTCATGCTGAACGCTCCCTATGCGGCCTGCGCAAAAGGGCCATGCATTTAGCTAATTTGAATTAACCTTTTCCACTGGATTTGTCCGTGTGCGGCGCAAGATTCGACCGTGCACGGACATGTCGGACTTTAAAAATGCCTAAACTTGTGATATTTAAGTGACGATGAATACGTAAACCGAATTGGATGATGAAACCCGGGCCGCAAAGCTCGGATTTTTTTCGCGCGAACGCCGGCACAAAATCCACGATCTGCGAAACGGGGCTCGAGGGCGCCCTTCCGGTGGGTTCTCTGCAAGAGGCGGAACAGCAAAGGGTGGGTCGAAAAGGCGCGCTGGGGAGTTGGTGCGTCAGTGGTCCCCTATTTGCCGCATTCGGAGTGCATATTCCAACAGATTGGGCAAAGGCGAAGGACACAAATGACAAAAGCCAAGACGAAGACAGCAGCCACCAAGAAGCCCGCAGCAAAGGCCAAGACCAAGTCGGTTCCGAAAAAGACAGCCAGCGTTGCCAAGGCGAAGCCTGCTGTGGCCGCCAAGCCGTCCGCCAAGACCGTATCGAAGGCGCAGGCCAAGCCGGCCGCCGCCAAGCCGGTTGCTGCCGCCAAGCCCGTTTCCGCCAAGCCCGTTTCCTCCAAGCCGGAGGCTGCCAAGCCCGCGCCTGAAGCAAAGGCCGCCGCGCCGGTGGCGCCGCAGCGCATGGTCATGCCGCCGCCAGCCGCCAGGCCGGCCATGTCCGGCCCCGTCGTCGGCACGCCCGCCGCCAAGAAGCTGGTGTTCAAGGTCGGCGAACTGGTGGTCTATCCCGCCCACGGCGTCGGCAAGATCATCCAGATCGAGGAACAGGAAATCGCAGGCGCCAAGCTCGAACTCTACATCGTGGACTTCGAGAAGGAAAAGCTGCGCCTCAAGGTTCCGACCGGCCGCGCCGAGCAGAAGGGCATGCGCCGTCTCTCCGACAAGACCCAGATCGAAGGCGCCCTGAAGACGCTGAAGGGCCGCGCCCGCATCAAGCGTACGATGTGGTCCAGGCGTGCCCAGGAATACGATGCCAAGATCAACTCCGGTGACATCATGGCCGTGGCCGAGGTCGTGCGCGATCTTTACCGGTCAGAGCGTCAGCCCGAGCAGTCCTATTCCGAACGCCAGCTCTTCGAGCAGGCGCTGGACCGCATGGCACGCGAAATCGCCGCGGTGAAGAAGATCGATGACGATCAGGCGATCAAGGAGCTCGAGGACTACCTCGCCAAGAACGCCAAGCGCGCACCCGCCGCCGGCGACAAGGCCGAGGACGACCTCCCGGCCGAGGAAGCCGCATAAGCCACTCCGCCAGACGATATCCAAAGGCCCGGCCCGCGCGCCGGGCCTTTCCTTTTCCGCCGCTTCCGATCTATAAGGCGCAAGCGCACGTCCCGGTAGCTCAGCAGGATAGAGCACAGGTTTCCTAAACCTTCCAAGCACCTGCGCATACGGTTACATGCAGCGCATACCGCACCCTAAGTTCTTGAAATGTTAGAAAGTCGGTGCACATACAGCGCATACGGTAACATGCTAGCGCACGTCATTTCGGAGCAAAAAAGAGCAAATGCACAGGATGTTGTTGCACAAATTTCTAGGAATGTTTTACTAGGATACGTGGTGTGTTTTTGGGGGAATGGGATTTACAGGACATCGAAGCGATGAACCTCGCAAGTACAATAAGTCGAGGAAAGTTGGAGGTTGCGCCCTTCATGTGAATCCGAACGCTCCCCACAAGCACATCACATAGCGTGTTCTTTTGAGAGGTGGCGGAATATGACCCGCAAGGTAGTGGAGGCTTTATAACCCTCATTCATTCTAGAAAGATAAACACTACTGTTGGAGGAAAAAGACGGGATGGAAACTCGTCGCGCAGAGGAAAGTGAAAGGAGTAAATCCTGATACGAGGCAACTCGGACTGTGCAGTGTCTCGGTGGATAGTCCGACTATTGCCTATGCAAGGTGAAAGTCCTTGCCCTCTCAAAAGAGCACGTTGAATACAAGCTACTTAAACTCCTTTTGTGCGTGCTCTCGGATTGATTTAAGAAGTTCAGATAGGCTGGAGTGATACGGCGCGTATGCTCCTGAGAATCCTGCCGTATAATCCGCCTCGCCACTCAAACGCTTCTTACCTGCTTCTAACATCCACAACTCGTATCCTTGAGCGTGCTTTGCAACGTTCTCTACGCCAGCCTTGAATTGGCTAAAATAGATGCTGGCGATTGCTTGAATCTTTGAGAGGGGAGTGACCCCCAATACGGTTTTCTCTCCGAACACTCGGACACTTTTCTTTTCGTCCAGCCAATGTTCGTGCTGATAAAGTACATCTATGAACTCTTCGAGTTTGTCCGCCCGCTTCCTTTTTCGCTCAGCTTCCTGTTTCCTTTTCTCCAACAGGAATGGCGCAAAAAGTGCCACACAAGCAGTTAGAGCCGCTGGGCCAAGAGCAATCAAAAGTAGCTGTCCGAAAGTTAAGGTCGTTACGCCACTCATGTCTTACTCCTGCCGCTAGGGCAATCACTAACAGATTGTTGTCTAAGATGAAAGCCGAACTACCGCTAGCGCCCCCTTTTCAGTTCATCCACGCCCTTCAAAATGCTATCTTGCGCCCTACGCTACCTTCGCTAAAAAGCACCTGTGCTCTTCCAAGAGCAAAATGTCAGTGGAGTGCATTCGCAACCCATTGAAAATAAACACGTCCCGGTAGCTCAGCAGGATAGAGCACAGGTTTCCTAAACCTGGGGTCAGGGGTTCGAATCCCTTCCGGGAGGCCATCGCCTCGGTTATGCAAGCGGAAGGCCTGGGCCAATCCGTTCCGCCGGCACCAATTCAAATAGCCATACGTTCTCTTCAACGATCGCCTAGGGCGGCATTTTGTATAACGCATGACGCTCGAAGAATTCACCGCCCAGCTCAACGCTACCACGTTCTGGAGGGAATTTACCTTCTCTGAGACGCGGTTCTTCCCTCGTCCAAAGCAGCAGGTCGAGTTGGCAGACGGGATAGTCAAAATCGGCTCGTTGGCCTTTGTTTTCCAGCTCAAGGAACGAACAGAGGAGACGTCGGACCCGGAAGCAGAGCGTCGATGGTTCCGAGGGAAGGTGCTCCGGAAGGCGACGGATCAGATCAAGGCATCATTGCGGTACTTGGCCGAGAACGAGGAGATCCGTCTCACGAACGGGCAGGGCCATAAAATTGCGATGAAAGGGGCCGACCTCAAGGATATCATAAAGATCGTCGTATTCCTCCCCGGACGGTCGCTGCCTGAGGAATGCCGCGGAACCAAATTCCACGTGTCGGCCACAGCGGGCTTCATTCATATTGTGGCCGCGCATGACTACCTTGGCATCGTGGACAAGTTACGCGTGCCAGACGACATACGTCTGTATTTCGAGTACCGAGAATCAGTTCTGCCACAACTTCGGGAGGCTGGCGTGGTCGTCGAGGAGCCCGACATTATGGTCGCGTTCCTATCTGAAAAGGCCATGCCGGAGCCTGGATCGATCGAAAAGTTGCGTGCTTTCGTGCAGGACTTTGATGCGTTCGACCTATCAAACATTATGCGCGACCTCCAAGGTCATATCGTCAACCCCGAGAGAAGCTACGACTACTATCGGATCATGGAGGAGTTTGCTCGTGTTCCACGATCTGTCTGGCGTGA
>CAUJIO010000066.1 GCA_963205315.1 Pseudomonadota bacterium | reverse complement strand
GCCGGGGCTGGCCTCGGGGTGATGCTGCACGGAGAACACCGGTTTGCCTTCGAGTGCAATTCCGGCGTTTGAGCCGTCGAACAGCGAGACGTGAGTCTCGACAACGCCTGCGGGCAGCGAATCACGGTCGACCGCGAAGCCATGGTTCATCGAGACGATCTCGACCTTGTCGGTGGTGAAGTCCTTGACGGGATGATTGGCGCCGTGATGGCCCTGATGCATTTTTACGGTCTTCGCGCCAAGCGCGATGCCGAGCATCTGGTGGCCAAGGCAGATTCCGAAAAGTGGCTTGCCGGAGTTTACCAGCTTGCGGATTTCGGGGACGGCATATTCTCCGGTTGCGGCAGGATCGCCGGGGCCATTCGACAGGAACACGCCATCGGGGTTCATCGCCAGAATGTCCTCGGCACTGGTGGTGGCGGGCACCACCGTTACATCGCAACCGGCACTGGTGAGGCAACGGAGGATGTTGCGCTTCAGGCCATAATCGACGGCCACGACCTTGAATTCACCGCCCTCGGCCTTGGTATAACCGGTTTCCCAGTCCCAGAGTTTCTCGTCCCATTCCATGCGCTGGGTGAGGGACACGTCCTTGGCGAGATCCATGCCGACAAGACCAGGCCAGGCGGCGGCCATCTTCTTCAGCTTGGCCACGTCAAACTTGCCCTTGGCATTGTGGGCGATGACGCCATTCGGCATGCCGTTCTCGCGGATGCGGGCGGTCAGCGCGCGGGTGTCGATGCCGGAGAGGCCGATGATGTTGCGGGCTTTCAGCCACTTGTCGAAGTGCTTCGATGAGCGGTAGTTGGCGGGATCGGTCACCGGTTCCTTGACGATACAGCCGACGACACCGGCCGAGGCCGCGAGGTTCGTCGTCTCGATGTCATCGTCATTGGTGCCGACATTGCCGACATGCGGGAAGGTGAAGGTGACGATCTGACCGGCGTAGGAGGGATCGGTGAGGACTTCCTGATAGCCGGTCATGGCGGTGTTGAAGCAGACCTCGCCCACCGCCTCACCTTCGGCGCCGAGGCCGAGACCCTCGATCACCGTACCGTCTGCCAGCACCAGAAGGGCCGTCACGCGGGGCTGTTCCCAGTCGCCGAAGTGTGGCCGAGCGGGCTTCTTCACCTTTGCAGGCTTCTTTGCGGGCATGACAGACTCTCCGGAATTTGAGGCTGGTTAAGGGAAGGGGCCCCGGACGTCAAGCTTGCGCCGCGCTGAAATCGCGCTATCAGGACGGCAGCCGGATGTTGTCCCCGGTTGCATTTCCCGCTTCCCGCGGTCTCACATCCCGCATGAAGGAGAGTTCTGCCGCCATGATGTTGCTCGACCGTGCCATGACGCAATTCGTCAGATCGGGCCGGCTCCGGATTACCGATGCGGATGGCGTGGCCCGCGACTATGGCGGTGGAGATGGCCCCAAGGTCAGCATCCGGCTGACCGACAGACGGTTGCACAAGGCCCTCGTGTTCACGCCTGAACTCTCCACAGGCGAAGCCTATGTCGACGGCACGCTGATCCTGGAGGAGGGAACGCTCCGCGACCTGTTGATGCTTTATGAAATCAACAAGCGTCATTTCCCGAAGTCGCGCTTGCACGAAAACCTGAAGTCGCTGCGAAAGAAACTGCGCCGCGTGTTCAAGCGCAATACGCTTGCCAAGTCGGTCCGAAACGTCGCGCATCACTATGATATCTCGAACGAACTCTACAGCCTGTTTCTCGACTCGGATCTCAATTATTCCTGCGCCTATTTCGGCGACTCGGCGGACACGCTGGAGGTGGCGCAGCGCAACAAGCTCCGCCACATCGCCGCCAAACTGGATCTCAAACCCGGCCAGCGCGTTCTCGACATCGGCTGCGGCTGGGGCAGTATGGCGATGTATCTCGCCGAGGCGGCGGATGTCGAAGTGACCGGCATCACGCTGTCCGTCGAGCAGCATGCGCTGGCGACGAGGCGCGCGGCAGAGCGCGGCCTTTCGGCCAAGGTGAAGTTCGAGCTGATGGACTACCGCAACATGACATGCAGCTTCGACAGGATCGTTTCGGTCGGCATGTTCGAACATGTCGGCGCCAACCACTTCGAGGAATATTTCGCCAAGATCGGCGAATTGCTGGCAAGCGATGGCGTTGCGCTGGTGCATTCGATCGGCCGGCGCAGCGGTCCCGGCTCGACGGCTCCCTGGCTCGAGAAATATATCTTCCCCGGCGGCTATTCACCGTCCCTGTCGGAAATGACGGCGGCGGTCGAGTCGACCAAGCTGTGGATTACCGATGTCGAAGTGTGGCGGTTGCACTATGCCGACACGCTGAAGGAATGGGAGCGCCGCTTCCAGTCCAATCGCGCCCGCATTGCGGCCCTGCTGGACGAGCGATTCTGCCGGATGTGGGAATTCTACCTGGTCACCAGTGAACACAGTTTCCGGCAGCGGAAGAGCGTGGTCTTCCAGGTGCAGGTTGCCAAGGCGCTCGACACCCTGTCTGTCACCCGCGACTACATGGCCGAGGCCGAAAAGGCCCTGCCACATCACCTTCGCTATGATGCAGCCGCATCATCCGCGCACAACACCATCTGAATGGAGAACCTCATGGCCGAAGATCTGCGCAGTACCATCAGCACCGCCACCAAGGAAGCCATGAAGGCCGGCGACAAGAAGAGGCTGTCGACGCTGCGCCTCATGTCCTCGGCCATCAAGGACAAGGACATCAACAGCCGCACCGATGGCCACGATTCGACGCTGACGCCCGATTCAGGGCTGGTCGAGCTGTTTGCCAAGATGGTGAAGCAGCGGCAGGAATCGGTCGCCGTTTACGAGCAGGGTGGAAGGCCAGAGCTCGCTCAGAACGAACGCGACGAGATCGCCATCATCCAGTCCTTCATGCCCAAGCAATTGTCGGACGACGAGGCGAAGGCGGTGGTCGCCGATGTCATCAAGGCGGTGGGTGCGGCGAGTGTCAAGGACATGGGCAAGGTGATGGCCGAGCTCAAGGCGAAATATGCCGGCCAGATGGACATGGCCAAGGCCGGGGCAATCGTGAAGGCGTTGCTGGGGTGAGCGGGGCTGCGGCGACTGTCCTCGCGGCGGGTGATCACTGAATGGCGAAACACATCGTCATCCATGCCGGGCAACACAAGACCGGGTCCAAGTCGATCCAGCGCTACATCGGCGACAACACGCTTTTCCTGCGCCGCCACGGGCTGTTTCCCTGCCCGGAGTGGAAAACCGACCTGACGCAGGTCCAGCCCGTTCCCAAATACAATGCGGCGGCCATAGCGCATGCCATGTTGCGGACGGATCTGTTGACACCGGTGCGGCTGAAAGGCCGACACGAGATCATGCCACTGGCCGCATGCGAGGCCGGCATTGAACGCGTGAATGCTTATCTCCGCGCCGTGCCGGAAGACACCGCCATCGTTTCGGCCGAGGCCTTCTCCTTCATGCGTACCGCGCAGGAGCACGCGCTGCTCGATATGCTCTGTGACGGCATGGCGATGCGGTCGATCATCTTTCTGCGCGAGCCGCGCGCCTGGCGGGAAAGCTGGCGGGTCCAGGTTGAATATGGACAGCTGATCGAGCAGCCGGGTGCCGAGGCAGGCGTCGGCATTTTCGATTTCAGCGAGACGTCATGGCTGACCGACCATGCGGCCATCCGTGCTTTCTGGGGCGAGCAGTGCACCTTCCTCAGTTACGAGGATGCCGTTGCGAACCATGGATCGGTGATCCCGGCGTTTCTGGCCGCTGTGGGTCTTGATCCGTCCAGTTGCCCGCCGTGGGACAAGATCTTTCTCAATTCTTCGGCGAGGAAGCTGGAGAGGATGGACAAGGAGTAGTCTGGCTACAAGCCCTCATCGACCGCGTCGGCCAACTCCTTCAAGGTGCCGAAGTGGTAATCGGGGATGACCACATTGTCGACCGCGGGCGTGGCACCAGTCCCTTGCTTGCCTTTGCGGCGTTCGATCCAGCAGGTGTGATAGCCCAAGCGCTTGGCCACCGCGATGTCGTGATACTGGCTTTGCGCCACATGGAGAATGTCGTCGAAGCCGATGTCTTCCATCGACAGACGGCCGCGCACGAAGGCGAAGACTTGCGGGTCGGGCTTGTTCCAGCCGACCATTTCGGCAGTCACCAGATGATCGAAGGGCTGGTCGAGCGTCCTGGCGAAATGCGACAGCGCCCAATCGTCGGAATTGGTCATGGCGACGAGGCGGAAGCGCTGATGCAGGCGCTTCAGAGCCGTAATCGAGTCCGGGAAGGCCGGCCACCGCGGGATCGACAGGCGGAAACCATCGACGTCTTCGGTGGATGCGGGCAAGCCCAGCTTTTCCGCCATCTCGCGATACATCGGCGCCAGCATCGAGGGGAAGGGCAGGCGTGGCGTCA
Source organism: Pseudomonadota bacterium (assembly GCA_963205315.1). GTDB lineage: Bacteria > Pseudomonadota > Alphaproteobacteria > Rhizobiales > Aestuariivirgaceae > Aestuariivirga. The sequence continues at coordinate 22,361 of CAUJIO010000066.1, read as the reverse complement.
ATTCGTGCTGATGGTCCTCGGCCACGGCATAGGCTTCGAGGATGGCCTGGTCGGTCAGGTTGAGGCCGGCAGCGCGGGCCTTGCCCTGCACGTAGTCGAGAATGCCGGTTTCGAAATCGATGAGGGTTCCGACCACATCGAAGGTGATCGCCTTGCGGTCTATCAGCGCCATGTTGCCTCGCAGAATGAAAACACGAAAGGCGGGGCCACAATCGCGGCCCCGCAGAGAGATGGTCAGAGGATGTTGGTCGTCACCTTGATGTTGCCCTTGGTGGCGTGGCTATATGGGCACACGACATGCGCCTTGGTGGCGATGTCCTGGGCCACGGCCTTGTCGATGCCGGGCAGGTTCACATCCATCACGACTTCGAGGCCAAAGCCTTCGCCGTCGTCGCGCGGGCCAAAGCTGACATGCGCTGTTGTGGACGATGCATCCGCCAGCTTCACTGGCGGGCTCATCTTGCCGGCGACGAACTTCATGGCGCCGAGATAGCAGGACGAATAGCCCACCGCGAAGAGCTGCTCCGGATTCAATCCGTCGCCCTTGCCGCCCATTTCGACTGGATGGTCGAGCTTGATGTCGAGGGCGCCATCGGACGTCTTGGCGGTGCCGCCGCCGCGGCCGCCGACCGATGTCCCATGCGCCGTATAGATTGCCTTGATGCTCATGTGGTTACTCCTTGTTGCTGTCATTGAACGTTCCCAAGCCTAATCTGGATGCTTGCGATGACATGCGCAAGTCACTTGGCAGGTTTCCACTTGGCAGGTTTTCACTTGGCAGGTTTCCGCACGGCGATGGCCACGCCGAGTGCGGCCAGCGCAAAACCCGCCCAACCCAAGGGCGGCATCGCCTCGCCCAATACAGGCCAGGCCATCAAGGCGGAAAGCGGCGGCACGAGATAGAAAAGGGACGAGACGCGGCTCACTTCACCGGCCCGGATCATGGCCAACAGCAGAGACATGGCGATAATCGAATTGCCGATCACCAGATAGGCCAGGGCCGCGACGAAGGGCAGGTTCCATTCGAACGAGAAACTCTCGAACGCCAAGGCGAGTGGCAGGGTACCTGCAAGTCCTGCGAGATACTGCACGGAATTGGAAGCGACGGGATGATGGGTTTTGCCGAAGCGTTTCTCCCACAAGGTGCCGGTGGTAATCCCGGCGAGTGCGCCGACGCAGGCGAGAATGCCGAGCAGGTGCTCGAGTTCGATCGATGAGCGCGCCAGGATGACGGTGGCGGCACCGGCCAACCCCAGTGCCAGGCCCAGCCAGCGCAGCGGGCTCACCTTCTCACCGGTGAAGCGCGGCGCAATGAGACCAACGAGGATCGGCTGCAGGCAGACAATGATGGCAACGCCGCCCGCCGAAACGCCCGCCTTGAACGCCATGTAGGAGAGACCGAAATAGATCGTCTGGATCAGGAAGCCAACGATCGCGAGATGCATCCACTCGGCCGGCTTCTGCGGCAGCGGCGGCCGCATGATGACGAGAAGCGGTGCCAGGAGCACCAGCACCGATGCGTAGCGCAGGGCCAGAAAGCTCAACGGTTCGGCATGCTGGATGCCGAGCTTGGCGACGGAAAATCCCCCCGACCACAGCAGCAGGAAGATCACAGGAGCAAGGACGAGCCACAGCGGCTTGGGGGTCGGCATGGCGGCGGACCATAGTGGGTGCCATGGCGGTGTGCTATGGTGGCTTCCGGTCGGGCCGCATGCGTGCGCGACATGACACCGGGAGCGAAGCTGATGAAGCAGGTCGACTTCTTTTATTTCTTCGGTTCGGTCTATGCATATCTTTCGGTCATGCGAATTGGCGGGCTGGCCGCCGCGGCGGGCGTGTCCATCCGCTGGCGGCCTTTCAATGTTCGCACGGTGATGAAGGAAAACAACGTGGCGCTGCGCACCGAGGCGTTGAAGGTTCCCTACATGTGGCGCGACATCGAGCGCCGGGCTGCCACGCACGGTCTGCAATTCAAGCCGCCGCCTGTGTGGCCGACCGATCCCGAACTGCTTCATAATCTGACCGGAACACTGGCGGCAGCCGAGGGATGGGGTGAAGCCTTCACGGTTTCCAGCTTCAGGGCGTGGATCGTCGACCGGATGGCCTTAGGGGAAATGCCCACCATCGAGAAGGTGTTGCAGCCGCTTGGCAAAGACCCACACAGTACCATCGCCAGGGCGAAAAGCGCCGCGACACAAAAGCTTTACGCAGATGAGACCGAGGCCGCCCGCAGCTTCGGCATCTTCGGCTCGCCGTCCTTCGTCGTCGATGGCGAACTGTTCTGGGGCGACGACCGTCTGGAAGAAGCCATTGCGTGGGCCAAGGGCGAACACGCATTGCAACGCGCCACGGCTAAGGCTTGAGCGCGGCAGGGAAGTCCGCTGGTTCCTTGTAGCTCATGCTGGTCCGGTCAAAGTCGACAGTGTAGTTCTGCCCGAAGGTCTCGCCCTTCAAGGTTCCTGATCCCTTGAGCATGATGCTGGCGAATGTCTCGTCGGTTCTGCTTGCTGCGTAGAGCGTTTCAAACGACACGGCGGTGCATTTTTCCTGGGTCGACAGATTGACGCCGTTGTCGCAATTGCCTTCGTCGGAAAATCCCGCCGGCAACTGGCCAAGGCTTTTCACCTGATCGCCGATGATGCCAAACAGGTCTGTCCACGTCGCAGTGACGCCTTGTCCGGTCCACCCATTCTCGATGGCCCAGGCAAAATTGGCCGGGGCACCGATGCGATGAACGGCAAAGGATTCCTCTGCGGGCACTTTTCCCCAGCCTCCATAGTCCATGTACCGGGCGCTTTTTGCTACGACGCCGAGGTTCGGCTGCGCATCGGTCAGCACAAGCAACCCCAATGCCCCCGCGCATGCGTGGCAGTCGTTTGCCTCGCCGAGCGGCCCACCGCCAATCGCCATGAAATAGAGGCTGGCCGCGCCATCACTGACGCGATGCAACGTGTGCGGCCGCATGCACCACGACTTGCCTTCCGCCTTCCTCACCCAGCATTTCTGGCGGCGGTCGTATTTGCCATAGAAGCCCGCCATGACCTGCTTCCACAGTTCCTTGTCGTTCCCGGCAATTGACGACGGGATCTTCGTGACTTCAAGGCTCGCGGCGTGTGTGTTGGTGAGACAAGAAATGAATGCAAATGTGCTCGCAAGGATGGCAGGCATGAAACGGTTCATCATCTCGCACTCTCCGCATGGAGACTGATCGTGGCATAAAGGTATGCGGATTGCCATATGGCCCTGCGGCGAGCCATCGCTTGAGCGTGTGCGGCAACGCCCGTATGACGCAATCGAATCCAACGATGCCCGGGTCGACATGAAAGCTGATAACAAGATGCGCGCAGCTCGCCCGAACCGGCGCCTGTTGCTTTCATTCGCTGCGGGCCTTCTGATGCCGGCGCTGGCGCAGGCGCAGGAGATTGAAGGCGATGGCAAAACGGGTCTGGCCGACACTGGCTCTTCCCTGGGAGACATGGTTCTTGGCGCTGCAGATGCGCCTGTCACCCTGGTCGAATATGCCTCGGCGTCCTGTCCGCATTGCGCGGCGTTCTATCAATCGCATTTCGGGGCTCTGAAGGCTGCCTACATCGACAAGGGCAAGCTGCGCTTCGTCCTGCGGGAGTATCCGCACGATGATGCGGCGCTTGCCGCCTTCATGGTGGCCCGCTGTGCGCCGCCCGCGCAATATTTCGCCTATCTCGACAGGTTCTTCACGACGCAGGACGAATGGACCGCGAAGCCACGTGAGGGACTGATGACCATCGCGCTCAGCTTTGGCATGAGGGCAGACGCCTTCGAGCGCTGCATCACCAACGTGGATCTCTCAAAGGCCATATTGGCTGGCCGTGACGTTGCGCGGTCCGGCGGCGTCACCGATGTTCCGGCCTTCTTCATCAACGGCGTGCCGTTTGAGGGTGAGAAGACCTATGAGGCTATTGGCCCCGAGATCGACCGTCTCCTGCAGCAATAGCTGAATGGAGGGGCGGTCGCGCGCGCCATGACACGGTCACTGCCGCCTGCTAGGAAGGGCCATGCGCGTTCCTCCGTCATTCCTGGAAGACATCCGTGGCCGGGTGTCAATTTCGTCCGTGGTGGGGCGGAAGGTCGCTTGGGACCGGCGGAAGTCCAATCCGGGCAAGGGCGATTACTGGGCCTGCTGCCCGTTCCATGGCGAGAAGTCGCCGTCCTTCCACGTCGATGACCGCAAGGGCCGTTACCACTGCTTCGGCTGCAAGGCGTCGGGCGACATCTTCACTTTCCTCGTCGAGAAGGAGGGACTGAGCTTCCCCGAGGCCATCGAACGGCTGGCGGGCGAGGCCGGGCTTGCCATGCCGCTGGTCTCTGAAGCTGACGTGAAGCGCGAGGAACAGCGCGCAAGCCTATATGATATCATGGAAATCGCTGCAAAGTTCTTCGAGGGCGAGCTCCAGGCGGCGCGCGGCTCCAGGGCGCGGGGCTATCTCGCTGACCGGCAATTGCCGGTGCCTGTCCAGAAGGAATTCCGGCTCGGCTACGCCCCAGACGACCGCTCGGCATTGCGGTCGCATCTGGCCGACAAGAACATCACGGTCGAGCAGATGGCCGAAGCCGGGCTGGTCATCGCCGGGGACGACATTCCCGTCGCCTATGACCGGTTTCGCGACCGGGTGATGTTCCCGATCCGCGATCCCAGAGGCCGTGTCATCGCCTTTGGCGGCCGGGCATTGTCCAAGGATGTGCCGGCCAAGTACCTGAATTCGCCGGAAACGCCGCTCTTCCACAAGGGCAACGTGCTCTACAACCTCGACAAGGCAAGGGGTGCGGCGCACGAACGGCAGGCGATCATCGCGGTCGAGGGCTATGTCGACGTCATCGCCATGCACCGTGCCGGATTGCCGCATGCCGTAGCGCCACTTGGCACGGCATTGACGGAAGACCAGCTGGCGCTGCTGTGGAAGCAGGCGCCGGAACCCATCCTGTGTTTTGATGGCGATGCGGCGGGGATCAAGGCGGCGTACCGGGCGCTGGACCTGGCGCTCCCGCTGCTGAAGCCCGGCCATTCGCTGCGCTTTGCCTTGCTGCCCGAGGGGCAAGACCCGGACGACCTGCTGAAGTCCAGGGGGCCGGAGGCGGTCAGGGCCGTTGTCGAGGCGGCGCAGCCGCTGTCGGAGGTGCTTTGGCAGCGGGCGCTGGAAGGAAATGACCGCTCCACGCCCGAGCGGCGGGCCCAGTTCGAGCGCGATTTGCGTAATCTTGTCAATGTGATCGGCGATGATGTGGTGAAAAAGCATTATCTCGCGGACGTGGGCTCCCGGCTGCAGGCCCTGTGGCAACCGCAAGGAGCGGTGGGGCGTCGTGGCGCTGTCCGAAGCGGTGCGGGTTTCCAGCCATTCCAGCCGCGGCGCGGCTTCAAGCCGGGGCAGCGGCCGTGGGACGTGGCGCAGCCGGCCTCGGCGCAGTTGAAGCGGCTGGCCGCCAGCCCGGCCTTTGCCCAGGGTGCCGAGCGGCGCGAGCGGATGATCGTCCTCACGCTGATCAACCATCCGGAGCTCATGGACGAACTGCTCGACGAGTTCGCCGCGCTGGAATTGACGACGCCCGAGCTTGACTCCGTCCGTACACAAATCATAGATAGCGCCGCTCTGGGGTTTGGCCTTGACGGGACAGACCTGCGGAGCCATTTGACTGCACGGGGTCTCGGGTCCTTGCTGGACCGGCTGGAGACCCAGGCGAAGCGACTGAACGAATGGTTCCTTGGGAGCGGGGCAGCACAAGATGACGCCCGCACAGGCCTCCGTCAGATGATCGCCCTGCACCGGAAAACTGTAACCCTCGAGCGGGAGCTCCGGGCGGCGGAAGCCGCCTTTGCTGCCGATCCGAGCCTTGGAAACGAAACGGCGCTCCTCGCGGTGCGCGAGCAATTGTCGTCCCTCAATGGTGCCGAAGCCCAGATCGAAGGCTTTGGGATCGCCTCGGGGCGCTCGGTTGACGCCATCGGCTGAGAGTGACGGAGACGGGATGGTGGAGAAAAACAGGGTTAAGTGGCGGTTAATCCGCCGGAGCCTAGTTTTGACCGCGAATCACAACGCTGCTATGGCGGGCCCCAAAGCCTCGCCCGAATGAATAGGACCAAGCCCCATGGCCCGAGCCCAAGTGCGCGCATCGACCCCTGACGATCAGGAACCTGCAGCGGCTGCCGACGAGAACGAAGCCCCGGAAGCCCAGGGCGGCGACAGCGCTGACTCGCCCATCCTCGATCTCTCGGATGCCGCCGTCAAGCGGATGATCAAGCTCGCCAAGGCGCGCGGCTACGTGACGCTCGACGAGCTCAACGCCGTGCTGCCGTCGGACGAGACGTCGCCTGAACAGATCGAAGACATCATGGCGATGCTCAACGAGATGGGCATCAATGTCGTCGAGTCGGAAGAAGAGTCGGACAACCTCGCCGCCAAGGTCGAGGCCGAGGCGGAAGTCGAATCGACCGAAACCGCGCTGATCAAGGTTGAGGCCGCCAAGACGCCGGCCGACCGCACGGACGATCCGGTGCGCATGTACCTGCGCGAAATGGGGCAGGTGGAACTCTTGTCGCGCGAAGGCGAAATCGCCATCGCCAAGCGCATCGAGGCTGGCCGCGAAGCGATGATTGCCGGCCTGTGCGAAAGCCCGCTGACCTTCCAGGCCATCATCATCTGGCGCGACGAGCTGAACGAAGCCAAGATCCTGCTGCGCGACATCATCGATCTCGAAGCGACCTACGCCGGCCCCGACGCCAAGAAGCAGGGCCCGGTGCAGACGCCCGCTCCTTATGTGCCGCCCAAGGAAGAAGTGAAGAAGAAGGCCGAGGCCAAGCGGGCCGAGGCCAAGCGCGCGCAGGTCCGCCGTCCCAGCGACGACGAGTTCGGCGACGTACTGTCGCCGGAGGACTTCGACAAGCCGGTGGTGGAGGAGGAAGACGACGAGGAGGGTGACGACCTCGGCGTGTCGCTCTCCGCCATGGAAGCGGAGCTGAAGCCCAAGGTTCTCGAGATCTTCGACAACATCGCCCGCCAGTACAAGAGCCTGCGCAAGCTGCAGGACCAGGAAGTGGCCGAGGGCACCGAGCTCTCGCCCAGCCAGGAGCGGCGCTACAAGAAGCTGCGCGAGGAAATCGTCGCGGAAGTGAAGTCGCTGTCGCTCAACAACGCCCGCATCGAGGCGCTGGTCGAGCAGCTCTATGACATCAACAAGCGCCTCAACGCTCTGGAAGGCCGGCTCATGCGCCTGGCCGAAACCTACAAGGTGCCGCGCACCGAGTTCCTGCGCGAATACCAGAACCACGAGCTCGACCCCGACTGGCTGAAGCGCGTCGTGCGCCTCACCAAGTTCGGCTGGAAGAAGTTCGTCAACGACGAGAAAGATTCGATCAAGGTCATCCGCGACGAAATCTTCGAACTCGCCACCGCCACTGGCCTGCAGATTCCGGAATACCGCCGCATCGTCGCCATGGTGCAGAAGGGCGAGCGCGAGGCGCGGATCGCCAAGAAGGAGATGGTGGAAGCCAACCTCCGCCTCGTCATCTCGATCGCCAAGAAATACACCAACCGCGGCCTGCAGTTCCTCGATCTCATCCAGGAAGGCAACATCGGGCTGATGAAGGCGGTCGACAAGTTCGAGTACCGCCGCGGCTACAAGTTCTCGACCTATGCGACGTGGTGGATCCGGCAGGCGATCACCCGCTCGATCGCCGACCAGGCACGCACCATCCGCATTCCCGTGCACATGATCGAGACGATCAACAAGATCGTGCGCACGAGCCGTCAGATGATGCACGAGATCGGCCGCGCGCCGACACCGGAAGAACTGGCCGAGAAACTGTCGATGCCGCTCGAGAAGGTCCGCAAGGTGATGAAGATCGCCAAGGAGCCGATCTCGCTCGAAACGCCGGTGGGCGACGAGGAGGATTCACATCTCGGCGACTTCATCGAGGACAAGAACGCCATCCTGCCGATCGATGCGGCCATTCAGGCCAACCTGCGCGAAACCACGACGCGGGTTCTGGCCTCGCTCACGCCGCGCGAGGAGCGCGTGCTGCGCATGCGCTTCGGCATCGGCATGAACACCGACCACACGCTGGAAGAAGTGGGCCAGCAGTTCTCGGTGACGCGCGAACGCATCCGCCAGATCGAAGCCAAGGCACTCCGCAAGCTCAAGCACCCGAGCCGCAGCCGGAAGCTCCGGAGCTTCCTCGACAACTGATCGAGAAAGTGCACTCCACGTTTCGTCATGGCCGGGCATCGTCCCGGCCATTTCCATTTCTGGACATGGAAATGTTTGCCTCCAGACTTGCTAGTGACAATACGAAACTAATTAACTCCTTGGTCTTATGTTCAAACCAAATGTGCGCTGGAGTCTGAAATGGCCGGAATTGCTCAGCCAAGGGGAACCAAAGGCAGCCTGAAATGGATTCAGATCGCTGTAAACGACAAGCCGGCAGTTCTTGATGCGGCAATCAGGTGTGCAGCAAACATTCATGGTCCAATCAATTGGCGTTCACCTTTGTGCAGCGACGGCTATGCCGAGTATCGCGATGCCGGATTTCTGCAGCAACTTGATTGCTCCCACCTCAAACCAGCGCTGACAGAATTCTGGCCGCAACGCGGCCCGCAATGGGATGGGTTGGCAATGGCGGGTTCGACACGACTGCTATTGGAAGCCAAATCTCACATTTCGGAAATGTGCACTCCACAGTCTACTGCTGGAACTGGGTCCAAAGCTAGGATTCTTGCTTCTCTTGCGAGGACTTCAGACGAACTGAACGCAAATCCTGCCGTCCCGTGGGGTGCATACTTCTATCAACTCGCAAACCGCATGGCGCATCTCTGGTTCCTGAGTAGTCATGGAATCGATGCAAGGCTAGTCCTGTTGAATTTTCTTGATGATTTGGAGCAAGGAGGGCCTCACTCCGTAGCGGAATGGGAAGCGGCATATGAGCTTGCCGGGCATGTCCTTGGTTTGCCGAAGCAGCACAAATTGACCAGAAACATCGTTCACGTCCACCTCAGTGTCCGTTCACTGATGAATTGAATTACAAGTGCCTGTCGACATCCATGCTTTTGTGCAGAATGCGGATGACTTCGATGCCTGCTGAAGTCTTGCGATAGAAGATGACATGCGAAGCGTTCGGGAACTTGAAATAACCCGGCCGAACGTCCTCAACTGCCCGGCCTAGGCCTGGCGTTTCGGCGAGGGAGCGGAGGGTTTGCCCCAGGAGGCGGATATAGGACTCCGCCTGATCGATGCCCCAGCGTTCCGTCGAGGACGTCCAGATTAGGTCGAGGTCCGCCTTCGCGGCCGGCACCAGCCTCAGGCGGCTCATTGCGCCTGACGGCGCTTTTCCGCGATGAAATCTTCGATGTCAAAGGCCGCAGCCGGGCCGCTGCTTTCGCCTTCGGCAAGGGCCGTGCGCAAACGTTCGATTTTCAGTTCCTGTTCCTCGAGCAGCCGCAAACCGGCGCGCACGGCCTCGCTGGCCGAACCGAACCGTCCCTTGCTGATTTGGCGCCTGATAAAGTTATCGTGGTCATCGCCGAGGACAACCGATGTGTTCTTGGACATGTCACACCACCCTGTGTACCAATAGATATTAGTTACTGAGCCTGTCGCAAGCAAGCGATGTTTTCGGTTTGCGCGATGGGCAATGCGTCGCCGAAGGCAGCGTCAATGTCCGAGACCTGTGAATTGACGGGAAAGCACAGCGTGTTGAGATAGCGGCAGTCGGAGGGGCAGGGGCTTTCGGCATCGGGCGGGCCCGACGCCGCGATGCACGGTGCCTGGTTGACACTGCCCAATTCGAACTCGTTGACGCCGCCATCGAACGCTAAGCCATCTCCCGCAGTCTGACTGAGTAACGGCCCTCATCCGGCCTGCCGGCCACCTTCTCCCACGCGTGGCGCGGGAGAAGGCAATGTCACCATAAGGTCTATTGGGGTGTCGAATGGAAATGTTGCAGCATCTGCCTTCTCCCGTTCGCAGAATGGGAGAAGGTCCCGACAGGGGGATGAGGGCCGCTTCACCGCAAACCTGTTGACTTTTTATTCCTAACGCTTATATTCCTATTTATCCTTCCCCTCTTGGGGTCCTGCTCATGACGGTGAGCTCGGATGGGGTGGATGGCAGGCCTGCGGGTGCAGTTCAGCGTAAGCTGCATTCCCGGGGGCAGGCGGAGAACCCCGGGGACATTACGATCCTCGCGCCTTCTGGCAGTTAGGCAGCCTCACGGCGTGGCCGAAGTGTTCTCCGTCTCGCGAAGAAGTCCTGCCGGTTCGCGGGCGCTGTCCAGCGCCACTCAGCCAGCCTTCAAAAGCTGGCACACTCGCGCCGGGCAGCGCCCGCGCCTCCCATTCGAAACCGGACGTGTCCGGGTTTCGAACCGGGAACAGGTCTTCCTCTGAGGGATCAATGCCACCCTCGCAAAGGCGGACGCTTGCGCCGAAGGACGGCTCCATCCCACCCAATCACAGGAGACTGCAGCATGACAAAACCATTCATCCGCAACGGCCACGTGCGCTGCCGTGGCGGTGAAACCAGGAGGCGGCACCGGAGCGCAGATTATCGGCGGCCAGGCCCCAAACAGGCGTGATTCCCATTGTGGAACGCTGCAATCGGCATAGGCTCCGGCGCGCTGGAGCGTGTTGAAACCCGTCAACGAACCGGCAGCATGTTTCTCCGGCGCAACCCGGCCGCGGGCGTCGCGGCAACAGGAGGACACGATGGCGAAGTACATGTGGTCTGGCAGTTATACGGCGCAGGGAACCAAGGGTGTGATCGCGGAGGGCGGGTCATCCCGCAAGGCCGTGGTCGAGAAGATGCTGGCCTCGGTCGGCGGCAAGCTCGAATGCCTCTATTTCGCGCTTGGGTCCGACGATGTCATCATCATCGTCGATGCGCCGGACAACATCAGCGCGGCGGCGGTGGGGCTGACGGTCGCCGCGTCGGGTGCCGTCACCGGACGGTTGACGGTGCTGATGACGCCTGAGGAGATCGACCAGGCGGCGAAGAAGTCGCCCGCCTACCGCCCGCCCGGCGCATAGCCGCCTCGGCCGGAAGTGGTGCCGGGGCCGTTTCCGGTCTTGTTGGACTTGCAAAAGTCAGGAGCGGGCTATAAGTAACATAACAGATTACAGAATAGCACTCGAGGTGTCCCATGTCGCGTCAGCCCACATTTTTCATTTCGCATGGCGGCGGTCCGTGGCCGTGGCTGCCGGACATGCGCCGGATGCTGGCGCCGCTCGAGGCCTCGCTGGCTGATATTCCGAAGCAACTGCCCGAGGCGCCGAAGGCCATCCTGATGGTCTCGGGCCATTGGGAGGGGCCGGATTTCGCGGTGATGTCGTCCGCCCACCCACCGATGGTCTATGACTACGGCGGCTTTCCGCCCTTCACCTACCAGATCAAATACGAGGCGCCGGGTGCGCCGGAACTTGCCAGGCGCACGCAGGAGCTGATCGCGGCTGCCGGCCTGCCGACGCATCTCGATGCCGCGCAAGGCTTCGATCACGGCGTCTTCGCGCCGATGCAGGTGATGTATCCGAACGCCGATGTGCCGACCTATCAGGTGTCGATCCGGTCCGGCTATGACCCGGAGCTGCATCTGGCGCTGGGCCGGGCGCTGAAGCCCTTGCGCGACGAAGGCGTGGTGATCGTCGGCTCCGGCCTCAGCTATCACAATCTCCGCCGCATGGGCGAGGCCGGGCGCGCGCCGTCCGCCGCTTTCGATGCCTGGCTGGACGAAGCGCTGAAGGCCGATCCGGCCACCCGCGTCGCCAGGCTGAAAGACTGGGAGAAGGCACCGGCGGCGCGGATCTGCCATCCGGAAGAGGATCATCTTATTCCGCTGATGACAGCGCTGGGAGCGGCCGAGGGCGAGACGGCGACGCGCATCTATCACGACGCCAATGTCTATGGCGGCATCACCGCCTCGAGCTATCGTTTCGGCTGAGATTGGGGATGAGGGCCAATGGCGTGGGATTGAATCCGGCGCCATTGACCACTACTCTCTCATGAGCAACATCTTGTACGAGGCTCTCCCATGTCTTTCCTGAAAAAGCTCTTCGGCGGCGGCGACAAGGCGGCCGAAGCGGGAGCAGCGCCTGCGGCGGCGAAGAAGCAGCTCGAGTACAACGGCTTTCTCATCAAGGCCACGCCCTACAAGGAGGGCGGCCAGTGGCAGACCTGCGGGACGGTGTCGAAGACCATTGAAGGTGCCGCGAAGGAGCACCGTTTCGTCCGCGCCGACCGGTTTGCCGATGAAGGCTCGGCCGCCGATCACGCCATCCTGAAGGGACAGCAGATCGTCGACCAGATGGGCGAGCGGATTTTCAGCTGACGTGGGCCTCAGCCGAGGCAGTAGTTGAAGCTGACGCTGATGCGGTTGCCCTCGGCGCGGTTCAGCGGCACCTCGTGGCGGAGCCAGCTTTCCCACAGCATGAGGGTTCCCACCTGCGGGCGGAAATTCACGTGAGATTTGAACGATTCCGGCACGTTCTTCTTTCGCGGCGGGGCGGCCATCATCATCGCCAGACGCGGGTCCTCATAGACGATCGGTCCTGCACCCTCGGGCACCGCCACATAATAGGTGCCGCTGATCACCGCGTTGGGATGAATGTGCGAGGTGTGCGAGCCGCCCTCGGGCATCACATTGACCCACAGCGAGTCACACACCGGCTTGGTGCCGCGCAGGTCCCAGTGCAATTCCTTGGCATAGGCCATGGCATGCTTGTCGATGTATTTGACCAGCCGCTCGAATTCCGGAAAACGCCAGGGCAGGTCGTTCAGCGAGTCGTAAGACGTATAGCCGGGATAGCCGTGCTTCTCGCACCACTTCAGACCGACGGTGTCTTCCGCCGCCAGCAACAGGGCAACGTTCTCCACTTCGCGGTTGAGCTTGGCCGGTGCAATGGACTCGGCGCGGTAGATGCGGGTAACGAAGAGATCATGAATTTCAGCCATGACCTCTCCGATAGCCCAAGCACTCAGTCGGCTTCAAGCGCCTTGACGACGGCTGCGGCGATCTCGGCATTGCTGTGCTTGGTGAGATCCTTGTTGATTTCCTTGACGGTTGCGCGGATCAGCTCGGGTGTCGCCAGCTTGCGGTATACGCCAAGTGCAACAGGCGGCGCCACGATGATGATCTCTTCAAACTTCCCGGCCTTGAGGTCGGCCTGCATGTCGCCGGCGACCATGGCGATGAAACGGTCCTCGGCCTGCTGATGATAGTCGACGCCCTCGATCGAAGACCGGTCGCCAGACGGATTGTTGCCACGGAACGGTTTGTCGGTGCCGAGGTCGCGCGTCGGCGGGGTGTCGTGCTCATAGGTGCGCACCGGCCGCAAATCGGGGTGGGCAGCGTCGCCTTCATTTCGCAACACGGTGGCGCGGCCGCCGTCCGTTACCAAAACGCGGGCGTGTCGGGTCAAGTGCTTCATGGCAATTCTCCTTGTTCGCGGTTAGTCTTGAACCAAAGGCCGGGGTGGTGTCCTTGAGCAACATCAAATGTGGGTCTGTTTAACGGGCTATTGAACATGCGGCACCTCTTTCAGTTCGAACACCGAGACGAACCACTGGCCAGTCCGGCGACGTTCTCATCCCGGCTGACGCGCAATGCGCGCTGGGCCATCGCCGTCATCGTCGTATCCATGCTGGTCGGTATGGCAGGATACATGGGCTTCGAGAGTATGGGGGCAGTCGACGCCTTTGCCAATGCCGCAATGATCCTGTCGGGCATGGGCCCATTGACGCCACTTCTTACCATCGGCGGCAAAATCTTCGCCGGCCTCTATGCCATCGCCTCCGGATTGCTGCTGTTCGCGATAGCTGGGATCATCCTCGCGCCGGTCTATCATCGCATCCTGCATCGCTTCCACGTGGAGGATCAGGAAGAGCCACAATCTGCGGTACGGAAGGCGCCGGCTCGCAAAAGAAAGTCCTCGCGTTGACTGCGAGTATTGAAAGGCGTTGATCGTGGTCAGGACTGGTCAAGGATCAGTTCGGTAGGAAAGGCCTTTGCCAGTTCGCGGCGCGCATTTTGGGCGGCGCCAAGGTCGGTGGCGTTGATGACCGCGAGCCGGAAACCACCTGGCGGCATGGGATGATCGCCGCTGGCCTTGGTCTCATGAAACGTGATCTGCAGGCTGCTGATATGTGGCATGGCACGGATGCGTGACTGCATCGCTGGCGAGGGATGGCGGAACCCGTTGCCGTGCCGCGCGAAGAGAGGAACGGAGTAGCCATCGACGCGCTGCTCGTCGGCAAAGGCCCAGCGTCGATCGGCATAGAGCGCGACAAGTGACCTGACCCATGTCGGCCCGTACAGGTCGCACCATTGGTCGGCAAAGCGGAGGTGGGCTTCGATGATCTGTCCGCCAATGGTCTCGAAGTTCATCATGCCGGAATAACCCTGCATGTGGATCCCGACCCACTGCTTCAGGCTGGCTTCAAGTTCTGGCATGGGGGCGGCATGGATCGTCCAGTAGCGGAACATGCCATCCGTCCAGGCAATGCCCGTCGCATGCCGGATCCACACAATGCGGCCGTCGAGAATCGCGCAGTCGCTGGAGACATGCGGACCTTCAAAAAGCGGCATCCACATGTGGCCAGGCTGCGAGGCGTGTTCCATTTCAGCCGCCGTTGCAACCAACCGGCTACCGAGACCCATGCCTTTCAGGTTGATGATGGGCTTTGAGAACACCGGAAATGACCGAGGCGATACGCCGTGCGGACCACATGACAGGTCCTGGGATTGCGCCACTCTGAGCTTGTCATAGATCCAGCGGTGTTGTGGATAAAGCAGCCAGCAATCCGGATCATCGGTCGGGATGAGGACATCGTCCGGACACGGAACGTGTTCGAAGTACTGGAACCGCCAGGGGTCGCGCTCAAGAACGGGCATGGCGTGAGTCTATCACCCGCTTACTGACAGGCAATGGCAGCTACTTGATTTCCCATGTCACATTGACGTCGATCGACAATGTCTGTTCTCCCGCCGCAACCGGAACGTCACTGGACATTTCGGCACCCGCACGCATGGTTTTTAACATCGGCGCGGGCGGTGCATAGGCCACGCCCTCACTCAGCGACAGAACGGGACCTAGTTCAACATGCATCGCCATGGCATAGAGTTTGGCCTTGCGGGTGGCATCGGCGGTGGCGAGTTTGCGGGCTTCATCCATGGCATTGCCAGGTTGCGAGACCTGGAAACTAATGCCGTTGATCTGGTTTGAGCCTGCGTTCACGAGTGTGTCGAGGAGGCCGCCGAGCGCATCGATCTTCCGGACGGTCACCGTGACATTGTTCGAGACGTCATATCCGGTCAGTTTCGGTGGCTGACTGTTGTCGCCGTAGTCATAGCGGGGTGCGACCATGAAATTAGAAGTTTGAATGTCCTTTGGGGCGATGCCACCCGATTTTAGAGCCTCCATCACGGCGGCCATTGCTGCGGTATTGGCGGCAAGCGCTTCGGCGGCTGTCGCGGCTTGTTTGAGAACGCCTGCGGTGACTACGGCGAGGTCCGGAGCCACTCTCACATCGGCGTGACCCACCAGGGAAATCGTGCGGGGCATTTTCGTCTCCTCGGCATGGGCGGCGGGCATCTGGAGGTTAGGAATTGTGGCAAGGATTGCCATGCCAAGGGCCGTGGACGTGTAGATCGAGCGCAACATTGGAGTCTCCTGGTTTGCCGTATCTCATGACCCGCGAATGCGGCGGGCATTTGTCGGTCCCGAGACGCGCACGGATCACCGGAAGGGCGGCTCGTCAAAGCTCCGCAACTTTCGCGAGTGCAATTGTGCGATGTTCCCTCGCAACTGCTCGATGGTTTCGAGTCCGATCAGCAAATGCTCGCCCACGGCACGGTCATAGAAGGCGTTGGCCGCGCCAGGCAATTTGATCTCGCCATGCAGTGGTTTGTCCGAGACACAGAGCAGGGTGCCATAGGGCACGCGCAGGCGATAGCCCTGGGCGGCCAGCGTTCCGGATTCCATGTCGACGGCAATGGCGCGCGACAAGTTGATCCGGCGACGTTCCTGGGTCCACCGCAGTTCCCAGTTGCGATCGTCGTTGGTGACCACCGTTCCAGTGCGCAACCGTTCCTTCAGCGCGTCGCCGCGCTCACCTGTAACGCGGGCCGCAGCTTCCTGCAGGGCCACCTGGATTTCAGCCAGGGCCGGGATGGGAATCTCGGGCGGGACAAGGGAATCAAGAATCCTGTCCTGCCGCAGATAGCCATGGGCAAGTACATAGTCACCGATCCTCTGGCTCTGGCGCAATCCGCCACAGTGGCCGACCATGAGCCAGCAATGAGGACGTAGCACGGCGAGGTGATCTGTGATGTTCTTGGCGTTTGACGGACCCACACCGATATTGACGAGGGTGACGCCGCCCTGGCCATCGCCGCGCCCCAGATGGTAGGCTGGCATCTGATACCGATGCCAGGCCGATGCCGCGATGACGGCCTGCATCGCCTCGCTGGTCATGCCGCGGGTGAGCCGGCCACCGCCCGGCACATAGAGAATTGAGTAGGGGCTGTCGGCCTGCAGCTGTTCGATACTCCACTTCACGAACTGATCGACGTAGCGATGGTAGTTGGTGAGCAGGATCCACGGCTGAACGTGGCGCCAGCCGGTTCCTGTATAGTGTTGTATGCGCTTGAGCGAATAGTCTATGCGGACGGCGTCAAACAACGACAGCGGATATGGCTCGCCGGGTGGCGTCTGCCATTCGCCATCGGCAATCTCGTCACCGACGAGCGCTAGCCGGGGTGCAGGAAAAT
The DNA here is from genome assembly GCA_963205315.1 of Pseudomonadota bacterium. Classification (GTDB taxonomy): domain Bacteria; phylum Pseudomonadota; class Alphaproteobacteria; order Rhizobiales; family Aestuariivirgaceae; genus Aestuariivirga. The sequence continues at coordinate 5,575 of CAUJIO010000066.1, read as the reverse complement.
GCAAGGCCAGTTCGGCGGCTGTCACATCGTTGCGACCGAGATCGTCGCCCTGTTCCAATACATATGGGTAGGGGATCTCCTGGTCGGAGATGTCGACAGCGATGGTCGCGCCGTAGTCGCGTACCAGGTATCGCAACTGTTCGATCAGATAGCGGCGGAAATGATCGGGATGGGTGACAGTTGTCGCGTAGACGCCCGGTCCCTGGAACTTGGCATATGCGCGGGCGATTCGCGGCTGCAACCCGCTCGCCACGTATGTAACCTTCAGTTCAGGATAGCAGAACCCCCGGCGCTCCTCGTCCGTGGGCGGTTTCCGGGTGTCAAAATAGCGATCCAGGCAGGATTTCAGGCTTGTGGTCGCTTGCGCGTGGAGAGCAATGAGCCGTTCGACGGCGGCTTCCGGGGTCAGTTCCTGTGTCATGCAAGGGGCCTATAGCATGGCCGCACAAAATGATGTAGCCATCGCCTCGGCGTGGGGCCCGTAGCTCAATGGTTAGAGCTGACGGCTCATAACCGTCTGGTTCCAGGTTCGAGTCCTGGCGGGCCCACCACGCAGTCCTTTCTCCGACTGGAATTTCTCTGATTTGGCCGAAAAGCCGCGTCTTGCCGCCAATTCGAGGTTGTCTGCCATAACCTTCTTGACTTGAGACGAGGCGGAGACGGTGGTGGGCGCAGATCTGGCCGGGTTTCTCAGTTGGCGGTTTCGGGAGCCAGAAGGTCTCTGGCATCAATCATTTTATGATGACAGAGAACTGGCAGCATGAGGCTGACAGCGTCGAATTTGTACGTGGCAGCAGTGACTGTGACCACGGACCAAAAATACAGAAGCGTGGAAGGCAAATTTGCCTAACGACCTGCAACAGCCTGGAAGCCCAGAGCCTTGCGCTGGTGATCCCAATCGACTGGCAGATTGTCAAACCGCTTGAGATGCTTGGAGGTCAATTCGAGCGGCTGCCGACCCGCCAGAATGGCCTCGACAATATCAGGCGCGAGGAATGCGAGGGGAAGCAGTCTGCTGATCTCGTTGGCGGGAATGTTTTGCTGGTGGGCGATATCATTGATGGTCGTTGCATTGCTGGACGCCAGTTGTGCGAACCAGGCATGGGCCCTGGCGATAGTGGGGACCAGAAGGGGATCAATGAGATTGTTGTGCTGGCCGTCGCCCACAACCAGCCTTGTCTCGACACCACGCCGCCGCACAGAGAATGGGACGATGATGGCGTGTTCGTCATTCGTCGCGTCGGTACCCACCGCTAGCCCGTTCGCCACACCCATGGCCTGCAGCAGTTTGCTGCGCATGACCTGCAGCACAAGTTTTCCACTCGTGATGGTGACACGAGCGGCCAGCATCACAATCAATTCGCGTCTCTCTTGGGATGTTGAATGCTGAATCTTATCAGCAAGTTGTCGTGACGTGTTCAAAGATTGATTCAGGTACTGCGTGGCGAGGTTGTGATCTCCGATCACGGCCATCAGTTCCTGCGGGTTCCTGAGCCATGTGGCCAAGGCGGCCGTTACAGCGCCTTCAATCTCTAGCGCCGGTAAGCGCCAGCCAGAGGGATCATCCGATCGCTTCTCGATCAGCCGGCTTGAGACATAGTAGCGATAGCGGCGCCCTGATTTACTGGCATGAGACGGTGTCAACAGATCTCCAGTGTCGTCGCAAAGCAGGCCAGTATGCAGGGACTTCTCACCTCGGTTGGGCACTACACCGTTGTGAGCCTTGCCACCTGCAAAACGCGCCTGCACCTGATCCCAGAGCATCCGCGGCACGATGGCCTCTTGTTCTCCCGGATAGACACTTCCCTTGTGCGTGACCTCCCCGATGTAGGTGCGGTAATTCAGCAACGCATGGAGATTGCCGCGTGAGAAGGGCCGGCCACCGACTCTGATGTCGCCACTGACATCGCACCTGATCTTTGTGGTGATCCCTTCAGTCTTCGCCCAGGCGGCGAGAGCCTTGGTTGAGCCCAATGAGAGATAAGCTTCAAACAGTTGCCTGACGGTCTTGGCCTCTGTGCCGTTGACGACCAGCTTCTTGTCCCTGACATCATATCCTAGTGGCGGTGGTCCTCCCATCCACATGCCCTTCTTGCGGGAGGGCGCGATCTTGTCGCGGATGCGTTCCGGTGTCACCTCGCGCTCGAACTGGGCAAAGGACAACAGCACATTCAAGGTAAGTCGGCCCATCGAGGTCGTGGTGTTGAACTGTTGAGTGACCGAGACGAAGGATACCGCCTTGGCGTCAAACACCTCGACCATCTTGGCAAAATCGGCGAGTGAACGGGTCAGGCGATCAATCTTGTAGACGACGATGACATCGACCAGCCCGGTGCTCACATCCTGTATCAGCTTGGTCAGCCTCGGGCGCTCCATCGATCCTCCTGAGAAGGCACCATCGTCATAGGCGGTCTTCACCAGTTGCCAGCCCTTATGACGCTGGCTGGCGATGAAGGCCTCACAGGCCTCCTTCTGGGCATCAAGCGAGTTGAAGGCCTGGTCGAGACCCTCCTCGGTTGATTTGCGGGTGTAGACGGCACAGCGTTTCCGAGTCATGATGAAACCTGTCCGAAAAAGCGCGGCCCCGACCATCGGGTACCGGTGATCGTCGTCGCAATCGCTGACAGGGACCGGTAGGTTTGGCCCTGCCAGGCAAAGCCCTTGTCCGTCACCTCCACCACATGGCTCTTGCCATTCCATTCGCGGACATACCGCGTGCCGGAGCGAGGACGGGGAATGAAGCCTGACCGAGGCTTTGCCCAAGCTGGACTTTGAGTGCCGGCGGGAGACATCACAACAGCCTGATCTACTGAAGCTGACCCCAGCCGCAGTAACTTCTTGCGGGTGCGATTGGACAATCCACCGTACTGTTCGACCTGCATCGCATAGGCGACGGCCATGACCAGCAGCCTTGTGCTGATGAGCTTGTGGGGGAGGGTGCCAAAGTACACCTCCCATTGAACGATGAGATCCCCGCGCGCGAGCGCGTGGATGCTAATTACGAGGTCATTGATGGTCTGCTGACCTTCTGACATACGACGACTCATGGGCCTACCCCTCACCCGGCCATCCGATAGCGTCGCTCTCCGTCCACTACTTCGCTGGTGACCTCGCGGCCCAGTTTCTTCTTCACGGTGCCGGACAGGAAACCACGGACGCTGTGGTTCTGCCAGCCGGTGGCGCTTGCGATCTCGGTAATGGTGATGCCGTCCTTGGATCTTAGTAGCGCAAGAACTGCGGCGGACTTGGTCTTTGGCGCACTTGCGGTCGCTGCGACCGGCTGGGCGGTCTTAGGGGTCTTGCTCGGCTTGGTCGTTGTCTTCCTGGCGGACTTGGCCATGGCTGTATCCCTTGGTTGTGAGGGCATCAGCGCCCCCACCACCGCAAGCCCGCGAGAGAGCGGGCGGGTCAGAAGCTCCGACTACGCGGCGGCAGCAGGTCAGGAAGTAGAACTCAGCCTGTAACCACTGGCACTACCGCTTCCTGTACAGTTAAAGTCCAGTGGAATATCTGAACTGAATGATGAACACCGATGTCTCCGAATGGATAGTTCGCAGGTTCAACTACCGCAGAGAGCGCCATCATTCAAAACTTCATTAAAATCAGGATTTTCTAGCGGTCTCGGCGGGACTGAGTCCCAGCCTGAGTCCCAGTCACCTAGGCTCAGGACCCATTAATTCTGTTGCGGATCAGTTTACGGTTTGATTCAAGGCCTCTGTTGAAGGAGGCTGCGATGAATCATCTGCTTCTGTTGAGCGAAGCTCAGTTGACGCGGATTGCCACCACTCGAGTTCTGCCGCGGGACCAACCCAATCCATGCGGCGAGATGCCGGCCCGATGAGAAGAGCCGGGCGTCGGTGATCGTTGCCACAATGGCAGCGGCCGTGATCGGGCCGATGCCGGGTATCGACGCCAATCTCAGGCTCGTGGGATTGCTCTTGTGCCATCCGACGATCGATTGCTCGAGGCGGAAAATGCGTTCTTCAGTGTGGCGCAGCTGCTCCACAAGAGGCAACAGTGCCTCCCTCACTGCTAAACTGAGGGTGCTGTTCTCTGCATCCTCGACCAGTGCGGCGACTGCCGCAGCACCGGCCTTGCCTTGCTTCATGACAACGCCGAACTCCGCAAGGTGCGCCCTCAGGGCATTCACCAGCATCGTGTGCTGGCGCACCAGCAGTTCCCTCGAGCGGTGCAGCATCAGAACTGCCTGCTGCTCCTCGGTCTTCACCGGAACAAAGCGCATCGACGGACGCGTCACGGCTTCACAAATGGCAGCAGCGTCCGTCATGTCATTCTTCTGCCGCTTGACGTATGGCTTCACATAGTGTGGCGGCATCAGCTTCACACTATGCCCCAGTGCCGAAAGCTCCCGAGCCCAATAGTGGGACGTGGCGCAGGCTTCCATGCCGATCACGGCGGGCGGAATCTTGGAAAAGAACGTCAAGACTTCACTGCGCCTCAACCGCCGCCGGATCCCCACGCTCCCAGATGCTTCGACACCGTGAACCTGGAAAACGTGCTTGGCGATATCCAGACCGATCGTCGTAATCTGTTCCATGGGCGGCCTCCTGTGTGGCGTTTGGCAACGACCACATCTTGGCACATCATACTGGGGCGGAGGCCGTCCACCCCATCAGGTCAGGCCCGACCAGGGACGCGGCATGAACGGTAAGACGCCCATCACTGACTTCACGGACGGACTGCCAAAACCACCATACCAGAAAAAGGAGAAATCAGCGCCACAGAAAACCGAGAACCGGCTCGCCGCCTGACCCTATCCGCGAGCAGCAACTGTCAGGTGAATACTGTTCTTGTGCATCATTTCAATTCCCGTCACCGTGACTTTCAACAGTTGAGCTATGTAGTTAAATGCACTGTCGCCATAATTCAACGGAACAGCTCGTCGCCTCTTGATCGAATACAGAAGGTGATTGCTGTTCTTGTACATCAGGGCGGTTCTTCACTCTCACAGTTCCAATCGAGCTGGCCCAGTCGCTTTTTGGGACTCCTGTCATCATTTCAATTTCCGACTTGCTCAATTTACCTCTTTCAATTTCAATGCATTCTCTTGACGGAATAAAAGTTCCCCCAACAAAACTTCCAACACTCTCGAATGCGAGCAGAAGCAACCGATCATGTGAATGCCTATTCCTGAATATCCCCCTTGAGTATGAAGTCCCATGAGAGTTGAATTGGCCGACTACCGTCAGAATTCTCTGACCGTCAACAACATCTTCACTGATGATATCAAATTCCAGAGGAGTTGGATTATTGTCAAAACCATACTCGAATGGGTCTGAAACCCAAAACAGCAGGCTATTGCCGACAAATACTCTTCTCATTTTACAGTCCTACTGTTCCAGTTTCACTGACCAGAAATCATGAATATACACAGCCCCGCGTGATACATATTCTATTCCTCCGCCTGGTTGTCTGACCTGCACCCCGTTATTCGGACCATCGGAAGCTGGAAAATTCCAGTTATGATGGCAGGGCCGGAACGGGAGGACGACGATGAAGCCGTCGAAGTTCAGCGAGGCGCAGATCGCCTACATTCTACGCCAGGCGGAGGAAG
>CAUJIO010000065.1 GCA_963205315.1 Pseudomonadota bacterium | reverse complement strand
GGCCGTGCCACCGGGACTCGTCATTGGCGATGCCATCTACCTGTACCCCGGTTGCGATCGCACCTTGAACACCTGCCACGCGAAGTTCGGCAACAGCGCCAACTTCGGCGGATTCCCGTTCATTCCGACCAAGAATCCCTTCGGTGGCAGCCCGATTTACTGAGACCAAGTAGCCGAGGGATTCCCATGTGGGCCGCTATTGCCGTTCTGATCGTCAGCGTACTGATTCAGTACGCGTTGCAACCCAAAACACCACAGCCCCAGGCCGCAGAACTCAAAGACTTCGATGCGCCGACCGCCGATGAAGGCCGTCCCGTGCCGGTGGTGTTCGGCAGTGTGCTGGTGAAGAGCGCCAACGTGGTGTGGTACGGCGATCTGCGCACCACGCCGATCAAATCCAAAGGTGGAAAGAAATGACCGACATCCTGGTGACCCATGGCGACATGCGTCGCCTGGGCTATTGCAATCGTGGCGCGCGGGAGTGGTTTACGCGCCACCAGCTCGACTGGAGCCTGTTCATCGACCAGGGGCTGCCAGCGCCCATGTTGCTGGCAACCGGGGACAGCATGGCCGAGGACGTAGTCGCCGCCGCCCGAGAACGCATCGCCTCCGAGGTGAACGATGGGCGGTAGCAGCAAATCGCAGACGGTCGGCTACCGCTACTACCTGGGGATGCACCTCGCCATCTGCCACGGGCCGGTCGATGCCATAACCGAGATTCAGGTCGGCGAGCGCCAGGCCTGGAGCGGCAATCTCACGGCCAGCGGTCGGATCACGGTCAACATGCCGGAGCTGTTCGGTGGCGAGAAACGCGAGGGCGGTGTCTCCGGTGCCATCGATGCCGCGTTTGGCCAGGCGGCGCAGACACCGAATGACTACCTCGTCTCGAAGATCGGCTCGCCACAGCCTGCCTATCGCGGGATTCTGAGCCTGATTCTGCGGCAGGTGTACATCGCCGCGAACAACCCCTACATGAAGCCCTGGGCCGTGCGCGTTAAGCGCTGCTTCCGCGACTGGTACTCGGCAAAGGCGGAGATCAACGGCGCGGCCAACCCAGCGCACATCGTCTACGAATGCCTCACGAATGCCGCCTGGGGCATGGGGTATCCGACGGCCAGCATCGACGACGCCTCGTTTCGCGCGGCGGCGGATGTGCTTTTCAGCGAGGGATTCGGGCTCAACATGATCTGGCTTCAGCAGAGCAAGATCGAGCAGTTCATCAAGGAAATAATGGATCACATCGGCGGCGTGCTCACGACCTCGCCGTCGACGGGACGGTTCGCCCTGAAGCTGATCCGCGCTGATTACACCGTGGCGACGCTTCCCGTCCTGAACCCGGACAACGTGATCGAGCTGGAGAGCTTTCAGCGGGCGGCCTGGGGCGAGACGACCAACGAGATCGTGCTCATTTACACCAAGCCGGACACGTTCAAAGACACCAGCATTGCAGTCCAGGACTTGGCCAATATCCAGGCACAGGCCGCTGTGGTGTCGCAGACGCGGCGCTACCCCGGCATTACCTCGGACAATATTGCTGCCCGGGTCGCGATGCGCGATCTGGCCGTCGTATCCACGCCGCTTGCCAAGGTCCGCTTGAAAGTGAACCGCGAAGCCTGGAATCTGTACCCGGGCGATGTGTTCAGGTTGGAATGGCCTGCCCTCGGGATCGCCGGACTGGTGATGCGAGTTGCGGGCGTCGATGGCGGCTCACTGACGAGCGGCGCCATCAGCATCGACGCGGTCGAAGACGTATTCGGGCTACCGTCAGCGGCCTACACCGCATCCCAGCCAACCGGCTGGACCGACCCGGTGCCCGCGCCATCCGCGACAACACCTCGACGTTTGGTCGAGGCCCCTTACTGGGATGTCGCCCGCGCGCTGTCCGCCTCCGAGCTGGCCTATCTCGACGCCACGGACTGTTATCTCCAGACCCTGGGCGGGCGCCCGGCCCCTGGGGCCATGAACTACGACCTGTACAGCAAGACGAACTCGGCCACGACCTACAACCAGCGTGGCCAGGGTGAGTTCTGCCCCACGGCGGTTCTCGCCACCAGTCTCGCCCAGGAGGTGACGAGCACGACTACCTACAGCGGCGAGCTCGACATCGATCTGGTCGCTACCGGGACCTATGCCTACATCAACGATGAAGTTGTCCTGGTCACTGCCATCAATACGACCACGCAGAGCCTGACCCTGACCCGTGGCGTTATGGACACCGTGCCGGTCAGTCACGCCCCCGGCAGCCGGATCTGGTTCGCCGATGGCGCGCAAGGCATCGACCCGACCGAGTACGCCGCTGGAGAGACGGTCAACGCGCGACTGCTCACCGTGACAGGAAAAGGCACGCTGGCGCTGGCATCGGCACCGACCGATTCCCTGGCCATGAACCGCCGGCAAAACCGGCCATACCCACCCGGCAACGTGAGGGTAAACAACGTGGCCTATCCGGCGGTCGCCAAAGGCGATCTGGTCATCTCCTGGGCGCATCGCGATCGACTCAGCCAGACGGTGAGCCTGGTGCCCCAGACCAACGGCAACATCGGCCCCGAAGCCGGGGTGACGTACACGCTGCGGATCTACGGGGAAGCGGGCAGCCTGCGGCGCACCTACACCGGCCTGACCGGCGCCAGCCAGACCTACACCCTGGCAGACGACACCGCTGATTCTGGTCTCGGCCGACCCAACGCTGCACTGCGCATTGAGCTCGAATCCAACCGCTCGGGCGTGATCAGCCTGCAGAAACACTCGATCGCCTTCGAGCGTGCGGGCTACGGACTTCACTATGACAAGTACTACGGAGGCATCTGATGCCCGCAATCACTGACCCGAACCTGGGACTCAACTACGGCTGGACGCTCGGCGAAAGCGGCTGGGGCATCGGTATGGATGCCAACCTGAAGCGGCTGGGCGCCGTCGTCAGTCTGTCGGTCAAAGACCGCGATCTGGCGACGCCACCGGCCAGCCCGGTTAATGGCGATCGTTACCTCATTCCCGCTGGCGCAACCGGCGTCTGGAGCGGCAAGACCGACCAGATCGCGGCGCGCATCGCGGGCGTTTGGGAATACCACATCCCTAAAGTCGGCTGGCTGTGCTTCATCGAGGACGAGGCAGTGCTCTCGGCCTACAAGGTCACCGGCTGGAGTCCCGGCATCGCCATCTGATCCCCTTCCCCTGAACCCCGAAAACCCGCCCACGTGGCGGGTTTTGCATTTCTGGAGCCTGCCCTATGACTGACACACAAAAACCCGCACTGGTCGACAACACGCTCCTCCTGCGCAAGGAGGATTTCGAAGAACTTCTGGACCGCGCCGCCGAGCGCGGCGCCAGGCGTGCACTTGCCGATGTTGGCTTGGACGGTGATGACGCCGCCCACGACATCCGAGAACTGCGCGGCCTGCTCGATGCCTTCAACACCGCCAAGCACACCGCCTGGCAGACCGTCATCAAGATGATCACCACCGGATTCCTGCTGGCGCTCGTGGCGGGCGCCCTTATCAAGTTCAAGGTGTTCGGAGGTGGCCAATGATCGAGACCCTTCTTGGTGGTCTGCTCGGCGGCGCGTTTCGCCTGGCACCTGAACTTCTCAAGTGGCTCGACCGCAAGGGCGAACGCGGCCATGAGCTGTCGATGCAGGACAAGGCGCTTGAATTCGAGAAGCTACGCGGTGCGCAGCGCATGGACGAAATCGGTGCCGGCGCCGATGCAGCATGGAACGTGGGCGCGATCGAGACGCTGCGCGAAGCGGTTCGCACACAGGGCGAGAAGACCGGCGTGCGCTGGGCCGATGCCTTGTCGAGCAGCGTCCGCCCAGTCATCACATATTGGTTCATGGCGCTGTACTGCGCTGCCAAGACAGCAGCCTTCGTGGCTGCCATTGAAGGCGGTGCCGACTGGGGAGTCGCCATCGTCCACGCATGGACCGACGCTGACCAAGCCCTGTGGGCCGGCGTGCTGAACTTCTGGTTCATCGGGCGCGTGTTCGACCGGGTCCGGCAATGAGCCAGATTCCGCATGCCGCCATCGTACTGGCGAAGCGGTTCGAGGGATTTCATCGAATCCCGAAGGCAGATCCTCTGCGCCGGGCCCATCCCTACATCTGCCCGGCCGGCTACTGGACGATTGGCTACGGCCATCTCTGCGACCCGAAGCATCCGCCGATCACCGAGGGCGAAGCAGGCATCTATCTGGCGCGCGATCTGATCACTGCACTGAACGCCACGCTGCGCTATTGCCCGGTACTGGCTACGGAGCCGGAGGGGAGACTCGCTGCCATCGTGGACTTCACGTTCAACCTCGGCGCAGGGCGGTTGCAGACCTCGACTCTACGGCGCCGGGTCAACCAGCGCGACTGGTCGAGCGCGGCCAAAGAGCTGCGACGGTGGGTATATGGCGGGGGGAAAGTGTTGCCGGGTCTAGTGGCGAGGCGCGAAGCCGAACTCCTACTACTTGTGTCTGGATGACATCAGACCGTTGGAATCTACTGGGCTGTATCCGGTGATAGCAGGCCCGCGATTTCCTCCAGAAGCGGATGCAGTTTCTGATGACCTGCTCGAGCGATCGCCATATCAATCCGGGATGACCAATGTTCATGCCGGTGCGGGTTCGCAGCCCGTTCCAAAATTCTTCTTGCCGCACGATCACGGACCTCCTGTGCTGGCGCCGCCGCGCCAGACAAACGAGCTGCTACCGCCGTTCTGAGCTCCGAAGTCTGTTCATCTCCACCCATTACAGCGAATGCAGCGAGACCGCAAAGTCCCCGCTCTAAAATGCCCCATCCCGTTTCATATCTCCCACCTTTGAACGTCCAGGATAGGAGGCTCGCCCCAATTTCTTTCGCGATTTCATCGCAGCCGCGATTACGCGCGTCTATTGCGGCTTCGAACAACGTCTCCGTCATCTGGAAGTTCTCAACGAACTTGACCGATTCCTTGTCATCGGGAATCCAGGTCAATGTCGCGATCAACCAGCGCGCATGCTTCTGCAGTTCCTCTTGGCTGTGATGGTCGCATGCGGGCGCATTCGACACAGCCAACAAGATTTCCGTCACGCCCGTTATCCAGTGAATCATGTCAAAAGCGAAGTGGGACTTCGCCTTTACAGCTTCGAGCAGGAGCTCCTTCTCCGTTTGGTAAAGGCCATCTGCCCAACGCTCGATGTTCCGTATGATTGATTGGGCGTCCGTGTTGTCCGGTTGCGCTTCAGAGATCGCGTTCGCCAATGCCGCAAACCGCGACCTCAAACTCTGCATGCTCGTCGACGAGTAGTACGGCCCCAGGAATGTGCTATGGCTGCTCGACAGGGGAGTATCTGGCACGTTGAGAAATAACTTCGCCACCAAAGCCACATCTCGGCGGACTTCCCCTACGGCGAAGTGAATGTCGCGGCTCCCAGAGCGAAGTAAATCAAAAGTGAGATTCGCAAGCTGCGCCATGCCTTCCATCGTGACGGGGCGATAATCCTCTTTCGCGCAGCCAGTACACGCAATCAACGCAATTTTTTCGCTGAGCACTGCTATGTCGTTCAGATCTCCATGCGCGAGGATGTATTGCGCAGACTGTCCCATAAGCCGTTGTCCCTCTAACAGAACATCGGCCATGCCATGAGGGACGACGGACTGCACCGCGCTTGCAAGGTATCCTGCCGCGAGCTGCGCGTGGCTTTTCGAGGCATGCGGGCTGGAGTAATCAATGCCGAGATACACCCGGACGAGTGCTGCCATTGCTTGCAGTGTCTGCTCGATCTGCTGCTCATCCCGGCGCGCAATCCCACTCTGCAAGTTTTGCCGCAGGTGCTCCAGCGTGTCGTTGATGAAGCCATCGCTGGAGAAAGGATTTTCGACAAAGGGGTTGTTGGCGTAGAACGTTTTCCCCTTGGAGTCGATGTAGGCAGCATTGATGCCAACGACGGCGTTCAGTGCAGCGCCGGAAACTTCATAATCTCCCTGCTCCGCATAGCGCCGAGCAAACGACATGGCATGCCGAACCGCTCGTTTGGTGCCATCGGTCCATTGATTGTTGATCTGAAAAAATGCGGTACGGGCCAAGTCGTGCGTGGAGTCTGATGGTGACGACGTGGCACTTGCACTTTCATCACGCTCAAGCAGCGGCATCGCACGCTGAGCCCGTCGCGCCCATGTCCGCAATTCCTTACGAGTGTCTTGAATGAGTATGCCCAGTTGCTGCAATGGGTTGATGAGAACCAAAGCGCGCCGATAGGCGTACATAAACGAGATCAGTATGAATACGACCGCCCAGGAGGCTGCGAGCACGACGTGCGCCAGCCGGGCCTGATCCACAAAGGTCGTCAGCGTTGCGACGCCTATTGCCAGAAGGAATGCCAACGCGAACGCACCGAGCAACTTCCGATCTGCGCTCAGACGGCGAAATAGCCCGTGAGGCATGCGCTCAATGTTCACCTGCATGGCGAACAGTACGAGGGACGTAACAATCGCAGCAGCCCCTATCAGCGCGCTTCCCACATTTAGGATCAGGCCGCGCAGACCCTCGATCGCATGTTCGGTCGAGTAATAGCTTGCAAGCACATTCTGGAGAGCCGATGACAGGTAGGCGCTTGCAGAAACTAGAAGGAGCAGCAAAGCATAAAAAGCGATACTGCCGTATCGAGATTTCCAAACACCAAGCTGGTGTTGGGCTCGATAGGTGTACTGCCAAAATGCTGCAATTCGTCTTGCGACCGCTTTGCGTATGCGTTTTACAGCTAGGTCGATGTTGGGTCGCCAGGACATGAGCAATGACTACCTCTGACGCAAAGCGACGAACTGGTTACTCGGGCCTTCCGACCGGAGGTCGAGGTTCGGGCTGTTCGACACCACGTAGGCCAGGGGCCGCGTCAAGTTGAACGGAAACAGCACGGGCAGCGACTGCAGGCTGGGCACTGAAACGGGCTTACCGGCGTAGCGCACAGCAGCTTCGATCAGCCAAGCAGTTAGCGCATCGTTGTCGATGCTCGTCTGTGGCAAGCGAATGACCCGCTTACCTTTCTCGACCCGCTCCACAGCGCCCCAGCTCGCCTGGCTCTGGATGACCATGTTGGTCATACGCCGGGTGCCTTCGCGCTCCCCGTAGGTTTCACTCATGCGCCGATGCACTTCGGCGGACGCGCAGTCGCCCTGGATGGCGGAAAGGCGGCCCACCAGCTCAGCCACCTTGCCAAAGAACGGGTACGTCGCCACGGACATGCCCCAGCACAGCGCCGCGACGGGAATGTCCGGCTGCGTCTTGTGGATGGCCACGCCGCGATCCGCGTAATCGACAAGTTCGGCGCGCGGCTCCAGCCACAGCCGATTCAGTACGGTGCGTGTTTTCTTCTTGGCTTCAACGCCAAGTCCGGCTGCATCAAGCAGTGCATTCAGATCATCTAGCCCAGCCACGCCTGCACGAACATTCAGTGCCGCAGCCGCCCAATCAAGCTGAATGAACCGATCAAAGCCGATTTGAGGGGCAGATGAATTCATTCGGTACCAATCACATAACTGACTTTCACAAAGGGCACGATCAATTCTT
>CAUJIO010000064.1 GCA_963205315.1 Pseudomonadota bacterium | reverse complement strand
TCAAACCTCTTCGGCCAAGAATGCCATATAGAGACGAAATTGGGAATATGAGTGAGCGAATGAGCTTCAAGCAGATTTTGACACTAATCCTCAAAGCGCTCGCCGCCCTTGTAATCTTGACAATTGCTTTAGGAAGCATAGCGGAGGCGGCGAACAGATGCTCTCCGACGGAGGGCAAGCAATTACTATCGCTATTGCTACAGGCCACTTCGGCAGAAGCTAAATGCGCAGCCGCCCTTCGCAGACAAAAAGTGTTGGGATCGACGAAGGTGTGCGCTGCTTGCAAACCGATGGACGTCTACACGCATAAGATTGACAAATGGCTGCGCTCTCATCCCGTATGCGCGAGCGACCCGGTGAATGTTGGAGGACGTGGACTTGTAGACCAACGTCTCCCGCATTGGCAAAAACAATGCGGTTATTAAGAATCGGCGAGTCAATTGAGCAACACGGTGGTTGGAGGCCCACGCCCGGGGGCGGAGGACACAATTAGATCATCAAGTACATGCAGGAGTTAGTGCCGACGAGTTGGCGCGTCATCTATGCTATGCGCGGTGGCAGCGACGAGGCCCCGCGAGAGATCGCAGCCATCACATCCGAAGCGCAGATCGACGCCGACAATGCATTCCAGATATAGCTCAAGCGGGGGTAAGCGAGCGGCTGTACGCAGTACTCACCCCGTGAGTGTACCCCCTTTGAAATATAGGGAATTGGATATTGGCGCTCCCTGCGGGAATCGAACCCGCCTTTGCAACGTGAGAGGCTGCCGTCCTAACCGATAGACGAAGGGAGCTCTCCGAGGAATGCCCCTCCTATAGTGGGGCGGGACGCCTTGCGCAAGCAGGCTACTTCGAAATTGTCGCGATGCGGGAAATCACCTCGTTCTTGCGTACGTCGACGATGATGATCTCGGCGCCGGTGTTGATCGCCAGGCGGTCACCATCGAGCGCCATGGACTGGACTGCCGTGCCGGCGGGAAGCCCCAGGTCGATCTGCGCTGGCGGCACGGCCTTCACTTCGGCCTTGTGGGTGGCCTTCCATATAATGGCGCCGACCAGCACCATGAACAGCAGCACAAGCACGATGCCCATGATATAGACGACGCGCAGCATCAGCTTCGCCGACGGTGGCACCGCCACGGGCCCTGACTCAATCTGCGGGAGCTCATCCATATCCGTCATGACCGAACCTTCCAAAATCCTAGACTGCATTGCCGCCGAACCCGGACGGCTTGACCGTGCACTGGTCAGCGCCTTCCCCGACATCAGCCGGACGAGACTTCAGGCCCTTATTGCGGAAGGCGCTGTCAGTGTCGAGGGCAAGACGGTGGTCGAAGCGCGTTACAAGGTGAAGGACGGCATGGCCATCCGCCTGCAACTGCCGGAGGCGGTCGCCCCCGAACCTTTGCCGGAACCGATGTCCCTGAACATCCTCTATGAGGACAAGGACATCATTGTCATCGACAAGCCGGCAGGCCTTGTGGTCCATCCCGGTGCCGGCAATGAAACCGGAACCCTGGTCAACGCGTTGATTGCACATTGCGGCGAAAGCCTCTCCGGTATTGGCGGGGTGAAACGTCCGGGAATTGTGCATCGCCTCGACAAGGACACCAGCGGATTGCTCGTCATCGCCAAGAATGACCAGGCTCATCACGGACTATCCGGGCAATTTGCGGCACACGGACGCGACGGCCGGCTGGAGCGCACCTATCTGGCGCTTGTCTGGGGGCAGCCCGAGCGGCGCCAGGGAAGCATTTCCGCCGCAATCGACCGCTCGCCCGCCAATCGCCAGAGGATGGCGGTGTCCCGCAGCGCCAATGCCCGCGAGGCCATCACCCACTTTGAAGTGCTGGAGACGTTCGGAGCACCTCCGGTGGCCAGTCTCATTGCTTGCCGGCTCGAAACCGGCCGCACCCACCAGATCAGGGTGCACATGGCGCATATCGGCCATCCGCTGCTGGGGGATGCCGTCTATGGTGCCGGCTTCCGCACGTCTGCCAAAAAACTGGACGAAAGCACTCAAGAAGCCCTCAAGGCCTTGAATCGGCAGGCCCTGCACGCCATTTCTTTAGGTTTTGACCATCCGGGGACACACAAGCACATGCATTTCGAAAGCCCGGCACCAGCCGACTTCGACAGACTGCTCACGGCGCTGAGGTTGCAAAACACGGATTCTTGATTATCTGTAACTCATCTGGTGTCTTATTTTCTGCGTAATTCAGGTCTAAGATGCTTGCAAAGACAGGAAAGGCTTTCAGAATGGCCAAGACAGCGTCCCTCCCCGCAATTGCCTCCGGCGAAGCCGGCTTGCAGCGTTACCTTCAGGACATCCGGCAGTTTCCCATGCTGCAGCCGGAAGAAGAATTCATGCTCGCCAAGCGCTGGAAGGAGCATGGCGACGCCAAAGCAGCACAGAAGCTCATCACCAGCCATCTCCGCCTGGTGGCCAAGATCGCCATGGGCTATCGCGGCTACGGCCTGCCGATTGGCGAGGTCATCTCCGAAGGCAACGTCGGCCTGATGCAGGCGGTCAAGAAGTTCGAGCCCGACAAGGGCTTCCGTCTTGCCACATACGCCATGTGGTGGATCAAGGCCTCGATTCAAGAGTTCGTGCTGCGCTCGTGGTCACTTGTGAAGATGGGCACCACGGCCAACCAGAAGAAGCTGTTCTTCAACCTGCGCAAGGTGAAAAGCCAGATCGAAGCGCTGGAAGAAGGCGATCTCCGTCCCGATCAGGTGAAGCTGATCGCCACCAAGCTGGGCGTGACCGAGGAAGACGTCATCTCGATGAACCGCCGCCTCGGCGGTGATACCTCGCTCAATGCCCATCTACGTGACGACAGTGAAGGCGAATGGCAGGACTGGCTGGTCGATGACTCGGACAACCAGGAAGAAGTGCTGGCACAGAGCGAGGAAAGCTCGATGCGCCACGGCCTTCTGAAGGACGCCATGGGCAAGCTGACCGACCGCGAGCGCCGCGTCTTCGAGGCCCGCAGGCTGCAGGACGATCCGGCAACACTGGAAGACCTCAGCCAGGAATTTGGCGTATCGCGCGAGCGCATCCGCCAGATCGAGGTCAGGGCCTTTGACAAGGTGCAGAAGGCGGTGAAGAACGCTTCGCAACGTCTCCTTGCCCCAAAGACCCTGCCAAGCGCCGCCGCGACGGCCTGAACCCACACAGGCAGCGGGGAAGCCGATTTCCCGCTGTGCCTGGCTTCAGAGAGCCGCATCAAATCGCTGCTCCTACTGGAAAATGCCCTTGGCACGCGGCGTTGCAAAGAAGATCTGGACGGCCCAGATCTTGTTGCCGCTCTGAATGACTCCGGTGGAAACAAACTGATAGTTGCGGCTGACGAGGGCCTTGCGGTGCGGGCGGCTCTTCACCCACTGGCTGAACAGCGCCCGCGCCTTGGCGGCATCCACGGGCGTTTTCTGCGTGTCCCGGGCGGCGTTCTCAGCCATTCCCGGGAATTTCGTGATGTCGTCGACAAACGACCGCATCCGGCTGTCGAAATCCTGGCCGGTGCTGGACCGGTGCCCCATGAAGCCATTGATCATCATGTCGGCCGCATGCGCGCGCGCCGCCACCTGAAACATGGGGTCCGGGGTCAACGGTTCCTTGCCCTCTTGTGCTCGATACGCATTGGCGAGCTCGGACAGTTTCTGTTCAAGATCGGGCCGGAACTTGGAGCCGGCGGGCGGATTGGCGTTAAGACCTGCTGCAAAATCGCGGTAGCGGCCCGCGGCCGCCAGTTCGCCGCTGGAGTGTCCCACAACCAGGGCTGCGGCGAGCAGAAGCAACGCAACGAAACGTTCAACCTTCCGCATTATCTGAAGACTCCATAAACCATTAACAATCAATAACCTTTGCGGGTCAGCCTCGCAACAGCACTATTTACTCTTATTTGCAGGTCACCAGTTTATGAGGATAACTGGTTTGACGTTGGGTTGGGGCCATTAATGTCTTTGAACTGGGCGGCGACACGAGTGGGAACACGGGCGATGACAGGCCTTGGTCTGCTCGGCTTGTGCGCTGTGATCGCTGCCTTCGGTTACTTGCTGATGACGATGGCCACGCGCAACCTTCTCGAGGCCGAGGCCAGAATCGATGCCAGCCGCTGGTCGGCGTATCTGAAAGCCAACCTCAAGGACCTGCCGGAAATCACGGAAGGTGCGGCGCTGGGGTCTACTCCGCGGATGACCATCGACCCCACCATGACCGGTGGCCATGTCATTTCCTTCAAGGTCTATGATGCGCGTGGCTTCCTCAAGCTCCAGTCGAATGAAGGCACCTCGGCCAATCTGATCGGCCGCCACATCACGCAGGTCGACCCAGGGTTTGCCGGCGCCCTTGCCGAGGGCAGCAGCGGCACGCTGTTGAGCGAGACCCGTATTGGTGGCCAGGAGCAAGTCAACTTTGTTGCCTCCTCCCTGATGCCCATCGAGTCCAACGGCATCCGGGTTGGCTGGCTGCTCGTCAATCTGGATCAGACGGAGCGCCAGCAGCTCTTCACGCGGATCACCGCGCAAGTCTCGGCTGCCATCTGCATCCTGCTGCTCGCCGCTCCCATCTTCGGTTTCTGGTATCGGACGCGCAGCAAGGCCGAGATGCAGCGGACGATCGACGACATGTCGAAGCGCGATTACCTCACCGGCTTCGCCAAGAAATCGGTACTGCTTGAAAAGATCGACGGGCATTTTCGCACGACCGACGCTTCCTCGGAAAGATGTGCATTGATCCTGTGTGAGTTGAGCGGTGCCGCAGCCATTGCCGGCACGCATGGTCAGCATACGGAAGAACTCGTCATCCGCGCCGCGGCAGCCCGCATCTCCGATATCGTCGCGGGCCGTGCGACAATTGCAACGGCCGGCCATGCGTCGTTCCTGGTCTATCTCGACAAGGCCAGCGACCCGATGATGGCATTGAGCCTCGCCAAGGACATCACCCTTGCCTTGAGCGCAGAGACGCTGATCGAAGGCAGGAAAGTGTCGTGCCGGTGTCACAGTGGCATCGCTCTTAGCGGCAGTGACGGCAACACCGCGAACCAGCTTATGCGCTGTGCCGAACTGGCTGTCCTCTCGGTGCGCGAACAGGGCGAGCCCGGATATGGCTTCTACGATCCCGAACAGGCAAAGAATTCCAATCGCCGCATCGCCATCAAGCGGGCCGTGGCCGAAGCAACCGAGCAGCGCCGCTTCCGTCTCGATTTTCAACCCGTTTATAACATCAGGACGGGTGAACTGAACGGCTTCGAGGCATTGATTCGCCTGCACGACGAGGAACTGGGTCAGGTTTCGCCAGCCGAGTTCATCCCCATCGCTGAGGAAATCGGTCTGATCAACCAGATCGGCGCCTGGGCACTCGATGAAGCCTGCCGCGTTGCCGTGCAGTGGCCCGCTCATCTCATGGTGGCGGTCAATCTGTCACCCTCACAGTTCATGTCCGGGACGTTGGTCAGCGACGTCCGCCGCGCGCTTGAGAACAACCAGTATCCAAGCTACCGCCTCGAGGTGGAAATCACCGAAGGCACACTGATGAACGACAGCGAAGTCGTGTTGCGGCAGCTGCGAATTCTCCGGGACATGGGTATTGCCGTGGCGCTCGATGACTTCGGCACCGGCTATTCGAGCCTTGGTTATCTCTGGAAATTCCCGTTCTCGAAGCTCAAGATCGACCGCAGCTTCATCAATGCCCTGGATGAATCGGCCAGCGCCAAGGGCATCCTCCGCTCGATCGTCAAGCTCGGGCACGGCCTCGGCCTCACGGTGACGGCAGAAGGTATCGAGAACTCCCGCCAGCTCTCGACGCTGCGCGATCTCGGCTGCGATCTGGCACAGGGCTATCTGCTCGACCGCCCGGCACGCGTCGCCGATCTTGCGGCCATCATCCTGCGCAATTTCGCCAACGGCCTGAGCCGCCGCGTCCGCGAGCAGGACTCGAAGAAAACCGCCGCCTGAGCTGCAAGGAGACCTTCGGCATAACAGGCGCGGTCCCGGCTCTCAAAGGGCGGGGCTGGTTGCCTGGTGTCTGGAACATCGGACTCGACAACCGGCAGGCTTGATGATTAACCTTTGGTTAGGGGCCTAATCCGCGACGGCGCAATATCGACACTTTGCGGCAATTGATAATGCGTGCTCGCTCGAGCTGGAGAATATCTGTGATCAACAAAAGCTTCCTGTTGGCCTGCACCCTGACACTTGGGGGAATGCTATTGCCTATAGCGGGCCCTGCACACGCAACAACGCTGACTTTCAACAGTTCCGCCGATTGCAGCACGTCGGCAGTCAATATAACCGGCGGCGCCGGCAGCGAAGCCTGCGTGACGACCACTGGTCCCGCCGGCTCTTCGGCACTGGTACGGTCCACAATTCCGAACGTGCTCGATTCGTTCTGGACGGCGACGTTTTCATCGACGGCATCAAACGTCTCGATTGACCTCGGCGACCTTGGTTCGGATCCGGACCGGCTGTTCTTGAAGGCCTATGACGCTGCCAACTCACTGATTGGCGCCGTTCTCCTCGATATAACCGCCAGTGACAATACAATGCATACTCTGTCGCTCATAGTCTCAGGTATCAAGTCGATCACCTTCGGGACCATTGGTGCCCAGTTCCCTGGCGATCCAGATGGCCTCGGTCTGGGTGGAATCTATGCCGACAACCTGACCTATACGACGGAGGCCTCACCGGTCCCGATTCCGGCAGCCCTGCCGCTCCTGGCCACTGGTCTTGGCGCCATGGGTCTTGCTGGCTGGCGCAGCAAGCGGAACGCCGCGAAGTCCAACTAGATCGATTTACTGCAACGATTGTTTTTTCGCCCCGCCGTTTTTCAGAACTGGCGGGGCTTTCAATCTTGCCGTCATCCGTCTAGGGTCCGCCGGAAAACAGCGCGGACATCATGCGAAAACTATCTCCCGTCAAGGCGATCTCGCACGCATTCAATTCGGTTCTCACCTACCGGTCGATCGCCGTTCGGATCGGCATGTTCTGGATACCCGTGCTGTTCCTGCTGGGTGTCGTCGAGATCCTGGTGGGCGAACCCGATCTGCAAAATCCGCAGTTTGGCCTGCCCGTACTGATGCAGATCGTGTCGGCCGTCGTTGGCCTTCTCGGCTTCTGCTCGATGGCCGTGAGCTGGCACCGCTTCATCTTGCGCGACGAGATCGGCTCTCCCGCCCGGATTGACGCACCCGTGCTGCGTTACGCCGGCAATTCGCTGCTCATCATGCTGATCGTCGTGGTGCCCGCCGTCATCTTGCTCGTTCTGTCCCAGCTCGTTCCTGCCTTGGGTGTCCTGCTCATTGTCCTCAGCATCGCCGGCGGGCTGATCGTGACCCGTCTCTCGGTGAAGCTGCCAGCGGTCGCGCTGGGCAACACGGATTTTGGTTTCCGCGACGCGTGGAAGGCCACCACAGACAATAACTGGCAGTTGCTCGGCGTCTTCCTTCTCAATGCCGCAGTGGTCTTCGGTGCGCTTGTCTTGCTCGTCATCATCGCGGGCATCATCAATGCCATCAGCCCCGCGGCGGCGCAGGTCTTCCTGCTCGTCGCCGATGCCGTCCTGAAGCTCTTTCTGACGCTGTTCAACGCCTCGATCTTCACGTCACTCTATGGATTCTTCGTCGAGCGCCGCGACTTCTGACCATCCGCTTTTTGATCGAGGTCAATGGCAATGCGTCCCGCCGGGCCCACTCTACCACCTTTGGTTATCCACATATCAAAGGGGGAACTTCCATGTCCGATGCTGCAACTGCTCCCGTTCTCACGCCGCCCTCAGCCCCGGCTCCGGAACAGGCGCCCGGGCTAAGCCAGCCGGAACCGGCAGTAACCGCCGAACCTGCCGAGCGGCCACCCCACCTGACGCCGAGCCAGCTGCGTCACAACCCCGAAGCCATTCGCCATGCCTTCGAATCTGGCGAATTTCCCTACAAGAACCGCCTTGGCAACAAGGCCTATGAGGAGCAGACGGCCCAGCTCCAGGTCGAGTTGCTGAAAGTCCAGAACTGGGTGAAGGAGACGGGCGAGCGTATCATCGTCATCTTTGAAGGCCGGGACGCTGCGGGCAAGGGTGGCACCATCAAGCGCTTCATGGAACATCTGAACCCGCGCGGCGCCCGCGTCGTGGCGCTCGAGAAGCCCAACGACCGGGAACGCACGCAGTGGTATTTCCAGCGCTATATAGAGAACCTGCCGGCCGGCGGTGAGATCGTCTTCTTCGACCGCTCCTGGTACAACCGCGCCGGCGTCGAGCGCGTGATGGGCTTTTGCTCGCCCAACGACTATCTCGAATTCATGCGGCAGTGCCCGGACCTTGAACGCATGTTCGTGCGCTCCGGCATCAAGCTGTTCAAGTTCTGGTTCTCGGTGACCCGCGAGGAGCAGTTGCGCCGTTTCACCTCACGCGGCAACGATCCGTTGAAGCAGTGGAAGCTGTCGCCCATCGACAAGGCCTCGCTCGACAAGTGGGATGACTACACCGAGGCGAAAGAGGCGATGTTCTTCTACACCGACACGGCGGATTCGCCCTGGACCATCATCAAGTCCGACGACAAGAAACGCGCCCGCCTCAACTGCATGCAGTATTTTCTGTCCTCGCTCGCCTATCCCAACAAGAACCGCAAACTGGTGACAGGTCCTGATCCGCTGATCGTCGGCACCACGGCCCACGTCATCGGCCGCGACGAGCACATCCTCGGCAAGACGCTTCGTCCGGGCAACGGCAAGAAGAAATAGCGCCGCGCAGCAGCGGCCATCTCGAGGGTCCACCGGAACAGAATGCGGCCTCCATCGTTGTCTCAACACGTTCACAATCAACAGTGAGAGACAACGATGGCAAAGGAACGCCCCGAGGCACTTGCACAATTCGCAGAAACTGCGCGCAGGCAGCAGGACTCAGGCCACCCGGGCAAGAAGCCTCTGACGGCGGACGAGCACACCGTGCCGATCCCCGAAGACAACGCCCTGAAGCACGATGCCGCCACCAGGGTGCTTCAGGAAGGCGCGACTGGCGAGGACCACGGTGCGGATGAGGCGGTGAAGAAAACGCAGGACCGGATTGCCGAGAGCCGCGATTGATCAGTCCTCGAACGGATCCTTCATCAGGATCGTGTCGTCTCGCTCCGGTGACGTTGACAACAGCGCCACCGGGCATTCGATCAGCTCTTCCAGGTACTTCACGTACTTGATCGCCTGAGCGGGCAGCTGCGCCCAGCTTCGCGCGCCGGCCGTCGTGCCCTTCCACCCTTCGAAGCTTTCGTAGATCGGGACGACGCGCTTCTGCGCTTCTTCGGCTGCCGGAAACCGTTCGATGCGCTTGCCATCGAGCTCATAGCCGACGCCGACCTTGATTTCATCGAGGCCATCGAGAACGTCGAGCTTGGTGAGCGCGATGCCATGGATGCCGGAGGTCTTGATCGCCTGCCGGACCAGCACCGAGTCGAACCAGCCGCAGCGCCGCTTGCGGCCCGTCACTGTGCCGAATTCGCGGCCCCGCTGGCCAATATATTCGCCGACTTCATTTTCCTGTTCGGTTGGGAACGGACCAGAGCCGACGCGCGTCGTATAGGCCTTGGCGATGCCCAGCACATAGCCGATGGACGACGGTCCGAGCCCCGAGCCGGCCGCCGCCTGCCCCGCCACGGTGTTGGACGACGTCACATAGGGATAGGTGCCGTGGTCGATGTCCAGCAGGATGCCTTGCGCGCCTTCGAACAGGATGCGCTTGCCTTCGCGCTTCGCATCGTCGAGCAGCGCCCACACGGCATCGGAATAGGTAAGGATCTTCGGGGCGATGTCCTCGAGCTGAGCCACCAGATCGGCGGCCTTCACGTCCGGCTGTCCAAGTCCGCGGCGCAACGCATTGTGGTGCGACAGCAGGCGGTCGACTTTCGGACCGATGGTCGAAAGATCGGCCAGATCATTGACGCGGATGGCGCGCCGTCCAACCTTGTCCTCATAGGCGGGTCCGATGCCCCGGCCCGTTGTGCCGATCTTCGCCACGCCTGCCGCGGCCTCACGGATCTGGTCGAGTTCACGATGCAGCGGCAGGATCAGCGTGGCGTTGCCGGCAATACGCAGGTTGGCGCGGCTCACATCCACGCCTTGTGACGACAGCTTCTCGATTTCGGTGACAAGCGCCCAAGGGTCGATCACCACGCCATTGCCGATAACCGAGAGCTTGCCCGGGCGCACGATGCCGGAAGGCAGAAGCGAAAGCTTGTAGGTGACGCCGTCGATGACCAGCGTGTGGCCGGCGTTGTGCCCGCCCTGGAATCGCACCACCACGTCGGCCCGCTCCGAGAGCCAGTCGACCAGCTTGCCCTTGCCTTCGTCGCCCCACTGCGCGCCGACCACTGCCACATTTGCCATTTCAGGCTCCTATCAGACATGCGAACGGCCCCGGGTGGACTGTTCCACCGGGGCCGTTGTGGGCTCATACACGATTGGGCGGCCAAGGCAAATGGTCTGGTTGTCACGGAATGCGTTCCCAAAATCTCGCACAGTACGAATTTCTACAGCCCGGCGAGCCTCGGCTCCGGCCCTTGTGGGACATGGCCAAGTGTGAAATTCTCGGATGCGGGGCGTCGGCAGGAGAAACAACACCATGACAAGTCGAACCACAGGATTTTCCGCTTCCTTCACCGTGCTTGCTACCTTGGCCCTGTGCGGCCCCGTGCATGCGGGATCACCCGATGTCATGATCACCGATGCGAAGATAGCCGCTGGCCGCCTTGTGATCACGGGCAAGGCGGCGACAGCCGGCATGAAGCTGCGGCTCGACGGGAAGACGCAGGCGGCATTCAACACCGTCTCACGATACGACAAATCCTTCAGTCTGAGCGCAGTCTACCTCCCGCGCGACTGTATCGTCTCCGTACAGAAGGTTCTTCCTAGTGGCCAACTGGGTGACGCGCATGAGGCGGTCATTGCCAATTGTGCGCCATCGGCCATCACGCCGCGCGGAACATGGAGCGCAGCCACCGCCTACCAAATGACCGATGTCGTTGCGTTCAGGGGCGCGAGTTGGCTTGCGGCACAAGACAACGTCAACGAAAGGCCGGGGGTGGGTGCAAGCTGGCAATTGTTTGCCGCGGGTGGTGAGTTGGGCAAGATCGGGTTATCCGGCACTGCGAAAGCGCAGGAGCCTGCTGCCGCGCCTCAATCTCCTTTGAGGGCTTCGCCTGCATCGCCGTCTGATACCTCCGCCAGAGGGATTCCTTCCGGGGATGCAGGTGGCGATCTCGACGGCACTTATCCCAATCCCGACATTCGCAATCAGGCCGTCACACAAGACAAGATCGCGCCGCTGGCCGTGAGCGGCGGAAAGATCAAGGACGCCGCTGTAACCGGTGTGAAGATTGCCGTTGATGCAATCACGAGCGACAAGGTCCTCGATGACACGCAGCCGGGCGGCGGTCTCACGTCAGCGGATCTCGCACCCGACTCCGTCACCGCGACCGAAATTGCCGACAACTCGATCGATTCAGGCGAGATCGTCAACAATTCGCTGTTCGGTTCAGATATCGCGGACGGCTCGATCACCACCACGGATATCGCGGACGGCACGATCACCAGCGCTGACATCGCCTCCAATTCGATTGGCGCCGGCGACATTGAAAACAATACCCTGACGTCTTCTGATTTCGCCGGTGGCGCCGCAACGGGGAGCGTTAGCTTCGGAGCCGGAGCTGTTCCCAATGGCCGCTGCATTCGGGTGAACATCGGTATTTCCGGTGCTACGGCCGGCGACGTTCCAATCGTTGCCTGGCGAGGAGATGTTCAGAACGGAGTTTTTCTGTACGGAACCAGGGTAGTTTCAGCCAACATTGCCGAGGTCGGCATCTGCAATTTCTCGGGCACGACAATGGCGGCGATCAACAACATTCCGATCAGACTTATCACCCTGAGGTAAAGCCGGAAAGTCGCAGTAAAAACCGTCCTGTTTCATGAATGACCTGGAACCTGCTGGCGAGACATCTGTAACGCGAGGCTCCCTTCAAACTTGCGAACTTCAAACTTGCGAATGGCCCCGGCTGGATTGTTCCGCCGGGACCCATGTCGGTACATGGAAAGCAGCCTGCCCTCAGTTCACGTTCATGCCGACTTCCATGTTCTCCGGCCAGGTGATCTTGAATCCGTGCTTCAGCACTTTTTCGGCCTTGGGCTCGAGATCGAAATTCCACGCCAGCACGCCGCGCTTTCGCTCGAAATCCTTGAGCGACGGCGGCGTCATGCCGGGGAGCGTTTCGACGGTTATGTCCTCGCGCACCGAGTACGGCATCTGGTCGATGACCGTCACCGGAATGGCAAAATCATGCAGGTTCTTGACGGTGATGTCATAGGCGCGCTCGTCGACGTTGGAGGTGGTGAGGAGCCCCTCCTCGCCGCGCTGGCGCTTGACCTCGGTGCGCTTCACCTTGATCAGGTCATCGGCGCCGAAGCCGAGCCTGGCTTCTTCGCCCGGCGACAGCAGCGGCAGATAGCCCTGCCCCATGAACACGCCATCGCGATACAGCATCGCGGTGCCCGGCAGCAGTGGCGTTTCGCCATTCAAGGTGAAGGCCGCGGTGAGATAGGCGTTGGGATCAAATTTCGGCACGGCGCGGGCCGAGAGCCGGGCCTCGATTTCGCTGGTGTCGATGCGGACGTTCTTGGCCGTGCCGGTGTTGTCGATCGAGACGCGGCCTGGAATGGCGTAAAGCGCCTGGAAGCCGGCGATCTCGACGTCCGCCTGCATCTGCTCGACCGTCGCTGGTTTCGGCGTGTCATCCTTCTCCTTGGCGGCATCGGCCATGGTTTCACCAACCGCCTGGCTCGACGGGGCCGGGGCTTCCAGCTTGTTGGCCCGGCGTGCCAGACCCTCGTCGCGGCGGGTGTCATAGCCATCGATCAGCTGGGCTTCGATATCGGGCGCCGCCGTTGCGCCGATGGGCCGCGCCGTCGACAACGTCAAGGCGACGTCCTGCCAGGTTTCGGTCGTCGACTGCACCACGGCAGCGCGCCGCACCAGCTCGATCTTCGTGGCCTTGCCGCCTTCCGGGGATGTCAGCCGTGCGTCGTAGACCGGCTGCCACCCCGCCCCGGCAATGCGATACTTGAGGCGGAAGGTGCCGCTGACGTCGGCCGGAGCGGCAAGATGCACGGTGACCAGCATGCGCGCCTGTTGGGTGGGCGCCAGCATGCCGATCTGGTTGGAAAGATCGGCCATCGCAACGTCGATCTGCCTCTGCCGGACGCGCGACTCGAGAACAAGCTTCGACAGGACCTGCAATTTTCCCCCGACCAGATCCAGCAATTGACCGAGATCGGCGGCACCAAAGCTCTTGCCGTCACCGTCCTTGGTGGGAGCCGTGAAGGCGCCCGATGCCAGTTGCTGCATCAGGCTCTTCTGGTACTCGGCATCGGAAATTGTCTGGTCGAGCACGCCGCGCTCGTCCTGCAAGGACTGGATCTGCGCTTCCAGGACCTTTCGCTTGGCATCAATGTCCGTCGAGCCGACATAGACCATGCGCGCATCAACCGAACCAATCTCGACCTTGCCCAGTGCGTCGCCCTCGACACGGATGGTCTCAGGCATCAGGTCGCCCGGCAAGCCTTCGAAAATCAGGCTGTGTTCGCCGGCACTGATCTTTGCCTCGGCGACGCGTGTCACCTCCGCCCCGCTCGGAAATACCGTGACGGCATCGACTTTCGACACAGCCGGAATATCGGCGGCCAGCAGCGGCGTGACGGCGGTCGTGGCAAGAAGCACTGCCGCCAGAGTGAACGATTTCATGGGAGTTCTCCGTTTGACCTTGTTTCCAACCCGGGGCGCATCAAGCAGCCGGGCTTTGTCCGAATCGCGGCGGCCGCGCGGCGGAACGCTGACATTTGGCTGATGGGGTTAATCAGCATGCTGTGCACTGCTCGGGCGTAGGGTGGTGTCAAGCTTCAGAAAGAAGCTCAACGCCTCGAGCCCCAGAACCGGAGAAACACCATGTCCGACCTTCTCACCCGCCGCATCGCCCTCCTGCGCCTCGGCACAATCGCCGCCGCGAGCCTCGCCCTTCCCGCCTTTGCAACGCTGGCGCCTGCATTTGCCAAGGACTCAGGGAATGACTCGTCGCATGGCGGCGGCGACAATCATGGTTCCGACGATCATGGTTCCGACGATCGTGGCGGAGATGATGACAACGAATCCGGCGACGACAACGGCGGTGATGACAACGGTGACGATGACAGCACCGATGACAACGGCACGGACGATTCGTCTTCCTCCCGCACGCAGCGCCGCAAGCACAAGAGCAAACGCTAGTTTTCAATCCACCAGTTGACGTTGCAGGCGGTGGATGCTTGGGTGCGCGCTATTCCAATCTGAAGGGACAGCGCCATGAAAGCATCTGCCGCTCTGCTCACGTTTGCACTCCTTGCCGGCACCAGCGCACATAGCCTTGCCGCCGCCACGCCGGACGAAGCCCAGCGTCTCACGGCGCTGTTTCAATCTTACCTCGGCTCCGAACCGGGCGTCGTAAAGGTCGAGCCCGCCGGTGACTCCTACACCGCGATTTTTGATCTTGCGCCATACATCAACAAGGTCAAGGAACCCGGCGCGTCCGCCACCGTCACTCCGGTGAAATTGACCCTCACCGGCCAGGGCGGCGGCAAGTGGAAGGTCGATCAGGATCAGCCCTTCGCGCTGACGCTCAAGGTCGACGGCAAGATCGACTTGAAGATGAGCCTTGGCAGCATCAAGGGCACAGGAATTTTCGATGAGGCGCTTGGCGCCATGGAAACCTCGGCAACTGACTTCAGCCAACTGGCCGTCGATCAGGTAATCACGGAGAACGGCAACACGTCGAAGGTTGCCTACACCATCGCCGGCATGCATTACGAATCGACGCTGAGCGGCACCGCCGATGGCGCCGACGGCACGGTAAAATCGAACTACACCGACCTGCGCGAAACCATCTCGATGCCGGCAGCTCCCGACGGCTCGACGCCGCCCATGGATTTCTCCATCGCCTCCACCAGCGGCACCAATGATGGGGTTCTCAAGGGCGTCAAGCCCAAGGCGATCACCGAGATCGCCGCCTGGTTCGTGGCCCATCCGTCGAAGGACGCGATCATCGCCGATCAGGCGCAGCTGAAGGACAAGATCCGCGCCGCGCTCCCTCTCTTTGCCAGCATCTCTGCGACAGGCACGATGAATGATCTGAGCGTCAACACCATGCTCGGCCAGTTCGGCCTGCAGAAGATCGATGTTCAGGTCGATGCCAATGGCGTCGTCGAGAACGGCGCACTGCGCGAGAAGCTGACGATCTCCGGGCTGAAGATGCCCGACGGCGTGGTGCCGCCCTGGGCCGCCAGCCTCGTGCCGCAGACCTTCACCATCGATTTCAATATCGCCGACTTCAATCTCGCAGCACCGGCAAAGCTCATGATCGACAACTTCGATCTCGCCAAGGAACCGCCCCTGCCGCCGGAAATCGAACAGCAACTGCAGCAGGCGCTGCTGCCGAAAGGCACAGTGACCATGGGGCTTGGCCCCAGCGAGATCGTCGCTTCGATCTTCGACCTCAAGGCCGAAGGCAGCATGACGGCTGGCCCCGCCGCGATGCCGGCAGGCCAGGCCACGATCAAGCTCAAGGGGATCGACGACATCATGGCCGCCATCCAGGCGGCGCCGCCTGAAATGGGCATGCAGCAGATGGCCCCGATGGTCATCGTCGCCAAGGGCATGGCAAAGCCGGATGGCGATTACCTGTCGTGGAAAATCGAGAGCACGCCGCAGGGCAGCTTCACCGTCAACGGCGTCGATCCGATGAAGATGGGCGGCCAGTAACGGCCGCCGTCAGCCGAAGATGAGGTCGGCCGCGGAGATGAAAATCGTCCCGCGGCTGAACAGTTCAATCGTGCCTTCGGCCATGGTGATCGTCACTGCGTGGGTGTTGTTGCCAGTGATCGTCATGTCGGCGATGGACGTGGCAACGCGTGTCGAAAATTTCAGCTTGTCCACACCGTCCTGGAAATCGGCGATGGTGTCGTGGCCGAAGCCGGACAAGATGCGAGGGATCGATTGCTCGTTATAGACGAAGAAGTCGCCGCCGCTGCCGCCGCGCAGCGTGTCATTGCCCTGCCCGCCTTGCAGCGTGTCAATGCCGCCGAGCCCGCTCAACGTGTCGGCTCCGGTGAGGCCCACCAATTTATCGTTCAGCGCTCCACCCGTCAGCGTGTCATTTCCGCCAAAGCCTTCGAACCATACGGCTTGCGCGCCGCCGGTCATCGTGTCGGCGGCGGAATTTGACCCGTAGAAAACTTCCATCGACGTGAAACTGTCACCCGCCGCTGCACCGCCAAAGATGCCGGTGAGGAAGTTGAGAACCGCGCCGGACGAACTGCTGCGATAGTCCATGATGTCGGTGCCGCCGCCGCCATTGAAGCTGTCGTCACCATTGCCATTGCTTGCCAGCCGGTCGTTGCCGCTGCCACCAATAATCTCGTTGTCGATATTGTTTCCGACACCCGTGAAACTGCCAATTCCGACGAAGATCAGCCGCTCGACATTGGCCGTGAGTTGATAGGCGCTGGCGCTGCACTTCACGGTGTCGGTGCCTTGATTTGGAAGTTCGATCACCGTATCCGCGAGGCTGCTGACGAAATAGGTATCGTCACCCGCGCCGCCACTCATCTTGTCGCCGCCTGCGCCGCCGTTCAGCGTATCGTCTCCGCCCCCGCCATCAAGTTCATCGTTGCCATCGCCGCCGTCGAGCTCGTCATCGCCAGCCTCGCCGAACAGGAAATCCAGTCCCACACCGCCAAAGATGAAGTCACCCCCGCTTCCGGCGTGAACCACATCGTTTCCGGCAAGCCCGTCAATCGTATCGGCAAACTCGGTACCCTCGTAAGAATCGGCTTGCGCAGTGCCATCGACATCGATGGCCGCCAGCCGCGCATCGTAAATCTGGCTGCGGATGGAAAAGGCATCCGTATCCGAGCCTGTCTGGCTGTTGTCCTGCCAGGCGACGACGAAGCGGCCATCCTTCAGAACCGTGATGACAGGATTTTCCTGCTCGAAATCAGTGTCGCTGTTCACCAGGATTTCCGTGCCAACCTTGGCGCCGGCGGCATTGAAAACCTGCATGCGCACAGCGGTGAAACTGTCGTCCTCGCCAGGCGTGCCGCTGCGGTCCGTCCACACCACAACCCACTGTCCATCGGACAGCGCTGCCACTTGCGGGTCAACCTGATCGTTCAGCTCGGTGGTGTTGACATCGATCCGTGGGCTGAAGATTCCGCTCACGGGATCGAGAAACCGCGCCCGGATCGAGCCGCCAGATCCATCGCCACTCGCCGAATCGAACGCGTAGTCGGACCATACCAGCAGCAACCGTCCGTCGGCCATTTGAGAGACGCTCACATCCTGCGGATCGCCCGCCGATGCATTGTTGGCGACAAGCGCCGGTCCGACCGCCGTGCCCCCCGCATCGTAGAGGCGGATGTAGGTCGCGGTCTGATTATCGGTGACGTTGCTGCTCTCGCGGTCGTCCCAGACCACGGCAAAGCCGCCCGTCGACAAAGCAAAGACGGTGGAGTTGTCCTGATTTCCGACATCTTGTCCGGTGTTGATGACGAACTCGCCGCTCGACGGCGTGCCGTTGGCATTGAAGATCCGGCCGATGATCTGCGTAGCGCCCGAGGCGTTGTCGTCTTCGCTGGTCCAGCTCACCACGAACTTGCCGTTGCTCAGCACCGCCACCGAGGGTTCGGTCTGGCTCAGCGGATAGGTCGAATTGATGATGAAAGCGCTGCCCGACTTCGAGCCATCGGCGTTGAATATCTGGCCGCGGATGGCTCGGTTGTCGAAGTCCGGATTGGTTTCGCTGGCGTCCGTCCACACAGTGACGAACTTGCCATCGGTAAAACCTGCCGCCGCGCCCTGGAACTGGGCGCTCAGCTTTTCGGTGTTGGCGATGAGGTCATTGCCGCCGCTGATGCGGTTGCCGAAGGCATCGTAGACGGCATAGCGGACGTCGTCGCTGAAATCACCCGGCGGCGATCCGAGTCCGCTCTCGTCTTGCCAGCCAATGACGTAGCCGCCAGTGGCCAATGCTGCAAGATAGGGCCTGTACTGCTTTCCGTCGGTGATCGTGTTGACGATCAGTTCCAGCCCGTCCGTGACAGCGACCATAAGTCCACTCCAGAGTTCGCCCCCTCCGGATCGATAACGCAAACTATAGGCCGGATCTGCCTTAGCAACAAGGTCGTTCCGGCCTGTTCACGACAGGTTCGCCTAGAATTCGAGGGCGCGGGCCTGCTTGACCTGCGGGATCTTCGACAAGGCATGTAGCACCGAGGCCGGCGTCGGCTCGTCGATCGACACGAGGCAGATCGCTTCGCCGCCCTGCGCCTTGCGGCCCAGGTTGAAGGTGGCGATGTTGACATGGGCGTTGCCGAGCAGCATGCCCAGCGCGCCGATGAAGCCAGGTTTGTCCTCGTTGGTGACATAGAGCATGTGCGGGCCAAACTCGGCCTCCATGTCGATGCCCTTGATCTGAATGATGCGCGGCTTGCCGTCGGAGAACACGGTGCCCGCAACGGAGCGCTCCATGCCGGCCGTCTTCACCGTCAGGCGGATGTAGTTTTCGTAGGCGCCGCGCTGCGTCTGCTTGACCTCGTCGACCCTGATGCCGCGCTCGCGCGCCACGACCGGTGCCGACACCATGTTCACAGTGCCCAGCATCGGTTGCAGGATTCCCGCCAGTGCCGCCGATGTCAGCGCGCGCGTATTCATCTCGCCGACGTCGCCGGCATATTCGATGACGATGCCGGTGATCGCCTCTTCGGTGAGTTGGCCCGCAAAGGACCCGAGCTTTTCAGCCACCGCAATGAAGGGCTTCAGTCGCGGCGCTTCATCCGCCGAGATCGACGGCATGTTGAGCGCATTGGAGACGGCCCCCGAGACCAGATAATCCGCCATCTGTTCGGCAACCTGGAGCGCCACATTCTCCTGCGCCTCGCCGGTCGAGGCACCGAGATGCGGCGTGCACACGACATTCTCGAGATCGAAAAGCTTGTGGCTGGTCGCCGGCTCGACTTCGAACACGTCAAGCGCTGCGCCAGACACATGGCCGGACTTCAGGCCATCGTAGAGCGCGTCTTCGTTGACCAGTCCGCCGCGCGCGCAATTGATGATGCGCACGCCTTTCTTGCACTTGGCGAGGGCTGCCGCATCGATGATGCCGCGCGTCTTCTCGGTCAGCGGCGTATGCAGGGTGATGAAATCCGAGCGCCGGAAAATCTCGTCGAGTTCAACCTTCTCGACACCGATCTCGATGGCCCGCTCAGGGCTCAGGAACGGATCGAAGGCAATGACCTTCATCTTGAGACCGAGGCCGCGATCGGCGACGATCGAGCCGATGTTGCCGCAGCCGATGACACCCAGCGTCTTGTTGAACAGTTCCACGCCCATGAAGCGGTTCTTCTCCCACTTGCCGGCATGGGTCGAAGCATTGGCTTCGGGAATTTGCCGCGCCAGCGCCATCATCATGGAGATCGCATGTTCGGCCGTGGTGATGGCATTGCCGAAGGGCGTGTTCATCACCACGATACCGCGCGCCGTGGCCGCCGGAATATCGACATTGTCGACGCCGATGCCGGCCCGCCCGATGACCTTGAGCCTGGTCGCGGCGGCGATGATCTTCGGCGTCACCTTGGTCGCCGAGCGGATGGCAAGCCCATCATAGTGGGGGATGGCTTCCAGAAGTGCATCCTTGTCCTTGCCGAGATCGGGGAGGTAGTCGACCTCAACGCCACGGTCGCGGAAAATCTGCACGGCGGTTTCGGAAAGCTTGTCGGAAACGAGAACGCGGGGAGCCATTGTTCACTCCTGATGTGATGTTCGAAAAAGAGAGAATGGATTATGATGCGGTAGCTTCGGCGTAAGCCCAGTCGAGCCACGGCATCAGTGCTTCGAGATCGGATGTCTCGACCGTCGCACCGCACCAGATGCGAAGGCCCGGAGGCGCATCGCGATAGGATCCGATGTCGAAGGCCGCCTTCTCGGCGTCGAGCAGCTTGACCATTTTCTTCGGCACCGCTTCTGGTGCATCGAGCGTCAGGCAGACGGATGTGTTGGAGCGCGTGGCATTCACCTTGGCAAGGTTCTTCGCATGGGGCCGCTGATCCATCCAGCGCTGCACCACGGCGGCATTGGCATCGGCGCGCGCCATCAGGCCTTTCAACCCGCCAACACTTTTCGCCCAGTTGAGAGCAACGATATAATCCTCGACGCAGAGCATCGACGGCGTGTTGATCGTCTCGCCCTCGAAGATGCCGGCGATCAACTTGCCGCCGCTGGTCATGCGGAAGATCTTCGGCATCGGCCAGGGCGGTGAATAACTTTCCAGCCGCGCGACGGCGCGTGGCGACAGGATGATGACGCCATGTGCGCCCTCGCCGCCCAGCACCTTCTGCCAGGAGAATGTCACGACATCGAGCTTGGCGAATTCGAGGTTCTGCGCGAAGGCCGCCGACGTTGCATCGCAAATTGTCAGGCCCTTGCGGTCATCCGCTATCCACGAGGCATCGGCCACGCGCACGCCCGATGTCGTGCCGTTCCAGGTGAAGACAACGTCATTGTTGAAGTTCACCGACGCCAGATCGGGCAACTCGCCATAGGGTGCGATCAGCTTCCGCACGTCCTTCAGCTTCAACTGCTTGACGACGTCTGACACCCAGCCCTCGCCAAAGCTTTCCCAGGCCAGCATGTCGACGCCGCGTTCGCCGAGCAGCGACCACAGCGCCATCTCCACGGCTCCCGTGTCGGAGGCCGGCACGATGCCGATCAGATAATCCTGTGGAACCTCGAGCACTTCGCGCGTCAACTGGATCGCCAGCTTCAGGCGCGCCTTGCCTTCGCTTGAACGGTGCGAACGGCCAACCAGTGCATGTTCGAGGGATTTTGGTGTCCAGCCCGGAATCTTCGCGCAGGGGCCGGAAGAGAAATTAGCGCATGCCGGCTTGAGCGCCGGTTTGGTCATCGTCATGTTGTGCTCCATCCTTACAGATGGACTGGCCTTCGGTGGGGAAGGCTAGCCCGGAAACGCCTATGCCGCATTTCCGGAGAATTCGCAACCCTCAGAAGCGAAGAAGGTGACTGCACATTTAAGTGCAGCCACCCTCTGCGGTTTGAGGACTCTCGATCGAGCCTCAGAACTTGTAGCGCAAACCCACCAGCACCTGATGCTCACGCGGGTTCTGGCCATTGTCCATGATCTCGCGATAGCGGTAGCCAACGTCGGCGCTCAACGACTCGGACAGATCAACCGACGCACCGGCCATCAGTGCAAAGGCGAAACCTTCCTTGTCGGGTCCGACATCGTCAATCGCCCAGCCATAACCAAGACCCGCACCGAGGTACGGTGTGATCATGCTGCCGGTCGGAATGTCGAGATACATGTTGCCGGTCACCGTCGACACAGACGTGTCGGACGCGCCCTTGTCATAATTGCCGGCCCAGTCGGCGCGCAGATCGGCGCGCAGATACTCATTGTACTGATAGCCCACACCGCCGCCGACGGCGAACGCACTGTCATCCGGTCCGCTGTAGTTCAGCCACGACCAGCCGGCATCGCCGCGCAGATAGAAGCCCATGGCGGCGTAGGTATCCGCCGGAACATCGGCATCGGCAGCGAACGCCGTTGTCGAAACACCGGTCAGAACGCCAAGTGCCAGCAGTGCAGAAGTGATACGTTTCATGGTCCCATACTCCCTTGCAAACTCACGAATTCCACATGACAACGGATACCGCCGCACGGTGTTCCAACACTGGCGCGATTGCGGCAAAAATATGTAAGTGGCCATGTGTTGCCGGCCTGCCACAGGGTTTTGTATCAATTTGGCAAGGCGCGTTGACGAAGCACCTACCATAAGGCTACGACCCGCACATGCCGCATCGCCCGACCCCATTGGACTGGCTGATTCTCATCATTCTTGTCGCTGCTTGGGGCGCCTCCTTCGCGATGAGCAAGCATGCGATCGCCCATCTCGATGCCAGCTGGGTCATGGCGTTGAGGCTTGCTGTGGCCGCCCTGGTGCTGGTGCCATACGCGTTGCTGTCGGGCGCGGGCATCACTGCATCCGCCGCCGCCTGGGGCAAATACGCCTGGCTTGCATTGATCGGCTATGCGGTGCCGTTCTTCATCATCACATGGGGCATGTACTTCGTCACGTCAGGCGTTGCGGGCCTGCTGATGGCCTCAATCCCCCTGTTCCTGGTGGTGCTGGCGCATTTCACGCTGGCCGATGAGCGTCTAAACCTGCCGAAGTCGATTGGCTTCCTGCTGGGGTTCTTCGGTATCATTGTGCTGATCGGACCCGAGGCGGTGTTCACATTTTCACTGAGCGGCGACGAACTCAAAGGCGAACTGGCGATTCTCCTGGGCTGTCTGTGTTATGCGGTCCATGGTGTCTCCGCCAAGCGCCTGGGCTTCGACCATCCGGTGAAGCAATCGGCCGCCGTGTGCCTGTTGGCCGCCCTCATGGGTCTCGCCTTTGCCGTCGTCTATCGTCCAGATGGCCTCAGTAACGTGCCGCTGTCAGGTTATATGGCGGTGGTGGGGCTCGGCCTGTTTCCAACGGCAATCGCCACCTTGCTCGCTTACCGGCTGATGGCGCGGGCAGGCCCAAGCTTCGTTTCATACTCCAACTATCTCGTCCCAATCTTCGCCGTTCTGCTCGGCGCCGTTCTCTTGCATGAGAAACTTGGATGGAACATTCTGGGTGCTCTCGTGCTGGTTCTGTCCGGCATCGCCATCAGCCGCATCACACCGCGCCGCAAGGATCTGATTTCATGAAATGGCCGCTTTCGCTCGTCTGCATGCTCTCTGCTGCAACCCCCGCCGCTGCCGATTGTGCATTGGACAAGATCGAGACGGCATTGTCTGCACCACTCGATGGCCTCAAGCGCCTCGACCGGGATGTCACCGATGTTCAGTCCACTGAAGGTGGGCAATGGCAGATCTACCGCGAGGCCGACGGCCGGGTGAACACCATATTCCGCGTTGATGGCGGCGAGTCCGGCATGGGCGAGCGCCGCCTGTCAATCGTCAACCGCAAGACCTACGGCATTGCCGTGACCCGCGTCGACTATATGCGGCATGCCTTCGTCGAAGACGCCGGCCCCAACGCCACGGCCAAACGCACGACGGATTACTATTATTATTGCGACGGCAAGCTCTACTTGCCGCCTGAAGGCTATTCGATGGTCGACGCGACAGCCTATAAGGCCTCGGGACTCGAGGCGCAGGCGATGATGGTCAAAGACAAGGACGTCGCCGACTTCACCAAGGGACTGGCGAAGTAGTTCGGATCATTCACGCTGCGGCCTTGGCGATGACACCGCAGAGTTCGTCGACGATATTGCGCACGAGTCCCTCGTCGTCGCCTTCGGCCATGACACGGATCACCGGCTCGGTACCGGACGGCCGGATGACGAGCCGTCCTGAATTGCCAAGACGATGCTCGGCATCGGCGATCATCTTCTGCACCTGATTGTCATCCAGCGGCTTGCCCTGCTTGAATTTCACGTTCTTCAGGATCTGCGGCAGCGGCGTGAACAGGTTGCACACCTCGCTCACCGGCTTGCCCGCCCGCTTCACTTCCGCCAGCACCTGCAACGCTGCCAGCAAACCATCGCCGGTGGTCGAGAAGTCCGAAAGCACGATATGGCCGGACTGCTCGCCGCCAACGTTGAAGCCATGAGCCCGCATGTGTTCCACCACATAGCGGTCGCCCACCTTGGTCCGCGCCAGCGTCAGCTTGTGCTCGGCGAGATAGCGTTCGAGCCCGAGGTTCGACATGATGGTGGCGACCAGCCCGCCGCCGTGCAATTCGCCGCGCCGCTGCCAGGACGTCGCCATCAGCGCCATCAGCTGGTCGCCGTCGACAACCTGTCCCTTGTCATCGGCGATGATCACCCGGTCGGCATCGCCGTCGAGCGCGATGCCGATGTCGGCACGAAGTTCCTTCACCTTGGCGCACATCGCCTCGGTGTGCGTTGAGCCGCACTTTTCGTTGATATTGATGCCGTTGGGCTCATGCCCGATCTGGATGACTTCGGCGCCCAGCTCCCACAGCGCGGTCGGCGCCACCTTGTAGGCCGCGCCGTTGGCCGTATCGATCACCACACGCAGGCCGTCGAGCGTCATGTCTTTGGGATAGGTGCGCTTGGCAAACTCGATGTATCGCGCCTGTGCATCCTCGATGCGCTTGGCGCGGCCGATTTTGTCGGAGGCTGCGACATGCATGAGCATGGGATCGTCAAGCATCGCCTCGATCTCGAGTTCCTGGTCATCCGACAGCTTGAAGCCATCGGGTCCGAAGATCTTGATGCCGTTGTCCTGAAACGGATTGTGCGAAGCCGAGATCATCACGCCGAGATCGGCCCGCATCGACCGCGTCAGCATGGCAACCGCCGGCGTCGGCAAAGGGCCAAACATGAATACGTCCATGCCTGCGGCCAGGAGACCGGAGGCCAGGGCGTTTTCGATCATGTAGCCCGAGAGCCTGGTATCCTTGCCGATCACCACGCGATGCCGGTGGTTGCCGCGGCGATAGAGGTTGCCCGCCGCCATGCCGATCTTCAGGACCATGTCCGCCGTCATTGCTCCGGCATTGGCCGTCCCGCGAACTCCGTCGGTTCCGAAATACTTCCGCGCCATTCCCCTACCCCTGACCTAGAGCCCGGCCTCCCCCGGTTCTGCCGATGCGCGCACCACCGCCAGCGCCTCGACCGTTGCCTTGACATCATGCACGCGAAGAATGTGCGCTCCGTTAAGGGCCGACCAGATGGCGCCGCCCACCGAACCGTTCACCCGGTTCGCCGCCAGCTTTTCACCCGTCAGCGCGCCGATGAATCCCTTGCGCGACAGGCCCATGAGCAACGGCACGCCAAGGCCATGGAACAGAGTGAACGCCTGCAGCAGGTCGAGATTGTGGCGGAACGTCTTGCCGAACCCGATGCCGGGATCGGCGATCAGCCGGTCTTTCGAAATGCCCGCCGCAACACAAGCTGCGATCCGGCCTTCGAGCATGTCGAACACATCGAGCGCCACATGCTCATAGACCGGCGAGAGCTGCATGGTCTTGGGGTCGCCCTGCGCATGCATCAGGATGACAGGGCAATTCGCCTTGGCCAACGCCGCCAGCGATGCCGGATCATAGGTCAGCGCCGAAACGTCGTTGATGATCGACGCCCCCACTGCCAGCGCCGCCGTCATCACATCAGCCTTGCGCGTATCGCAGGATACCCTCAACCCCTCGGCAGCCAGAGCCTCGATCACCGGGATAACGCGAGCGAGTTCCTCGTCGGCCGGCACGCCCTCGGACCCGGGCCTCGTCGATTCGCCGCCAACATCGAGAATGTCGGCGCCCTCCTTCGCCAACTGCAGGCCGTGCGCGATGGCGCGCGCGGTTTCAGCATTCTTGCCGCCGTCCGAGAAACTGTCGGGCGTGACATTCACAATGCCCATGACCAATGGGCGGTCTTCAGGCCACGAGATGGCGGGGAGTCTCTCTCCAGGTACTGCGTCAAAGCTTTCGAACCGGCGCGAAACGGATTGCCCGTTGCGCTCGATGATCTCGATCATCGCGTAAGCAATCGCAGAAAGGCCGCCGAGCGATGCTCCGCGGCCTTGTCCGATGATGTGGCGGGCGTCAGGGCCAAAAACCAGCCCTGCCGGCCGATGATAGATCCTGCGCATTCAGGCCTGCGGCTGCGGTTCCATGCCGGCATCCCCGGCCTTGGGCGCACCTGCCGACGGCACCGAGGCTGACGGCTTCGCCGGCTTCCTGTGACCGTCATGGTCGTCGCGCTTGGGCGGCGTGCCATTGAGGAGGTTCTTGATCTCCTCGCCTGACAGCGTTTCGTATTCGAGCAACCCTTGCGCCAGCGTGACGAGATCCTTGTTCTGATCGGTAAGGATGCGCCGCGCCGTCGCCAGCCCATCGGCCACCAGACGCTTCACCTCCTGGTCGATCAGCTGCGAGGTCTCTTCCGAGATGTTCTGGGTGCGTGACACAGAATGGCCAAGGAATACCTCTTCCTGGTTCTCGCCGTAGGCGACCGTGCCGAGCTGATCAGAGTAACCCCAGCGGGTGACCATGGCACGGGCTAGCCGTGTGGCCTGCTCGATGTCGGACTGCGCGCCCGAAGTGACGTTCTCCTTGCCGAAGGTGAGCTCTTCGGCAATGCGGCCGCCCATCATGATGGCGAGACGCGATGTCATCTGGGTAAAGCTCATCGACAGGCGGTCGCCCTCCGGCAGCTGCATCACCATGCCGAGCGCACGGCCGCGCGGGATGATCGTGGCCTTGTGGACCGGATCGGCCTTCGGCACGTTCATCGCCACCAGCGCATGGCCAGCTTCGTGATAGGCGGTGAGACGCTTCTCGTCCTCGGACATGGCCATGGAGCGGCGCTCGGCCCCCATCATCACCTTGTCCTTGGCTTCCTCGAATTCCGACTGCGTGACGATGCGCTTGTTGCGCCGCGCCGCCAGCAGGGCAGCCTCGTTGACGAGGTTGGCGAGATCGGCACCCGAGAACCCCGGCGTTCCGCGCGCGATGGTCTTGGCATCGACATCCGGCGCCATCGGCACATTGCGCATGTGAACCTTGAGGATCTTCTCGCGGCCCTGAACGTCCGGGTTCGGGACCACGATCTGCCGGTCGAAACGGCCCGGGCGCAACAGCGCCGGATCGAGCACGTCCGGCCGGTTGGTGGCAGCCACCAGGATGACGCCCTCATTGGCCTCGAAGCCGTCCATTTCGACAAGCAGCTGGTTCAGCGTCTGTTCGCGTTCGTCATTACCGCCGCCGAGGCCTGCGCCACGATGGCGGCCGACCGCGTCGATTTCATCGATGAAGATGATGCAGGGCGCATTCTTCTTGGCCTGCTCGAACATGTCGCGCACGCGGCTGGCGCCAACGCCAACGAACATTTCGACGAAGTCCGAACCGGAGATCGTGAAGAACGGCACATTGGCCTCGCCCGCGATGGCGCGTGCAAGCAGCGTTTTGCCGGTACCGGGAGGACCGACCAGGAGCGCGCCCTTTGGAATTTTGCCGCCAAGGCGCTGGAACTTGTGCGGGTCCTTGAGGAAGTCGACGATCTCGACGAGGTCGTCCTTGGCTTCCTCGACACCGGCCACATCCTCGAAGGTTACGCGTCCATGCTTCTCGGTCAGAAGCTTCGCCTTGGACTTGCCAAAGCCCATGGCCTTGCCGGAACCCGACTGCATTTGCCGGATGAAGAAGACCCATACGCCGATTAGCAGCAACATCGGCAGCCAGTAAACCAGCGCATTGGTCAGCAGCGAGTCACCTTGCGCAGCACGGAAGGTGATCTGCACGTTCTTGTTGCGCAATTCCTTGATCTGGTCCTCGAAATAAACCAGCGGCCCGGTCGTTTGCACCGTCGAGCCATCCGACAGCTTGCCGGTAATGGTTTCACCCGAAATGGTAATGGCCTGGATTGACCCGGCATTGGCCCGGTCGAGGAAGTCGGAATAGCTGATTTCCGATGATGTCGTGCGGCCGACTTGACCCTGGAAGAGGCTGAACAGCGCGAACAGCAGCAGCGCGATGACGATCCAGACGGCGAAATTACGGAATTGGTTCACGTGTTCCCTCGAATCTTGCCGTCGCGCCCATGGGCCCTTCCGGCAGCACTTTCCCTAGATTGGGTTGTAACATAGGTCGGCGCAAAGATATTTCCAAGGACGCCATTGGTGTAAATGTGGCGTTAAGGACGCTGCAATC
Organism: Pseudomonadota bacterium; assembly: GCA_963205315.1. GTDB lineage: Bacteria > Pseudomonadota > Alphaproteobacteria > Rhizobiales > Aestuariivirgaceae > Aestuariivirga. The sequence continues at coordinate 8,371 of CAUJIO010000064.1, read as the reverse complement.
GCAGGAATCGCAGATTTATCGCGCCGGGCTCGGCTCCAACTGTTGAAATGACCGGATAAGCCCGCCGCGCATATACCGGAACGTCATGGTCTAGCACGGCCCCAGACGTGCCTGCCGGAGTGACGATGGCACCCTCAGGGCCCGAAATCGCAAACCGCCCATCCCAGATGATTTCATGGCCCTGATGCAGAACGAGCGGCGTGGCATCGATTCTCGAGGCCTCGCGGGTCACCCAGAATTGTGTCCTGCGGCGGCCAATAACGGCCCCTGCCAATGTGCAGCGCGGTCCATTGCCATCCAGCAACCAGTGGCAAAGCCGGGCCAGTTCGGCCGCCTCGGGCCTCATCCTGCCGCCGCCATAATGAATGATGATGCGCGACAGGATGCGCTGCTGAAGCGGCTGCGGCAGCCCCTCCAGCACGTCAAGCGGTGCATAGCACACGCCGGCATCGTCTTCCTGCAGCCACAGACTGAGCCATTGCATGCTGCATTTTTCGAGCAATCCATCAGTGACGGCAGCGGCCCGGCTAAGGGCCGAAAGGCGATCGGTTGTGACACCGAGAGGCGCAAGCTCAACCAGGTGCTGGCGCACCCGCACGCGCTCGAAGCGCGGGTCGCGGTTGCTGGGATCCTCGATCCACCCCTGCCCGATCTGCCGAAGATGGTCTCGAAGCGTCTCCCGCTTCATGTCCAGCAAGGGCCGCAGGAGGACCGTTCCGTCCCATTGGCCGACCGCCGGAATGGCAGACAGGCTGGCCGGACTTTTCGTCCGCTCCAGCCGCATCAGAACCGTCTCGGCCTGGTCGTCGAGCGTGTGAGCGGTGAGCAATGCTTCCGCGCCGTTCGCCCGGCACCAGCCCGTCATCAGGTCATAGCGCGCCGTGCGAGCCTTGGATTGGATCCCCGTGCCGGGTTTTGGCCCGGACCACACCAGCGTGTAATGCGCGAGACCGAGTGCTGCGGCCCACGCAGCCACTTGGCCGGCTTCGTCGGCCGATGTGTGCCGCAATCCATGATCGACGGTCAGCACGCTGATGCGCGGCGCATTGGATTGCGATTGGGCCCAGGCCGCGGCGAGGCGCAAAAGCCCGATCGAATCGGAACCGCCCGACACCGCCAGCGCCACATGGCGCATAGCCTTCAGCAGATGAAAATCAGCACCGGACTTAAGAGGCGCAGCCGGCACGCTTGGCTTCGGCCTGGGCCCGCTTGCGGGCGTCGACTGCCTTGGGATATTCGGCGCTCACTGCACCATAGGCCGCGCAGGCCTGTTCGGCCTGACCCAGGCGGTTCAGCGAAATGCCAAGCTTCAGCAGGCTGTCGGCGGCACGCCGGCCCTTCGGATATTTCTTGTAGCCCTGCAGGAAGGTCTGGGCGGCGCGCTTGAAGTCGCCCTGGGCGTAGAATGTCTCGCCCAGCCAATATTGCGCACTGCCGGCCAGGCTGTGATCGGGATATTTCGACAGGAAGGTGGAGAAGCCGGCTTCGGCATCGCCGAACTGGCGGCGGAGCAGGCTTTCATTTGAACGTTCGTACAACGCCTCTGGCGATTCGGGCGCCAGGGCCACGGTCTCAATGGCATCGCTGCCGCCGTCTTGCGGCGCTTCGGCTGCCAGATTGTTCTGCTGCACGAAGGAATCGTCCCCCGGTTCCTGCTGCGAGGGGGGAACCAGGACCTTGCCCTGGAAGCCGCCGTCGTTAGGCTGGGCCGATGAATTGTCCATGGAGCCCAGCATTTTCGGGCCCGGCGCCTTGTTGAGCTGCACGGGTTCTTCAAGCGGCGCCGCCGCAGACGGCTGCTGCAGCGCAAGAGAATTGTCGATTGGTTGCTGCTCGATGGTTTCGGTGCCGCTGCTGCCGGCCTCCGGAAGGGGTGCGGCCGCGGAGGCTTCCGCCAGGCGCTTCTGCTGTGTGGCGGGGGCCGTGGCCTGCGGCATGTCCAATGCGCCTGTCTGCTTTTGTGTGCGCAGCTTCTTCACTTCGAAGGCCAGCTCTTCGACTTGTCCACTGAGCTGGCGGACCTGCTCTTCAAGCTGCTGCATCCGCACGGCCATTTCGGAGGCATTCTGCGCCATGGCGGGCGACATGAAGCTGACCGCCATCAGGGCGGACAGGGCAACGGACGACTTCACGAGTTTCAGCATGATCAACACCAACGGGCACCCCGCAGGGCCCTCACTTTGTTCACCGCCGGAAGTGAACCGGAATCACGGTGAAATTGAGGCTTTGGCCCGTCGTGCCTGCAAGACGGGCCGGAGGTGTTGCTAGTTTGCGCCACCGGTGATCACAGTCACCGCGCGGCGGTTCTGCGACCAGCATTGCTCGGCATCGCAAAGTGCTGCCGGGCGTTCCTTGCCGTAGGCAATTGACGAAATCCGGTTGCCATTGACGCCCTGGGCGATCAGGAATTCGCGTGCCGCCGTGGCGCGCCGTGCCGACAGGGCGATATTGTATTCGCGTGTGCCGCGCTCGTCGGCATGGCCTTCGACCTGCACGGTCACCGCCGTATACTTCTGCAGCCACTCGGACTGGCGGCGCAGCGTTTCCTGGGCTTCAGGGGCCAGTGTCGATTGGTCTTCGGAGAAATAGATGCGGTCGCCGATATCGGTCTCGAACTCGCCGCGAGATCCTGGCGCATTGGTGCCAACGCCCGGTCCGGTTCCGGCATCGAGATCGGGGGTGCTCTTCTTCGAACACGCCGCCAGCGCCATGAAACAGCTCAGCACCGCAACGGTCTTGAAGCTCGCCAGTCGAGAAATCATCTACCCACTCCTTTGCCGGCCCCCGGGCCCTGCCCAAACCAAATCCAAAAGCCCCGGCAACCGGGACTTACTCTTTGTTTACTCTGACGCAACAGGGTTAATTTTCCCTGACCCCGTCAAGCGGAAATGCCCGCCAGCGTCACCCCGGCTTTCGCTGGGGAGACGCCTGCGGGGAAGGTCAACAGCGATACGCAGCCTCTTACGACGTCTTGGCGCCGCCGGTAATCACCGTGACGGCGCGGCGGTTCTGCGACCAGCATTGCTCGGCATCGCACAGGGCGGCCGGGCGTTCCTTGCCATAGGCGATGGACGAGACGCGCGAGGCTTCGACACCCTGGGCGATCAGGAATTCGCGGGTGGCGGTCGCGCGGCGCGCCGACAGCGCAATGTTGTATTCGCGTGTGCCACGCTCATCGGCATGGCCTTCGACCTGAATGCTCACATTGGTGTATTGCTGCAGCCACTGGGCCTGGCGGCGGAGAGTTTCCTGGGCTTCAGCGGTCAGAGTCGACTGGTCGTTCTCAAAGAAGATGCGGTCGCCGACATTGGTGGCAAAATCCTGCTCGGAACCCGGCATGGCCTGGCCAGCACCAAGACCAGCGGCCGCATTGGCCTCGAGGTCAGGCGTGCTCTTCTTCGAGCAGGCGGCCAGTGCCAGAACGCAGCACAGCGCCGCGGCAAACTTGAAACTCACAGTCTTCGTCATTGTCTACTTCCCGTTTTGTGTGGTGTGGTGATGCGGACCGGGCCATCCCTGCCCTTGGACCGCACCATTCGGAGCCCCCCGGCCCCGGTGGAGAAACTCAGTTGAGCTTGGGCGACCAGGCAGGGTCGGAACTGAAACCTGGCGTCGGAACCTTCTGCTCGTTGTAACCGGTAATATCGACCGACCACAGCTGTGGTCCGCCGTTGGCGCCCTGGCCGTCGCGGAAGAACATCAGCACGCGGCTGTTAGGCGCCCAGGTCGGGCCCTCGTTGTGAAAGCCCTCGGTGAGGATGCGCTCGCCCGATCCATCGGACTTCATCACGCCGATTGCGAACTTGCCGCCGCCCTGCTTCGTGAAAGCAACCCACTGTCCGTCCGGCGACCATACCGGCGTCGAATAGCGGCCATTGCCGAAGCTGATGCGGTTCTGGCCCGAGCCGTCTGCCCCCATCACATAGATCTGCTGGGTGCCGCCGCGGTCAGACTCGAAGGCGATCTGTGAGCCATCCGGCGAATAGGATGGCGCCGTGTTGATCGCCGCCACGTTGGTAAGCTGGCGCAGCGCCCGCGAGCGCAGGTCGAGTTCGAAGATGTTGGCGTTGCCGCCGTCCTGCAGGCTCATGATGACCCGCTGGCCATCCGGCGAGAAGCGGGGCGAGAAGCTCATGTTCGGAAATTCGCCGACGATCTCGCGCTGCTTGGTGTCAATGTTCATCAGATAGACGCGCGGCTCGGCCTTGCCAAACGACATGTAGGTGATCTCGTTGGTCGACGGCGAGAAACGCGGCGTCAGCACCAGGTCCTTGCCATCCGTCAGTGCACGGACGTTGAATCCATCCTGGTCCATGATCGCCAGCCGCTTGACGCGCTTGTCCTTCGGGCCTTCCTCGGACACGAAGACGATGCGCGTGTCGAAATAGCCGTCGAAAGTCGTCAACTTCTTGTAGATGATATCCGAGATGATATGACCGATGCGGCGGGCATTCTTCGGTGTCGTCGTGAATTGCTGGGCCGCCAGCTGCTGCTGGGTGTTGACGTCCCACAAGCGGAACTCGACCTTGATCTTGCCGCCGTCCATGTAGGCTTGGCCTGTCACCAGTGCCTTGGCCTTGATCTGTTGCCAGCTGGCGAAATTCGGCGCCTGCTCGAAATTGCTGACCTGTTCGATGAATGTCGCGGGATCGAGCGGCGCGAAATAGCCCGAGCGGCCGAGATTGTTAGTGATGACACCGCTGAGGGTGCCGCCGGTCTCCTCAGCACCACCTCCGGCAAGAAAGGGCGCGATTGCGATCGGAAGCGGGTCGGCGCGCTCTGGAACCACTACACCGTCGATGGCATATGCCGCCGGACTGGCGAACAGCGCGAGACAGAAGATCACGAATGCATGGACGGGCTTGAACGTCCGGAACGGTATGGCGAGGGTCATCATGCGGGCGTCGCTGTCTCTAACCTTGGAACATGAGATTGGGATTGAAATCGAGCGTGTTGTCTTTCCACAGGTCATAGTGTTCCTGCGGAAGGTCATAGGCCTGACACTCGATCAGCGCTGCGACGGCGGAACGCGCCGTGGCATCGAAAATCGGATCGGCATTGTAGTTCTGCACATCCGGCGTGCCGGCGATGGAGCCATCCTGATTGAGCGAAAAATGGATGCGGATCGACATGTTGGCCTCGCGCGCGCCCGGCGGCACGTTCCAGCATTGCCTGACCTTGCTCACCAGCGCATCGACGATCGTGCCGACGAGCTGATCGTCCGCACCCTGAAGATTTGCCTGACCCTTCGAGGGATCACCCGCATCGGTGGCTTCCGAAGCATTGGTGGTCTTCTCTTCGTTTTCCTTGTTCACCATCGCGTCGGAATTGAGAATGTCTTCGAGCTTGGCGACGTCGAGCTTCTCCTGCTTCTTCGCAGGTCTCTTCTCCGGCTTCGGCTTGTCGGGCTTGGGCTCGACCTTCTTCTCGGGCTTTGGCTCCACCTTCTTTTCCGGTGGCTTGTCCTTGATCGTGTCCTTGATCAGGTCCTTCAGCGGATCGGAATCGAGCGGCGTCGGCTCGGGTGGCGTTTCCGCGACCTTCTTCTCGGGCTTCGGCTCCGGTGGCTTCGCTTCCGGCTCTGTCTTGGGTTTCGACGGCTTGGCCGCGGTGATCTCGGTCTTGTCGATCTTGGTTTTCGGGTCTGCCTTCTTGACGACATCGGCAGCCTTGGCCTTGGGCTTGTCGACGGTCTTCTCGGCGTCTTTCGACATCGCCATCTTCTTGGTCACATCACCGATCGTGGTGATGTCGACCATGATGGCCTCGACGGGCTTGGCCTCATCCAGGGAGTGATTGGGCAGCACCAGCAACGCGGCGGCAAGGATCGCCCCGTGAAATGCCAGTGATGCTGCAAGGCTCCCCTTCATCATCAGTTCTGAGGCTCCGCCGTGCGGATTTCGGTTTCAAGGCCGATCTTCTTGAAGCCGGCACCGCTGATGGCGCCAAGCACTTCGGCAATCGGCCCGTAGGTCGCGGCAATGTCGCCACGTACCCGGATTTCCTTCTCGGGGTCCGTGCCATAGAGCGCCAGCAGCTTCGTCTTCAGCTCATCCAGAGTCATGGCGGTCTTCATCAGGTAAACGGAACCATCGGGCTTGATCGATACGACCAGCGGCTCAACCTGACTGGTCAGCGGCTTGGCGTCGGTCTTGGGCAGCTGGATGGGAACACCGGCCGTCATCAAGGGCGCAGCGACCATGAAGACGATCAGCAGAACCAGCATCACGTCCACGAGCGGAGTGACATTGATGTCGCTCATCACGCCGGCGCTGCTGCGGCGCCTTGCGTTGCGCCGCTGATAGCCGCCGCGGGCTCCCCCTGTCGATGCACCCATGCTTACACCCGTTCATCCAGCTGGCGCGAGATGATCGCGGAGAACTCGTCCGCGAAATTCTCGAGCCGTGCGCCGATTTTTCCGGCGTCGGCGGAGTACATATTGTAGAAGATTGTCGCCGGTATGGCGGCAACAAGGCCTATGGCCGTTGCGAAAAGCGCTTCCGCAATGCCGGGCGCCACGACGTTCAGGCTGGTGTTCTGCGAGTTGGCGATGGCCTGGAACGACACCATGATGCCCCACACGGTGCCGAACAGCCCGATGAAGGGTGCCGCCGATCCGGTGGTTGCGAGAAACAGCAGACGGGCTTCGAGATCGTGCATCTCTTTCTGGATCTGCACATCCATCACCTTCTCGATGCGCTTTTGCACACCCTGGAATCCGGCGCGGAGCGAGGCTTCCTGGCTGCGCTTCCATTCGCGCATCGCAGCCATGAAGATGGCGGCCAGGCCGACATTGGTGCGGTTGCCCATCGACAGATAGAGATCTTCGAGAGACTGGCCGGACCAGAAATACTGTTCGAAGCGGTCATTGGCGGCATTCATCCGCCGTACGGCGAGAAATTTCTCGATGATGATCGCCCAGCACCAGACCGACGCGAGCGCCAGCCCCAGCATCACCAGGAACACCGGCCAGCTCGCCTGCATCACCAGATGCCACAAGGAAATTTGCGCGCCGCCTTGGGCCACCGCGTCTACTGCAACCGGATCCATCCTACCCTTCCATCAGCCACACGGCAGTTCCTGCCTGTGTGAGCATCCCGCACAATCCCAATTCTGGAGAGAGTGCCCTGAAACATGTCAAATCTGTCGAAACTGCGGCGGTCCGGGAGTTGAGCCCCGAATCCCCCACCAAGCCGGACCGTCACCGGCCAGCTCTAGCCCCACATGAATCAATCATGGTTAAGGCTTTGTTACGATTGTGATTCAGCCAGGGATTTCAGCTTGGCTGCCAGTGCGGGAGGCAGCCGTTTGGGCCGACCTCGCCCGTCGATCAGCACAACCGTGACCAGCGCCTTGAACAGAATGTTGTCAGCCAGCCGCACGCGCTGGTCGAGTTCCAGCCGGGCGCCGGCCAGTTCGAGGAATCGCGTCTCGACCTCGACGAGATCGTCGAGCCGCGCCGGGCTAAGGAAATCGCAAGCCATGCGTCGCACCACGAAGCCCATGTCTTGCATCTCGTTTTGGTGAACGTCGAGAAGCCGCAGGCAGTCGGACCGCGCCCGCTCGCAGAACTTGAGATAGTTGGCGTGATAGACTACCCCGCCGCGATCCGTGTCTTCGTAATAGATTCGCACCGGCAGGACATGCAGCGGCGGCATCATCCGTCCGGCAATATCGGCCCAGCGCTCAGACATCGTCCTCGCCCAGCGGCAGCACGCGTTGCAGGATCGCCGGATCCTGCGGGACCGCGAGGCCAAGGTGCCTGAAGGCATGTGGCGTCAGCAGCCTCCCGCGCGGCGTGCGGTTGAGGAATCCAAGTTGCAGCAGGTAAGGCTCGACGATGTCCTCCAAAGCGTCGCGCGCTTCCGAGAGCGACGCAGCAATGGTGTCGATCCCCACCGGCCCGCCCGCGAAGTTCTCGGCGATGCATTTCAAATAGCGGTGATCGAGCGAGTCGAGCCCGCGATGATCGACGTCGAGCGCGGACAGCGCACGGTCCGCCACGCCGCGGTCGATGACGTCGGCTTTGGCTACTGAGGCGAAGTCGCGTACCCGCCGCAGCAGGCGTCCGGCGATGCGCGGTGTTCCCCGCGCCCGCCTCGCGATCTCGCGCGCGCCATCCTCCGACACCGACACCTGCATCACGCGCGCACCACGCCGCACGATGTCGAGCAATTCCTCCTCGGTGTAGAAATCGAGCCGCACCGGAATGCCGAACCGGTCGCGCAATGGCGTTGTCAAAAGCCCCGTGCGCGTCGTGGCGCCGACCAGCGTGAACTTGGCGAGATCGATGCGAACCGAACGCGCCGCCGGACCTTCGCCGATGATCAGATCAAGCTGGAAATCCTCCATCGCCGGATAAAGTATTTCT
>CAUJIO010000063.1 GCA_963205315.1 Pseudomonadota bacterium | reverse complement strand
CTCCGACATCCGCCGCAAGATCATCGAGGCCAAGACGCCCTTCGGCGAAGGCGACATCATTCCGTTGCCGTGCAATCCGGAATCGATCGCCATCGGGTATGCACTCAGGAGCGGCGACAAGATCGCGCCGATCACGTCGTTTTTCCCCCGCGACATGCTGGTCGAGGCGCTGCCCAATGCAATTACGTTCGAGAAGTATCCGGACCTGCACAAGCAGATCCTGAACTTCTTTTCGCTGTCGACTGCCGAGTGCAACAATCCCGAAAAGCTCGACGCGCTACTCTGCTGCCTGCCGCAGGTGCCGGTGCCGGAGGGGATGGGCTACGAGAACATCTTCCGCATCGCGATCGTCGAGTTCATGGACCAGCACAATTTCTGCATTGGCCGGGTGAAGCGGTCCTGCATCCACTTCGTGACGCCAAACGGCCAGATCATTCCGTTCGAAACCTACAACATGTTTTACCGTGATGCGGCGGCGCGCACGCGGATGGATATGTCTAGAATGTCGAAATGATGAAAAGATTGCTGTTCATTGGTGGCTGGCTCCTTATCGTCTTTGGAGGAGGCTGTACCGTACTCTTTGGAGGTAACGTCATTGAAGCGATCATGTACTTGATCGAGAATCCGGGAGCGAACAATGACGAATCTAAACTGTCATCAGTGTTGCTCATGTACTGGGTGCTGGGTGGACTTGCGCCAATCTTGACTGGCATTGCCGGATTGTTTCTTGCCAGTCGGCTGAAGACGAATGTGCCACTAAAGTGAAAATCATCCTTGGCATTTTCTGTGGTCTGATGGTGCTGTTCGCGGGCGGCTGCGCGCTGATATTTCTGGCCGGCTCCGGATACAATGGCATGTTCCAGTCGGTGCCGGGGGCTGTCATTCCAGGCGGCATTGCGGCACTCAACGTGCTGGTGCTAATCGCGCTCTTTGGGACGTCGAAACCGCAGCGCTGGGCCTTTTATGTTCTCGGGGGCCTGGATGTGATTGTCGTTCTAGCTCTGGGCGCAATGTGGGTTGGCTACGGATTTCAGGATCAGGAGGTCAATGTACTCGGCTCATTGATCTGCGGCGCTTTTGCTCTCAAGGCCGCATTGACGTTCACTCTGGCGAGGCGTCTGGCCTGACATGCATGTGCTCCTCATCGTCATCGGTCTCATCCTTGCCGTGTTCGGCGGCGGGTGCGTGCTGATTGTCGGGGGACTCGTCATTAGTGATCCACAGTCGATGACTAGCGATCCGATGAGCATTGTGGGACTCGGCGGCGGGCTGGGCGTTCTGCCGCTGGCCGCCGGACTGCTGCTGTTCCGCTGGGGGCTCAGGATCGACCGGGAAAGGCGTAAGGCGGCCCGGAACGGTGGGAAAGGGATGGGGCCGCTCACGTGATCCAAAATGTCCGGACAGGGTTCGTGATTTATTGTGTGGTTACGATCGCCATGGTTCTCTTCGGCGGCGGCTGTTCGATGATCCTGAGCAGGCAACCGCCCGGAACGGTCAACGCCGCGCCTTATCTCGCCGCCTTATCTCTCGTTGCCAATGTCATTTTCGCATATTCAAGCCATGGAGAGCCCGAACGGCGGGAGAGCGTTACGCTGATCGTGGGCGGTCTGATTTATGCCATCGGCGCGCCTGTGTTGATGTGGAGCCTGGGAGGATTTGGGCGCTTCGGTTTGCAATGGCCGTGGATGTTTGCTGCGCTCCTGCTGCTGAAGGGCGCTGCGGGATCGGCGGTGGGCCTGGTTTCACTCAGGCATATGACTTCCACGAGGGCAGGCTGACATGATTGCCATGCTAATTCTCGGCCTGATATTGCTTGGCACTTTGCTCTGGGTTCTGCTTTACCGGCACGAGGCGCGGCGCGCCGCAACGGGAAAGCCGCGCCATTCTGCGCTGAGGTTGATCTTTGCCTCGCTCGCCCTCTTGACGGTGCTGTTCTCGGGCGGCTGCGGGCTGCTGTTTCTGATCAATGCCGATGGGCTCTATGTCACCTGGCAAGCCGTTGCCGTCGTTGCCGGACCTCCGCTTGCCGTGGTCTTGTGGTGTGGTGGCTGGCCATGCGGCGGCCTAGCGTGTAACTGACGTTTCCTCACCGCCGAAACCCGAAATTCCGGAGCAGTCATGGCCGATTTCTTCACCGGTCTCTTCACCATCGAAAATCTGATGACGCTTCTGGTGCTGACAGCGCTCGAAACCGTGTTGGGCTTTGACAACCTGCTCTACATTTCGATCGAGGCCAAACGTGTTGCCCCAGAGCGGCAGAAATATGTGCGGCGCATGGGCATGGTGCTGGCCATCGGCTTGCGCATCGTGCTGCTGTTCATCGTGTTGCAGCTTATCAGCATGTTCCAGAATCCGCTGTTCGGGTTCCAGTTGCCCTTCGTTGCAGGCAGCTTCAACGGTCACAGCCTGATCGTGCTGGGTGGTGGTGCTTTCCTCATTCACACGGCGATGAAGGAGATTTTCCACATGCTGGTGGTGCACGATCTTGGCCGCGGTGATGGCGAAGGGCCGAAACATCGCAGTGTCGCAACGGCGCTGTTCTGGATTCTGGTGATGAACATCGTGTTCTCTTTCGACACCGTGCTCTCCGCCGTGGCACTGACCAAGAATTTCATCGTCATGGCTACGGCCATTGTTCTGTCAGGTATCCTCATGGTGGCGCTGGCAGAGCATGTCGCGATGTTCCTGCAGAAGAACCGCATGTATGAGGTGTTGGGCCTGTTCGTGCTGCTGCTGGTTGGTGTCATGCTGCTGGCCGAGGGTGGCCACATCGCGCATCTCGCGTTCTTTGGCTATCCGGTCGAGCCGATGGCGAAGAGCACCTTCTACTTCGTGGTCGGTGCCCTGATCATCGTCGACATCATCCAGGGCCGCTATCAGAAGAAGATCATGGCGGAAGAAAAGCGCCCCCATTAGAGCAACCTGCGCTCAATTGAGCACCGATAAGTTGCTCGATCACTTTGAAACTGGCGCATTTTTCGCTTGGCAAGTGATTTTACTTGCTCGCCCAATGCGCTAGTGTGGACTGGCGCCGCCCAATTCAATTGTACGACACGACTGAAGGACCATTCTCCGATGCCGGATATCGATACAGATCTGCATGTTAAAATGTTGAAGGCCTATATGCGCGATGCGTTGTTCATGAATGACGCGATCAAGCGCGGATATGCAACTCGCGATGACATGATCAAGGCTGTTCGCAGTGGAAAGCTCCCGCATCAAGTGGTCGAAAACGGCCGGACCCTGATCAAGATCGCCGATCTCGAGCAGGTGTTCGGCAAGCCCCGCTCAGCCATCTACGGCATGCAATGGGGCGACCCTGATACCGTGCCGCCACTTCTTTACGTCAAGCAGACCTACGTGCTGCCCTATGTGAAACCGGAGCATGTCGGCCTGGAGATCGGGCCAGGCGGCGGACGCTGGACGCAATATCTGCTGCCGATGAAAAAGCTCTATGTCGTTGATCACTACCAGGAACTGCTCGATGCATTGCAGCGCCAGATCAATGCGCCCAATCTGGTATCCATTCTCAATTCCGGCACGGACTTTCCAGGCGTTGGCGACGAGGAGATCGATTTCCTGTTCAGCTTCGGGGTCTTCGTGCATCTCGACCCCCATGTTATTGAAAGTTACCTCAAGAACATGTGGCGTATCCTGAAGCCGGAGGGGGTTGCCTTCATTCAGTATTCCGACAAGACCAAAATCATGGCGAGGATCAACAACAGCTTCGTCGACACGACGACAGAGTCGATGCGCAAGATGGTGCGGGATGCCGGCTATGAAATCATTCTGGAAGACAATACGACACTCTGGCACAGCAATGTCGTGATATTCCGCCGCGGATCGCGCTGAAGCCCGCCAACCTTTGACTACCGTTCACTCCAACTGCCGCCAGGCGGTAAAACAACGCGCTTGCCCGCAAATACATAACATGATATATACCTTGTTATGTAAAAAATGGATGCGCCGATGCATGACGACCTGGTTCGTAGCTATGGGTACCTGACTCTCGGAAGCCGCTTCAAGCGCATTGGCGAACGCATGCAGGCAGACGTTCAGCGCCTGACGGCGTCTCAGGGCTTCGAGCTTCACGGTGCACTCTGGACAATGCTGGGTGTCATCGAACGCGATGGGCCGCTGACCGTTGGCGAACTTGCCCAGACGCTTGGCATCGCCCAGCCCGGAGTGACTCGCAGCCTTGCCCAGCTGGAGGCGCGGGGTCTTGTCAGGCCACTTCGTTCCAAGGCGGACCAGCGCGTAAAGCGTGTGGCGCTGACGGAGCAGGGGCGAAGCGTTGTGGATCATGCGAAACGCGAAATCTGGCCGCGCGTCGAGCGGGCTGTCGCCGAGATCTGTGACGGCCTCCAAGGACCACTGCTGGACCAGCTTGCCGCAATCGAAGATGCGCTCGTTAAGATGCCGCTCGATCAACGTGCCGAGAACCGGAGAAAAAGCAATGACCCAGCTTCTTGAACGGCCTGTCTGGCATGCGTTGAGAACCCGGCAGTCGGCCTTCGCCCAGGGCTCGAGTCGCGCGCTGCGCTATATGAGCGACATCTCGCTCTTCGCGTCGGCCGAAGACGAAAGCCCTGAGGCGCTCACTGAACTTGCGGCCCTCATTCCGCCAGACGGCACGGTCCTCATTTTGCAGGCCAGCAGCCTTCCCATTCCAAAGGGGACGGTGGCGATGGTCGAGGCCGAGGGCACGCAGATGGTGGCGCGGTCTGTTGCCGTTCCAACCTCGTCACCGGATGTTATCGATCTCGGCGAGGAAGATGCTGCCGAGATGCATGCCCTGGCGACATTGACCAAGCCAGGCCCATTTCTCCCGCACACGCATCGGCTTGGCAGTTTCGTCGGAATTCGCCAAGGGGGCAGACTTGTGGCCATGGCCGGCGAACGCATGAAGCTTCCGGGCTATACGGAGGTGAGCGGTGTGTGCACTCACCCGGACGCGCGTGGGCGCGGCTACGCAGGGCTTCTGTCGCGCGTCGTTTCTGGGCGCATCATGGCGCGCGGCGAAACGCCGTTCCTGCATGCCTACGCGAGCAATCACGCGGCGATACGGCTTTACGAGTCGCTGGGCTTCGATGTGCAGCGCCATATGCACGTGAAAGTGCTGCGCCGTGCGTAACGATTGAACTGGTGGGCAAAACCCACTAGAAGCGCCGCCGAAACATCCCCTCATTCGGAAGAGCGCTCACACGATGGCACGCCAGTTCATCTACCACATGCATGGCCTGTCGAAGACCTATGCCGGCGGCAAGAAGGTTCTCGATAACGTTCACCTGCAATTCTATCCCGATGCAAAGATCGGCGTGCTCGGTCCCAACGGCTCGGGCAAGTCGACGCTCCTGCGCATCATGGCCGGTACCGACACGGAATGGAACGGCGAGGCCTGGCTGGCCGAGTGCGCCACGGTCGGCTACCTGCAGCAGGAGCCGGAGCTCGATCCGCAGCTCAATGTGCTGGGCAACGTCATGGAAGGTGTTGCCGCCAAGAAAGCCATTCTCGACGAGTACAATGCGCTGATGGCGGACTACAACGACGAGAACGCCGAGAAGGCCGGCAAGCTGCAGGACATCATCGACGCGCAGAACCTCTGGGACCTCGAGGCCCAGGTGGAGCAGGCGATGGACGCACTGCGCTGTCCGCCCTCTGAGGCCTCGATCGATAATCTGTCGGGTGGTGAAAAGCGCCGCGTGGCGCTCACCCAGCTGCTGCTCCGGAAGCCCGACCTGCTGCTGCTCGACGAGCCGACCAACCATCTTGACGCTGAATCAGTGAACTGGCTCGAACATCACCTGCGGGACTATCCCGGCGCCATCCTGATCGTTACCCATGACCGCTACTTCCTCGACAATGTGACGGGCTGGATCCTCGAACTCGACCGCGGCCGCGGCATCCCATACGAAGGCAATTATTCGGCCTATCTCCGACAGAAAGCCAAGCGCTTCGCGCAGGAAGCGCGTGAGGATGCCGCACGCCAAAAGGCACTGGCGCGCGAACAGGACTGGATCGCGGCGAGTCCCAAGGCGCGGCAGGCCAAGTCCAAGGCCCGTATCAAGGCTTATGACGAATTGCTCAAGATCAACGACGAGCGGCTGAAGTCGACCACGGCGCAGATCATCATTCCGCCGGGCGAGCGCCTCGGTGACAATGTCATCAACGTCGAGGGCCTCTCCAAGGCCTATGGCGACCGGCTGCTCATCGACAATCTGTCGTTCAAGCTGCCGCCCGGTGGCATCGTCGGCATCATCGGTCCCAACGGCGCGGGCAAGACCACATTGTTCCGCATGCTGACGGGTCAGGAGAAGCCGGACTCGGGCACGATCTTCATCGCCGATACGGTGAACCTCGGCTACGTCGACCAGTCGCGCGATGCCCTCGATCCGGACAAGACCGTGTGGCAGGAAATCTCCGGCGGCGATGATGTGATTTATTTGGGCAAGCGCGAGATGAATTCGCGGGCCTATACAGGCGCCTTCAACTTCAAGGGTGGCGACCAGCAGCAGAAAGTGGGCACGTTGTCAGGCGGGCAGCGCAACCGCGTGCATCTGGCCAAGATGCTGAAGAGCGGCTCCAACGTGCTCCTCCTCGACGAACCGACCAACGACCTCGACACCGAAACATTGGCCGCACTTGAAGAAGCGCTTGAAGATTTTGCCGGCTGCGCCGTCATCATCAGCCACGACCGCATGTTCCTCGACCGTCTCGCCACGCATATCCTCGCCTTCGAGGGCGACAGTCATGTCGAATGGTTCGAGGGCAATTTCCAGGACTACGAGGAAGACAAGAAGCGGAGACTGGGCGAGGATTCGCTGATGCCGAAGCGGATCAAGTACAAGCAGTTCGCGCGCTAAAACCCGGCGAACGGATGCTGCGCGAGCCGCATCCGTTCGCTGACGTTCTGCCTGGATCTCTCACGCCGTTCGCGGCGCCTGAATACTACTGAAGCGTACCGATGTAGTAGACCAGGGACAGGATGCGCTGTTCGGCGAGTTGCCTTGAAACATCGACCTGATCCGGGGACACAGGCTTCGGATCCTTGCTGTAACGTTCACCCCAAAGCGGCATATCGCGCGATCCGTGCGCTGCAACGACACTGCTGCCATCGATGATTTCGTAGATTTTCTTGAAGGGAAACTTGCCGCCGTTGCGCTCGGTGATGAGGGCCAGGTTCGGAGCCGGCGTTTTCAGGTGTGGACCAATCGGCCCATCGCCCAGACCCGTCAAGCCGTGGCATGCCGCGCAGTGATTGCGGAACTCCTCCTGACCAGCAGACACATCCTGGGCATTGACGTTCCCGCCGAGCATCCCGGCAATCACAATACCAATGGCGGCGATTTTCGTGAAAGTTTCATTGTGCATCTGGAAGCTCATCCTGTTTGTGGTGGACTCAGTTTCCGTTCCCCTCGTTCCGGCATGCAACTCGCGACCAAGGCGATGTCCGCGGTGCATCAAACTTATGATTTCGTTCAAGTCAGTGTCCTTGAAGCACCTCTCTGATCTTCCCGGACAACATCAATCTCGATCGCGTTGCCCAAGATTGTCCGCATTGCGTTAGATCAACGCGAGCAACGCAGGGAATGCCGAACTGCAAGAATACGGCATTGCTGTGCCGGCTTCCAATCCGGCAGAAATTCTGCGCGATCACCCTCCGGCGTGGTCAATAATAACTGACGCTGACAATCGGCCGGAATTTTTGGCGGCTAACTTGATCCGATGTCGGCCTCAGGTTAAAAACCCTTGTCCAAAAAATCTGCGGTCATTCCATGCTCATATCACGCCGGTCCCTGATTGCTGCCCTTGCCGCAACCGCTGCCGTTCCCGTTTCGCGCGCCCTGGCCGAGGACGAACCTTTCCGGGTGAAGGAATCTGACATCAAGCTGATCGAATACAAATTCCGCCGCCGCGAGGAAGATTTCGAGACCACGGAACCACCGGGTACAATCGTCGTCGATCCACGGCAGCGATTTCTCTATCATGTGCTCGGCAATGGCCGTGCCATGCGCTATGGGGCAGCCGTAGGCAAGGCGGGGCGGCGCTGGACGGGCGCGGCGGTCATCGGCAAGAAGGCCAAATGGCCGACGTGGACGCCAACTCCGGAGCATATCGCCGAGTTTCCAAAGCTGGCGAAGTATCTGCCGGACGGAATGCCGGGCGGCCTCGATAACCCGATGGGCGCGCGGGCCCTGTATCTTTACCAGGGTGATGTCGATACAGTTTACCGCATCCATGGAACACATGATCCGAAGCTCGTCGGCAAGAAGGCAACAGCGGGCTGTTTCGGACTGCTGAACGTCGACATCATTCACCTCTACGAGCGCGTCGAGATCGGAACGCGGGTTGTCGTCCTGGCTTACAGCTAGTATTCTTGGTTCAGTGTGGAAATTCAGGCGGAGCGGCCAGCGATGAGGTTTCTAGCTGAACAAGAGCGATCCATGACAGTACGGCGCCGGCTGCGGCGGCAGTTCTTGTCGTCGATGCTGACTGCTGGTGCTGCCTGCTTATTCCCCGGCGGTCGGGCGCTGGCGGCTGCCGAGCCGTTTCCGGTGTTCAAGTCCGACATCCATGCGGTGCCCTACAGGTTCCGGCGGCGCGAGGTAGATTTTGACACTGAGGAGCCCGCTGGCACCATCATCGTCGACAGCCGCAAGCGCCATCTCTATTTCGTGTTGGGGGAGGGCCGGGCCATCCGCTATGGCGTCGGCGTCGGCGACAAGGAAGCGGCGTGGTCGGGCACCGCCATCATCAAGCGCAAGGCAAAATGGCCGACCTGGACTCCGACACCAGAACAGCGCGCCAAGCACAAGATCTACGCCAAGTATGCCAAGGGGATGCCTGGAAGCTCCAAGAACCCTTTGGGCGCGCGGGCAATGTATCTCTTTCAGAACGATCAGGACACGCTGTACCGTATCCACGGCACGCCCGATCCCTCTTCGATCGGCAAGGTGGTGTCGTCGGGCTGTATCCGGATGATCAATGTCGATATCGTCGAACTCTATGAGCGGACCACGATCGGCACGCGCGTCGTGGTGCTGAACAGCCCTTGATCGTCAGGCGCTTGCTGCCTCGCTGAGCACCCAGTCGCGGAACAGCCGGACCTTGCGCGCGTTGCGTGCCTCGTGGGGATAGACGAGATAGTAAGCACTTCCGGCGCTGGCCATGATGTCAAACAGCTTGATGAGGCGGCCCGAGGCGAGGCAGCCTGCGTCGAACCGCGGAGTGATGAGGGCGATGCCATGGCCCGCCATCGCGACGCTGGCCGCCATCTGCTGGGTCTCGACATCGACGCCAAGCCTTGCAATGCGCACTGGCGTGGCAATTCCGGCCTTGGCAAACCAGATGTCCCACCACGGATCGCTGGGGGCCGTGAGCACATGGCGGAGCATGTCGGCGGGTGATGTGGGCCTGCCTTCGCGGGCCAAATAGTCGGGGCTCGCCACGGCGGTGAACGTCTGGTCGAAGAGCAGATGGGAGACGAGGCCCGGCCATTGCCCCTTGCCGGAGCGGATGGCGACATCGATGCCATCGGCGGCGAAATCGGCAAGTGCCGCTGAAATGTCGAGACGGACCGCCAGTTCCGGATGCAGCATCTGGAAATTGCCGATGCGCGGCGCCAGCCAGTTGCCTGCGATGGTCTGCATGGTGGAAATAGCAAGCACGGTTTCGGCCTTGCCGCTGGCTGCACGGAAACCCTGGGCGAGATCGGCAAGGGCGCGGGCGACGATGGGTGCCAGCGTGGCGCCCCGCTCATTGAGGCGGACGCCACGGGCCTCGCGGATGAACAGCGGACCGCCGCAGAAAACTTCCAGTTGCTTGATCTGATAGCTCACGGCCGACTGGGTCATGTTCAATTCGTCTCCCGCGCGGCTCAAATTGCAGAGGCGGGCAACGGCGTCGAAAACGCGGACGGCATGAAGCGGGGGAAGTTGCGGCATCGGAAAGGTATAAATCAATTCGATAGATGATGCCAGCCTTTGCGCTGGTACGGCAATTTTTTCGCGGCGATAGTGAAGCACTTCCAATACGACGCATCAAATCGATGGAGAACTGCCATGACGCTTGGTCTCGGTCAGTGGCTGCGGCTGCTCGGGTTTTTCGGACGCACGCCACCGCTCCGCCACTCCATGCCGCCGCTCGATCTCAAGCGGTTGGGCGCGCGCGACATCGCCGATCTCAACCTGCCGCAAGACCTGGTATCGAAACTGGACGCGTGGCATGCAGATGAGAAGCGCCTCAGGAGCTTCAGATGACCGACTGGCAGCCGCAGGAGTACCTCAGGTTTTGCGATGAGCGGACACGGGCGGCGCGCGATCTGCTGTCGCAAGTCCCGCTGGCAAGGGCCGATGTCATTTATGATCTTGGCTGCGGACCTGGAAATTCAACGTCGCTGCTGGTGGAACGATTTCCGGGTGCGCGCATCACCGGCGTAGACAATTCGCCCGCCATGCTGGCGCAAGCGCGGCGGGATTGTCCGCAGGCGGACTATCAGGATGCGGATCTCAGCCAATGGTCGCCGGACGAGCAGCCGTCCCTATTGTTCTCCAACGCAACCTTCCAGTGGGTTCCCGATCATGTGCAGGTGCTGGCGAGGCTTGCCCGCAGCCTCAAACCAGGCGGCGTGATGGCTGTGCAGATGCCGGACAATCTGAGGGAACCTAGCCATCGTCTGATTCAAGCGGTGGCGGAGGAGGGGGCATGGGCGGGGAAACTCGCAAAAGCGTCTTCCGCGCGTGATCCGCTGCCGGAGCCGCGCGAATATTATCGCCGGCTTAAGCAGTTGTTTTCACGGCTCGACATCTGGCACACGGTCTATAACCACGTGCTGCAAGGGCCGGCTGGCATCGTACAATGGATCAGTTCAACCGGCTTGCGGCCCTATCTCAATTCACTTGCAGAGGACGAGCGGCAGCACTTCATTTCTGCCTATCAGGCGCGGTTGGCTGATGCCTATCCGGCAATGGATGACGGCATGGTCCTGCTGCGGTTTCCCCGGTTGTTCATCGTCGGCGTGCGGTGACTACCTCTTCAAATACTTGAACAGCGCGTCGATATCGTCGTTATGGCTGCTGATGGTGCCGACAAAGGTCGAGCGCATCTGCTGCACAAGCCAGATGGAATTCGCCCGCATGTCGAGCACCGTGAAGCCTGACCCTGTCTTGGCGATGCGGAATGCGACAGTATCACCCGACGAGGTTTTTGCTGTCACTCTGATATTGCCGCCAGAGCCCGAGCACTCGGTAATCGTCATCGTACCGACGCGGAAATCCTTGCCGTTCTCGAGCATGAATTCGCCCATGAACTTCTTGGTCAGGGCAATGAATTCACCCTCGCGCGCTTTGGGCAAGAGCTTACGATAGCGGCCAAGCGCGAACAGCGCCGTCGAGCGCATGTCGGAATACCGTGCCACTCCATTGGCAAAGGCGGAAGCACTATTCGCCCGCGCCGCCTGATCATAGGTCTTGCCGGCATTGATCACGAATGTCGCCGCCTCGCACTTGGGGGCCGCCGAAGCGGGCGGCATGGCAAAGGCCAGAATGATGGCGATCGCGAGACTGCCCACGAGTGCAGTTAGTTTCAAACGTGACAATATCATTGTTCGTTGCCCGATACAGATTGTCAGAGATATAAGTACGAGACGGCCAGTTCTCAATCCTCGCCTTTGACTTTCACGCCCTTGATACGCGCCTCGCGCAGGTGAAGATCAAGATTCGATCCCTTGATGTCCTCTGGCCGAGCCAGGCCAAACGTGCGCTTGCGCAACTCCATGACCAATTGGCCACGATCCTCGATATGGGCGATGTCCTCGAAGGGAATAGGAGCTCCGACCCGGACCTTGAGGCGCGATCCGATGCGCCGCGCCGTCTCGCGAAATACCAGGGAGAGGCGGAGCGTGAGGCTCAAATGGCTGGCGAGCTGGAACAGCCGCGAATTCTGGCCGACGAAAAAGACCGGTACGACCGTGGCCTTCGACATGCGCAACAGTTTTGCCGTGAAGGGCGCCCAGGGCAGGTCGACGGCGGGGCCTTTCAAGGGCTTCTCGGACGTCGAGACGCCGCCGCCCGGGAATATGCCTATCGCGTGGCCCTCTCTCAGCCAGGATTGGGCCTGAAGCCTTGAATTGACGTTGGTTTCGCGCGCCTCACGCGTGGGGGCGAAGGCCACAGGCAGAAGATTGTTGGCGGCTTCCGGCGCCTGGCAGAGCACGTCATTGGCCAGCACCTTGGTATCCGGCCGGATCTTTGTCGCGAGCCAGGTGAGGGTGATACCATCCAGAACACCATAGGGGTGGTTGGCGATGAAGAGTACCGGACCGGTGGCGGGGGTTCTGGCCAGGGCGGCCTCGTCGAACTCGACTTTCATCCGCATCAGACGAATGGCCGCGTCAAAGAAATTCTCGCCGCCCTTTACGCTTTTCTGGTGCTGAAAATAGAGCTTCTTCAGCTTGCGCTGGCCGCCGATCCGTTCAATTGCCTGAATGACAGCGCGCTGCAAAGCCGGCTGGTCTGCCGTTGAATAGCTGAAGCGCACCTTCTTGGGCGCAAGGATGGCAGACGCTTTCGACATGACCGGTATGGAATGTTGAGTCTGGTTCACCATGGCATTTCACCGTGAATCATGCAACGCCGGAGGATGGCAAGGCGCCGAGCCTGATTTATCGACCGTGAACTTTGGAGATCACACATGTATTCACTCTATAGCCGCCCTGGTGCGGGATCCGCTGCCGTCGAAGCGCTGCTTGCAGTCTGTGAGGTCCCATACCGGACCATCGATCTGGAGCGGGCGCCGGACGGCACGCTGCCGGAGTACTTCCGCCGCCTCAATCCCAAGGCCGAGGTTCCAACGCTGCAGCTTCCCGATGACAGCATCATGACAGAGAGTGCGGCCATGATGATTTATATTGCCGACCTGCATCCGGCGGCCGGACTTGCGCCTGCTGTCACTTCCCGGGAGCGGGCGCCATACCTGCGCTGGATGATGTTTCTTGCCACATCGGTGTATGGCAGCGATCTTCGCCTGTTTTTTCCAGAGCGTTTCACGACGAATGAGGCAGAGACACCGGGCATCAAGGCGAAGGCTGACGCGATGATGTCCCGCGACTTCGAAATCTATGCCGAGGCGTTGGGTGACCGGCTTTTCATGCTGGGCCGCTTCACGGCCCTCGACCTTTATGCCGCGATGATGGTGAGCTGGGCGCCGGACCTCGCCGCGCTGCTTGAGAAACATCCAAACCTCAGCGCGATGTACAAGGCGGTGACGGACATGCCCATGGTGAAGGCCGTGTGGGTGCGCAACGGGTTGTAGGGGGCCTCGATGCCGGGGTTCATCCAACGGATGGATGTATGATGGACTTCAGCCTGGCGAATTCTCCCTCAGTGATGAGCCGCTCCCAAGTATCGTGTCAGGCCGCTTGCGCCACGCTTCCCAATCCCAGCACGCGGCATATGGCGTAAACGAGGTCGGCACGGTTGAGCGTGTAGAAGTGGAAGTGCTTCACGCCTTCGCGGCGCAGTGCGTCCACCTGTTCGGCGGCGACCATCGCCGCGACGAGATTGCGGGTTTCGGGATCATCGTCGAGGCCCTGAAAGCGCGTCGCAAGTGCTGGCGGAATGTGGGCGCCACATTTCGAGGCAAATTCGCTCACTCTGGCGAATGAGGTGATGGGCAGGATGCCGGGGACGAGGTCGATGTCGATGCCACGGGCTGCGATGCGGTCGCGGAGCCGCAGGAAGAATGCATTGTGAAAGAAGAATTGCGAGATGGCGCGCGTTGCGCCGTGCTCGGCCTTGTCGGCCATGAATGCCAGGTCTTCCTCGATCGAAACGGAGTCCGGGTGGCGTTCAGGATAAGCCGAGACCGAGATCTCGAAGTCTCCCAGATCGCGGATGCCGCGCACCAGATCCGCGGCGTTGCGATAACCGTCCGGGTGCGGAACAAATCGCGTGCCGACGCCGCCCGGCGGATCGCCGCGGAGCGCCAGGATATGACGGACGCCGGCGTTGTAGAAGTCGCGCACGACTTCGTTCACCTCATGCTTGCTGGCGCCGACGCATGTCAAATGGGCCGCAGGCTTGAGGGTGGTTTCGGCGGCGATGCGGGCGACCGTCTTCAGCGTCCGGTCGCGCGTCGTGCCACCGGCACCATAGGTCACGGAAACGAATTGCGGATGCACGGTCTCAAGTTTGGCAATGGTGCGCCAGAAACTCTCGTCAGTCTCGCTCTTCGGCGGAAAGAACTCGAAGGACACGGTGATCCCGGATACGTCGTCGGCAAAGGCGATCATGAGATGGCATCCATATGGCTGATGGAGGAAGCAGGAGAGAGCGTTGCTGACGCCGGCTGGCCGG
>CAUJIO010000062.1 GCA_963205315.1 Pseudomonadota bacterium | reverse complement strand
GTCCGCCTTGGTATTCTCGCCCATCACCGTGACGCAGCGCGTGCGGTCGCGCAAGGCGCCGAGGCCCGTGACGTGATCGGCGTGGAGATGCGTATCGACGGCCTTGACCAGGCGGAGGTCGAGATCGTTCATGAGCTGGATGTAGCGGTCGACCTTCTCCAGCACCGGGTCGATGATCAGGGCTTCGGCCCCCGGCCGGCTGGCGATGAGATAGCTGTAGGTGCCGGATACGCTGTCAAAGAGTTGTCGAAAGATCATGAAAGGCCTCCAGTTCGGGGCTGCCGGCGGTGACGCAGGACACGTTCAGCGCTCGAGCACCAGGATGTCGAGCTTCGATTCATATTGAGGTTCGGGGAACATCAGCAGCATGCGCTCCTTGCCCCGGCGTTCGGCCCGCGCCACCTGATCCTCTTTCGGGTCGTCACCATAGCGGCGTGGCGGTTCGCCCGCCACATGGCCCGCGCCAACATAGATCAGGCGGGCAGGGCCCTCGGTGTAGAAGCGGCCCTGGGTCCGCTGCGAACCGCTGAGCTTCTTCAGGAACCAGCCAGCGCCGTCATCGTCGATGCGGCACTTGAATGGCGGGTAGACAATCAGTGGCAGCAGGCCGCCCAGCTTGATGGTGCGGCAGCGCCAGGGGCCGGTTGGGTCGAAGGCCTCGTCGAACGGCAATGGTTTGGATGTGAGCAGGCGATCCAGCAAGGCCACGTCAGCGGCATCGCCTCCGGCACGGGCCTGACGCAGGGCATCGGCCATGGTGGATTCGAACTGCAGCAGGCGTTGCTTGTCGGCGGGGGAGAGAATGCCGTCGAGCGTCCCGTCGGCCAGAGCCGGCGTGGCGAGCAGGAGGGCCAGAAGCAACGGTATGAGCTTGCGCATTGCCGAAGGATGCCAAAGCGCGCGCCCGCCGGCAAGGTGATTTCCCTAACGATAACAAGCCTCACCAATGCCCCTTTTGACGCCGCAGGATTTTGTGGTAGGGAAGCCCCCGGCGTGTGAGGGGGCGGCAGGAGATCCTGCAGTCCTGCCGTAGAAATGAAAACAAACAGGGACTTGAGACAATGAGTGATGTTGCTGAGCGGGTGAAGAAGATCGTTGTCGAGCATCTCGGCGTCGATGCCGACAAGGTCAAGGCCGAGGCGAGCTTCATCGACGATCTCGGCGCGGACAGCCTCGACACGGTCGAGCTGGTCATGGCCTTCGAAGAGGAATTCGGCATCGAGATTCCGGACGACGCAGCGGAAACCATCCAGACGGTCGGCGACGCGGTCAAGTTCATCGAGAAGAGCGCGGCCTGATCGGCTGCGCCTGATCGCCTCTTTGGGGACGATCGTCGAAATCAATTGCGCGGAGGCAGGGTTTGCAACATCCTGCCGCCGCGTTTTCGTGTAGAAAGGGCCGTGCAGCATGCGCCGTGTCGTCGTCACCGGACTAGGGATGGTATCTCCTCTCGCTACGGGCGTGGAGGAAACCTGGAGCCGCCTTCTGGCAGGGCAATCGGGTGCTGGTCCGATTACGCGTTTCGACGCCTCGGATCTGTCCTGCAAGATTGCCTGCGAGGTAAAGCGCGGCGACGGTTCCAACGCCACATTCAATCCCGAAGCCTGGATGGACCACAAGGAACTGCGCCGCTACGATGATTTCATCATCTATGCGATGGCTGCGGCCAAGCAGGCGATGAAGGACGCCGGGATCGTTCTCAATACCGAGGACGAGAAGTATCGCGCCGGCGTTCTGGTCGGTTCGGGCATCGGCGGGCTGACATCGATTGCCGACACCACGATGCTGATGCACGAGAAGGGGCCGCGCCGCATCAGCCCGTTCTTCATTCCCGGCTCGTTGATCAATCTCGCGTCTGGCCTCATCTCCATCGAATTCGGCCTCAAGGGACCGAACCATGCGGTGGTCACCGCCTGTTCCACCGGTTCGCATGCCATTGGCGACGCCGCACGGCTGATCGCGCTCGACGATGCCGACATCATGATTGCGGGCGGTGCCGAATCCGCCGTCTGCCGCCTGGGCATTGCGGGCTTCATCGCCTGCAAGGCGCTGTCGACCAAATTCAACGACACGCCCGACAAGGGCTCGCGTCCGTATGACAAGGACCGCGACGGATTTGTCATGGGTGAAGGTGCAGGCGTTGTCGTGCTCGAAGAGCTTGAACATGCCAAGGCGCGCGGGGCAACCATCTATGCCGAAGTCGTCGGCTACGGCATGTCGGGCGATGCCTATCACGTCACGGCGCCGGCCTCAGACGGTGACGGCGCATATCGCTGCATGACGTCGGCCCTGAAGCGCGCCGGATTGCAGGCGCACGAGATCGACTACGTCAACGCCCATGGCACGTCGACGCCGCTCGGCGACGAGATCGAGCTTCGCGCTGTCGAACGCCTGATGGGCAATCGGACGGCGGAACTCACCATGTCGTCGACAAAGTCTTCCGTCGGCCATCTCCTCGGTGCGGCAGGTGCTGTCGAGGCGATCTTCTCGATCCTTGCGATTCGCGACAATATCGCGCCGCCGACGCTCAACCTCGACAATCCGTCGGTTGAAACCCAGATCGACTTGGTTCCGAAGACGGCCAAGAAGAAAGAGATCAACACAGTTCTGTCCAATTCTTTTGGTTTCGGTGGTACCAACGCATCATTGATCATGCGCCGCTACGCGGCGTAGCAGTCGCGAGAGGACAGGCAGGTTGGCACCAGCGCATGAGCCACTGAAAGTTTCCGAACCACGTTTGCCGCGGCGGCGGGCTTCGGCAATTTCCCGGGTGCTGCTTTGGACCTTCCTGACCTTCGCGCTTGCCGGCGTGCTCGTGGCAGGTGGCGTGTTCTATGCCTATCAGCAATTCACCATCCCCGGTCCGCTGGCCGAGAAGCGGGTGTTCATCGTCGAGCAAGGCCTCGGAACGCCTGACATCGGCCTGGCGCTCGAAACCAACGGCATCATCAACAACGGCCGCATTTTCACTGGCATGGCCTATGCCACGGGCGCGCGCGGCCGGTTGAAGGCGGGCGAATATGAATTCGCCGCGCAGTCATCGATGCAGGAGGTGATGGAACTCATCGCCAGCGGCAAGTCGATCACCTACAAGCTTTCAGTGCCCGAGGGCTTCACCAGCGAAATGGCGGTGGCCCGCGTCAATGCCAACGAGGTGCTGACGGGCCCGCCCGCAGCGGTTCCGGCCGAGGGCACAATCATGCCCGACACCTTCGTCTTCCGCCGTGGCATGACCCGGCAGAAGCTGGTGGAAGACATGCAAGCGGCACAAACCAAGTTGCTCGACGAACTCTGGGCCAAGCGCGTCGCGGTGCCGGAGATCGCAACCAAAGAGCAGGCCGTTGTTCTGGCCTCGATCGTCGAAAAAGAAACCGGCATCGCAGCCGAGCGGCCGGTCATCGCGTCGGTCTTCATCAACCGGCTCAAGAAGGGCATGCGGCTGCAGTCCGACCCGACGATCATCTATGGCATCGCTGGCGGCAAGGGACGGCTCGACAGGTCCCTGACGCGCGCCGATATCGAAGCCGAGACGCCTTACAACACCTATCGCATCAAGGGCCTCCCGCCCGGGCCGATTGCCAATCCAGGCCGTGCGGCGCTGGAAGCCGTGCTCAATCCTCAGACCACGGAGTATCTCTATTTCGTTGCCGATGGTTCCGGCGGCCATGCTTTTGCGTCGACGCTGGAAGAGCACAATCGCAATGTGAAGACCTGGCGGGAAATCGCCGGCAACGCGGCGGCGGCCGTTGCGGCCGAGGGAAGTGAAGAGGTGCCGGAGGAGGCTCCTGCACCGGAGTTGGCGCCAGTGCCTGCCCCTGATGCCGGGACGCCTGCTGGTGCTGCGGTCGATGCCCCGGCCCCGTCTCAGCCAGCCGTACCAGCGGCCGATGCTGCCGCCGCTCCGGCAGTGGCCGTCCCCGCCGAACCTGCAGCGAGCCAGCCCGCAGCCGATGCATCGGCTCCCCCGGTACCTGCCACCGAAACACCCGCCGCCCCTGCTGCCGAAGTCCCGGCACCTGCGGCTGCGCCCCCGGCGGCAGAGGTTGTGGCCGACCTCAAACCCGGCACGATCTTCAAGATCGGCGGAAAGCGGACTGTTATCCCAAAGCCCAATCCGAAGCGTTGAGGCGTTCCCCAACGGTTTGAACTGCTCTACAAGATGGCCCTGATTCCTTTGGAGGGCCTTGATGCCTCTTGCCAGCATGACCGGATTTGCCCGCGCCTCCGCCGCGCGTGATGGGCTGTTTTGGCAATGGGAAATCAAGAGCGTGAATGGCAAGGCGCTGGATGTGCGCTGCCGCCTGCCCAATGGCTTTGAAGCGCTGGAACCGTCCTTGCGCGCGGCCCTTACGCAGGCATTCAAGCGCGGCAATCTGCAGGTGTCGCTGAGCGTCAGCGGAGCTGTCGCGGCTGAAACCGTGAAACTCAATACGGATGTGCTCGATCGGCTGGTGGAGGCGGGTGAAGCGCTGCGTAACCGCATCGGCGGTGAACCGCTGCGGGCCGATGTGCTGCTGTCGTTGCGCGGCGTCGTCGACGTTGTCGTGCCTCCCGAAGACGAGGCCGAGACGGAGGCGCGCAACGCCGCCTTGTTGGCGAGCTTCGCTGAAGCGGTGAAGGCGCTCGCCGCTTCGCGCGCCGAGGAGGGCGCACGGATGAAGTCCGTCGTCGCGGCGCAAGTGAAACGCATCGCCGAACTGAGCCTGGCGGCGCGTGCCAATCCGTCACGTTCGGTTGAGGCGATCCGCAACCGGCTGGCCGAGCAAGTGGCGCGGCTGATGGACACCGGAGCAAACTTCGATGCCGACCGCCTGCATCAGGAGGCCGTGCTGCTCGCGACGCGCGCCGATATCCAGGAAGAACTCGACCGGCTCGATTCGCATGTCGAAGCGGCCGAAGCCCTGTTGGCCTCAAGCGATGCGATCGGGCGCAAGTTCGATTTCCTCGCCCAGGAATTCAACCGCGAAGCGAATACCCTCTGCTCGAAAGCGTCAGATCGAGCACTGACGTCTGTGGGGCTCGAACTCAAGACAGTCATCGACCAGATGCGCGAACAGATCCAGAATATCGAGTGAGACGATGATCGAGATACAACGCCGTGGTTTGCTGCTGGTCATGTCGTCGCCCTCGGGCGCTGGCAAGACGACATTGTCGAAGCGGCTGCTTGCATCGGATGGCAACATCACCATGTCGGTCTCCGTCACCACACGCAACCCGAGGCCCGGCGAGGTCGACGGCAAGGACTACCACTTCATCAGTCATGAGGAGTTCGGCCGCCTGCGTGACCGGAATGACCTGCTGGAATATGCCGAGGTCTTCGGCAATTTCTACGGAACGCCAAAGCGCCCGGTGACAGAGGCGCTGCAGGCGGGCCGCGACGTCCTGTTCGACATCGACTGGCAGGGCACGCAGCAAATGGCCCAGGCCATGGAAGACGATCTGGTACGCATTTTCATTCTGCCGCCGTCGGCGGAGGAGTTGCGGCTGCGGCTGATCAACAGGGCGCAGGATTCCGCCTCGACGGTCGCCAAGCGCATGGCCAAGGCGGCGGATGAGATCAGTCACTGGCCGGAATACGACTATGTCATCGTCAACGATAACATCGATACCGCTGCCCGCCAGCTCGATTCCATTCTCACCGCCGAACGGCTGAAGCGCCGCCGGCGGACAGGGCTCACCCAATTCGTCCGTGATCTGACGAAAAATCTCTAATGTAACCGGCCTTCACTTGAGCGCCGGCATGGCCTAAGTTCGCACTGCGAAGGCCATGCAATTCTCTTAAAATCCAAGGCAGATCTATTACTGCGCACTAACGCCAAAATCGTCTGGTTGTAGCGTCAAGTGCGCAGGGTTGTAGACTAATCCTGAAATCCAGCACCGTGCGGCTGCCCCTCAGGACGTTACGACCTTCATGGCCAATGCAACAACCAGCATCGACTCGCTTGTCCAAACCACTGGCCAGGATGTCCTGATCTTCACAAAGTCGGCGCAAGCGGAAGCTGCCGACTTCTTTGATGGCGGCGACGGCGTTGACACAATTCTCATCAGCGGCGCAGCCGGGGTCAGCGTAAATCTCAACGCGGCGTCCGTCAGCGATTCGACGGGACTTCACAATTACGAGGTCCTGAGCTTCGACAACACGAGCGGAACCAGTTCCGTCAAGCTGGATGCCGCGCAGTTCGGGTCCGGCCTGCTTGCGCAACCCCTTGCCGTTCAAGGTAGCGCCGGCACGCAAGAGATCGTGATTCTCGCTGCCCACGATTTCTCAGCGCGCAAGTGGACGTTCACCAACTGGACTGCCGGTACTGACGTCCTCATGATTTCGGGCACGATTGACGCCGACACACTGGTTGCAAGCAAGCTTGGCGCCACGCTCGACGGCAATGACGGCAACGATGTGCTCATCGGTGGCGCCGGAGCGGATGTGATTCGCGGCGGTGCCGGAGACGACATCCTGCTTGGCGGCGGCGGACAGGATACGCTCGATGGCGGTTCTGGAAAAGATACCCTGTCCTATGCCGATGCCGGAGCAAAAGTCACGATCAGCCTGTCCAGCAGCACAGCGCGGTTTGGAACGGCGACCGCCGGGACCGCACTGAACTTCGAGGGCATCATCGGTTCGGCATTTGACGACAAGCTCTCCGGCGATGCCATGGCCAACAGCGTAAGCGGCGGCGGCGGAAACGATGTGATCGCCGGGGGCGGAGGGGCGGACATTCTCGACGGCGGGAATGGAACCGACACGCTGTCGTATGCAGGCTCACTGCAAGGCATCAGTCTTGATCTCGCCACCGGTGAATTCCGTTTCGGCGATGCGGCCGGCGATACCGTCACTGGTTTCGAGATCTTCATCGGCTCGGGCTTCGATGACAAGCTCTGGGGTGATTCCAGGAACAACACGCTGACCGGCGGAGACGGCAACGACAGTCTCGTGGGTGGAGCGGGCGGGGATGCCCTCAATGGCGGCGCAGGTCTCGATGAGGTCAGCTATGAACTGTCGTCCGCGTCAGTCCGCATCGATCTCGAGCAGCACAAGGCGGCTGGCGGCGACGCGGCGGGCGATACGATCAGCAACGTCGAAGTGATTTCGGGTTCGGCCTTCGACGATGTGCTGACAGGGAGTGATGGCGTCAATGGCCTGTCTGGCGGCGCCGGCAATGACAAGATCTCCGGCAAGGATGGCGCCGACACACTGAACGGCGGCGACGGCATCGATACGATCTTCTATTCCGGATCGAATGCCGGCGTGACGGTCGATCTGGGTGCGAATACGGCGAGCGGCGGCGATGCCGCAGGCGACGTGATCTCCCGGTTCGAAAATCTCAACGGTTCCACGTTCGGAGATACGTTGCGGGGAGACTCGCAGGTGAACAAGGTTGTCGGCGGTGGCGGCAATGACTGGGTGGATGGTGGCGCGGGCAATGACATCCTCAGTGGTGGCAGCGGCAATGACATCGTCGTCGCAGGCGAAGGCAATGATGTGCTGTCGGGCGGCTCGGGCACCGACACATTGTATTTCGACCAGCTTGGCTGGGTCATCGTCAATCTCGCGAAGGGAACCGCCGTTACCAAGCTCGGCATATTCACCGACAAGTTCTCGGGCTTCGAGAACATCCACGGTTCGCAAACCTTCGACGAACTGACGGGTGACGACAAGACCAACGTGATCGACGGGGACAATGGCAACGACGAGATCTGGGGCGAGGGCGGAGACGACATCATCATCGGCGCCAATGGCAAGGACACCATCAAGGGTGGCGATGGCGACGACAGGATCACGGGCGGCATCGAAGACGACGATCTGTGGGGAGGCAACGGCCGCGATACATTTGTCTTCGAGTCGATGTCCGATTCCGGCACCAAGGAAGGCATGGTCGATCTGATCAAGGATTTCAAACCAGGCGCCGACCGTATCGATCTGTCACTCATCGACGCCTCCGAAGCAAAGGCGGGCAATCAGGCCTTCGTGCTGGTCAACGGCTCCGAATTCACCGCCGAGGGCCAGATCCGCGCGTCGCAGTACGGTTCCTACACGGTCATCGAGATCAATACATCGGGCAAGAGCGGTGCAGACATGATCATCGCGCTGGAGAATTTCACAGTCGCGAATCTGCAACTGTCCGACGTCATCCTCTGAGTCCGGCGCGCTTCAGCTGCCTGTCAAAGCAAGTCCGCCATCCGTGCGAAGCCCTCGACGGGTACCTGCTCGGCGCGCAGTTCCGGGTCGATCTGCGCGGCCGCCAGAAGCCTTTCCGGTTCCTGCACCAATGACTTCAGACTCGAACGCAGCATCTTCCGGCGCTGGCCGAAGGCGGCCTGCGTGACGCGCTCGAGCACTCTCAAATCGCAGGCCGGCGCCGGCATGGCGCGTGGCACGAGTTGTACGATCGAGGAAGTCACCTTGGGCGGCGGCGTGAAGGCCGAGCGGTTGACATCGAACAGTTTCTTCGCCGTGCAGCGATACTGCGCCAGTACTGACAGCCGGCCGTAATCCTTGCCGCCTGGCGATGCCACGATGCGCTCTGCCACTTCCTTCTGGAACATCAGGGTGAGCGAGGCAAACCATGGCGGCCAGATGTCTTCAGTCAGCCAGCCGGTGAGCAACTGAGTTGCAATGTTATAGGGAAGATTGGCGACGATCTTTGCCGGTCCGCCTGCCAGAGCGGCAAAATCGGCCTCGAGCGCGTCACCGGCGACCACCGTCAACCGGCCGGGATAGGCTGACGCGACTTCTTGCAGGGCAGCAATGGCGCGGTCATCGCGCTCTATGGCAACGAGGCGCGTGGCGCCTTCCATCAGCAGTGCGCGAGTCAGCCCCCCGGGGCCTGGTCCGACCTCGATGATGGTGTAGCCGTCGAGTGGAGCCGCGGCCCTGGCGATGCGCCGTGTGAGGTTGAGATCGAAGAGGAAGTTCTGCCCCAGGCTCTTCTTGGCGGAAAGGCCAAAGCGCGCGATCACCTCGCGCAGCGGCGGAAGCGAATCGTCAGACATCAGCCGCCGCCGCCATGCGAGCGGCCAGCCGGATGGCGGCGATGAGACTCTTCGGATTGGCGATGTGCCTGCCGGCGATGCCCAGCGCGGTGCCATGATCGGGCGAGGTGCGGATGAAGGGCAGGCCCAGGCTGACATTGACGCCGCCATAGAAATCCAGCGTCTTTACCGGGATCAGCGCCTGGTCGTGATACATGCAGAGAATGGCGTCATAGGCGGCGCGCGCCTCGGCGTGGAAGGCTGTGTCGGCGGAGAGCGGGCCAATGACAGTGTAGCCTTCGTGCCGCAATTGGTTCAGCGCCGGGATGATGATGTCGATCTCCTCACGGCCCATAGCACCGTTTTCACCAGCGTGCGGGTTGAGTCCGGTGAAGGCAAGGCGTGGCGTGGCGATGCCGAAGTATCGCCGCAGATCGGCGGCAGTGACGCGCGCCTGGGCGATGATGCCCGCGGCCGTCAATTGCACCGGAACATCCTTCAGCGGAATATGAACGGTGACAGGAATGGTCCGCAGATCGTCTGCCACCAACATCATGACTTCCTGCACGGACCTGCCATAACCGGCCGCGAGATGCGCCAGATAGTCCGTATGGCCCTGATGGCGGAAGCCTGCCGCGTAGAGTGCATCCTTGTGGATCGGATTGGTCACCATGGCGGAGATGTCTCCGGCGAAGGCCAGCTCCACAGCCTCGTCGATTGCAGCGATAACCTGCGGGGCCGTTGCTGCATGAATGGTGCCCGGCAGAGGATGGGCTGCAAGGGGCCGGTGCAGCACCGGCAATGCTTCCGCAAAACAGCTGGCAGCCTGATCAAGCGCAGTGATCTCATGGATCGGGGCGCCGGAATTGCGCTGCCGCCAGTATGCGGCATCGCCGATGAGCGCGAAGGTCTGCTGCGGTTCATGACGCAAGGCAGCCCACGCCATCAGGGTAATTTCGGGGGCAACGCCAGCCGGTTCCCCGCTGGTCAAGAGAATGGGGCGCATGATCCTGCCGCTGCTACTGCTGGGCGTAGTTGGGGTTGCGGAACTCGATATAGACATTGCCACGAATGGTCTTGAGGTATTGCTCCTCGAGATCATCGTACTTGTCGTTCTGCACGGAACGCTCCACCTGCTCGCGTGTCGGCATCTTGAAATCCGGCTTGGGCGGCGTGAGCTTGCGGGTGCCGCAGAGGACCAGCAACTGAATGCCAGACTTGCCGCGCATGGGTCCTATCGCGCCACCGGTGCCTGCATTTTCCAGCGCCGACCGCATGGCCTTGGGCAATTTCGCTGCATCTGCTTCGAACTTCTTGCCCTGCTTCACGTTGAACACGCCTTCGGCCGCGGCGCGCACATTCCCGCACCCCTTCAACCGCTGTTTCACCTGATTGGCTTCAACTGCCCGGGCCTGCAGCAGCATCGCGTCATTGCCTTCAACCGGAAGAATGACCTCCATCAGCGAGTATACGGTTACGGGCTTCATGCGGGGATCCTTCATGATGCGCGCAACCTCGGAATTCAACTTGCCCTTGATTTCCGCAAACTTGGCGTCGATCTCCGCATCGTTCACGGAAATCTTGCTGCGGAACTTGCTTGAAATGATCCGGTTGAAACCAATCAGTGCACTGACGTATCTCCTGAATGCCGTTTCGCTGACGCCCTGTTTCTTCAACTTGGCCACCATGCCATCCGGTGTCGTGTCCATGCCCTTGGACATGCGCGCGATCTGCTCTTTCATCTCGGCGTCGGTGGGCATCATCTTGAATTTTGTCGCCTCGGTAATCTTCACCTGTTCGTCGATGAGCGAGCGGAGAGCGGCCTTGCGGGTGAGCGGCTCCCGGCCAGCGTCGCCCAGGATGGTAAGAAGCGCAATGCGCTCCGTGAGGTCGCGCTCGGTGATTGGTTGATCGTTGACAACCGCGATCACGCCTTGTGACTCGGCAACGGCAGGTGCCAGCGGTGCCGAAGTGATCAGCAGCGGAAGGGCGACGAGCGCCGCCCGCAAGGTCAAGGATAATGTCATCAGAGACTAAAGCCGCCGTCGACGGTGCCAATGGTGCGAAGCTCAACGCTGAATTCGATCCGGTGATCGGTCTGGCCAGTGTCCTCGAGGTTCTGCGAATAGGCGAGATGCGCGCTCATGCAGTCGCATTCAAACCCTATTCCCACAGTTTTTGACATGAATTGCGTTCCTTCAAGGTCGTAACGGAAGTTGCCGAACAGGCTCCAGGCTTCACCCATCATGTATTTCGCATCGCCCCAGACCTGACGTTCACGGACGGGCCGTCCATAGTCGGCAGCAGCGGCGATATCGGCATAGCTGAGAGAGCCGGAAATCCTGTCCAAAGTGAGGCCGAAGGATGCTTCCTGCACGTTGATCCGCGACAGATCCTCCTCCACCCGCGCCTGATAGCCTACGCTCATGTGTTCGTTCAACTGCACCGCGACGGCGCCCACGAGATCCGAGGACGTCCCGTCGAGGCCCGATCCCGCCACGAAACTGTTGTCTCCGGCAATGTGGAAGCTCTCGCCGAAGCTGGTACGAATGAAGCCGCCGTCTTCGCCGAGCAGCGTGTATGAGAGGCCGGCATTGGCGCGCACGCCACCTTCATAGCGGTCATAGCCGGTAAAACGGTCGCTCAGGAACAGGCTGGTGGTGTCGAAATTGAGGGTGATGGCATCCTCATTGGCGGTGTCCTGCGGCTGTGGCTCATCGGGTGCGGCGATCAGCTGAAGGACTGGCGTCAATATCCCCTGCGCCGTGCCATGATTGCCGATGAAGGGCATGCGCAGGTCGATGCCAGCGGAGGGCAGCACATAGCCGTCAGGGTCATTGTTGACGGCCGCGCCCGGAACATTGTCGGCTACAATCATGTCGCCCCGCATCTGCGCGAAGGGCGTGATCAGCGCGCCGGCGCTGGTCGTCATCTGGCGGCGCCAATCCAGGCTGGTGGTCAGATGGCTCTGATCGGTGCCGAGCGCGATGCCGGAGGCCGGGTCGTTGACGGCGATTTCACGTTGCAGCGAATAGGCGTTGACGTTTAAGGAAAACTCTCCACCCAGCAGCGGATCGGCAAAGATGTAATTGGCGGTCACATAGGGCAGGACCGTCGGCATCGTGTCCTGGTTTTCCGTCGGTTCCGTCGTGCGATAGTGGATGAGCTGAGCCTTGGCATAGTTGCGGTCCGCCAGGCCGGTAAGCTGGGCGTAGTTGGCGACCATGCTGCGGTTGTCGATGTCGTAATCGTCGAGGAAGGAGCGGTCGCTCCAGGCCGTCGCATCCCAGCCCCAACTCCACGTGTCATTTATCTTGAAGTCCCCGGTGGTGCGCAGCGCACCGCGCCATGGGCCGGAATTGCCGGGGTCGAGTTCATAGATGCCCGAGGCCCTGACCTTGTACATGCCGCTGGCCAGGCGTTGGCGCCACTCGGCTTCCAGCAGGGGCCCCTGTTGCGTCGTCCAGGTCGGCAGGAAGGTCAGATCCTTGTCGGGTGCGATGGCCCAGAAATAGGGCGTCGTCATGCCGACACCGTAGTCGCCACTGCGGAAGGACGGCAGCAGGAAGCCGGTGCGGCGCTTCACCGATGGATCGGGATAGGAGAATGACGGAGCCCAGAGCACCGGCACACCGCCGACTTCCAGCTTGGCATCCTTGTAATAGATGGTGTGTTCATTCATGTCGTGGCGGGCTTCGCCGGCCACGATGCGCCACAGCGGCACGCCGTTCTCGTCCGTGCAGTTGTTACAGGCGGTGTAGCTCGCGTGCTCGTAGACGGAGATGCCTTTTTCCAAACGGCGCACGTAACGTGCTGTGATGGTCACGTCGTTGGTGAGAAGGGCGCGCACATGTTCGGCAAAGCCCTTGGCGAACTTGTCGTCGATCTCGGCAAGTTCCGCCTCGAGCACGTTGCCGTTGGGCTCGCGCAGCACGATCGATCCGTTGGCTTTGAACACGCCGCGCTTCATGTCATAGGTGACGCGGGTCGCGGTCAGGGTATAGGGGCCATAGGTCAGCCGGACCGTGCCGGTTGCCGTGGCGATCTTGCTTTTGCCGTCATAGGTCAGCCTGTCGGCCAGCACATCGACGCGCGTACCCTTCGGCACGGCGCTGGTGACGGGCGCCACGAACTTCGGTTCCGGCTTGGTAATCGCCAGAGCCGGGTTCACGGCCAGGGACATGCCGGCAGCGCCAAGCAGTCCGAGAACGCAAACCCGCATTCTCAGTCGGCTTGCGTTCCTACGCTTGATACCGGCTCGGCCCACCAATCCCCGCATTGTTCACAATTGGTAACACTTTCTTAACGGGTTTCCCGCGAGCCGGGAAGGCCTGTCAACGGCTCAGACTGTGCGGCGTCATTGCGGCAGCACAGGGGTGAGGCTTCCCGCATGGTTAACGGTTTACAAAGCACACCGGATTCCCAGAGCCTGCGAAACCCGTTAAGGAGAAGCCTCACACATTTGGAATCGATCATGAAAACCAGCTTTGCCGCCGTCAGCCTGCCCAAATCCGGCGTTCTTGTCCTGCTCATCGCCGATGGTGCCGCCCTGACGGGACTGGCCGCTGCGGCGGATCAACGCTGCGGCGGACAGATTGCACGGGCGATCAAGGCCGCGGGCTTCACCGGGCGGAAGGATTCGACACTTGATGTCGTGGCACCGGGCGGGGGGCTGACCCGTGCGGTGCTGTTCGGTCTCGGCGCTGCCGCAAGCCTGAAGCCGCTCGAACTCGAAATGCTGGGCGGCGCCATTGCCGGTGTCCTGCAATCGTTCAAGGCCGAGAGTGCGGCAATTGCTGTCGATGCGGAAATCGGCAAGCTGCCAGCGCGCGAGGTTGCCGCCCTGATCGCGTCTGGTGCAAACCTCAGGGTCTACAGTTTCAACCAGTACAAGTCGAAAAAGCCGGAAGCAAAACCGCTCAACGACATCACACTTCTGACGCCCGATGCGCGCGGCGCCAAGGTGAGCTTCGCCCACTTCGCTGCCGTGGCCGAAGGCGTGCACCTGGCGCGCGACCTCGTCAACGAACCCTCTAACACACTGCACCCGGTGGAATTCGCCGAACGCATGAAGCCTCTGGGGAAGCTCGGCCTCAAGGTGTCGATCATGACGCCGGCGCAGATGCGCAAGCTCGGCATGGGCGCGCTCCTGGGTGTTGCGCAAGGCTCGGCGCATGAGGCGCGCATGGTGGTGATGCAGTGGAATGGCGGTAAGTCCGGCGAACGTCCCTTGGCCTTTATCGGAAAGGGTGTCACCTTTGATACCGGCGGCATCTCGATCAAGCCGGCCGCCGGCATGGAAGACATGAAGGGCGACATGGGCGGTGCAGCGTGTGTCGCCGGGCTGATGACGGCACTCGCCAGGCGCAAGGCCAAGGTCAATGTCGTGGGTGCCATCGGCATCGTTGAAAACATGCCGGACGGCAATGCCCAGCGCCCGGGCGATGTGGTGACCTCGATGTCGGGCCAGACGATCGCCGTGCTCAACACCGACGCCGAAGGCCGCCTCGTGCTCGCCGATGTGCTGTGGTACGTGCAGGACCGCTACAAGCCGAAGTTCATGATCGATCTCGCAACCCTGACAGGTGCCATCATGGTGGCGCTCGGCAAGGAACATGCTGGCCTGTTTTCCAATAGCGACGAGCTGGCGCAGCGCCTCTCGGATGCCGGCTATGCCACGGGCGAGAAAGTTTGGCGGATGCCGCTGGCGCCCGAATACGACAAGATCATCGACCACGAGGTGGCGGATGTGAAGAACACCGGCGGGCGCCACGCCGGTGCGATCACCGCCGCGCAATTCCTGCAGCGCTTCGTCAATTCCGTTCCCTGGGCGCATCTCGACGTTGCGGGAACCGCCATGGATGGCGTACGCAGTTCGATCAATCAGAGCTGGGGCTCGGGCTGGGGGGTTCGCCTGCTCGACCGGCTGGTGGCAGAACACTACGAAAAATAGGGATCAGTGCCGCGGCGGCGCCGTGCTGCCGCGCTCGATCAGATTGATTGGAACAAGCACTGGCTTCTGCTTCCAGTTGGACGTTTCGATCAGTCCGGCCAGCAGATCCATGGCCATCACGCCGATCTCGTAGCGGGGCTGGTGAATGGTGGTCAGCGGCGGGTCGTTCGTCGCCGCTTCGTCGATGTCGTCGACACCGACGATCGAGACATCCTGTGGAACCCGGAGGCCGCGTGTGCGGCAGGCGCGGATGGCGCCCATTGCCGACGCATCATTGGCACAAAAGACAGCCGTGGGGGGCTCATTCATGTCCAGCAGCCTCAGCATGGCCGCGGCACCGCCGTCGTGGGTATAGCCGCCGTTGACGATCAGTTCGGAATGGACATGGCATCCGGCGGCCGCCATGGCGTGCTGAAACCCGGCGATGCGCTCGGTTGCCACCAGCGAATTGCTGCTGCCGCTGATATGGGCGATGCGCCGGTGGCCCAGCCCGACAAGATGCTCAACCACCAGGGCGGCCACCTGGCGATCGTCAATGCGCACGGTGGGCAGTGATTCCCCACCCAGGCATTCGAGTACCTGGACGGTCGGCACGTTGAACTTGATGCCGCGCTCAATCAGATTGTCCAATCCGCCGTCGAGGACAATCATGCCGTCGGCGCGCCTCGAATTGACGATCTCCAGATAGGAGTTCTCACGCAGAAGATTGTTGGATGTGAGGCCAAGGATCATCGAATAGCCCAGGTTATGGGCGCGCTGTTCGAGGCCCTTGATGATCGTCGGATAGAACTGGTTGTCGATCTCGGGAATCAGCACCAGAATTGAATTGGTCCGCTGCTTTCGCAACGAGCGGGCGACGAGATTGATCTGGTAGCCGCACGAATTGGCGGCGTCGCGAACAGCCGTCCGTGTGCTCTCGGCAACAAGGTCCGGATTGCTCAGCGCGCGCGATGCTGTTGCAACGGATACCCCTGCCATCTTCGCCACGTCGCTCAAGGTGGGACGGTAGGTCATCGGTGGGATGGACAATTTTCTGTGATCGTAAACGTGCGTTTTGTATACAACCTCACGTTTTGTGATCAAAGCAAATCTTGCCCGAAACCCAACTTATTTGTAAGTCTTCCATCCCGGTTGGGCCGACTGGCGGCGGTTATCGGAACATCCTGGAAAGCCTTTCCATCGCCAAGCGGCCGATTCCACATCCGGTTTCCGGGAGGTCCTCGCTCCGGACGCTCAGGTATGCAAAATGGCAATTTCATTCCCGCGTACCGGAAAGGTTCTGTTGATGCCGAAGCGATTGTCCTTCCAGCTCTACTCGGCCCGCAATTTTTCACCGCTGAAAGATACGCTCGCCCAGTTGGCCAAGACCGGCTACCGCGAGGTCGAGGGTTATGACGGCCTTTATGACAAGCCGGAGACGCTACGGCGGTTGCTCGACAAGTCCAGTATCAGCATGCCAACGGGTCATTTCGGTCTTGGGCTTCTCGAAGGCGAGCGCGCCAGAGTGCGGAAGATCGCGGCGACACTCGGCATGCGCCACATCTATGCGCCCTATCTGATGCCTGACGAGAGGCCGAAGACGGCGGCCGGTTACCGGAAGCTGGGAAAGCGGCTGGCGGCCATCGGCGAGTGGGTGCGCGGCGAGGGGTATGGCTTCGGCTGGCACAACCACGATTTCGAATTCACCAGATTGCCATCCGGCGAGACGCCGCACGAAATCATCTTCGAAGCGGCGCCGATGCTCGACTGGGAATGCGACGTCGCATGGATCGCCCGGGCGAAAGCCAATCCGGTCGCGTGGGTCAAGCGCTACGCGGACCGCATAACCGCCGTCCATGTGAAGGACATTGCGCCCAAGGGTGAATGTCTCGATGAGGATGGGTGGACCGATGTGGGACAGGGCACCGTCAACTGGCCCGCGGTCATGGCGGCGCTGAAGAGGTCGCGGGTGATGCATTTCATCATGGAGCATGACAATCCCAGCAACCTGCAGCGCTTCGCCCGGCGCTCGTTTGCCTACGTCAGCAAGATCTGAGGTTTTTCATGAGCAAGACACTTGGCGTCGGCGTCATCGGCTGCGGCAATATCTCGGCCACCTATCTGAAACTCGCCCCGCTGTTCAAGGGATTCGAGATCCGCAGTGTTGCCGACCTCGATATGGCGGCGGCTGATGCCCGTGCCGCCGAATTTGGCGTTGCGGCGCAGAGCGTGAAGGATCTGCTCAACAACGAGAATATCCAGATCGTCATCAACCTCACGGTGCCCGCCGCGCACTACAAGGTATCGAAGCAGATTCTCGAGGCCGGCAAGCACGTCTACTCGGAAAAGCCGCTGACCTTGTCGGTCACCGAAGCAAAACAATTGCAGGCGCTGGCGAACAAGAAAAAACTCCGCGTGGCGGCCGCCCCCGACACATTCCTCGGCGGCGCGCACCAGCAGGCCCGCAAGGCCATTGATGACGGGCTGATCGGCAAGGTGGCGTCCGGCACCGCGCACATCATGAGCCACGGCATGGAACACTGGCATCCCAATCCGGGGTTTTTCTACAAGCCCGGCGGCGGGCCGATCCTCGACATGGGCCCCTATTACATTGCCAATCTCATCAATCTGGTGGGGCCGGTGAAGCGGGTGGCGGCGCTCTCGTCGACACCGCGCAAGACGCGGCTGATTTCAAGCGCGCCGCGCAAGGGCGAAACAATCCGGGTGTCGACGCCGACCACTTATCACGCACTGCTGGAGTTCGTGAACGGCGCCATGATCACGCTGTCGGCCAGTTGGGACGTGTTTGCGCATCGCCATGATCACATGGAAATCTATGGCACGGAGGGTGCCCTCTTCGTTCCAGATCCGAACTTCTTTGGCGGTCAGATCATTGTGGCGGGCAGCGATACAGTGCGCAAGCCCTTGCCAGTGTGGGATCACCCGTTCGGCATGCCCAATCACCCGGACGATGAAGGCCAGGTGGCCAACTATCGCGGTGCCGGCCTCGCCGACATGGCGCAGGCGATCCTGCAGAAGCGGCGCGACATCCGCTGCGGCATCGACCGCATGTTGCATGTCGTCGAGGTGATGATGGCGATCAAGGCGTCGGGCGAAACGGGCAAGTTCGTGACGCTGAAGAGCACATGCAAACGCCCGGCGTATTTCGGGCCCGAAGAAGCACGAGCCCTGCTGAAATAGGCGTCAGGCCTTCAGCCGTCCGGCATGCCAGGCGATGTGATCGGCCATGAAGGTCGAGATGAAGAAGTACGAGTGGTCGTAGCCCTCTTGCATGCGAAGCGTCAGCGGAATTCCCGCTGACGCGCAGGCATCGGAGAGCAATTGGGGGCGCAAACCGTCCTGCAGGAACGAGTCGGCGGTTCCCTGATCGACAAGCAGTTCGGGCAACCGCGCGCCGTCTTCGATCAATGCCACGGCATCATACGCACGCCAGCTTGCCTGGTTGTGCCCCAGATAGGCCTCAAGTGCCGGTCGTGACCACTCGGCCGTCATCGGGTGGGTGATCGGCGCGAAGGCCGAACAGCTGCGGAAGCGGCCGGGATTCTTCAGTGCACAGATCAATGCACCATGCCCGCCCATCGAGTGCCCGAAGATCGACTGGCGCGACATGTCGGCGGGGAAGTTGGCGGCCACAAGGGCCGGCAATTCCTCGGTCACATAAGAATACATCGCATAGTTCGATGCCCAGGGCGCTTCTGTCGCATCAACGTAGAAGCCGGCGCCACAGCCAAGTTTCCAGTTGTTTGGGTCATCGGCCACGCCGTCACCGCGTGGGCTCGTATCGGGGCAGACGATGATGACACCATGCCTGGCGGCGGCCTCGCGGTACTCACCCTTCTCCATGACATTGGCATGGGTACAGGTGAGGCCGGAAAGGTACCACAGAACCGGCAGCTTGGCGCCCGGTTCATGCGGCGGCACGAAGACGGCAAAGGTCATCGGGCAATGGCAAGTCCGGCTGTTGTGCGTATAGACGCCCTGGGTTCCGCCGTGGCTGCGGGCGAGGCTCTTGGTTTCGATTGTCATCAGAATGTGATGACGCTGCGGATCGACTTGCCTTCGTGCATCAGGTCGAAAGCCTTGTTGATGTCTTCCAGCGGCATGATGTGGGTGATCATCGGATCGATCTCGATCTTGCCGTTCATGTACCAGTCGACGATCTTGGGAACATCGGTGCGGCCGCGCGCGCCGCCGAAGGCCGTGCCACGCCACGAGCGGCCCGTTACCAACTGGAAGGGGCGCGTCGAGATTTCCTGGCCCGCCCCGGCAACGCCAATAATGATCGACTGGCCCCAGCCCTTGTGGGCGCATTCCAGCGCCACGCGCATCACCTTCACGTTGCCAATGCACTCGAATGTGTAGTCAGCGCCACCCTTGGTGAGGTCGACGAGATGGGCGACGAGATCGCCCGTGACTTTCGACGGGTTGACGAAATGCGTCATGCCGAACTTGGCGCCCCAGGCCTCGCGCTCATCATTGAGATCGACGCCGACGATCATGTTGGCGCCGGCCAGCCGCAAGCCTTGAATGACGTTGAGGCCGATGCCGCCCAGGCCGAAGACGACGCAGTTCGAGCCCACTTCGACCTTGGCCGTATTGATGACGGCGCCGACGCCGGTGGTGACGCCGCAGCCGATGTAGCAGATCTTGTCGAAGGGCGCGTCCTCGCGCACCTTCGCCAAGGCGATCTCGGGCAGCACGGTGTAGTTGGAGAAGGTCGAGCAACCCATGTA
This sequence comes from Pseudomonadota bacterium, assembly GCA_963205315.1. Lineage (GTDB taxonomy): Bacteria > Pseudomonadota > Alphaproteobacteria > Rhizobiales > Aestuariivirgaceae > Aestuariivirga. The sequence continues at coordinate 59,328 of CAUJIO010000062.1, read as the reverse complement.
GTGATGGATCATCTTTCCCTTATAAGATAAGCGCGAGGTCCCGTCCGGCATCAGGCCGCGGCCCTGCGTCAGGCGGATCTTCTGGCAGAGATTGGTCTTGGGGTTGAGGCAATATTCGCACTCGCGGCATTCCGGCGTATAGAGCGGAATGACGTGATCGCCCTTCTTGAGCGATGTGACGCCGGCCCCCACGTCCACCACCACGCCCGCGCCTTCATGGCCCATGATGGCCGGAAAAAGGCCCTCGGGATCGGCGCCGGAAATCGTGAACTCGTCAGTATGGCACACGCCGGTCGCCTTGATCTCGACCAGCACTTCCCCGGCCTTCGGGCCTTCGAGGTCAACCTCGACGATTTCCAGTGGCTTTCCGGCTTCGAAGGCGACGGCGGCGCGGGATTTCATGGCGGTTCTTCCTCTCGTGATACTGAATCAAGCCTCTGCTGCATGGACATATCGCGGCAAGGGCCATCATTCCAGCCCCAGAAAACGTTCACGATGATGTGAATGCCTCAATTGCGACGGATCGCGCCTCCACTTGGCGTCCTGCGTGTGATGGCCAGTCATCTGTGCGGCATGCGAAGCCGTATGGAATAAGGGTCTGTTCCGTCCTAGGGTCGGATGAACGAGAGGATCAGAGGACTGATGAGAGCCTGGGCGTATCTGGTGATCGGCTTTGCTGTGGTGGCGGGTGCAGCATATGGGGTGCGCCAAAGTGGCATCGATTTTCTGGCTTTGACCGGCATGCAGCAACGCGCCGTCACCCCCGGGACCGGTACCGGCTCGGCCGGTGGCCAGAAAAGTGGCGGTGCCGGAAACACAAATCGCGGACCGTTACCCGTCGAGACCACACGCGCCAAGGTCTCTGAGATTTCGGACGATATTTCTGCAATCGGGAATTTGCTGGCGGAGGAGTCCGTCGCCATTGCGCCGGAGACCAGCGGCCGCGTTGCCGCCATTCTCTTCAAGGACGGCGAGAACGTAAAACAAGCCACCGAGCTGTTCAGGCTCGATGCCGATCTGGCCAACGCGGCGCTTGCCGAGGCCAAGGCGAGGCTCGATCTGGCGGAGGCCAACTACGCTCGCAACCAGGCGCTGCGCAAATCCGGCAACATCTCGCAAAGCACTTATGATGCCGTGGCCACGGAGCGCGACCTGGCGCGGACGGCGGTCGAATCCGCACTGGTGCTGTTGCGCAAGCTCACCATCACTGCGCCATTCTCCGGCACGCTCGGCTTTCGCACCGTTTCCGAAGGGGCCTACGTGACAGCGGGAACGCCCCTCGTCCAGCTGGACAAGACAGACAGGCTGAAAGTCAGTTTCTCGGTACCGGAATTGCAACAGGGGCGGATTGTATCGGGGCAAGCCGTCAGCGTCATTGCCGATGCGTTGCCGGATGACAGCTTCACGGCGACCGTCTCGGCCCTCAGTCCGTCGATCGATGTCAATGGCCGGGCGCTGCAGGTCCGCGCCGATCTTGACAACACAGCCATGAGACTGCGGCCAGGATTGCTGGTGCGGATCGCCGTGAAGGGTTCGCCGCGCCGCGCCGTGCTGGTCCCTGAATCGGCAATCACCCAGCGTGGCGAGGCGGCAATCGTCTATATCGTCAGTGACGGCAAGGCGAGGGAGGCGAAGGTCAAGACGGGGCGGCGGCTCGACGGCAAGGTCGAGATCGTCGAAGGAATCGCCGAAGGTGACGAAATCGTCACCGCCGGGGCGGCGCGGCTGTCAAATGGCGCGGCCGTCGAAGTCATGTCTGCCGCGGCCGCAGCGGAGTAAAGGCGCATGGGCTTTACCGAACTTTGCATCCGCCGCCCGGTGTTTGCCACGGTGATGAGCCTCGTCCTGTTGCTGGCGGGATTGATGTCCTTCAGCCGCCTCACCATCCGCGAATATCCCGCCATCGACGAGCCGCAGGTGTCGGTGCAAACCAGTTACAGCGGTGCCTCCGCCGGCATCATCGAAAGCCAGGTGACGCAGGTGCTCGAAGGTTCGCTTGCCGGCATCGAAGGAATCGACACGATCGAATCGACGTCACGCGCCGAGTCCAGCCGCATCACCGTGCGCTTCCGCTCCACCGTCAACATCGATGCGGCGACCAGCGACGTGCGCGACCGCGTCAGCCGGGTGCGGCGCCAGCTTCCTGACGAGATCACCGAACCGGTGATCTCCAAGGTCGAAGCGGATGCGCAGCCGATCATCTTCATCGTCATGCAGTCGGACAGCATGAATGCGCTGGAGCTGACCGACTATGTCGACCGCTTCGTCGTCAACCGCTTCAAGAATCTGGATGGCGTCGCCGATGTCAGCGTGAACGGCGAGCGCCGCTATGCCATGCGCGTGTGGATCGATCCGGCGCGGCTGGCAGGCTATGGGCTGACCGTCCAGGATGTCGAGGCCGCCATCCGCAACCAGAATGCCGATATTCCGGCGGGCCGCATCGAAAGCACGGAGCGCGAGTTCACCGTGCTGTCGCGCACGTCGCTCGGCACGGCGGAGGAATTCTCGCGTATCGTGTTGAAATCCGCTGGCGGCCTGCAGGTCACGCTGGGCGATGTGGCGCGCACCGAACTCGGCACTGCCGATGTACGTCGCGAAAGCCGCTACAACGGCACCACGGCCATATCCATCGGCATTGTCAAGCAGGCGGTGGCCAATCCGCTGGATGTATCGAAGGCGGTGGCGGAGATCATTCCGCGCCTGAACGGCGAGCTCCCGGACGGTGTGTCGGCATCGATCGGCTTCGATTCCACTGTCTTCATCGACCGCTCGATCGAGAATGTGTTCAAGACCATTCTCGAAGCCATCGGCCTCGTCCTGATCATCATCGTGCTGTTCCTGCATTCGCTGCGCGCCGCACTCATTCCCATCGTCACCATCCCGGTATCGCTCGTCGCCAGCTTTGCCATCATGTATGCCACGGGTCTCACCGTGAACACACTGACGCTGCTCGCCATGGTGCTGGCCATCGGCCTTGTGGTCGATGACGCCATCGTCGTTCTGGAAAACATCTTCCGCCACATCGAGGAGGGCATGAAGCCCTTCGATGCGGCCATCCGTGGCGCGCGCGAAATCGGCTTCGCCGTCATCGCCATGACGCTGACACTTGCCGCCGTCTATGCGCCCATCGCTTTCACGCCGGGCCGCACCGGGCGGCTGTTCCTGGAGTTTGCGGTGACGCTCGCGGGTGCCGTCATCGTCTCGGGCTTCGTGGCGCTCACCCTCACGCCGATGATGTGCTCGAAGCTGCTCAAGCACCAGGAGCACAAGAACCTCTTCGGGCGGATCGTCGAAGGGTTTCTGGGCGCGCTTGAAGCCGGTTACAAGGCCAGTCTCCGGATGGCGTTGAAGCTGCGCTGGCTGGTGCTGCTGCTGGCGCTGGCGGTTGGTGCCGGTGGCGGGTGGATTCTGCTGCAGTTGAAATCCGAACTGTCGCCGACGGAAGACCGCGGTACCATCATCATCTCCGGCAACGCGCCCGAAGGCGCCAGTTTCGGCTATACTCAGCGTTACGCCGGGGAGGCGGAAGAATTGCTGGCGTCGATCCCCGAACTCAGTTCCTATCTGATGATTGTCGGTTCGGGCGAGGTGACACAGTTCACGTCGTTCGCGCGGCTCAAGGACTGGTCGGAACGCGACGTGAAACAGCAGGAGGTGACGCAGGCCCTGCTGCCGAAATTGCGCAAGATCGCCGGCGTGCAGGCCTCCGCCTCCAACCCGCCATCGCTCGGCACGCGCGGCTTCGGCAAGCCGTTCCAGTTCGTCATCCAGTCGTCGGCCTCCTATGAAGAGATCAATGCACTGGCTGACAAGCTGGTCGAGAAACTCAAGGACAATCCTGGCCTCGCCGATCTCGACACCGATATGCGGCTCAACAAGCCGGAAGTCGAAGTGGAGATCGACCGTGATCGTGTCGCCGATCTAGGTCTCGACATTTCGGTCATTGGCCGCACGCTGGAAACCTTGCTGGGCGGGCGGAATGTTTCGACCTTCCAGATCGGCTCGGAGCAGTATGATGTCACCGTAGCCTTACCGCCGGCGGAACGTGCCTCAGCGGAGACGCTGTCGCGCATTTTCGTGCGAGCCGCGGACGGCACCATGGTGCAATTGTCGAATGTGGTGAAGACGAGGGAGACGGTGGCCCCACGCGATCTGCGACGCTTCAACCAGCTGCGCGCCATCACCATCCAGGCCAACCTGTCGCCTGGCTATACGATGGGCGAGGCGGTTGCGGCGGTCAATCAGGCGGCGGCCGAGGTACTGCCGCAAGGCACCGTCACCGATCTCACCGGCCAGGCGCGCGAATTCCGCGATGCCAGTTCCAATCTGGCGCTGGTCTTCCTCATGGCCCTGGCCTTCATCTATCTGGTGCTGGCGGCACAGTTCGAAAGCTTCCGTGATCCGATCATGATCATGGTCACGGTGCCGCTGTCGATGACGGGTGCGCTGGGCGCCTTGTGGCTCACCGGCGGCACTCTCAATGTCTATTCGCAGATCGGCCTCGTCACCCTGATCGGGCTCATCACCAAGCACGGCATCCTGATCGTCGAATTCACCAACGCGCTGCAGGAACAGGGGCGCGAGCGCCGCGCCGCGATCATCGAGGCGGCGGGCTTGCGGCTCAGGCCCATTCTGATGACCACGTCGGCGATGATTCTTGGCGCCATGCCACTGGCCCTGGCCAGCGGAGCGGGGGCCGAGAGCCGTCAGCAGATCGGCTGGGTCATTGCCGGCGGCATGTCGCTCGGCACGCTGTTGACGCTGTTCGTTGTCCCATGCATCTACGCAGTGATGGGCTACCGGCCAAGGCAGCCGGCGTTGACACACGCGGCACCGGTGGCGGCGGAATAGCTACTGGCTGTTGCCGTCTTCCTCGCCCGGCTCTTCCTGTTCCTCGGCCGGAATCGCATAGTTGCCCCCAAACCAGCGGTTCAGGTCGATCTGGGCGCAGCGGTTCGAGCAAAAGGGGTGATACTTCTGTTGAGACGGTTTCTGGCAGATCGGGCAGGGCCGCTTCGGCCGCAGCCTGACAACGGGATCGGACATTCAGGCCACCTCGTTCAAATGTCCGAGGACGGACCGGTCATCCATGTCATGAAAACCGGATAACCGGCACCTTCGAGCAGCGCCACCGTCTCGTAGAGCGGCAGGCCGACGACGGCGGAGTGAGAACCTGTCAGCATACGGACGAATGCCTCAGCGCGGCCCTGGATGGCATAGCCTCCGGCCTTTCCGTTCCACTCATTGGAGGCGATGTAGCTGTCGAGGTCCTCGCGCGACAGGCGCTTGAAGCGGAGCTTGGTCTCCACACAGCGCGTGGTGAACTTGCCGCCGGGGCTGGCGAGGCAGATCGTCGAATAGACCCAGTGCGAGCGGCCGGACAGCAAAGACAGACAGTCGCGCGCCTGCTCCTCCGTCTCGGCCTTGGGCAGGATGCGGCGGCCGAGGCCGACGACGGTATCTGCGGCGAGCACAAAAACATTGGCGCCCTGGGCCCGAACCAGCGGCATTTCAAGCGCCCGCTCCGCCTTCGCCCGCGCCAGCCTGATCGAAAGCGCGCGCGGCGTTTCGCGCTTGAGCGGTGTCTCGTCGACATCGGCGGGATTGAGCAAGTCGGGTACCAGCCCCACGCGCTCGAGCAGCTGCAATCGCCGCGGCGACGCGCTGGCAAGAACCAGCCTGACGGGGCTTTTCGCCATCGGCTGTTATTTGAACCGGTAGTTGATGCGGCCCTTGGTCAGGTCATAGGGCGTCATCTCGACCATCACGCGGTCACCGGCGAGAACGCGGATGCGGTTCTTGCGCATCTTGCCGGCGGTGTGGGCGATGATCTCATGGTTGTTGTCGAGCTTCACGCGAAAGGTCGCATTGGGCAGAAGTTCGGTCACGGTACCTTCGAATTCGAGCAGTTCTTCCTTGGCCATGTGGCTCCTTGAGGGGGTTGAAAAACGGTGCGGAAAATGGACCTGTTGGCGGTCAAAATCAAGTATTGGCCGGGGCTTCAATCGGATAGCCGTGTCCGGTGATGCGGTGGTAGAGCGTGGCGAAGAACACCAGCGCCACGGCCCCCGACAGGATGGGAAAGGCAAGGAACAGCGCCGAATGGCCGCTGGCATAGGAGACCAGCGTGGTCGCTCCAGCCGGTGGATGGGTAATGCGCAGGGCGACCATGCCGGCGATGGCCAAACCCACGGCCATGGCTGCGATCCAGATACTGTCGGGCAGCAGCAAGTTCGCTCCCGCGCCGATCAATCCCGCCAGGGCGTGACCGAAGATCACATGGGCGGGCTGCGACAAGGGACTCTGCGGCACGGCGAAGAGCAGAACGCAGGTGGCGCCCAAGGGTGCAAACAGCATGGTGAGGCCTGCCAGGTCCTGCGTGAAGCCGAGTGCGGCCACGGCACACATGGAACCGCCCCCCGCGAGCAGAGCGTTGCGGGTGGTGGCGGGCGGTTGATGGCGGAAGACAAAGTTGCGCATGGAGTGGCTCCATACACGGCCCGGCCGGCTTCTGCCAGCCGTCAAATGACGCCGGCATCCATGAGATAGAGCAGGGGCGAGACGGTGACCGCCGCCAGAACCGTGCCGAGCGCCACCGCACCCGAGACGGCGGCCGCCGATTCCTCGTTGCGCTGGGCGAAGAGGAAGGCGTTGGCGCCCGTCGGCATGGCTGCAAAGAGGATCGCTACCTGCGCCCAGATCGGCGGCATGGCTACGACGTAACGCACCATGATGAAGACCAGCAGCGGCATCAGCAGCATCTTCAGGCCAATCAGCGCGAACATGCCGCTCCATGCACCTTTCAGCGAATAGCCGGAGAGCGAGACGCCCAGCGCAAACAAGGCCGTGGGGATGCTGGCATCGGCCAGCATGTCCAGCATGGTTCCGGCAATCGGGTGAAGGCCCAGACCTGTCAGCCGCCACAGGCTGCCGGCGATGAGGCCCAGCACGATGCCGTTGGTGGCAAGGTTGCGGAACAGGTCCTTCGACGTGCGGACCAGGGAGAAAGAGCCGGTGTGCACCGCAAGCTCCCGATGCAGCATGGCTGCAAACCACAGGATTGGCGCGTGGACCGACAGGATCATGCCCAGCGGCACGGCCACCTGATTGCCGAAGTGGGCGAGTGCCAATGGCGTTCCCAGCATGGCGAGATTGCCGAAGCCGGCGGCCATCGAGGCCACGGCGCCGCCCGAGCCCTTCAGCGTTTCAAAGAAACGCGCAACGAACGCAGTTGTGAGCCAGGTGATCGCCAGTCCGCCGAAAAAGGCAATCCACAGGCTCCAGGGTGCGGCTTGCTGGGCGCCCATGGTGGCCACCGTCTTGAACAGCAGGGCGGGAATGGCGACGTTGAAGACGAAAAGCGAGATGCCCCGTCCGGCAGCGGCATCAAAAATCCTCGCCCGGGTCAGGCCATAGCCCAGCACGATCATGCCGAAGACCGGGAGAACAGTGTTGAGGATGGCGTTCAAGGTGAGAGGCCCTCATCCGGCCGGCGGATGAGGATAAGCTCACAGCCAGCTTTGCGCGGCCGCCTGCTTCTTCTCGAAGCTGTCGATGGCGCTGGCCTTTTCCATGGTCAGGCCGATGTCATCAAGGCCATTCAGCAAGCAATGCTTGCGGAATGGGTCGATGTCGAACTTCACCTTGCCGCCATCGGGACCGCGGATTTCCTGATTGGGAAGATCGATGGTCATGGTGGCATTGCTGCCGCGCTCGGCGTCGTCCATCAACTTCTTCAGATCTTCAGGCGAGACCTTGATCGGCAGGATGCCGTTCTTGAAGCAGTTGTTGTAGAAAATGTCGGCGAAGCTTGTCGAGATCACGCAGCGGATGCCGAAATCGAGCAGTGCCCAGGGCGCATGCTCGCGCGATGAGCCGCAGCCGAAATTGTCGCCCGCCACCAGGATCTGGGACTTGCGATAGGCCGGCTTGTTGAGCACGAAGCCGGGAAGTTCCTGGCCTTCCTGGGTGTAGCGCATCTCGAAGAACAGTGACTTGCCGAGCCCGGTGCGCTTGATCGTCTTCAGGAACTGCTTCGGGATGATCATGTCGGTGTCGATGTTGACGATGTTGAGGGGAGCGGCAACACCGGTGAGCGTCTCGAACTTTTGCATGTGATCCTCTTTCAGGCGGCAATTGGGAGATCGACGCCGAGCGATTCCTCGGCCCCGATCATGAGATTGAGATTCTGGACGGCGGCACCCGAGGCGCCCTTGCCAAGATTGTCGTAGATCGACATCAGCAGCACATGGCCGCGCACGTCATTGGCGAAGACATGCAGCCGCATGCGGTTGGTGTTGTTCAACACCTCGGGGCCCACGTCCGGGCCACGCTCGATTTCAGCATAGGGTGCGACTTCGATCATCGCCGATCCTTCATAGGCGGCGGCGAGGCAATCACGGATTTCAGCGCCCGTGGCCTTGCGGGTGAGCAACTCGGAGAAGACCGGCACGCAGCCCATCATGCCCTGCGCATAATTGCCGACTGCTGGCTGGAAGATCGGCGCATGGGCCAATTCGGCATAGACCTGCATTTCGGGCAGGTGCTTGTGGGCGAAGGTCAGGCCATAGGGCATGTAGGGCGAGGCGCTCGTGCCCTTTGCCTCGTAATCCTCGATCATCTTCTTGCCGCCGCCCGAATAGCCTGAGACGGCGTTGTAGGTCACGGGATAGTCGGACGACATGATGCCGGCGGCGATGAGAGGCCTGACGCAGGCGATCATGCCCTGCGGATAGCAGCCGGGGTTGGCGACGCGGGGTGCGCCAGCGATGCGGCTGCGGTGCGCCTTCGACAATTCGGGCATGCCATAGGCCCAGCCTTCGGCCACACGGAAAGCCGTTGACGCATCGATCACACGGGTGCGCGAGCCCGGCTCGATCATGGCCACCGCCTCCCTGGCCGCCTCGTCGGGCAGGCAGAGGATGGCGACGTCGACGGCATTCAGCAGTTCGCGCTTCGCCGCCGGATCCTTGCGGCGCTCAGGATCGATCGAGACAAGCGTAATGTCGGTCCGGCCCTTGAGCCGGTCGCGGATCTGGAGGCCGGTGGTTCCCGCCTCGCCGTCAATGAAGATGCTGGTCATGGGCCGCCATATAGAGCGCTTGGGGGGACCCTGCAACATGAACGGCAGATAAACGCAGGCCTCAGAATCGGTTCAGCCAGCATGCCCTAGAACCGCTTTCAACACCGGTGATCACCACCGAGGCAACACAGGAAAGACCAGTCACATGATCCGCAACTCCCTTATCGCTCTGTCCGCCGCAGCCGTGATGGGCTTCGCCGCCGTTCCGGCCGCAGACGCCAAGACCAATATCAGCATCGGGGTTGGCTTCGGTGGCGGCGGCATCATCATCGGCACGGCACACAGGTGCCATACCGTCATGGTCAAGCATAACAAGTGGAACAAATGGCACACGAAGAAGGTTACCTTCTTCGTCAAGGAGCGCATCTGCCACTGAGTCCTTGCGCAGATACCTGGGTTCTCCGGCCCCACCAACAGCCCCCTCTCACGGGGTTCGGGGTTCTCAGGTGAAGCAACCGGCCGCAGCCGCCCCGCTGCGGCCGGTCTTGTTTTGTATTGAAGCAATACCCTGCCGGACCAAAGCCAGAAGATGAACAAAAGATAAACCGCCTGCTCAGAACTGGTTCAGCACGATGCGCCCAGAATGGCTTTCATCAACGGTGATCAACACCGAAGACCAAATCCAGGAAAGGCAACATCATGATCCGCAATGCACTCATCGCCCTCACTGCCGCAGCCGCAATCGGCGTGGCGCTGGCACCTGCCGCGCAGGCCAAGACCAAGGTCAATTTCGACGTCAATTTCGCCGTCGACGGCGGCTATATCCAGGTGGGCTCGCCCGCCTACTATGACGACGACTATGTCGTCATGGGCGATGATTGCCACATGGTGAAAATCAAGCACACCAAGTGGAACAAGTGGCACACCAAGAAAGTTACCTTCTACACCAAGGAAGTCGTCTGCTCCTGATTGACCTCACCTTTTCCTGCGGGTCTCCGGCTCCCCCATCCCCTGCAAACCTGGCCCCGGAACCACGCAGACACAGAAGCCGGCCCGTGACCTCCCCCACGGCCGGCTTCTTCCGTTTGTGGCGTCGGGTGACGGCGGTCAGGATTTCAGGCTAGTGTCGTCCTGTAGCGGAATGCGCAGGAGATCCCCATGTCGGCCCCGTCCCCCTTTTTCACGCCTGAAGCCGATACGTCGAAGCCGATGACGATGTATGGTCCGGATTTTCCGTTTCCCTTCGACGACTGGCTGAAGCACCCGTCCGGGCTGGGCTCGGTTCCGGCCGACCGGCACGGTGCGGAAGTCGCCATCATCGGTGCCGGCATGGCGGGAATGACGGCGGCCTACGAGTTGATGAAGATGGGCCTGAAACCCGTGATCTACGAGTCGGCGCGCATCGGAGGGCGGCTTAGGTCGCAGCCCTTCGAGGGCGCCAGCGGCGTCATTGCCGAGCTCGGCGGGATGCGCTTTCCGCAATCGTCGACGGCCTTTTATCACTATGTGAACAGTCTCGGCATCGATTCCAAACCCTTCCCCAATCCGCTGGCCTATCCGGCATCGAATTCGACCGTCATCGATCTCGGCGGAGAGACGATCTATGTCGAGCGGCCCGAGCAGCTGCCGCCGTTCTTCAAGGAAATCCAGGAATGCTGGGCCAAGGCGCTGGAGGAAGGCGCCGCTTTCAGCGATCTCCGCCAGGCGGTGCGCGAGCGCGACACGGCGAAGGTCAAGGAAATCTGGAACCAGCTCGTTCCCATCTGGGATGACCGCACCTTCTATGATTTCGTTTCGACATCCTATGCCTTCGGCCAGAAGTCGTTCCGTCATCGCGAGGTGTTCGGTCAGGTGGGGTTCGGCACCGGCGGCTGGGATTCGGACTTTCCCAACTCGATGCTGGAGATCCTGCGGGTCGTCGCCACCGATTGCGACGAGAACCAGCGCTTCATGGTGGGTGGCGTCGAGCAGGTGCCGCGCGGGCTGTGGAACTCCTCGCCCGACAAGATGGTCCATTGGCCCAAGGGCACGACGCTGGCGAAGTTGCACGATGGTGCAACAAAGCCCGGCTGCCGGCGCATCGAACGCGTGGCCGGCGACAAGATCGCCGTTACCGACCGCTGGGGCCATACCAAATTGTTCGAGGCCTGCCTCGTCACGGTGCAGAGTTGGGTGCTCACCACCAACATGGAGGTCGAGGAAAACCTGTTCTCACCAAAACTGTGGATGGCACTGGACCGCACCCGCTACATGCAGTCGTCCAAGACCTTCGTGATGACCGACCGGCCGTTCTGGAAAGAGAAGGATCCGGCCACGGGCCGCGATCTGATGAGCCAGACGCTCACCGACCGGCTGACGCGCGGCACATACCTCTTCGACAATGGCGACGACAAGCCGGGAGTCATCTGCCTTTCCTATTCGTGGATGAGCGATGCGCTGAAGATGCTGCCTGAAACGGTGGAGCAGCGGGTCGAACTCTGCCTCGATGCGCTGAAGAAGATCTATCCTCACCTCGATCTGGCCAGCCACATCATCGGCGACCCGATCACCGTGTCATGGGAATCTGACCCGAATTTCCTCGGTGCCTTCAAGGGCGCTCTGCCCGGCCACTACCGCTACAATCGCCGCATGTTCTGCCACTTCCATCAGGACGAGATGCCACCCAACGAGAAGGGCATGTTCATGGCGGGGGACGGCGTATCGTGGACGCCGGGCTGGGTTGAGGGCGCGGTGCAGACCGCGTTGAACGCCGTGTGGGGTATCATGAATCATCTGGGCGGCGAATCCCCACGCGACAATCCCGGGCCCGGCGACCGCTTTGAGGACCTAAAGCCCATCGAATTGGGCGATTGAAGATCGTCTTGTCAGTTTTCGGCGCCGGGGATGAATCAGCCGATGTCATTGCCTGCCATAACGTATCGTAGAAAGCCGCTCAGCAAATCAGTCGTGGTTCGGGCCTGTCTGGTTGCGGTGTTCTGCGGCTGGCTGATGGCGGTGGCGGGCCCGCCCATCCGGGCCGATAGCGCGCAAGTCGATCTGGCGCTTGTGGTGGCGCTCGATTGTTCCGGCAGTGTCGATGAAGAAGAATTCGCGCTACAAATGAATGGGCTGGCGCTGGCGTTCCGGCGCCCGGAAACGATGGAAGCCATCGCTCAAGGCGACCTGCAGCGGATTGCGGTGAGCGTGGTGCACTGGTCAGGCAGCAAAAGCCAGGTCACGGTCCTGCCGTGGACGGTCATTGCGACTGCCGAAGATGCCCGCAACTTTGCCGACAGCGTTGCCGCGACGCTGCGCGGCGTCGATCCGGGCGCGACGGCGATTTCGAGCATGCTGCTGTTCGCCGAAATCCTGCTTGACCAGGCGCCGCGCGCAAACCGGAAAGTGATCGATGTGGCGGCCGACGGGCCCGGCAATATCGGACCGCCGCTCGACGCCGTGCGCGGCAAGCTGCTTGGCCGCGGCATTACCATCAATGGACTGGCGATCGAGAACGAGTGGCGCAAGCTCGGCATCTACATGCAGAACAAGGTGGCTGGCGGTGCCGATCATTTTGTGGTCACCGCCAGAGACTATGAGGAGTTTGCCGATGCAATCTTCCGCAAACTCCTCAAGGAAATTACCGGACCCGGCGTCTCTTGAATCCGCCGGGCGGGTGAAGGCTGTTGCGTCGACTCAGATGGGTGCCTTCTGCGGTTTCGTCCGGCCGGCATCGAGGATGGATTTGATCTTGGCGTAACGCGGATCGGCAAAATAATCCGTGCACTGATTTCCGGAGCAGACGACGGCGGCCCCGGTCGTGGTGTTTCGGCAGCCTGCGCCGTTGCTGAGCGCCTCGCCGCGTGAGCCGAGCGCCTCGCAAGAGGCGGCGACGCTGTCGGGCGTAACTTTGGATTTCACCGGTGGCGATCCGGCGAGAACCGGAGCAGCGAGGCTGGCAAGAACTGTGGCGACGAAAACGACTCTGAAACTCACGATATGGCTCCCTGTGAGGTTGAAGAGCCGGCATATTGCGGTTTGGTAGCTGAACAGCGGCGAAACGGCGCTGTCAGCGCGGCGTCAGGCTCATGGCGGTTGCGTGGCGGATCAGTCCGCCTGCCTCTCGATCGCCTCGATGTCATCATCCGACAGCCCGAAATGATGACCGATCTCATGTACCAGAACATGGGTGACGATGGCCCCGAGCGTCTCCTCGTGCTCGGCCCAGTAGTCTAGAATGGGGCGGCGGTAGAGGAAGATCATGTTGGGAAGCCGTCCGGTTTCGGGCACCGCCAGATCCTGCGCGAGACCGATGCCCTGAAACAGGCCCAGCAGGTCAAATTCTTCGGCATTCATGCTGTCGAGCACGTCAGCGGACGGAAAATCCTCGACCGAGATGACAATGTCGCCGCATAGAGAACGAAAGGCCGCCGGCAGCTTCTCAAAAGCTTCGGCGGCCAGATCCTCGATATCGGAAAGCGACGGTGCGGTGAGGCCCGAAAGCCGCGTTTCCGCCATCGTCAGGCCATTACTGGCAGAAAATCACGCAAGAACCGGTGTTGCCGGTCATCGCCTGAACGGTCGTCAGGCCAGCCATGCCGCCGGTGACCAGCGTCAGGAACACAAGACCCATGAAGATGCGGCGGAGAAATTTGGCATCCGCCTGAACTGAAGAACCCACTGAAACCCCCGTAAAAGTGTGACGCCGGACTTAATGAATGAATCACCTTAACGCCACAGGCGTGACATAACCATTAACGAACGGTTCATCAACCGTTAATGACGTGCGCCACAATCGAAATTTTAACGGATTGGAATCAATACGTTAACCTAGTTTGCGGACGTCGACGAAGCGTCCGGCCAGGGCCGCGGCGGCGGCCATTTCCGGCGACAGCAGATGGGTGCGGCCCTTGTAGCCCTGACGGCCTTCGAAGTTGCGATTCGACGTCGAGGCACAACGCTGGCCGGGCTTCAGCTGGTCGGGATTCATGCCGAGGCACATCGAGCAGCCGGGTTCGCGCCATTCAAAACCAGCGGCGGTGAAGATCCTGTCGAGGCCTTCGGCTTCAGCCTGCGCCTTCACCAGCCCCGAACCCGGAACGATCATCGCATAGGCGAGGTTGCCGGCGATCTTCTTGCCTTCGACGACCCGGGCGACATTGCGCAGATCCTCGATGCGGCCATTGGTGCAGGAACCGATCCACACGACATCCAGTTCGACGTCGGTCATCTTCGTGCCGGGCTTGAGGCCCATGTACTCGAGCGCGCGCCACTTCGACTGGCGCTTGCCCTCGTCGGCGATGTCATCCGGGTTCGGCACCACGCCGCCGATCGACACGACGTCTTCTGGGCTCGTACCCCATGACACGATGGGCGGCAGCGAGGCGGCATCGAGCGTCACGATGCGGTCGAAATGCGCGCCCTCATCGGTCTTCAGCGTTTGCCAATAGGCCTTGGCCTTGTCCCAGGCAGCACCTTTCGGCGCCATGGGACGGCCTTCGAAATAGGCGATGGCCTTCTCGTCCGGGGCAATCATGCCGGCGCGGGCGCCGCCTTCGATGGTCATGTTGCAGACCGTCATGCGGCCTTCCATGGTGAGGTCGCGGATCGCCTCGCCGGCGAACTCGATCACCGAGCCGGTGCCGCCGGCGGTGCCGATCTCGCCAATGACGGCCAAGATGATGTCCTTGGCGGTCGAATGCTTCGGCAGCTTGCCGTCGACCTGAACCAGCATGTTTTTGGCCTTCTTCTGGATCAGTGTCTGGGTGGCGAGCACATGCTCGACCTCAGACGTGCCGATGCCATGGGCCAGCGCTCCGAAGGCGCCGTGCGTCGAGGTGTGGCTGTCGCCGCAGACGATGGTCGTGCCCGGCAGCGTGAAGCCCTGCTCTGGGCCGACGACGTGGACGATGCCCTGGCGCTTGTCGCGCTCGTGGAAATACAGGATGCCGAATTCCTTGGCATTGGCGGCCAGCGTCTCGACCTGGATGCGGCTCTCGGGTTCGGCAATGCCCTTGGTGCGGTCGGTGGTCGGCACGTTGTGGTCGACGACGGCCAGCGTCTTTTCCGGGTGGCGCACCTTGCGGCCGGTCATGCGCAGGCCCTCGAAGGCCTGCGGGCTCGTCACCTCATGCACCAGATGCCGGTCGATATAGAGGAGGCAGGTGCCGTCCTCGGCCTCGTGGGCCAGATGATCGTCCCAGATCTTGTCATAAAGCGTGCGCGGCTTAGCCATGGGAAATGCCTCAGCGAGAAAGTGGAATTTGGGGGCGTATTTAACGCCTCGGGGGTCCAAGTCAAATGGCAATGGCCCCGGGGTCTTTACAGGCCGTCGCAACGGACCGATGCTGGCTTGGCATTGCCAGGAGAGAATGGAGCCATGCAGGTCAAGGGTTGCTGTCCGCTCGACTGCCAGGATTCCTGCGCCTGGATTGCGCATGTGGAAGGCGGCATCGTCACCCGCATCGAAGGTGCGAAGGATCATCCCGTCACCCGCGGTGTGCTCTGCACCAAGGTGAAGAATTACGAGGAGCGGGTGACAGCGCCCGGGCGGCTGCTGCGGCCGCTGAAACGCACAGGCCCCAAAGGCAGCGGGCAGTTCGAACCGATTTCGTGGGATCAGGCGCTTCAGGAGACCGCCAACCGTTTCCAGGCGATCATTGCCGAACATGGGGCCGAAGCACTGTTGCCATTCTCCTATCTCGGCACGCAAGGCGTGGTGCAACGGCAGGCGCTCTACCGGATCTTTCATGCCCTGGGGGCCAGCCGGCAAGCCGGTGGCGTGTGCGCCGTTTCGGCTGTGGCTCTGCTGATGGAAGGTCATCCGATTGGAATCGACCCTGAAGAAACGCCGGACGCCAAACTTGTCATCCTGTGGGGACAGAACGTTCTCTCCACCTGCCACCACCAGTGGCATTTCATTGCCGAAGCGCGCAAGCGCGGCGCGAAGATCATCGCCATCGACCCGTGCGTCACGCGCACCACGAAACAATGCGATATGCATCTGGCACCGCGGCCCGGCACCGATCCGGTGCTGGCCGCAGCCATCGGCCGGCATCTGCTGGAGTCCGGCCGCGCCGATCTTGAACTGGCGGCGCTGTGGGTTGAGGACCTCGAATCCTACAGGCAGGCCGTCGATCCATGGAGCTTCGAGCGGGCGGCGGCGGTGACAGGAATTCCCGCCGAACAGATCGCCGCTCTTGCGGAGGCATTTGCCAGTGCCGGCCCGGCGCTGATCCGTGCAGGTGTGGCGCCGCAGCAGGCGCAGAACGGCGAGGATTTCGTGCGCGGGCTTTCGGCCTTGGCCATTCTCGGCGGCCACTGGCGCCAACGCGGCGGCGGCCTGTCGATCCTGTCATTCCCGGAACTGTACGACTCGCGCGCCAAGCGGCTCGACCTGTTGACGGGTAATCCGCGCAGTCTCGACATCGCCAAACTGGGCGAGCATCTCGAGTTGGCCTCGCCGCCGGTCATGGGGCTGATGGTGTGGTCGGCCAATCCGGCGCTGACCAACATCGATGGCCCACGCGTCAAGCGCGGATTGATGCGCGACGATCTGTTCACCGTGGTGATCGACCATTTCCTCACCGACACGGCGCGCCATGCCGACATCGTGCTGCCCGCCACCACGCAGTTCGAGCATGTCGATATCCAAGGCGGCTGGGGCCATCACTATGTCATGGCCAATCATCCTGCCATCCCGCCACAGGGCGAGGCGCGTAGCAGCGGCGCCATCATGCGCGGGCTCGCCGCAAAGCTCGGCCTTGATCATCCCGCCTTCCGCGAAAGCGACGAGGAGATCGCCACCTCGGCATTGCCCGAAGGCTGGAAGCTTTCAGATCTGATGGAGCATGGCTGGCGGAAATCATCGGCGCCACGGCCCGCGATCGCGGCACTGGCAAAGAAACTGAAGATCACCGGCGGCGCCATTGCAGCTCCAGACCGTCCGTCGACGGACTATCTGCAACTGCTCAATCCCAAATCGCATTATTTCCTCAATTCCACCTTCGCCAACATGCCGCGGCATCAGGCGCAACAGGGTCCGCCTGTTGTCACATTGCACTCACAAGATGCTGAGCAACGCGGACTAACGAACGGTCTGCCAGTCACGCTACGCAGCGGCTCGGCGGAGATCAGGGTGATCCTCGCCGTCAGCGATGCTGTGCGGCCCGGCGTCGCCACGCTCGAGGGTAAGTGGTGGGATGGCGAGGAATCATCCGCACCAATGAATCGGCTTTCGGCGTCGCGCTGGTCGCCTGCGGGGCAGCCCGCCTACAACGAGGTCTTCGTCACCGTTACGGCTGCCAACTAGATCCGCAATCCTGCCGCAATGACGTGGCGGACTGGGCAGCATGATCACCCGCCGTTCGCTCATCGCCGCATGCCTGGCTCTCTTGTCCCGTCCGGCCCTTGCCCGTACCTGGCCTGAGTCACTGGTGGTGGCGGCGGAATCGCAGATCGGCCACACGCTGATCTATGACCCGGCCTATGTGCGCATCGCCTATCCCGGTGGCGACGTGCCACCGGATCGCGGCGTCTGTACTGACGTCATCATCCGCGCCTATCGCGGCGGGCTGGGTTTCGACCTGCAGAAGGCAGTGCATGACGACATGGCGGCCAATTTCTCCGCCTATCCGAAACACTGGGGCCTGAAGCGCACCGACACCAACATCGATCACCGCCGCGTGCCGAACCTTCAGGTGTTCTTCAAACGCCGCAAGGCAGAGCTTGCGGTCAGCGCCAAGCCATCGGACTATCTTGCCGGCGATCTCGTCACCATGATGCTGCCTGGCAACCTGCCGCACATCGGCATCGTCTCATCCACATGGAATGACGATGCTTCGCGTCCACTGCTGGTGCACAACATCGGCGGCGGCACGCAGCGGCAGGACGTACTGTTCACCTATCCGGTAACTGGGCACTACCGGTTCAATCCGGGGTGATGCGGAAGTCGGCGCCTTCGGGCAGTGTCTGGCCACCGTCGACGATGATGGTGGTGCCGGTGATGTAGGAGGCGTCATCCGAGGCCAGGAACAGCGCGCAATTGGCAATGTCGCGCGGTGTGCCGAGCCTGCCCAGAGGCACCGCCACCTCCATCGACTTGATGAAGGCTTCCGAGCGATGCATTTTCATGCCGCTTGTCAGGATGTTGCCGGGCTCGATGCCGTTGACGGTGATGCCGTAGCCCGAGAACTCGAGTGCTGCCGACTTGATGAATCCATTGATGCCGGCCTTGCTCGCCGAATAATGTCCGTGACCGGGGCTCGTCACGCGCGGGCCGGTGATCGAGGACGTGAAGATCATGCGTCCGGCGTGTTTGGCCTTCATGTGCGGAAGTGCGGCGCGCGCCGCGAGGAACGTGCCCTTGAGATTGACGGCCAAGACCTTGTCCCACTCTTCCGGACTGGTGTTCTCGATCAGCGTCCAGGGATAGATGCCGGCATTCTGCACCAGAATGTCGAGGGTGCCGAAACCATCGAGGGCTGTCTGCACGGCGCGCTGGGCATGATCAAGGCGCGAGATGTCGGTTTCGATGAAGAGGCCACCGAGGCGTTGCGCCGTCTCCTGCCCTGCTTCCACTTCGGTATCGGCGATCACCACGCGCGCGCCTTCCCCGGTGAAGCGCTCGGCGATGCCTTCGCCGATGCCACGGGCGGCGCCGATCACCAGCGCCACCTTGTCCTTCAATCGTCCGGTCATGCAAACCTCTGGCGGATTTGTAACTTGAGCGTGTCGAGCAATACGGCGGCGAGCACCAGCAAGCCCTGGATGACTTGCGTATAGTGGGCAGGCAGTCCCATCAGGTTGATCGCCGTGTTGATGGAAGACAGCAGCAGCACGCCGGCATAGACGCCCGGCAGCTTGCCAACGCCACCCTTGAGGCTGACGCCGCCGATGACTACGGCGGCAAAGGCGTGGAACAGCATGCCGATGCCAAGATTTGCCGTGGCGCCGCTGGTGCGGATGGCCAGCAGCCAGCCCGCGAGACCGGCAATGGCGCCGGCCATCGCAAAGGCGATGAACATCAGCCGGTCGACCTTGATGCCGGCGCGGAAGGCCGCCATCGCATTGCCGCCGATCAGCGTGATGTGACGGCCAAACGGCGTCCTGGTCATGATGAAGGAGAAGGCGGCAAAGCAGCCGATGGCGATCCAGGCAATCAGCGGCACATAGAGGATCTGGAAGATGCCGATGACGCGCAGCGAGGGAGCGAGATCCTGCGCCGAGCGGCCACCCGAAATAGCGACGACGAGTCCTCTGACCCAGATGAAGGAAGCCAGGGTGACGATGAAGGCATTCATCTTCAACCGGATGACGAAGAAGCCATTCAGCACGCCGATCACGGCGCCGATGGCCAGCGCGATCAGGAGCGACACCGGCAGCACCAGCCATTCGGGCGTCAAGGTGAGGCCGAGGCCGATGCCGCGCGAGCAGAACAGGATGCCGGTGATCATCGCCGTCAAGGCGGCGACCGATTCAACCGACAGGTCCATGTGGCCGGCAATGATGAGAATGGCGAGGCCGATGGCCATGACGCCCACGAAGGTCGACTGTTCGACGATATTGGCGAAGATACCGATCTGGAAGAAGTTCGGCACAAAGGCCGAAAAGATGATCAGCACCACCGCCAGCATGAACCAGACGAGATGGTCGAGGACGAATTCGGCAGTGGCACGCTGGCGGGGTGTGGTCATGGGTGATCCGTGTGCGGAGTAAATAGAACCCCCCCCTCTCCCCGTTGGGAGAGAGGGGAAGCGCAAACAATGTCATTCCACCGGCGTGATCTTGTCGGCTGGCGCCTTCAGGTTGCCCCAGAACCGGGCCTCATCGACATTGGCCTTGGTGATGGCCGCGCCGGGGATCTTGATGTTGGGACCCCAGGTTTCCATGGTGACGGTCGATTCAAGGCCAAGCACAGTATACTTGCCGGGCTTGATCTCCTGCTTGTTGATGACTTTGTCGGCGAACATCGCCACGGCCGCGGCCTGGGCATAGAGCGGCTGTTCCACCTCGACGTTGAGCCAGCCCTTTCTGATCAGGTCGAGACCGACAGGTGCACCGTTGGACGACATGAGCATCACGTCGCCTGGCTTCTTGCCCTTGGCTTCGAGTGCGGCAACCGCGGCCACCGAGAGATGGGCGGCGTGCAGGAAGATCAGGTCGATGTCCGGGTTGGCAACGATCTGGTCCGACACGATGGTGCCGGCATTGGAGGCTTCCCACTGCAAGGCGGGCAACGAGATGATCGTCGCATCCGGGAACTCCTTCATCTTCTCCTCGAAGCCCTGCTGGATGTCGAGCGTATAGGGATCAGACGGATCGCCCAGCACCTGCAGGATCTTGCCTTTCACGGAGCCGTTCTTTTCCTTGAGCAGCCGCTGCGCTTCACCCGCCGCGACATAGCCGATCTCGACGGTGCCGGCGACGGAGGTGAAGTCGCTCATTGTCGTCTTGATCTGGCGGTCGAACTCGATGACCGGAATTCCTGCGGCACGGGCCTTCTCGATCGAGGGCACCAGCGCGTTGAAATCGACGGCGGCGAGGACGATGGCCGAGGGCTTGAGCAGGATGGTGTCGTTCATCTGGCTCTGCTGCAGGTCGGTCTTGTTGTCGGCGTTCAGCGTCACGACTTCATAGCCGACATCGGCGAGGAACTTGGTGAGCGAGGACACCGACTCGGTCTGGAATTCGTCCAGCAGTGTCGGCACCATGTAGTAGATCTTGCCTTTCGACTGCGCATAGACAGGGCTCACGAGTCCCACCGCGGCAAGCGCGATGGAGGCAGTCAACAGTCGGCGTATACGGTTCATGAACGTCTCCTTGGTTGATGGTGGTTCAGGGGGTGCGGGCCATTCGGCCTCGTCGCTTGGGCGGCTCCTGTCATGAAGCTGCCGATAAAACGGTTTCGCCGGTGATCATGCGGACCACCTCGTCGGGACTAGTCTTCTTGGCCGCGACATCGCCCGCCACAATGCCTTGGCGGATCACGACGATGCGGTCAGCGACCTGGAAGGCCTGGGTCATGATGTGGGTGATGATGATGACGCCAATGCCTTGTGCCGCGATGCGCTTGATCATGTCGAGGCCGCGCCTGGTCTGCTCGACGCCCAGCGCCGCAAAAGGTTCGTCGAGCAGAACGAGCTTGCCGCCCCAATGGGCGAAGCGGTTCAGCTCGATCGCCTGACGCTGGCCGCCGGAGAGATATTCGACATTGGTACGAAGCGACGGGATGCGGGTTCCGGCATTGGCCATGGCCTTTGCCACAACATCCTCCATCGCCTTCTCCTGCAACACCGGTATTCCGAAGTATTTCTTCACCATCTCGCGGCCCATGAAGAAATTGCCGACGACATCGACATTGGTGCAGAGCGAGAGGTCCTGGTACACCGTTTCGATGCCCTTGGCCTTGGCATCGGCGGGGGACGCGAAGCTGCAGTCCTCGCCATCGAACGTCATGCGGCCGGAGCTTCGCAGCAGTCCGCCGGAGATGATTTTCACCAGCGTCGACTTGCCCGCACCATTGTCGCCGAGCAATGCCACGACTTCGCCCTTGCCGACGGAAAAGCTGATGCCTTTCAGAGCCTCGATGGCGCCGAAATTCATCTTGATGTCTTCGAGTTGCAGCAATGGTGCGGTTGTCATGCGACGCGGCTCCCCATGAACATCGGATTGCGGTCAGGCCGTTCGCTTTCCGCGAACATGATGCCGAAGCGCGGACTCAACACGCCCGAGAGGGCAACGGCCGCTGCACCGCGCAAGACGGCATCATGGCCATTGGCCGACCTCAGAACGCGCGGGTTGCTGCGCGCCTTACGGTTCGAGACCGAATTCAACAAGGGCTCGGCGGCGGCGACGAGTTCTGTCAGCAAATCATCCTCGGCGATGCCGCCGACGATAATGGTTTCCGGATCAAACAGGTTCTCGATGGTGGCGATGGCGCGGCGCAGTACGGGTGCTGCTTCGGCGATCCAGCCCGTGCGTCCAACCGCCGGACTGCGGCGGTAGAAGGATTCGAGCGAAACATAGCGCTCGATACAGCCCCGGCTGCCGCAGGCACATGGTTCACCATCGGGCACCAGCGGCACGTGGCCGATTTCGCCGGCGTTGCGGAAGGCGCCGCGCACCGCTTCGCCATCATGCACCATGCAGCCGCCAAGGCCGACGCCAAAATAGAGATAGAAGAAATCCCGGATCGAACGTCCCGCACCGTGAAGCCGTTCGCCAAGTGCCGCCGCCGCACTGTCGGCTTCGATGAAGGCGGGGGCCGCGGCCACGTCGGCGAGGCGATGTTCGATGGGAAAGCCGCGCCAGCCTTCGAGCGTGGTCGGACCGACGAAACTCATCGAGTCGACGTCGAAGGGACCCGGCATGGCAAGGCCGACACCCAGCAAACGCCTGTCCTTCGCGTCTGACAATTCGGCGATCATGTTGCCGATGGCGGCGAAGGCGCGTGTTGGTTCGGCGGTATCGATGTTGCGCTCGACGGTGGCGGATATGCTTCCGGCAAGATCGACCCGTGCCGCCTCAAGCTTGAACTGCGCGACATGGACGCCGATCGTGTAGCCGCCGGCCGGATTGATGGAGAGCGAGGTGGCGGGGGAACCGCGGCCTTTCGGCTGGGCACGTGAGCCGGTCACGAGGTCAAGGTCTTCCAGTTCGCGGATGATGTTGGCGACGGTCTGTACCGTGAGGCCAACCCGCCTGGCGATATCGGCGCGCTCGATCGGCCCGTGCAGCCGAATCGCCTCGAGAACGATGCGCCGGTTGTAGGGCCGTCCGAATTCCTGGTTGGTCCCTCTCAGAGACACCATAGATCCACCCATCTGCTGACGAGGGGATCATGCCTGCGATTCTTAATAATGCAAATGGTTTTTATAAATGCAGCGCAACATCAGGCGAGTGCATGTGCGATGGCGCGGCCGACAATTTCCGCCTCGCCGGGCTTCAGACACATTGGATTGAGGGTGACGATGTTGCGATTGCGGCGGAAGGGATCAATGGCGATGGCGGGCGTCGCACGCTGCAGCATCAGCGTTAGTTCGGTGGCGGTCGGAGTGGCTCCTTGCAGGCTGATATCGACGGTTGGCACGCTGCCTTCGTCGGAGCGGCCGGAGATGGTCACGCAGTCCGCCGGAAGTGCGGCGGCGATGATTTCGCAATCGGCCAGCCAACGGGCATGGCGGGCGGCATCGCCCTCGGCGATGAAGAGTTTCAGCGCGGTCAGCAGGCCAGCAATCTCTTCCTTGCCCGCCTTGCAACTGCGGCCGATGCCGTGTTGCGGAGCGCCCTTCAATCGGGCCTTGTCGATGAAGCTGGCCGGCGGCTCCCACAGGTCCCAGAAGACGTCGAGGTCGAGGTGCTGCAAGGCCGCCGCCATCACGAGATCGCGCTTGCCGGCAAGAATTCCGCTGGCCTGCGGTCCGCCCAATGCCTTGCCTCCTGAAAAGGCTACGAGATCCGCGCCCTCGGCGATGAAGCGCCGGAGATTGGATTGCGGCGGCAGTTGCGCTGCGGCATCGACGATCACCGGAACGCCATGGGACTGCGCAACGGTGACGACCTCCGCGAATGCCGGGCGGGCTTCGGCATCGGCGACGTAGAATATCGCGGCGGTCCGCTCGGTGATGGCGTCTGCGATTTCCCAGGACTCGGCATCCCGGACTCCGGCCCCGGCGTAGCGGTCGGGCAAGCCCACCTCGACGATCTTCATGCCGCTGGCGCGGATGGCATGGTCGTAGAAATTGCGCTGGCTGCGCACCATCACGCATTCGTTCTTCATGCCGCTGGTATCGGGGAGCCTCGCCATGCGGCCGGGGTCGAGCCCGGTCATGCAGGCCGCTGCCGAGAGCAGAAGGCAGGCCGATGCACCCGATGCGACGTAGCCTGCCTCGGCGCCCGTAGCCTCGGCAATGCGGGTGGAGGCCGCGGCCTGCAGTTCAGCCATGTCGACGCAGGCCTGCGATGCTTCGGCCATCGCGGCGGCCACTTCCCGGCGCATGATGCCGCCCGAGAGGCGGGTGGCCGGGCCCTTGGCATTGATCAGGGTACGCACACCCAGTTCGTCATAGATCGTCATTGCAGAACGCTTTCCCGTTTGAACGTTTATCGCCAGTTCCAGCGGTTCTGCCAAGCCCGGCTCAAGGTGCCGATAGCCACTGCTCGAGCATTGGAAGTTCCGGACGGAAGTAGGCGATCGTCCGGCCACCGCTTTCAGCGCTCGCACCTTTCCGCCACGGGGCAACGCCATGCAGCAGGTGGCGGTGCAGCAGAATCGCTTCACCCGGCGAGCCCGGCACTTCAAGACGTGGACATGTTGCGAAGACGTCGCGCCGCGCCGCCTGGTAGATGGCGGTGAGATCGATGCCGCGCCAGTTCTCCAGTTTTTCACTCGTCAAGGCGGCCTTGAAGGCGCGCTTCATAATGTGATGCGAGCCCGGCCACACGACAAGCGGTGCAGCGTCGGCACTGGCAGCGCCAAGTGGAAGCCCCAGAATATAGGCGTGAGGCTCTTGCAAGAAACGCCGCCGCTCCGGTCCCTCGGCATGCAGCCCGTCGACGTGGGCTGCATCGCGCTTGAGGCGGTATTGATAGGCTGTCGGCGTTTCTTCGGGGGAGGGCTGCGGATAACCGGGATAGCAAATCGAGATTTGCGCATGGTGCAGCGGCAGGTCGAGCTGCAAGCTTATCCTGATGAAGTCACGTGCAGCGCCCGTCAGCGCTGGCCCGTTGCTGACGCGGCCATCTGCATCATTGGGAAGCGCATCGACGCCAACAAACCACGTGCCGCCGCAGCGCAGCCACTGCGCCTGCGCGGGATCGCGCGTTGCCGCGCGGCCAAAGGGAAGCACGTGATCGGCCCAGGCCTTCACCGCAGGGTCGAAGGCAAAGCTCATCCACCCGGCCGCAATGAATTCATTCAAGGTTTGCACGTCCCATATCTAGCAAAGAACTGCCCGCCTTGGCCGTCAGCCAGGCGACAAGGCCGCGCAGGCCGGGCTTGCTGGTCTTGGACTGCGGATGCACGAGTGCATAGGGATGGCCAAGCGGCATCGATGTCGTGGAGAGCGCGACCAGCCGTCCCGCTGCGATGTCGCCCGCCGCCATCAGGCGCTGGCCGAGGGCGACGCCTATCCCGTCGCGCGCCAGATCGAGCGCCAGTCCCGACATGCCGGCACGATGGCCCTTGTCGGCATTGGGTGGCGGCAGGCCTTCGGATGCGAACCAGCCGGCCCAGATGGGGTGTGAGGCAAAACTCGGTCCCCAGTTGGTGTGGATCAAGTCCTAGGCTGGCACATGGGCGAGGCCCGCGGCTGCCTGTGGATAGCGTGCCAGATAGGCGGGACTGCACAAGGGCAGCACGGCATCGGTGCACAGGTCGACAGTCGTCATGCCGGGATAGAGATTGCGGCCATAGCAGAGCCGCAGATCGATGGCATGGCGGGCAAAGTCCACCGGATCTTCCTCGACCCGAAGATCGACACGGATCGACGGTTCGGCCAGCAGGAACTCGGCCAGCGTCGGCTCCAGCCAGCGATGGGCAATCGACGGCAGGACGCTGATCACCAGCCGTGACCGCGTCCCACCCGACATCACCTGTTCGGTCAGCGCAGAGATTGCCTGCAACGGTCCGGCGGCGCCGGCAAACACGGCCTGTCCGGCATCGGTCAGCACCACGCGGTTGTTGAAGCGCATGAAGAGCTTACGTCCCAGGAAATCCTCGAGATTGCGTACTTGCTGGCTCACGGCGGCCGGCGAGACGTCGAGTTCCTCAGCCGCCGCGACATAGCTGCCGGCGCGCGCGGCCGCCTCGAAGGCGCGAAGGGCGTTCAGCGGCGGAAGCGGCATGACCATGAATTTGGCTCAGGTTTTATGACTGCGATTGCGTCCGATTCGGACGCCAAAATCGGATTATCACGAAATCTGAGTTAGAAAATCTAATTCAGACTAAGATTTTGGTCCCTTGAGAATTTCCGCCGCACTGGCAGAGTCTGAAGCATCAACTGACAGCGAGACACACAAAGAATGCGCGACATCCTGGACCTGGACCGTTACCCTCTCGACAGACCCGGCTCTTCCGGCTGGCTGGACCTCGTGGCGAAGTGCCAAGGGGATCTGGCACGTGACGGCATGTTCAATCTCGACGGTCTCGTCCGGCCTGTGGCTCTCGCGCGCGCCATGGCGGAAATCCGTCCGGTCATGGAGACGCTGTCATTCGTCCACAAGCGGTCGCACAACATCTATTTCCGCAAGGACGTGCCGGGGCTGGCCGCCGGTCATCCGGCGTTGCGCATGGTCGATACCATCAACCACACCGTCTGCGGCGACCAGATTCCGCAGAGCGTTCCCGCGTGGATCTACGAGTGGCCGCAATTCATCGTGTTCCTCGCGGCCACGATGCAGAAGGAAACGCTTTTCCCGATGCGCGATCCCCTGGCACGGGTGAATGTCATGTCATACCGCGATGGCGAGGCCCTCAACTGGCACTTCGACCGCTCGGAATATACCACGACGTTGCTGCTGCAGGAGCCAAGCGGCGGCGGCGAATTCCAGTACCGCTCCGATCTCCGCAGCGACAGTGATCCCAACTACGATGGCGTTGCACGCCTGCTTGAAGGCAAGGACAGCGAGGTCCAGACCCTGAAGCTCAGTGCTGGCACGCTGAACGTGTTCAAGGGCAAGAACACCCTTCACCGCGTCACGCCATGCAAGGGGCCGCAGGAGCGCTACATTGCCGTCTTCTCCTATTACGAGCGGCCCGGTGTGATGTTCAGCAAGGAAGAGCAGATCGGATTCTACGGACGCACTGCCTGAGCGGCTTGATCGGCCGCTGACGGGAAGTGGCACGCCACGTGCCGGCTCGCACCCAACTGCCGCAACACCGGCCGCTCGTTGCGGCAGCGATCCTGCGCAATCGGGCAGCGCGTGTGGAAGCGGCAGCCCGAGGGCGGGTTGATGGGGCTCGGCACGTCGCCGGTCAGCACCACGCGGCCGCGCGATCCGACCTTGCCGACATCCGGCACCGGCACCGCCGAGATCAGCGCCTGCGTGTAGGGATGCGAAGGCCGGCTGAAGACATCTTCGGCATCGCCCAATTCGACGATCGATCCCAGATACATGACGGCGATGCGGGTCGAAACCTGCCGCACCACGCTCAGGTCATGCGCGATGAAGACATAGGTCAGGTTCAACCGTTCCTGCAGGTCGGCCAGAAGATTGACGATCTGGGCCTGCACCGAAACGTCAAGCGCTGAAACCGGTTCATCGAGCACGATCAGTTCGGGATTGAGCGCGATCGCCCGGGCGATGCCGATGCGCTGGCGCTGGCCACCGGAGAACTCATGCGGAAAGCGCATCGCATGATCGGGCTTCAGGCCGACGATGTCGAGAAGTTCGGCCACGCGGGCAGTGATCTCCTCAGATCCCATTTTGGTGTGCACGCGCAGTGGCTCGGCGATGAGGTCGCGCACCCGCCGCCGCGGATTGAGCGAGGCCGAGGGGTCCTGGAACACCATCTGGATGCGCCGCCTGAGCGGCCGCATCTCGCGCGTCGACAGCGACGAGATATCGGTTCCGGCAAAACGCAAGCTGCCGGACGTCAACTCATAGAGCCTGGTGATGCAGCGCCCGAGTGTCGACTTGCCACATCCGGATTCCCCCACCAGTCCGACCGTTTCACCGGGCATGACCGATAGCGAAACATCGTCGAGCGCATTGACGATACGCAGGCCCTGCGAAGAAAAGCGGGAGCCGACGGCGAAACGCTTGCTCACATTGCTGATCTCGAGAAGCGGCGCCGTCATGGGTTCACCCTGAAACAGGCGGCGGCGCGGGCGCCGGCGGGGAGTTGTGGATCGGCGCTGCATTTTTCAAACCGCTGAGGGCAACGCGGTGCGAAAGCGCAGCCGGCGGGACGATTCAGCAGATTGGGCGGCGTGCCCGGAATGGTGCGCAGCCGGCGCGGCCTTGCGCCGACCAATGGAGGAATGGAATCGAGCAACGCTTGCGTATAGGGATGGCGCGGCGAAAGAAAGAGTTCTTCCTTGCTGCCGCGTTCGACGACGCGGCCGGCATACATCACCATCATGCGGTCGGCGATCTCGGCCATCACGCCCATGTCATGGGTGATGAAGACAATGGCGCTGCCGTGATTGCGGCGCAGCTTGGCGACGAGATCGAGAATCTGAGCCTGCACCGTCACGTCCAGCGCGGTCGTCGGTTCATCCGCCACCAGAAGGGCCGGATTGCAGGAGAGCGCCATGGCGATGACGACGCGCTGGCGCATGCCGCCCGAGAGCTGATGCGGATAGCGGTGAACCGCCTCACCGGGATTGGGAATATTCACTTCCGCCAGCAGATCGATGGCGCGTTGCCAGGCCGCCTGCTTGCTCACCTTCTCATGGGCCAGGATCTGCTCGGCGATCTGCCAGCCGATGGTGTAGACCGGGGTCAACGCCGTCATCGGGTCCTGGAAGATCATGGCGATCTCGCGGCCCCGCAGCTTGCGCATCTCTTTTGACGGCAGTCCCACCAGCTCACGCCCGCGATAGGCAATCGACCCGGTGATGATGGCATTGGGATCGGTGATCAAACCCATCACCGCCAGCAGCGACACGGTCTTGCCGGAACCCGATTCTCCGACGATGCCCATCAGTTCGCCCTCGGCCACATCGAAGGACACATTCTCGACGGCCCGCACGAGGCCCTGTTCGGTGCGGAAACTGACATTGAGTCCGGTGACCTTCAGCATCAGCTCGTCCTCACGCGCGGGTCGAGCAGGATATAGACGATGTCGACCAGTGCATTCGCCATCACCACGAAGAACGAGGCATACATCACGGTCGTCATGATGATCGGCAGGTCGAGATTCTGCAGTGCGTCATAGGTGAGCTTGCCGACGCCTTGCAGGCCGAAGACAACTTCCGTCAACAGCGCCGATCCGCCGACCAGCGCGCCGAAATCGAGACCGAAGAGCGTGACGAAGGAGATGAGGGAGGTGCGAAGAGCGTGACGCAGCAGGATGCGAGTCTCCGACAGGCCTTTGGCGCGCGCCGTGCGGATGTAATCTTCCTGCAGCGACTCAATGATGGAAGCGCGCAGCACGCGGCCATAGAGTCCGATATAGAGAATTGACAGGGTGATCCACGGGATGACCAGCGTCAGGAACCAGCCCTTCGGATCATCGCTCAGATTCTTGTAGCCGAGCGGCGGCACCCACGAAAACATCCACGTGTCATGATAGCGGCTCTGGGTAATGAGATTCATCATTTCGCCCAGCCAATAGACCGGCATCGAAATGCCGATGAGGCCCAGCACCATAAGCAGCTTGTCGACCCAGCTGCCGCGCGTCGCAGCAGCGATGATTCCAATCAGTAATCCGAAGATCACCCACAGGACTGCGGCGCCGATGACCAGCGACAGCGTCACGGGAATGGTGTCCAGCACCGCCGGCACGACTTTCCAGCCGCGGTTGACGAAAGACGTCAGGTCGCCGGTGATGAAGATCTTCTTCATCATCGTTGCGTACTGCACATAGATCGGCTGGTCGAAGCCGAAGCTCTTGCGTACGGCTTCCAGAACCTCCGGCGTTGCATTGCGCCCGGCGATGCGGGCGGCGGGATCAGCACCCGGTGTCGCAAAGAAGATCAGGAACACCAGCATGCTGATGCCGAACATGACGAAGAGCATCTGGCCGAGGCGGCGGAGAAGGGCAAAGATCATCAGCCGCGTCCAATCCTGATCTTGGACCGCGGGTCGAGTGCGTCGCGCATGCCGTCACCCAGCACATTCAGCGCCAGCACCGTGATGACGATGGCAATGCCGGGGGCCATGGCCACGAGCGGCCGCGTATAGAGCAGGGTTTGGCCGTCCTGAATGATGGTGCCCCAGCTGGCGTCGGGCGGCTGTACGCCGATCGACAGGAACGACAGCGCCGACTCGGTGAGCATGTTGAGCGCCATCATGATCGGTACGAAGACGATGAGTGTGGTCGAAACATTCGGCAGGATGTCGCGCAGCAGGATGCGATGGCTCGGCACGCCAAGGCCGATGGCGGCAAGGACGAATTCGCTTTCGCGCAATGCCATCACCTGGCCGCGCACGGGCCGCGCGACATAGGGAATATAGACGATGCCGATGATGAAGATCGGCAGCCACAGCGAGCCCGATTGGATCGTGATCGGTCCGATCTCGATTCCTTGCGCGATCAGCACGATCGACAGCGAGATGGCGAGAAGATAGACCGGGAAGGCCCAGAGAATATCGAGGATGCGCGACAGCACCGTGTCGATGAGGCCGCCGAAGAATCCCGCGGCAAGACCGAGGGCGGTGCCGATGGCAAGCGTCAGCAGCGTCGCGGCGCCAGCAATGAGAAGCGAATTGAGACCGCCATAGAGCAGCCGGGCCATCACGTCGCGTCCCTGATTGTCGGCGCCGAGGAAATAGTTGCCGAGTTCCCAGGTGGGTCCGATCGGCGTGTAGCCCAGCCCCAATCCTTCGGTCGACTGTTCCATGACCGGAACATCGACGCCATTGACCTTGATGATCTGGTCAAGTGTCGAACGGAACGGATCGACATTGGCCCAGGCCGCATAGGCCGGGGCCAGCAGGCAGAGAATGACGATGAGAACGAAGAGAACGAGTGCGGCGACCGCGGCGCGATCGCGCATGAGACGGCGAACAGCCGTGGCCCAGGGGCCACGGCTCTTCATTATCGGTTCGGCAAAGTCAGATGTAGCTGACACGTTTGCTTACTGCACCCAGGACTGGGTCACCATCCAGTAGAACTGCGCGTTGAACTGGAAATTGCCCAAGCGCTTCGACACGAAGTCGATGTGCTTCGGCGTGAACAGCGGCGCTGCCGCTGCCTCGTCCACGACCATCTTGTCGACTTCGGCCCAGATCTTGTTGGCGGCTTCCTGGTCAGTGGCGGAGAGTGCAAAGGCTTCCTTCATCTTGGCTTCGACGGCCTCGTTGCAGAAACCGGCGATGTTGATGGAAGAGTCAGAGCCTTCCTGGAAGCTGCCACATCCGAACAGAACGTTGAGGAAGTTCGATGCTGCCGGATAGTCCTGGTACCATTGGCTGAGCGAGATCTGCACCTTGTTGTTGGTGTTCTGGATGTAGGTGAACTGGATGTTGGGCGAGATCGGCTTGACGCTCGCCTTGTAGCCGATCTCTGTCAGCACGCTCTGCAAATAGGTGCCGATGGCCTTGGATACGGCGGTATCCTCGGCGATGATCGTCACTTCCTGGCCCTTGGTGCCGGATTCCTCGACCAGTTGCTTGGCCTTCTCGATGTCCGGCGCCGTCCACTTGGTGCCTGGGTCCTTGGTGTAGGGGCAATAATCGACATGTCCGGGAAAGCCGGGGGGCAGAACCTGGCAGACCGGGGCGGCCAGCACCGGGCCGCCGAAGAAGTTCACCATGGCCTTGCGGTCGATGGCGAAGTTCACGGCCCGACGGGCCTTCACATTGTCGAAGGGCGCGATGCGCGTGTTCATCGGCGCGTACCACCAGGCGGTCAGCGTGTTGATATAGACCTGGTCCTTGAACTTGGTGCCGATCTCGCCGAGACGGTCGGTCGGCGGCTGATCGAACATCCAGTCGGCCTCACCGTTCATCACGGCGGTGACCTCGGCTTCGTCGGTCAGGCCGAAGTCATATTGCACGACATCCGGATAGCCGTCGGGCTGGGCGTCCTCGCTCCACACCTTGAAGTGCGGATTGCGCGACATGGTGAGACCCTTGTTCGGATCATAGGCCGAGAAGAAATACGGGCCGGTTCCTGCCAGCGGCACCGAGCCTGCGTCAGCGGTCGGCGCGTCAGCCGGCAGCACCGAAGCGTGCGGCACGGCGAGCTTGTAGAAGAACTCCGGATCGACGCGGGTGAGATTTATGGTGACCGTGCCTGCCGCCTCATCACCCACCACACCGCCGTCAAGCGTGCAAGTTGCCGGTTCGGCGATGCACTTGTCGGCGCCGACGATCACCGAATAGAAGCCGCCCGACGTCGGGCTCGATATCTTGAAGATGCGCTGGAACGAGGCGACGACATCCTTCACCGTCACGTCACGGCCATCCGAGAACTTGATGCCCTTGCGCAGCTTGAAGACATAGGTCTTGCCGTCGTTGGCGGCGGCGGGAAGTTCCTCCGCGAGATTGGGGACGACCTTGAAGCCTTCCTCGCCGGCGCCCTTCTTGAAGGCGGTGAGGCCGGAATAAACCGACTGATAAATCTGCCAGTATTGCAGCGTGTAATTGATCTGCGGGTCGAGCGTGCCGGCGGCAGAGCGCGCCACCAGGCGCATGGTACCGCCGCGATGTTCGGTGAGGTACTCGGCGTAGGCCGGTGCCATCGACGCGAAGGCCAGCACCGCGGTCGCGGCTCCGGCCATAATCCACTTTCTCATTCTCTTCTCCCTGCTTGTTGTTGTGGTTCTAGTCGTTCGCCGCGAGGAAATCCCCGACGGTCTTCATGCAAAGTTCCTTTTCCTCCACATGCGGCATGTGGCTCGACTCCTCGAAGATCACCCAGCGTGAGCCCTTGATGTTGTCCTTGTAGGGCTGCACGCAGGCCGGTGTCGCCTCGTCGTGGCGGCCGGAGATGATGAGCGTCGGAACGTTGATCTTGTGCAGTTCCGGAATGATGTTCCAGTCCTTCAGCGTGCCGACGACGAAGAACTCGTTGGGACCATTCATGGTGTGATAGACGGTCGGATTACGGGCCACCTGTTCGAAGGTCTCGGTCACCTCCGGCGGGAAGGGAACGACACGGCAGACATGGCGGGCATAAACCCACATCGTCGCCTCCTGATACTCCGGATCGCTGTAGGTGCCGGCGGCCTCGTGCTTGTTGAGCTTGTCCTGAATGTCCTTCGGCATCTCGCTGCGCTGGCGCATCGCCTCCGAGACCCACAGCGCCATCGAAGCGGGTGAATTGGCGATGGTCAGCGTCTTCACGCCCTTCGGCCGGCGCGAGCCGTATTCCGCCGCCAGCATGCCGCCCCAGGATTGGCCGAGCACATGGAAGCCCTTGCGCTGACCAAGCGTGTCGACAAGGTTTTCGAGTTCGTCGACGAACAGCTGCGGCGTCCAGAAGTCGGCGCCCTTGTCCGGCAGGAGTGTCGAGTTGCCGCAACCCAGCTGATCGTAATGAATGACGGCGCGGCCATCGCGCGCCAGCAGCTTGTAGGAATCGACGTAGTTATGCGCGGCACCCGGTCCGCCGTGGAGAATGAAGATCGGCGGCTTGGAGGAGCCGAGATCGCCGGTGATCCGGTACCACGTCTCATAGGGGCCGAACTTGGCGCGGCCCTCGGTCTGCTGCAATGATGTCACGGAACGTCCCCCAACTCGATACTTGCGGGTGAGGCTATCTTGCCTTCACCGGCTTTTCAACGGCCCAATGGCATTGACAGATCATGCCAATCGCCGTCACGATGTCGCAATGAAGTGCACACACACCATTCACGATCACACCTGCCATCACGGCTGGAACAATAGCAATCAGCCGGTGCTCAAAATTGCGCCAGGCGAGAGCATCGAATTCCACACGCAGGATTCGTCTGGCGGCCAGCTCAACCGGTCTTCGACGCTCGCCGATCTCGGCCGGTTGGATTTCGGCAAAGTCAATCCGGTGACGGGTCCTGTTTACATTGACGGAGCGGAACCCGGTGACGCCATTGCCGTGACGCTGCTAGAATTTGGCCCCTCTGGCTGGGGCTGGACGGCGAATATCCCGGGCTTTGGCCTGCTCGCCGATCAATTCAAGGATCCGGCCCTTCACATCTGGAGCTACGACGCAAAGTCGCTGGCACCGGCACTCTTTGGTCCGGGTGGCCGCGTGCCGCTGAAGCCGTTCTGCGGCACCATCGGGCTTGCACCGGCGGAGGCAGGCCAGCACTCGATCGTGCCGCCGCGCCGCATGGGCGGCAACATGGACATCCGCGATCTTGCAACCGGCACAACGCTCTATTTGCCGGTCGAAGTGAGAGGCGGATTGTTCAGCCTCGGCGATACCCATGCAGCCCAGGGCGATGGCGAAGTCTGCGGTACAGCCATCGAAAGTCCCTGCACGGTCGCTGCAAGGTTCGAACTGGTGAAGGGCGCCAATCTGGCGTTTCCACGGTTCACGACGCCGGGTCCCGTGGCCCGACATCTCGATGCGAAGGGCTATGAGGTGACGACCGGCATCGGCCCGGATCTGATGGATGGTGCCAAGGCCGCCGTCTCCGGCATGATCGATTTGCTCTCACATCGCTACAACATGAATGCGGTCGATGCGTACATGCTGTGCTCGGTGTGCGGCGATCTTCGTGTCAGCGAAATTGTCGACATGCCGAACTGGGTGGTGTCGTTCTATTTCCCGCGGATCGTGCTGGAATGATCGTGTGGCCCGCCAAGTGGGCCATTTCAATCAACGGATCGCGAAGGCAGAGCCGGGCACCGTGGCCTTGGCGATGGCATCGAAATCCCAGGCAATGCCGAGGCCGGGCGCATCGGAGGGAATGGCGTGACCATCCTCGATCCGCATCGCTTCGGTGGTCAGTGAATCGATCTGCGGAATATATTCGACCCAGCGCGCATTGGGCACGGCCGCACAGAGCGAGACGTGCAGCTCCATCAGGAAATGCGGGCAGATTGGCACGTTGAAGCATTCCGCCAGATGCGCGGCCTTCAGCCACGGCGTGATGCCACCAATGCGGGCAACATCGGCCTGCACGATGGAGCAGGCGCCGCGCTCGAGATATTCGCGGACATGCAGATGGCTGTAGAGGCTCTCGCCGACGGCAATGGGAATCGTCGTCGACTGCGACAGGCGCACATGGCCGTTGATGTCGTCTGCCGTCAGCGGTTCTTCGAACCAGGCAATGTCGAGCGGCGTCAGGCAGCGGGCGCGGCGGATGGCTTCGTCGACGGTGAAGCGCTGGTTGGCATCGGTCATGATCTCGAAGGCCGGCCCCACGGCGTCGCGCACGGCAGACAGCCGCGCCACATCTTCCGAGACATGCGGCCGCCCCACCTTGATCTTCGAACCGCCAAATCCCCGGGCCTTTGCCGCCAGCGCATCATCGACAAGCGCTGCCGTCTCGATATGCAGCCAGCCGCCCTCGGTGGTGTAAAGCGGCACACGGGCCTGCGCACCGCCCGCCATGCGGTGCAACGGCTCGCCGTGGCGGCGGCATTTCAGGTCCCAGAGTGCGGTGTCGACGGCGGCCAGCGCAAGCGAGGTGATGGCGCCGACGCTGGTCGCATGGGTGAGGAACAGCAGGTCGCGCCAGATGCGTTCGATCTCGGCGGCCTCCCGGCCAATGAGGGCGGGCGCCAGCGTGCGGCGGAGCAGTTCCATCACCGAATGACCGCCAGTGCCGATGGTATAGGTGTAGCCGGTACCGATGCCGCCATCGGCATCATAGATACGGACGATCGGCGTCTCCTGGCTGACGAAGGACTGGATGGCGTCGGTGCGTTTCACCTTCGGCACCAGGTCGACCATCAGGGCTTCGACGCGGGTAATCCTGGCCATTGCCGTTTCCTTGCTTCAGGCCGCCTTGCGGCCATGGATCAATCCCATGATGGCCGTGCTGACGCGCTCGTAGTTGCGATCGTTCTCGACAAGCCCCTGTATGCGGTAGCCATCCATCACTGCGACGCGATCGGCGACATCGACCATCTCGGTGAGGTCCGACGTGATCAGAAGGACGGCCGTGCCGCTCTCGGCCAGTTCATGGATGAGATCGTGGAGATAGGCCTTGGTCTTGATGTCGATGCCAACCGATGGCTCGTCGATGATCAGCAGCTTGACGCCCGCGGCGATCCACTTGGCCACCGAGACCTTTTGCTGATTGCCGCCTGACAGATTGCCGATGGTCTGATCGAGCGAAGGCGTCTTGACCTCAAGCTTCTTCAACACTGGCCCCACGTGGGAGGCAATGGTTGCGTCGCGCAGGAAGCCCAGTGCATTCGCCAGCCTCTTCCACACGGTAATGCCGGCATTGGCGAGAACCGAGTGAAGCAGGATCAGGCCTTCAGCCTTGCGGTCCTCGCTGACATAGCCAATGCCGAGCGCCAGCGCTTCCGCCACCGAATTGATCTTGACGTGCCGGCCCGCGACACGGATCTCGCCGCCAGTCTGGCCCGACAGTCCGAGCACGGCTTTTGCCAGTTCGCTCCGTCCCGCGCCGACGAGGCCATAGAGGCCAAGGATTTCACCGGGCCGCACAGCGAGCGAGATATCCTTGTGTCCGGCCGTCGACGAATAGTCCTGCAGTTCTAGGTAAGGTGCCGTGGCGGGCTTGCTGCGCGCCGCACGTTTCGAGATGCGTTCGGCACGGCCAATCATCATCTGCACCACGTCGTCGCGGTTCAGGGACTTGAGACCGGCACTGTCGCAGGCATTGCGGCCATCGCGCAGCACGGTGACAGTGTCGCAGATGTCGAAGACCTCCTCGAGTTTATGGCTGACGAAGCCGATGGCGACACCATCGTCGCGCAACCGCCGCAATATCCGGAACAGCACCTGCGCCTCGCTTGGGGTCAACGAAGCTGTGGGCTCATCGAGCAGCAGCACACGCGATTGCAGGGACAGGGCCTTGCCGATCTCGACCAATTGCATCTGCGCCACGCTCAGGCGCGAGACGGGCGTTGACGGATCGACATCGAGATCGAGCAGCTTTAGCCAGCGTGCGGCTTCGGCGGCAATGGCAGGATAGTCCACCGATGACAGGGAATGCTTGCCCAGCCGGTCCAGCATGATATTTTCGGAAACCGAAAAGCGCGTGACGAGGTTGCGCTCCTGATGCACGACGCCAAGGCCGCCAGCTGCCGCCTGGCGGGGATTGCCAAAGCGGACGGGCTTGCCTTCCATGGTGATGGAACCCGAGTCCGCCTTGTGGATGCCGGTCATGATCTTGATGAGTGTCGACTTGCCGGCACCATTCTCGCCCAGCAGGGCATGGACCGATCCGCCGCGCAAGGTCATCGAGACATCGTCGAGCGCCTTCACACCGGGAAAGGCCTTGCTGACGTGAGAGACCTGAAGCGCGCTCATGACACTCAAGCCCTCTCGTTCAGTTTGGCGACGCGCAATTCGCGCAGGCGGTTGATGCCGACGGCCCAGAGGATCAAGCCGCCGAGAACGATCTGCACGACGAAGGGATCGATGGCGAAGAGCACGAGG
The DNA here is from genome assembly GCA_963205315.1 of Pseudomonadota bacterium. Classification (GTDB taxonomy): domain Bacteria; phylum Pseudomonadota; class Alphaproteobacteria; order Rhizobiales; family Aestuariivirgaceae; genus Aestuariivirga. The sequence continues at coordinate 22,153 of CAUJIO010000062.1, read as the reverse complement.
GCCTGGGTGATGATGGCGATGATGACCACCCCGAAGAAGGTTCCAGCGACACTGACATGGCCACCGGCCAGAACCGCGCCGCCGATGACGGGGGCCGCGAAGGACGAGATCAGCCAGTCGTCGCCGATCGTCGGCTGGCCGATTTGCAATCGCGCCACCAGCATCATGCCGGCAGTGGCGGCGAGCAGTCCCGAAATCGCATGTGCCCAGATGACGGTAGCGGTGACATTGATGCCCGAGAGTTCAGCCGCCGTGCGGTTGCCGCCGATGGCGAGTATGTAGCGGCCGATGCGCAGCCGTGTGAAAAGATACCACATGCCGATGCTGGCGATGAGCATCGGCAGCACCAGCCAGGGAATGGGGCCCAGCATCGACAGGTTGCCGAAGTCCTTCACACTCTGCGGCACGCCATAGAAGGGCTGCGCCTCGGTGATGCCGAGGTTGATGCCCTTGAAGATCTGCAGGCCGGCCAGCGTGATGATGAAGGCCGAGATGCCGGTGCGTGCAATGACGAAGCCGCTGGCACCGCCGGCCAGTGTGCCGATGGCGAAGCCGATGATGACGGCGACGAATGGCGGCACGCCATAGAGCTCCATCACAGCGACGAAGGAAATGGCGACGAGCCCGCCAAAGGCGCCAAGTGCCAGGTTCATCTGGCCGATGCCGATAATCACGAGCTGGCCCAGGGCGATCACCATGTTGACGGCGATGGCCGAAAGCAGCACGAAGATGTTGAAGGGCGACAGGAAGCTCGGCTGGAAAATCGAGATGCCGATGATTGCGGCTAGGCTGACGAGTCCCGGCCCCACCCAGTCGTTGTCAAAGATGCGGGTAAAGGACAGGGCCATCAGATCATCCCCCGGGCGCGCAGGACCTGATGGCGCAAGCGGTCGGCCAGCACGGCCAGCAAAAGCATCAATCCGAGGCAGGCAAGGATCCAGAATTCTCCCACTCGCATCAGCAGCAATCCGCTGGTCATGATGGTGACGAATGCCGCGCCCAGCAAGGTTCCGATGACCGAGACGCGTCCGCCCGACAGCAAGGTTCCGCCAAGGACGGGCGCAAGGAAGGCGGGCAGCAGCCAGTCTTGCCCCAGATGGCCCGCCATCGAAGGTACGGCGGCGCCGGTGCGGGCGGTGAGCATCAATCCGGCAAGGGCCGCCAATCCGCCGGTCAGCATGTGGCAGGCGATGATGATGCGCCCGGTGCGGATGCCGGAGAGTTCGGCGGCACGCGCATTGGCGCCGGCGGCGAGCATCTGGCGTCCCAGCGTGGTGTAGCGGTAAAAAATGCTCAAGGCGGCGCAAACCACCAGTGTGATGATCAGAAGAATAGAGATCGGCCCACCGACGCGGAGCTTGCCCATGGCCGGGACCGCGAGCGGCAGCGCGTTGAAGGACTGCGCCTGCGTCAGGAAGATCATGATGCCGAAGAAGATGCTCATGCTGGCAAGCGTGATAATGAAGCTGTGCACGCCGGATCGCACGACCACGTAGCCGTTGATGAAGCCGAGAACGGAGCCGAAGGCAATGGCGAGTGGAATGGCAAGTGGCAGTGGTACACCGGCAATCTGCGCCAGATAGCCGAATACCATTGCCGCGCAGACGCCGATGGCGCCAACCGAGAGATCAAGTCCGCCGGTGACGATCACCGCCATCATCGCCAGGCCGATCATCGTGTCGATGCCGATCTGGCGGCCGATGGTGAAGAGGCTGAAGGGCGACGTGAAGCCGGGGAGAGTCATCGCGAAGATGCCGAAGGCCAGGGCAATCAGCAGGGCGAGGCCGAACTCGTTGCTGAGGGCCAGTCGCATGAGGCCCGAGCCGCGCCGGTGTTCCGGCGTTGCCTCGTCCAGGATGTTGCTTGTGGCGTCGGTCATGGATTCAAATCCTGCGATGCCCCTTCCCTCGCCGAGGGAAGGGGGCACTGGCAATTGCCATTACTTGCAGGCCATGAAGTCCTTCTCGAAGTTGGCGAGAAGCGTCTTGGTGATGCCGCGCATCGCGTCGACATAGGTGTCGGCGGTTGCCGCATCGACAAACACCGTGCCTGAGTCGACGAACTTCGCGGTGAGCGCATTCGACTTCCACGGGGCATCGGCCTTCAGGGTGCAGCCGGTGCGCAGCTTGTCGAGCACGTAGGAGCCGAGATAGCCCTGACCATAGGGGTTCTGCAGCATGGTGCCGTTGACGAAGCCGTCCTTGATCGCCTGCAGCACGACTTCATCATGATCGATGCCGACCATCTTGATGCGCTTGTCGCCGATCTTGCGCAGCGAGTTGGCGGCGGTGACGGCGGGCACCCAGGCGGTGGTCACGATGCCGTCGACGTCGGCTGCGTGGGCGGCAAGATAGGCATTGATCTTTTCTTCGGCGGGCTGTGGCGCGTCGATGTCGGCAATGACCTGCACGACGGTCACGTCGCCATTGGTTTCGTCAGCCGCCTTCTGTACGGCGTCGATGCGCAGCTGGGTGTTGGGGTCGACGAGGAAGCCGGTGAAGTGCGCAATGCGGCCCTTGCCGCCCATCGCCTTGATCAGTTCCTTGGTGCCAAGATAGGCGGAGTTGCCGGTGTCAGTGCCCAGGCAGAAGAGGGCGGGCGTCGGGTCCTTCAGGCAGCCCGCGGTGGCGATGGCCTGGCCGCCGTTGTCGACGATTTCGGAGACCGTGGCATTGGTGCCGACTGCGTCGCCGGGGAAAATGAGGAACGAATTATAGCCCTGGGTGAGAAGGCTTTCGAGCAATGTGCTTTGCTGCGCCAGCTCCCACTTCTGCGGCACGCGATAGTCACCGGCGCCCAGGTTGAAGTCCTTCATGGCGTCCTTGCCGGCCTGTTCCCAGGCGGCGAAATACGGGTGCGGACCGCCCGGAACGAGGGCGACCTTGGTGCCGGGATCGGCCAGAGCCGGTGAACAGGCCACGGCACCCAGAAGCAGGGCCGCAGTGATCTTAGCAACTGATTTCATGACATTTTCTCCCATGGCGCGGCTGAAAAATGGGGTTGATCTTTGCGCCGCTGGCATGCATGCTAGTATACAAGCTTGAGCCTCACAAGGCGGAATCGGAATGTCACTTACACCGTTGGAGCAGGGGTCTGCCGAAGAGGGCGCCGAGACCGTGCGTCTCATCGACCGACGGCTTCCGGCTGCCGACCAGATCTACCAGATGCTGCGCGAAGAGATCATCGCCTGCCGCATCGTGCCCAACGAGGCGATCAGCGAGAACCGCGTCTGCGGCATGTTCCAGGTGTCGCGTTCTCCAGTCCGCATCGCGCTGACGCGGCTGGCGGAGGATGGACTCATCGATATATTTCCGCAGCGCGGCACATTCGTCGCGCCCATCAAGATGCGGCAGGTGATCGAGAGCCAGTTCGCGCGCACGGCGCTCGAGATCGCGTTGGTCGAAGTGGCCGCGCAAAACTGGACGCCCACCCATGCGGCGGAGGCGCGTGCCAATTTGCAAGACCAGCATGTGCATGCGGAGAATGGCGACGCGTGGGAATTCTATCTCGACAACGAACGCTTCCATCAGATGATCGCGCGTGCCGCCGACCTTGAAGGCGTATGGAAGACGGTGCAGAGCGTCAAGATGCTGTGGGACCGCATCGGCCATCTCGCCAACCGTGTGCCGGGCCACCGCGAGGACATCATCGCCGAACATGAAGCCATCGTCGCGGCACTCAATCGCAATGACGAGAGGGCGGCTGTAAAGGCCATGAAGCTGCATTTGCGCTCGGTGTTCAACGCCATCGCGCGGCTCAGGCCCCTGCACGAGAACTATTTCGCCGACGGCTGACGCCTGCGCCCCGCAGTGCCGGCTGGCCGCCATGGGGATACGCGCGATTGTGCTTCTCTGCGCGGAGATCGGCTGAACTTGTCAGTGCCGCCTTGGTTTCCTCTGCAAACAGCCGTTGCGGAGGCTTGACCGGATTTGGCGGGCTTCAAAAGGTGAGGCCGAGCGCTCTCCGCAGTGGCCTCACCAGGGACCAGTCCACCGCTGCAAGTCTGACTGTATCTTTGCCATCTCATGGGCGCGCTGGTGATCGTGACGGCCAATCTCATCGTCTTCCTCTTCGCGCTTGCGTGTCGCGGCTGCGTTGCGCCGATAGAACCACCAGCCAAAGGCGCCAAGGGCCAAAAGGGCAACGATCGTCGAAATTTCCATGAACACGTGCGTCTCCCCTGGATATGTTGGTTGATGCCAAAAACCTCAGAACGGGAAAGCTAGAGTGGTTACCCTACAGGCGAGGCCGGAACGTGTCAAAGTCCGCTTCCAGATCCGCGCGGATGAGATGGGGCAATGGAAATGTGCGCTCGCCGCTTTGTCTAAGGCGTTTCCTGCGAAGAGGCTAGCACGTCGGGTTCGGTCTCACCCAGCATGGCGGCGAGCATGGACACCGCGGTACAGATTCGGTCGGCAATGGTTCACCATTGTGTGCTTGCAGATTTGGGTGTTGCGAGGGCCAAGGCGCTGGCAATGAAGGCCGGGACGGCACACACCTCCACCATGCACCGGGACACGAAAGCAGATCACAACACTTCCCTGTCTAGCCTTGTTTCACAACGGTAAAATCTTGTGGGCCGATCGTCGGTGATCCCACCACTATCGATCCCGAGAATGGCAATTGCCATGGATGGTCGCCGTAGTTGAACACAAAGAGCAGGTTGCTTCGTCGCCTGATGCGGATGCCTTCCGGCAGTTCCACGGTTGGAAGGCCAGCCTTGGTTGTCATCAGCTTGATAACGGATGCGAGCAAATCCGCGTCCGGCCAACATGCAAGATAATGATGCCGGCCAGCGGCAACCAGTGCGGACTTGCCATCGCTGAAACGGGCCAAGACGTGAGCATCATTCACGTCGAGCGATTCCCGCCAGCGGATCGCAGCACCCTCTACCTCTCCATCCACAGCGCAGGAGAGACCTGGCCGCATGGATGACACTTCAAGCACGCGGGCTTTCAACAGCCTCGCAAGCGGTCCGGGTGGAAGGTTGGGCGGAATGGCGTGGTGCCGGGTTTTCGAGCCTGTCCGTGGACCATAAAGAACGAGTCCATCCGCTTGTGAAAACGCACGCTCGGCCGCATCCGAGACATGCGGCATCGTTGGCACCAGCACCAGCTTGTAGCCTCTCAGATCAGCCCCGGGCCGGACGAAATCAACGTCGAGCCCTAGCCGCCGCACCGTCTCGTACCAGCGGAACATCAGTTCGGGAAAATCGAAGTCCTTGCCTTGCGGCTGGATGCGGGTGATCCACGAAGCTTCGTAGTCATAGACGATGGCGACAGGGGCTCTGGCCGACGGAGGGAGTGGCCCCAGCTTTTGCAGTTCCTGCCCCACCTGCAGCGCCTCGCGCCCGCCTTGCGACCATTCGTGAAGGCCAGGCAAATTCAGACCTGCGTGCATCTGCTCCTGGCCAGATACGGCCTGCCGCCAGCGGAAATAGCTCACTACATCCGCGCCATGGGCGAGCGCCTCCCAGGTGAAGATGCGGATCATGCCGGGTTTTGGAACGGGGTTCCACGCCGCCCAATTCACTGGCCCGGGTTGCAGTTCCATCACCCAGTAGCGGCCACGGCCGATGCAGCGATACAGATCATTGAAAAAGGGTGCGATATCTGGGTGGCCTGTTTCGGCCCAGCGTACGTGGTCATCCTCGCTGAAGGGAAAACGCTCGGTGAAGCCAACCGGATAAGAATCCCATGATGCGAAGTCGATGTCGTCTCCCACCGCCCAATGATCGAAATCATTGAAGAAGCCCATCATGTTGTGGGTGATCCAGCGGCCCGGCGAATGCGCACGGATGATCTCGCATTGCATCCTATTATAGGTGGCCACTTGCTCCGAGTGGAAGCGCCAGAAATCGAGCTTCGCCGCCGGGTTGGTTTCAGTGACCGCAAGGTTCGGCAGGCTCACCTGCTCGAAGTCCTGAACATCCATGGACCAGAAGGCATTGCCCCAGGCAGCATTGAGTTCATTTGGCGATTGATAGCGGGTCCTCAGCCAGCGCCGGAAGGCCTTGAGGTCGGTCAGTCCCCACGACAGGATCGTGTCATGGCAGCCATATTCATTGTCGGTCTGCCAGCCCACCACATGCGGATGGGCGCCATAGCGCTGGCAAAGAATTTCAACGATGCGGCGGCTCTCCCGCCAATAGTTCTCCGAAGAGAATGTGTAGTGCCGCCGTGAACCGAAGCCGCGTGGGCGGCCCTGCTCGTCGTACGGGATCATGTCCGGGTTATCGTCGACGACCCATTTGGGCGGCGTGCATGTGGGTGTGCCGAGCACGACTTTCAGGCCAGCGGCACCCAGCACGTCGATGGCACGGTCCAGCCAGCCCCAGTCAAACTCTCCGCGACGGGGTTCGTAGCGCGACCATGCGAACTCGCCGATGCGGACATAGGAAATTCCGGCCTCCCGCATGCGGCGCGCATCCTGTGCCCACCAGTCCTCGGGCCAATGCTCCGGGTAATAGCAAACGCCGAGCATCAGCGGGTCAGGTCGCCGTTCAGGATTGCGTTCGACTGCGCATCGAAGAGATGGCAGGCGGCGGCCGGAAGGCTCAGCGGCAGGATGTCGCCGGATTTCTGCGCCGCCAGCCCGTCACCCTTCACGGCGATTTCGGTGCCATCCGCAAGCGAAGCGTAGAACATCGTTTCAGATCCCAGATATTCCGCCACGCGGATGGTGCCTTGAAGCGCTCCGGAAGCTGCCGCCTCCTTGCCGATCGCCACATGCTCGGGGCGGCAGCCGAGCGTCAGGCGGGTTCCGGCGGCTGGCAGGTCGCCCTTCATCGGAATTGTCATCCTGCCATCGCCCGGCAGGGAGAGCATCACGTTGCCGTCCCTGGCTGCTTGAACTGTCACGGGAATGAAATTCATCTTCGGCGAACCGATGAAGCCCGCAACGAACATGTTCCGGGGACGATGATAGAGTTCGAGTGGTGAGCCCACCTGCTCGATGATGCCGCCATGCAGCACCACGATCTTGTCGGCCATGGTCATGGCCTCAACCTGGTCATGGGTTACATAAATCATCGTCGATTTCAGATCATTGTGCAGCTTGCCGATCTCGATCCGCATTTGCACGCGGAGTGCCGCGTCAAGATTTGAAAGCGGCTCGTCGAACAGGAACACGTCGGGCTCGCGTACGATGGCGCGGCCGATGGCGACACGCTGGCGCTGGCCGCCAGAAAGCTGTGAGGGTTTCCTGTCCATCAGCGGCCCAAGCTGCAGCATGCTGGCGGCGCGTTCGGTGCGCTTCTCGATATCAGCCTTGCTGTGTCCGGTCATCTTCAGGCCGAATCCCACGTTCTCGCGCACCGTCATGTGTGGATAGAGGGCGTAGGATTGAAAGACCATGGCAACGCCGCGGTCTGCCGGCTCCACATCCGCCATCTCGCGCCCGCCGATCTGGAGCGAGCCGGATGTGATGTCTTCGAGCCCGGCTATCATGCGCAAGAGCGTGGACTTGCCGCAACCCGACGGCCCGACGAAAACGCAGAACTCGCCATCGGCGATGTCGAGGTCCACGCCCTTGATGATGTTGACACTGCCGAAGGATTTCCGGGCGTTGCGGAGTGTGACGGTTGCCATGATCTAGCCCTTTGTGGCGCCAAGCGTGAGGCCGGCAATGAAGTGTTTCTGCATCAGGAAGAACATGGCGACGGGCGGAAGCGCCGCGATGATTGAAGCCGCTGCAATCAGCTCCCAGGCCACCTTCCACTGCCCTTTCAGCTCGTTCATTCCCGCCGTCACTGGCCGCACGTCGGCAGACTGCGCCATCACCGTTGCCCAGAAATAGTCATTCCAGATGAAGGTGAAGATCAGCACCGACAAGGCTGCGATGGCGGGACGCATCAGCGGCATGACGATATGCCAGAAGATCTTCCATTCACTCACACCTTCGACTCTCGCCGATTCGATCAGCGCGAAGGGAAGACCCTTGATGAAGTTGCGCATGAACAGCGTGCAGAACCCCGTCTGGAACGCGACGTGGAACATCACCAGGCCCGTCGTCGTGTTGTACATGCCGAGGCTGAGTGTGAGGTTACGCACGGGGATGGCGAGAATCTGGAACGGCACGAAATTGCCGGCCACGAACATGAAGAACACAATGAGGTTCGAGCGGAACTTGTAGACGGCAAGCGCATAGCCGGTCAGGCAGGACAGGCCCACAGCGCCGACGACTGTCGGGATGGTAACCTTGAATGAGTTCAGGATATACCAGCCGATGTTGCTGTTCTCGAAGACGGTGGAATAGTTCTCGATGAAATTGAAGCCGGATGGCCAGCCAAAATAGTTGCCGGCCGCAAGATCTGACGACGGCCTGATCGAGGTGACTGCAATGCCGATGAGGGGCAGGAGCCATAGCACCAGCGCCACAGGTAGAAGCCATTTGTAGATGCGCTGCACCCACGGGGCTGTTCTTGCAATGGGGGTTGGGAACATCAGCCGTTCCTTTCCTGTTGCAGCATGCGGACGATGAAGATGGAGATGAAGACGAGCATGATGGCGAAGAGCACAACGGCTATCGCCGCGCCATAGCCCATGGCGACGCCATACTCCGAGAGCGCCTGCTCATACATGAAGTAGGAGAGCACGCGCGTCGAACCGTAGGGGCCACCAACCGTCATAATCGAGATAAGATCGAAAGAACGAAGCGCCCCAATCACCGTCACGACCATGGCAATGAAGGTTGCCGGGCGCAATTGCGGAATGATGATGTGCCAGAGCATCGACCAGCCCTTTGCATTGTCCATGCGGGCGGCCTCCACCTGTTCCGGATTGATGTTGTTGAGGCCCGTCAGGTACAGGATCATGCAATAGGCGATCTGTGGCCAGAGGCCCGCCGCGATGACGCCGTAGGTCGCGTAGCGCTCGTCCGCCAGCACCGCAATCTCAGAGCCCGTGAGGAAGCCGATGATCTTCGGCAACAGCCCGAAGTCTGGCGCATAGAACCACGAGAAGATGAGGCCAACCACGACCTGGCTGATGACGAAGGGAAAAAAGAACAGCGACTTGTAGAGGCGAATTCCGGTAACCGACTGATTGAGGAACAGCGCAACCGCAAGCCCGGCCGGAATGGCGAGAAGATATAGCAGAAGCCAGATCAAATTGTTCTGCAGCGAAGTGTAGAAGGACTCATCGTCGAGCAGATTGGCGTAGTTGTCGAGGCCAACCCATGTCTTGGGGCCGAGCCCATCCCAGTCATAGAAGCTGATCCAGATCGACTGGAAAATGGGAAAGACGACATAGATGGAAAACATCAGCATGCCGGGAGCCAAGAACAGCCACGGGGCATAGGTGCGTTGGTTCCAGCGTTTCCGCCTGAGGCCTGCCATGTCGAGCGTCCTGTCTGAGCCGGGTGGTGCCACCGCCCCGGCAGCCGAATTGATCAGGTTTCCCCGGACTGGTGAATCTCACCGCCGGGCGGACATTCCGTCAGTCAAAGAGAGCGGCCGGGCCCGTGACGAAACCCGGCCGCTCGTGACTTACTTGTAGACCTTCTGGCGTACCTTCTCGAGGCGCTCGAGGATGGCGTCGACCTTGTCTGGCTTCACCATGAACTCCTGGAAACCTTCCATGCCGGCCTTTGCCATGTCGGCTGGCGCATCGCGGTCAAAGAACTGGGCGAGTGCGTAGGCGCCAGACAGACTCTCGAAACCGGCCTTGATGAAGGGGTCGTCGCCAACGGTCGACGTGTTGTTGGTCGGCAATTGCCCAAGCGTTGCGTTCATCTTGGTCTGCGCTTCGGCAGACCCGAGATAGGCCAGAAACTTCTTGGCATCTTCCTTGTTCTTGGCGGCGGCCGGAATATGGAACGTGTCGGTCGGTGCTTCCTCGGCGCGCGGAATTCCCGGGGTGATTTCCGGGAAAACCATGAAGCCCAGCGTGTCGTTGGTCATGCCGCCATCCTTGAAGGTGGCAACCGCAAAGTTGCCCATGACGTAGTTGGCGGCCTTGCCCTGGCTGAGAAGCGCAGCGGCATCCTGCCAATCGATGGCGGCGTGGTTCGCCGTTGTGTAGGGCACGATCTTCGCCCATTCGGCGAAGGTTGCCTTCACCTTGGGGTCGGTCCACGGAACCTTGCCGTTGGCCAGATCCATGTGGAATTCGTAACCGTTCACGCGCAGGTTCATGTAGTCGAAGATGCCGGCGCCGGGCCACAGGGCCTTGGTGCCGGTGGTCAGGCAGTCGATGCCGGCGGTCTTGAACTTTTCGCAGTTCGAAACGAATTCGGCCCAGGTCTTCGGAACTTCCGCACCGGCCTTCTTGTAGGCTTCCTTGTTGTAGTAGATGCCCCACTGGTAATAGGTATAGGGCACGCCCCACTTCTTGCCGTCGATCGTCATCGATGCGGCGGCGGATTTCAATTGATCGTTGAAGCCACTGGCCTGCCACACATCGTCAACGGGCTCGAACAGTCCGGCCTTGACGAAGGGCGCCATGCGGTTTCCGGCATACCAGGCCGCAACGTCAGGCGCGTCGGCCGTGAGGAAGTTGCGGATGGCCGACTTGTAGCCTTCATGGTCGAAGTTGTTCCACTTCACCTTGATGTCGGGGTTCTTCGCCTCGAAGTCCTTGATCAGGTCTTCCATCGCCTTTTTGGGTGCGGGGTCGGAATGGTCCGAGTTGATGACCAGCTCGCCGGCAAGCGCCGTCGAAGCCGAAAATGCAAACGCCAATCCAAGCCCAAACAGGCTTTTCAACAATGTCATTGGTGGTCCTCCCTGGTTCGCCGCCACCATGGCAGCGGAAACATGTCATGTGGCTGTTCTTGTTTGTCTCACACGTGAGCTTGACCTTTCAGGGTTTTTCGACAAGTCTCTACCGCTATTCAGTCGCCAACTTCCGGATTCCTAAGCAAGATGGCAAACGTGACCAAGACCCCGCCCGGTTACAAGGATGAAAGCGTACCCGCGCATCCGGGGATGGACCGTGGTTATCCCGTCGTGGTCTTTGGCGACCACCGGTTTTGCGCAGGCAATTATCTCAAAGTGCAGCCCATGCCGGGACCCCACATGCACAGCCAGGTAGAGCTGAATTTCGTGCTAAGCGGCAGCATGACATACTGGTTCGACGGCCGCGTGCTGACGCTGTCTGCCGGGCGTCTGGCGCTGTTCTGGGGCATGATTCCACATCAGGTGACGGAATGCGACGCGGACACGACCTTCGTCGTTCTCTATGTGCCGATGGCGGTGTTCCTGGAACTGCCAACGCTGAGCGAGTTGCGGGCCGCGATCTTCCGCGGTGCAGTGATCGAGGCGCTCGATATCAAGTCTTACGACAAGGACATGTTCATGCGCTGGCGGGAAGACCTTCTCGAAGGCGACTCGCAACTGGAACAGATCGTCAAGGACGAACTCACTGCCCGCATCCGCCGGCTTGACCGCGAGGGTTGGCATGACCTGCGTGAAACCTCGCCGGTGGCACAACGCGAGGCGCCTATCGGCCACGATCACGACCGCGCGCTGAAAGTGGAAAAGATGGCGCAGTTCATCGGCGAGCACGCGCTTGAGAATATTTCGGCCGAGCAAGTTGCGAAAGCCGCCGGACTACATCCCAACTACGCGATGACGCTGTTCAAGCGCGCCGTCGGCCTCACCATCAAGCAATCCATCACGCGCCAGAGGCTCGACATGGCCCAGTCGATGCTGATTGCCTCGGATCTGTCCGTCGCTGCCATAGCGTTTGATTGCGGCTTTGGATCACTATCAAGTTTCTACACAGCCTTCGAGCAGCGCTTCAAGACCAGCCCCGCAGCTTTCCGGCACACCTACAGCCGCATCACCAGGGTGGCCTGACACACCTTAGAAAGCCGGAAGCATTTCCCGGCTTCGGTCATTGTTTTCCATCGTCCTAATGCCGATTGTGATCGCTGTTGTCCCTTTCCCGCACAGGCATCACGGTCATGGCTACTTCTCCCCGCATCGCGTTCATCGGCGCAGGTTCCACGGTGTTCATGAAGAACATCATCGGCGACATCCTGCAACGCCCCGCCATCAGCGGCGCTACGATTGCACTCATGGATATTGACAGTGAACGCCTGGCGGAATCGGAACTCGTCGCCTCGAAGCTGATCAAGACATTGGGCGTCAACGCGCAGCTACAGACCTTCGAGAATCAGCGTCAGGCACTTACCGGTGCGGATTTCGTCATCGTGGCCTTCCAGATCGGCGGATATAAGCCGTCCACCGTGATCGATTTCGAAATACCGAAGAAATACGGACTTCGTCATACGATTGCCGATACGCTGGGCGTCGGCGGCATCATGCGGGGGCTTCGCACTGTGCCGCATCTCTGGAAAATCTGCGAGGACATGCTGCAGGTGTGCCCCAATGCCATTCTGCTGCAATATGTGAATCCAATGGCCATCAACACCTGGGCCATTGCCGAGAAATATCCGCAGATCAGACAGGTGGGCCTGTGCCACTCGGTGCAGGGAACGGCGGCGGAGCTTGCGCACGACCTCGATATCCCGGTGCGGGAGATCCGCTACCGTGCCGCCGGCATCAACCACATGGCATTCTACCTCCAGTTCGAGCACCGCCAGAAGGACGGCACCCATATCGACCTCTATCCGGCCTTGCAGAAAGGATATGCGGAAGGTCGCTTTCCCAAGCCATCGACGTGGAACCCGCGCTGCCCCAACAAGGTGCGCTATGAAATGCTGAAGCGGCTCGGTTACTTCGTGACGGAAAGCTCCGAACATTTTGCCGAGTACACACCCTACTTCATCAAGGAGAAGCGGCCCGACCTCATCGAACAATTCGGTATTCCGCTCGATGAATATCCCAAGCGCTGCATTGAACAGGCGGCGCGCTGGAAGGACGAGGCGGCGGCGTATCGGCAGGCCGACACGATCGAGGTCAAGGCATCCCATGAATATGCTTCGACCATCGTCAACTCGGTCTGGACCGGTGAACCGTCCGTCATCTATGGCAATGTGCGGAATAACGGCTGCATCACATCACTGCCTCTGGCCTGTGCCGCCGAGGTGCCGTGCCTGGTTGACGACCGGGGCATCCAGCCTACGTTCATCGGTGCCCTTCCGCCGCAGCTCACCGCGCTGATCCGGACCAACATCAACGTACAGGAGCTGACCGTTCAGGCCCTGATCACGGAAAACCGCGAGCACATCTTCCACGCTGCAATGATGGATCCCCACACGGCGGCAGAACTGGACCTGCAGCAGATCTGGGACCTTGTCGACGCACTCTTGGCCGCTCACGGCGGTTGGCTGCCAGACTGGACTACGAGGGATTGAAGCAGGTGAGCAATCCGGTGGCAGTCACCTCTGACTTGAACTGATGAGCTCCGCGAACATCAATTGTACGATGACAATCATCCTATAAGGCCTTGTTGCATAGGGTACCACGATGGAACCAAGGGGCAGCCTAGCCATAGCATTTCTTGATGTTGCCTGCCCCGACCTCAGTGACGATGCTCGGCCGACGGACAAGAGGTTCCGGCTTGTATCCTTCCTGTAGCCGTTTGGGGCATCGCTGGCATTTCATATGCCCGACAACCGGCTCTCGGATGCTATTTTGACGCGATTGCGACAGAAGCTTGGCTGACTTCCAGAAATACGATGCGTCCTACTCTACAATCTTCCAATACGAGTCTTTTCGAGTCACCTTGCCATCATGAAAAGTGTAGAAGTCACAGCCACGAACTTCTTTGCTGATCCCCTCGCGGGTGGTTCCAGTCAGAGTCCATTTTGATATTCCGGTTTGTGCGGCCTCATCCACAAAATGCTCGTCGAACCCATAGTGGACATCCGGCAAGCCCTCGAACCGTGTCGCCAACGCCCTTCTGACGTTCGCCTTTCCTTCCGCACGGGTTCCCCAGGGCCTGTCGCCTTTTGGCATTTCCAAGACACAATCTTCCGCGAAGAAATTCATGATGCGATCCAGGTCGTGCGCGTTGAAAGCGGCACAGAGTTCCTTCAGAGTTGATCGAATGTCCATTTGGCAGTCTCCCTTTAGCGGCTGGTAAGCGTTCTCGGCTCGTTAGGCCCGGCGATCAGGAGTTCGTAGACTTATAACTAATTTCATTGACCATAGATCTTAAATCGCTTGGACCGGCAGGGGCGCTCTACAGTCTCTCTCTTTGTTCAACCGTATAGCCATTTGAAGGCAATCTCCTGAATCCCAAAAGGGCAGAAAACCATCTGCCTCCTGCTCACCACCAAAGCGATTGCATTCGCGCCGCCGGACTTGATCCAAATCATTGCGGACATTTGCTTTCGGAGGCACTCAAGAAACAGCGCGGGGAGTTTCTTCGTCTTTTACACGCTCCCTTGTTCATCGCGGTAGACGCGGCGTCCCTCGTCATCCTTCAGGTGCAGGGGCGTGTATGATTGTGAATACGAGCCGCTGACGCTGCAGATCTTGGCGTCGGGCCTCAAATAGCTTGCCTTCTTCTCCCGCCATGAAGGCGTCATTTCGGAAATGGGAGGAATGAAATGCTTATAACCTCGACCGCTTATACATTGTCCGCGATCGTGACGATTGCTCTTGCTGGATTAACCTCGGCTGCCGCAGCGCAGTCTACGACCCAAAGGCCGTACAATGCCATGACTACCAATCCGATGACTACGGCCAATTGCAATGGCCTCTCCAAGACGAAGGTCAAGGCCAGCAAGACATATGCCGGAAGCCAATTCTTCCCGAATTCTGCCACGTTCGCTGATGTTCCAGACGGCTCAATAAGCATAGAAGTCGGTGGAACCACATCGTCCTGCGTCATCGTGACGGTATCGGCAATGGGATCAGTCATCGGAGATGACACGACGGAAAACATTCGCGTTGTCATGAACCCGTCGCTTGTAGCTTTTCCGCCGGAAGTTGTTTTCAAGCAGAACACTCCACCGGGACATGTCGAGTCGGGAACGCACCAGTTCATCTTCCCAAATGTGACGCCAGGTGCGAAGACGGTTAAGGTCCAGGTTCGGAGCATGATAGGCGGCGCTGTAGCCACGGGGGCCTACTTCTTCGATCCTTTGATCAAAGTGGAATACAAGTAACGACGGGAATGGTCGCGCGGCGACGGCCAATCGTGACGAATGGTTAGCCGGGAATCAAAGTATGGATAGTATACTTTTCGTGATCCAATCGAGCGGATGCCCACGACATACGCTCCGATTTCAGTTTGCGGAACTTCCATAGGCGAAGCGAGCCATTGCGGCCAACAATAGACGGCTTGCGGCGGTTGCAATGCACAAGCCCGTGCCGGAACAGCCCGAAAACGAAAGTGTCCCACCTTCCGGGCCGATTACCCAAGGTGGTACAAAATCGAACGCGAAGTGATTGAAGGATTCCGCTATGGGAAACGATGGTGCCCGGGACCGGAATCGAACCAGTGACACGCGGATTTTCAATCCGCTGCTCTACCAACTGAGCTACCCGGGCACATGATTGGTGGCGGGTGTATAGGTGATCATCCGGCACCTTGCAAGTGGAACATGACCGCCGCGAAGAGTGTGGATTGTAACGTCAAATCAAGGTTCTACCGCAAGTGCGAATAGATTCCTGCGGACTCCCTGCGAAAGTCCAATAAAATCGCCGGCGCGTTTTCGATATGAGTATCCCCGAGGACGGGAACAGCCATGGGAGGGTTGCCCGATCCGCGCAACCATCGGCAGGACCGGCAGCGGCCTGCAGCAGCTTAGGGGAGTTCAATGGCAAACGCAGCAACAGTTCGCGCGGGCGATCTCGACCAGGGAAAGACCATGGTCGTCTTTGCCTCGTCGCTCGGCACCGTCTTCGAATGGTATGATTTCTATCTTTACGGCTCGCTCGCGGCGATCATCGCCAAGCAGTTCTTCTCGGGCGTGAACGAGACGGCAGGCTTCATCTTCGCGCTCGCCGCCTTCGCCGCCGGGTTCATCGTGCGCCCCTTCGGCGCGCTGGTGTTCGGCCGCCTCGGCGACATGGTCGGCCGCAAGTACACGTTCCTCATCACCATCCTGATCATGGGTATCTCGACCTTCGGTGTCGGCCTTCTGCCCAACTATGCGACCATCGGCATGGCCGCCCCCATCATCCTCGTCAGCTTGCGCGTGCTTCAGGGCCTGGCGCTGGGCGGTGAATATGGTGGTGCTGCGACCTACGTCGCCGAGCATGCGCCCGACAACAAGCGCGGCCTCTACACCTCCTGGATTCAGACGACCGCGACGCTGGGACTGTTCCTGTCGCTGCTGGTCATTCTGGCCTGCCGCACCTGGCTGTCGGCGCCGATCTCGGATGCGCCGGGTGCTCCGACGCAGTTTGACGATTGGGGCTGGCGCATTCCGTTCCTGCTCTCGGCCATCCTGCTCGCCATCTCGGTGTGGATCCGCCTCGCACTGAACGAGTCGCCGGTCTATCAAAAGATGAAGGAAGAGGGCAAGCAGTCCAAGGCGCCGCTGACCGAAAGCTTCGCCAACTGGTCGAACCTCAAGATCGTCATCCTCGCCTTGCTCGGCCTCACCGCCGGTCAGGCCGTGGTGTGGTACACCGGCCAGTTCTATGCACTGTTCTTCCTCACCCAGACGCTCAAGGTCGATCCGGTCGACGCCAACCTGATGATCGCCGCGTCGCTCGCTATCGGCACGCCGTTCTTCGTCCTGTTCGGCTGGCTTTCGGACAAGATCGGCCGCAAGCCGATCATCATGCTCGGTTGTTTCCTGGCGATCGCGACCTATTTCCCGATCTTCAAGTCGATCACCGAGTATGCCAACCCGGCGCTGTTCGCAGCACAGAAGGCGGCACCAGTCATCGTCACGGCCGATCCCAAGGAGTGCTCGTTCCAGTTCAACCCGGTGGGAACGTCGAAGTTCACGTCACCTTGCGACGTCGCCAAGGCGGCGCTGGTGAAGGCCGGCATTCCCTACAAGAACGAAGCTGGGGCCGCGGGCGTCGCCAGCATCAAGATCGGCGATGCGGTTGTTCCGACCTACGCCGCCTCGAAGATCGCGGAAGAGACCAAGGCCAAGGCCGAGGAACTCGCCGCTACGCTCAAGGCCGCCGGCGAGGCTGGCATCGTTGCTGCCGCCGCAACCGCCGACACGGCGATTGCTGAATACCTGACTTCCATCGGCCTCAAGGACGCGCGTCCGAACGAGGACGCCGCCAAGGCCAAGACGCTCAGTGCACTGATCGCCAAGGGCATGGCCGGCGACGCCTACAAGAACGCCGCCGACAAGACTGCCGAACTCGGCACGATCATCGACGGCGCTCTGAAGACGGGTGGCTATGGTGCGGCGACGAGCGATGCATCCGCAGGCAATCTGTCGGGCGCGCTCAAGGCGGCAGGCTATCCGGCCAAGGCCGATCCGGCTGGCGTCAACCATCCGATGGTGATCTTCCTGCTGTTCATCCTGGTGCTCTACGTCACCATGGTCTACGGCCCGATCGCCGCCATGCTGGTTGAACTGTTCCCGACCCGCATCCGCTACTCGTCCATGTCGTTGCCTTACCACATCGGCAACGGCTGGTTCGGCGGCTTCCTGCCGACAACCGCCTTCGCCATCGTCGCGGCCACCGGCGACATCTACTCGGGTCTCTGGTACCCGATCGTCATCGCGGCCATGACGCTGGTGATCGGTTTGCTGTTCGTCAAGGAAACGCGCGGCACCGACATCCACAAGTAATCAGGTTCGCCTGATGCGATTGCCGGCCGCGTGGAACCTTCCATGCGGCCGGTTTTGTTTTGAGAAGATTGATTCAGGGCAAGGCGCGATCATGACCGGAGACGGCATGACGTGAACAGGCAGCGGAGCATTCTCATGCGTCTCGGACTGATCAGCGACATCCATGCCAACCAGCTGGCACTCGAGGCCGTGCTGGCGCGGTGCGGCGCGCTGAGGGTCGAGCAGTTGATCGTGCTCGGCGATCTCGTCGGCTACGGACCTGACCCCGAAGCCGTGGTGCAGCGGATGATGGTGCTGGCTGCAAGTGGTGCCTTGGTGCTGATGGGCAACCACGACGAGGCCATTGGCAGGCCCACGGCGAACATGAACGATGTGGCGCTTGCGGCCATCAACTGGACACGGCCGCGGCTCAGCGATGCTTCAAGGCAGTTCCTCAGCCAGCTGCCGCTGACGCACCGCAGGGATGACATGCTGTTTGTTCATGCCGATGCATCGGCTCCGGGGCGGTGGAACTATGTCACCGACACGGCCAGTGCCCATGCGTCGCTGGCTGCCACAGATGCACAGCTGACCGTCTGTGGCCACGTTCACCAGCCGCAGCTCTATTGCTACACGGCGACGGCGAAGGTGATCCACCACCAGCCGTCCATGGACATTGCCATTCCTCTGGCGCCGCAGCGGCGCTGGCTTGCGGTCATCGGCGCCGTTGGCCAACCGCGTGATGGCAATCCGTCGGCAGGTTTCGCCGTGCTCGATACGGCGGCACGCGAGATCACGTTCAAGCGCGCACCTTACGATGCCGAAGCGGCGGCCGAACGCGTGCGAGCGGCCGGCCTGCCGGAACGGCTGGCGGTGCGGCTTCTCACCGGACACTAAAACAGAACGAAGACAGGACATGGCGAAGACACGACTCGAAAGCGGCTCAACCCTCGATGGCTTTATCATCGGCGATCTCGTGCATCGCGGTGGCATGGCGCATCTCTGGCAAGTGTCCAGGCCCGGCGATGCAACGCAGATGCTGATGAAGATTCCGGTGCTGCATGAGGGTGAGGATCCTGCCGCCATCGTATCCTTCGAGATGGAACAGATGATCATGCCGCGGCTGAAAGGCCCGCACGTTCCGCGTCACATCGCCAATGGCGATTTCGCCACGCAGCCCTATATCGTCATGGAGCGGCTCGATGGTGAAACGCTGCTGCCGCAGCTCGATGCGCTGCCGCTGCCGGCGGAGACGGTGGCGCGGTTGGGGGCGAAAATCGCCGATGCGCTGGCAGCACTGCATGCGCAGGGTGTCGTGCATCTCGATCTCAAGCCATCGAACATCATGTTCCGCCCAAATGGCGATGCCGTCCTGATCGATTTCGGCCTGGCGCATCACCGCGACCTGCCTGATCTGATGCAGGAGGAGTTCCGCCTGCCTTACGGCACGGCGCCCTACATGGCACCGGAACAGGTGATGGGGGTGCGCAACGATTATCGCAGCGATCTCTTTGCGCTTGGCTGCCTCATGTATTTCTTTGCCACCGGCACGCGGCCGTTCGGCGATCCGCAGAAGCTGAAGGGCCTCAAGCAGCGCCTGTGGCAGGATCCGGTGCCGCCGCGCAAGCTGCAGCCGGATATCCCGCCGTGGTTCCAGGAGATCGTGCTGCGCTGCCTGGAGGTCCGCGCTGGCAGGCGGCATCCGAGCGCCGCGCAACTCGCACATGACCTGCGAAACCCCGATCAGGTGACACTTACGGCGCGGGCCGGGAAGCTCACGCAAGATGGCTTCTTCGCGGTGCTGAAGCGCAAGGGAGAGCCACCTTCGAGCCTCATCGACAAGCCGCAGGCGGATGAAGCCGAATTATCCGATGCGCCCATCGTGGCGGTAGCGCTCAATCTTGATGACCTGACGCCGGAACTCTCCGACAAGCTCAGGCGCACGGCATCGCGCATTCTGGAACGTTCGCCGCAGGCGCGGCTTGCCTGTCTCAACGTGCAGAAGCTCAACCGTATCGCCATGGACTCAAGCCTCGATGAGGAGGGCAACAACAAGCATGTGCAACGGCTGGTGGGCCTCAAGGATTGGGCGCAAGGACTGAAGCTGGAGCAGGGGCGCATCACCTTCCATGTGCTCGAGGCCATCGATCCGGCCGAGACGATTCTCGACTATGCGCGGCAGAACAATGTCGATCACATCCTGATGGGTGCACGTGAGAATTCCACGATGCGCAAGATTCTCGGCAGCGTGTCGGGCAAGGTCGCGGCAGAGGCACCGTGTTCGGTGACGGTGGTGCGGAATCGTCAGTTGACGGAGGAATAACTGTTCTCCCACCGTGATAACGGGGGGAGGAAAGGGGCCCACCGTGTAAGCGGTGGGATAGGAGAGGGGCTAATGGACTACTCTTCGTAGAGTCCGATAGCCCCTCTCCTCCCCCAAACGATGTTTGGGTCCCCTTCCTCTCCCCACTATCGCGGGGCGAGGACAGCAGCGGTTATTTCTTCCGCGCCCAGATCGAATAGGCCAGCGGCAATTTCGGAAATCCCTCCGGCAAGACCCACATGCGGCGGCGTCCGTCGACGGGCACCATGATCGGCGCGAATTTCCACGCTAGCCGCTCATGCTCGTTCAGGGCCTCGATCGACAGGCCTGCGCCGATCAGGGCATTGATAACATCGCTCAGCGGGTGCAGCCACTCATGCGTCGTCGCGTGTTCAACCTTCGTGGTGTCGCCGGTATAGGTGGTCTCGTCGTTCATGATGATCGGCTGATCGAGCGGCGTGCGCCAGTCGTAGCCCGGCCGCAGCTCCGGCGTGCGTTCGTCCAGCACCATGGCGGATGGGTGGCCTTCCAGCAGATAGAGCCTGCCGCCGGGTTTCAGCAGCGATGACACGACCTTCGCCCAGCCGAAGATATCCGGCAGCCAGCCGATGGTGCCCCATGTGGCGTAGACCATGTCGAAATGGCCATCGATCAGCTTGCGCGCGTCATAGACATTGCCTTCGACGAATCTGGCATCAAGACCTGTTTTCTGTTGCAGATCGCGGGCCGCCGCAATTGCCACGGGCGAGAAGTCGAGGCCCACGCAAGATGCGCCGCGGCGCGCAAGGCACAGCGTGTCGATGCCGAAATGGCATTGCAGATGAGCGATGCGCAAGCCCGTTACGTCACCCAGTTCTTCGTGCTCGACGTCATGCAGGTTGTCGGCGCCATCGAGGAAGGCCTGCACGCGGTAACCGCCGGCCTCGTCCTTGATGTGGATGGCGGCGCGGTCGTTCCAGTTGGCGCGGTTGATGGCGAAGTGATCGGTCATGACGCGTCTCCCAAAAGCAAAAGGGCCGGTTTGCACCGGCCCCTCGAAATTCATCCGTGGACTGAAAGATCAGCCTTCGGTCTTGGCCGCTGCCGCACCCGGGACCAGGGCGCGCTGCTTCTCGGCGATACGCGCCGACTTGCCAGTACGGCCACGCAGGTAATAGAGCTTGGCGCGGCGGACGGCACCGCGGCGCACCACCTTGATCGAGTCGATCATCGGCGAATAGACCGGGAACACGCGCTCCACGCCTTCGCCGTAAGACATCTTGCGAACCGTGAAGTTCTCGTTGAGGCCACCACCCGAACGGGCGATGCAGACGCCCTCATAGGCCTGAACGCGGGTGCGGTCGCCTTCCTTGACCTTGACGTTGACGATGACCGTGTCACCGGGAGCGAATTCCGGCACGGCGCGCTGGGCGGCGACGGTTGCGGCCTGCTCTTTCTCAAGCTGAGCGATGATATCCATGACTAACTTCCTTAAAGGGTTGCGGGCCTATACCCCCAACCGGGTCCAAAATCAAATCTTTCCCGTTTCCTTGGCCTTTTCATGGGCCTCCCAGAGATCGGGCCGTCTTAACCTTGTCAGTTCCTCGCGCCGCTGGCGTTTCCACCGGGCTATCGCCTTGTGGTCGCCGGAGAGCAGAACGCCCGGAATTTCAGCACCCTCCCAGAGGTTGGGCTTGGTATAGTGAGGATGTTCCAGAAGACCATCCTCGAAACTCTCTTCCTCGCCGCTCGCATGGCTTCCCATGACGCCGGGAAGCAGCCGCACGACGGCATCGAGCAGAACCAGTGCCGCGGGCTCGCCGCCCGAGAGCACATAGTCGCCGACCGAAACCTCGGTCAGGTTGCGCTTCTCGATCACCCGCTCGTCGACGCCCTCGAAGCGGCCGCAGACGATCAGGCAACCGGGCCCCGCCGCCAGCTGGCGCACGAAGCCCTGATCGAGCCTTCGTCCCCTGGGGCTCATCAGCAGCCGCGGACCCTGATGATCCACGGCGTCGATAGCCGCCGACAGAACGTCGGGCTTCAGCACCATGCCGGCACCGCCGCCTGCCGGGTGATCGTCCACCGTCCGGTGGCGGTCGGTGGCAGAAGCCCGGATGTCGCGCGCTTCCAGCGACCAGATGCCCTGTTCGAGGGCCCGCCCGGCCAGAGACAGCCCCAGGGAGCCTGGGAACATCTCGGGAAACAGCGTCAGCACCGTGGCCCGGAAACTCATTCCGG